>NZ_JBNPTO010000019.1:0-146252 GCF_051167715.1 Bradyrhizobium sp. HKCCYLS20291 | reverse complement strand
GAAATCAATAAGATAAGGGAAACTCCACACGCTCATAACGGTCTGGTTGCAGGTTCGAGTCCTGCCGGGCCCACCAGCAAACTCAACGACTTGTATAAGAATCGGGTTTTGCAACGGTATGCTTCGGGACTAGGGCAAGATTGCCGATCATCGTTGAGCGTGACGTTGCGGACTCAAGCCATGGCGGCGGGCGATCTACGACGCCACCACGCCGGGCTCCGTCGCTTCCCGAATGATCCGCCCCTTGTCGTCGTCAGACCAAGGTTCGGCGCCCCCCCCCGTGATTACCTCAACCCGCCTCACCGCAGAAGCCTTCAGTTCCGGCTTAAGGTCGAGCGTAGACACAAGCAGATCCCCGAAATCGGACCCCGAAGACTTCTCCAACACGTGTCACAACAACAAGTGGGTCAGAAACGGCGGTTACCATTCATCGGACGTCGCTCCAAGACGTCTTCAACAGTCTGCTAGATCGTCGGTCCGAGCTTCTCGCGGTGCGTTGACCACACCGACCGCAGATCCCGCAAAAGGTGCGACATCGCGACGTCGCGAATACACTTCTTCGCGCCCGCCGGAAGTTAGCGTGACAACGCCGATGGGGCTTTGGATATGCACCCAGTGGTACGCTGAAAACGCTCTCCGTCGTCCACGTGGGCCTCGAACTGTAGCAGCTCCAACAAGCGGCGAACCTTGATGCCGTGCGGCGCGGACAGAATCTGGCGAACCTGCATGAGGCGTTCTGCGGGAGCAATGCCGGCCGTACACTGGTCAAATTTTGTCTGCCGCTCCGATGCAGAAAACGGGTTCAACAAGGATCCCTTGGCATGCTGTAGTGATCGCGCCAGGCGCCGGCCGTCCTTCAAGGTCACGATCGTCGTATGCGGCAACAGATTTGTCGCAGTTTCCGCGCCCCTTTCGGCCTTCGGATCCAGCCGCATCTCCACAATTTGCATGTGGCGCCGAGTTTCGGCATCGCGCACCGCTTGCGGGGTGAAGTCGGCAAGCTCCACGCCGCCATAGCGAAGCATGGTTGCGATGGCGTACTGCATCGAGAACATGGCTTCCCGCGGATCGCCTGGCTCTGAATGCATGAGGTTCACCATGTTGACCCGCCCTACCAGCGTTTCGACGTGCGCGACCTCATCTGCATCGAAGCGGTGCTCTGCAGCGAGAGATTGCAAGGCATCAAGGCACCGATGCGTTGATGCGCAGTTCGGGTAGAGCTTGAATGCAAACCCGTGCCTCTCAATGGCCAGGGGTTCGTCCTGGACATTTGCCACAGCGGACCAGTCAGCCATCGTGTGGCCGCCATACAACGCGCCAAAGCCGTGTGGGCCTTCCAGTGCCACTTCACTGCCCCTCACTCCCGCCGCGGCCAATGAGGCCGCCAGGACGCCGCCTTGGGCGGCCAGTCCAGCATGCAGCGGCTTGGCGTCGGTGCCGAACTGGACCTTGGGCCCCGCGGCCATGGAAACCGCCAGGCTGAGCGCGTGCGTCATCTTGTCGGTGTCCAAGCCCCGCAGCCTTGCGCATGCCGCTGCGGCGGCAATGACGCCGATGGTCTGCGTGCCGTGCCAGCCTTTTTCGAAATGCGCCCTGTTCATGGCCATGCCAATCCGAGCCATCACTTCGCTGCCGACAATCAGCGAATCCAGCACCTGGTCCAGGGAGGTATCCATCTCGCAAGCCAGCGCCAGGATCGCCGGGATGAGGGCGCAGCCAAAATGGCTTCCCGCAACGAAAAACATTTCGTCGAGCTCTCTCGCATGCGCCGCCGTTCCGTTCGCCAGCGCGCTCAATGGCGCGCACAGTCGCTTGGTGCTGCCAATGACGGGAATAGTTCCTGCACCGGACTCCAGCCCCTGCCGGACGGACGCCGAAACGCGATCCCCTGCGCCCGCCACCATGGCTGCGATCGTGTCCTCCAGGGAATGCTCGGCGATGCGGATCGTCGACGGTGCCCACCGCGCTGGTACCGTGGCTGCCCAGTGCGAGAGGGCTTTCGTGGCCTGCGGGTTCGCGCTCATGTTTTCTCCTTGAATTCGTCGGCTGCCTGGCCCTGCGTGCTGCGACTCTTGTCGTGGAAACAGACCGGAGGTCTCGTGAATCCACCTGCCTGCATGATAGCGCCGCAACGCTATCCGCAATCAGATCGCTGGCCGGAGACGATGGGTCGCAATCGCGACAAACATGCCGCCCGCGACCGGAAGGATCTCGTCGCAGAAATCATACTTCGGATCATGCAGATAGGCGCTCTCCTCGCCATTGCCGACAAAGAAGAAGCAACCGGGAACCTGCTCCAGATAGAATGCGAAATCTTCCGCGCCCATCGTCGCAAGCCTGTCGATGTGTCCCGCCCGATTCTCGCCAAAGGTATCGATGGCGACCTTGATCACAAAATCTGTCTGCGCTCGATCGTTGATGACCGACGGAATGCGTAGGAGCTGCGTGATCTCTGCGCGTGCGCCATGCGCGCTACAGATGTTGGTCGTCACTTGCCGTATCTCGTGACCCAGCAGCGCAAAGACATCCGGCGAACCGTCACGGGCGCTGATCATGAGCCTTGCCGCCGGCGGAATGACATTGCCGCCCCCGCCGGCATGGAAGCCGGTCACGGTGATCACCCCGGATTCCAGCGGCGACAGCCGTCGGGACACAATACTCTGGAGCCCCTGGACCACGGCAGATCCAACAAGGATCGGATCTATCGCGAGATCCGGTCGCGCCGCGTGGCCGCCATGTCCCGCGATGGTGAGTTCGTAGCGCGTACTGCCGCCCATTGCCGGACCTGATTTGGCGAAAACCCGACCGAGCGGAAAGCCCGGGCGATTGTGAAAGCCATAGATATTCTCGACCCCCTTCAGCACGTCAGCCTCGATCATGGCGACGGCGCCAAGGCCGCCTTCCTCCGCCGGCTGGAACAAGAGCTTGATTCTGCCTGAGAGATGATCGTGGTCTTCTGCAAGTTTGCGCGCAGCCAAGAGAAGTGATGCGGTGTGCCCGTCGTGGCCGCAGGCATGCATCTTGCCGGGGCTACGCGAAGCGTAGGAAAGCCCGGTCTGCTCCTCGATCGGCAGCGCGTCCATGTCGGCGCGGAAAGCAATGGTGGGACCGGGTCTGCCTGTATCCAGGAGACCGACAACCCCCGTCTTGGCGACGCCCTCGGTCACGTCATAACCTAGCGCCTTGAGCCGGCCAGCGACCAGATCGGCGGTTTGACACTCCTCGTACCGCAACTCGGGATTGGCGTGCAGGTGCTGCCTGATTGCGGTCGCCTCCGCGATCGCCGGCTTTGAAAATACCGACACCGATGCCTCCCCGACGTTTTGCGTCTCATGCTGATCAGTACCCATGGTTAGTCATGGGACTGCTCTGCCACAATCGCTTAGATTCGCATCCTTCATTGCTGAAATGGCAATGCATTGTTTGGTCGCAGAGTACGATCGACGCGGTCGACCAGATCGCGCCGACGTCAGCCGGCCACGGACTCCGATCGTGCAATTGAGCGACCGTGTGCGGAGAGACACTGTCCACGCAAAGGGGTCTTCTTCAGTCACCGGACCGAAGCCTACCCAGCACGATCTCAAGAAACGCCTGAACCGTTGCAGGAAGTGTTCGCTTTTCCATGGTGATGACGTGGATCACTGTTTCCGCGACTCCATCGTCACGGATGGGAACGACCTTCAAACCTTCCGCATCGGCTTCTTCGGCAATTCGCGATGAACTAAAGACGACTGCGCCGGCACTCTTGGCGAATTGGCGCATGGCGGCAACGGAATTGGACGACATCGCCGGCTCGACCCTCAGCCCGTGCCTGGCGAACGCCGTCTCGATCATCTGGCGCTGGGTTCTGGACTTGTCGGGCAAGGCAAGCGGGTAGCGGGAAATGTCCTTCAGCGTGACGCCCCGCCTCTTTGCGAGCGCGTGGTCTTTCGGGACGACGATGCTGACCAGGCGCCGACTGACGTGAACAACGTCGACGCCGCGTGGCGACGGATGATTGAAGGTCACTCCGATGTCCGCTTCACCATCCTTGACCTGCCTGGCGATCTCGAACGAGTTGCCGAGGTATAGATCGAATGTCACCTGAGGATATGAGCCGCGAAAATCGGACATCATGCGAGGCAGAGGCTCGAGCGCAAAACCATCAAAGGCCGCGACCCGGATGTGGCCCTTGTGAGGACCGCGCAACTCCCTGATCTCGGCGATTGCACTGCTCGCGTCCAACTCGGTGCGGCGACCATGCGCGACCAGAATTTCTCCCGCCGCGCTCGGAACCATCCCGCGCGCACGCCTTTCGAACAGCTCAACTCCAAGCTGTTCTTCGATCTTTGCGATCTGCCGGCTGATCGCCGATCCTGCGACATTCAGCCGTGAGGCGGCTTCGGCGATGGAGCCGTAGCGGGCGACCGCCAAGACATACCGTATGGAAATGGGCTGCATCGACACCTCGTGCGTTGCCAATTAGGCAACGGATTATGCGAATTATGATTATTGTGGCACGGCCGGCCGATCGATATCAAGGCAGCTAGAACGAAAACCGACAGAAGAAGCCGGAATGACGCGGACGCCAAAGCCTCCGAAAAGAGACCGGCGCGCAGCGGGCAGATCTTCTGTTCAACTTTCAGGAGGAGCGAGAGTGCCAGGCAACAGCTATAGCCGTCGTACGATCCTGAAGTATGGATTGGGCGCAGCGACCGCCTTTCCGCTGGTCGGCCTCGCCTGTCCCTCATTCGCTCAAGATGCAGTTCTGCGGATCGCGTTATCTGCACCACCAACGACGATCGATCCTCATCTCTACAACGCGATCCCCAACAATGCGCTGGCCAGGCACTTGTTTGATCCGGTCGTGTTGACCGACGAGAGCGTGAAATCCATCGCCGGCCTTGCGAGTTCCTGGAAGGAAATCGACCCCACGCATTGGGAATTCGAAATTCGGCCCGACGTTAGGTTCAACGACGGCGCGCGGCTCACCGGAGAAGACATCATCGCTTCAATCGAGCGAGCGTCCAGGATTTCGACTCCGGGAAACTTTCAGATCTACACACGGTCGATCAAGAAGATCGTCTCGGAGGGCCGGACACTTCTCATCGAGACGAACACCCGTGATCCCTTGCTGCCGAACTCGCTGAGCCGGATCGGGATCATCAAGGCACAGTTCAAGAACGCAACGACCGGCGATTTCAACAACGGTTCGGCGGCGATCGGCACCGGCCCGTTCGTGCTCGACAAGTATGTTCCGGGAGACCGGATAAATCTGGTTCGAAACGACAACTACTGGGGTGAGAAGCCGGCCTTCGAGCGCGTGGAGATGAAGGTCATCTCCAACGAAGCCGCACGCATCGCGGCACTGCTGTCGGGCGATTTCGACCTCGTTGAAGAGCTGCCCCACACGGGGTCGGAACGGGTCGAGGCATCCCCGAGCTTCCACATCGTAAGGGGCATGTCGAACCGGCTTGTCTATCTGGCCATGGACCAACATCGCGACGTCTCTCCTTTCATCACGGACAAGTCAGGCAAACCTCTCACGAAGAACCCGCTCAAGGATCCGAAGGTGCGCAGGGCCTTGTCCCTCGCCATCAACCGGGAGGGAATCGTCAAGCAAGTCATGGCGGGAAACGCCGAGATTGCGTCTCAGTTTCTGCCAGCCGGGCAGCCGGGTACATCGTCGGACCTGCAGCCCGAAAAGTATGATCCGGGTCTCGCCAGGTCACTTCTCGTGGAGGCCGGATATCCTGACGGCTTCCGGTTGACCGTGCATGGTCCCAATGACCGCTACATCAATGACGCGAAGATCGTTCAGGCGGTCGCCCAGATGTTCTCGCGCGTCGGGGTCGTTTCGGCTGTGGATGTCATGCCATGGTCTGTGTATTCGGCGCGCAACAACAAGGGCGACTTCAGCCTGTCTTTGGCGGCCTGGGGGACCAACACCGGCGAGACTTCAAACCCGATGTCAGCCACCATTGCGACGAGAAACGCAGAGAAGGGCCTCGGGGGCTCAAATGCCGGCTTCTATTCCAATCCGGCGGTCGACGAAAATCTGAAGAAGGCGGCAACGGCTTCTGACGATGCGACCCGCTACGCGATCCTCGCCGAAAACTCGAAGATCATCTTTGAAGACCACGCGATTCTTCCGCTGCACCGTGAAGCGATCGTGGTCGGCGCCAAGAAGAGCATCCAATATACGCCGCGATCGGATCAGTTCATGTCTGTCATGGCTGCAAAGCCGATCACGGCCAGCAGGACATGATTGCGCCCTCACGCGTCGTCAGGCGTGAGCAGAGCACTCTACTGAAGACGACTTCATCGACAGCCGCCAAAGCGACACCCCCACCTCGCAGGTGGCGCCGGCGGAGCGACGGCGGGCTCTTCCAGATGCGTCATGCCGGCAAGGCATGCGAGCGATTTTCACACGAGGAGGCATGATGTTTGGTTGGCTCACCAGCCGGCTCTTCCAATCGATCCTGGTCATGCTTGTCATGACCTTGATCGTTTTTGTCGGCGTCAACGTCATTGGCAATCCGATTGACATCCTCGTTCCTCCCGACGCCTCACAAGCCGAGAAACTGCGCATTGTCGCGCATCTAGGGCTCGATCGGCCACTGTGGATTCAATATCTGCTCTTTCTAAAGGGTATCCTGCAGGGAGATCTTGGAACCAGCTATGTCTACAACCAACCGGCACTCGGCGTCATCCTTGAGCGGCTGCCCGCGACGCTGGAACTGGCCATCAGCGCCATGCTGCTTTCGGTAACCCTCGGCCTGCCGCTTGGACTTTATGCCGGCTTGCAGCCGGATAGCTGGCTGGCCAAGACGTTGATGGCTGGTAGCATCCTCGGCTTTTCTCTGCCGACATTCTGGATCGGCCTGATCCTCATTATGGTTTTCTCGGTCCAGTTGGGATGGTTGCCTTCGGGTGGGCGAGGAGCAACCGAAAGCCTGCTTGGCGTGCAATTGTCATTTTTGACCGTCGGCGGACTCAAACACCTGGCGTTGCCCGCAATCACCTTGGCTCTCTTCAAAATCGCGCTGGTGATGCGCCTGACACGAGCAGGTGTCCGTGAAGCGATGCCGCAGGACTATGTTCGTTATGCTCGAGCGCGTGGGCTGCCGGAAGGACAGATCGTCGGCATCCATGTGCTCAAGAACATCATGATTCCGATCGTGACCGTCATAGGTCTGGAGTTTGGTTCGCTCATCGCCTTTTCGGTGGTGACCGAAAGCGTGTTCGCCTGGCCCGGCATGGGCAAGCTGATCATCGACAGCATAAAGGTTCTGGATCGACCGATCGTGGTCGCCTATCTCGTGCTGGTCATGCTGATCTTCGTCGGCATCAATCTCTTGACCGACATGGTCTATACGGTTCTGGATCCACGAGTCCGTCTCGGCAGAAAAAGAGGCGCATAAATGTCAGTACTACTGGAAACCGACGTTGAACCTGTTGTCGTGGAGCAGGCGGTCGAGCGACCTTGGCGCAGAACGTTGAGGAGCTTTCTGCGATCGCACATCGCTGTCGCCGCCCTTGCCCTTTTGACCATCATTGTTTTGGCCGCCCTCTTTGCTCCTTGGATCGTACCACAGAACCCTTACGACCTCATGCAACTCGACATTCTTGACGGCATGCAGCCGCCAGGCAGCCTATCAAGCAACGGAGGTTTTGTCTATTTGTTGGGCTCTGACGACCAGGGCCGGGATATGTTCTCCGCGATCCTCTTTGGTCTGCGCATTTCCCTGAGCGTCGGCGTGTTGTCGGCTCTCATCGCCGCCCTCGTCGGCGCTTCGGTCGGACTGATCGCCGCCTACGTCGGTGGTCGAACCGAGAATGTCATCATGCGCATCGTGGACATGCAGCTGTCCTTCCCGGCTATCCTGGTGGCGCTGTTGATCCTGGCGATACTCGGCAAGGGCGTTATCAACGTCGTGCTGGCGCTGATTATCGTCGAATGGGCGATCTACGCGCGCACGGCCCGCGCAACGGCCCTGGTCGAAAGTCGCCGTGAATACATCGAGGCAGCCCAGTGCCTCGGCTTCCCGTCCTATCAGATCATCTTCCGGCACCTGTTTCCCAACTGTCTCCCCCCGCTCATTGTCATTGCGACCATTCAAATCGCGCGGGCCATTTCACTCGAGGCGACCTTGTCGTTCCTCGGCCTTGGCGTTCCCATCACAGAACCGAGTCTCGGCCTGCTGATTTCGAATGGTTATCAATACACGCTTTCGGGACAGTTCTGGGTCGCTCTCTATCCTGGCATTGCACTGCTCCTCACCATCGTCAGCATCAATCTGATTGGAGATCAGGTGCGCGACGTCTTTAATCCGAAGGGACGCGAGTGATGCCGACCAATCAGCAGCCAGTGAGCCAAGCAGCGACCCAACCTCTTCTGGCGGTGCGCGGCCTTTCCACTTCATTTCTGAACGACGGCAAATGGAAGCCGATTGTCCGCGATATCTCCTTTGACGTCGGACGCGCAGAGACGGTGGCGGTCGTCGGCGAATCCGGTTCGGGCAAGAGCGTCACCGCGATGTCTATCATGCGGCTTTTGCCTTCGAAGACCAGCAAGCTGGAGGGCCGGATCGAGTTCGCAGGCAGCAATCTGTTGGCGCTGCCCGAGGATGCGATGCGAAAGGTGCGAGGCAACAGGATCGCAATGATCTTTCAGGAATCGGCCCTCAACCCGGTCTACACCGTGGGCAACCATATCGTGGAGACCCTGCTCCAGCATCGGGGTCTTTCTAGAAAGGACGCAAGAATCGAGGCGCTGGGGCTGTTGGAGAAGGTTCGCATACCATCAGCAAAGCAGCGGCTTGACGAGTATGCGCATCAACTCTCGGGCGGCATGCGCCAACGCGTCATGATTGCAATCGCCTTGGCATGCCGGCCGAAATTGCTAATCGCGGACGAACCGACAACAGCGCTGGACGTGACTATCCAGGCTCAGATTCTGCAGCTCATCCGCGAACTCCAGCGTTCCGAGGACATGTCGGTGTTGTTCATCACCCATGATATGGGTGTGGTGGCCGAGATCGCCGACCGCACGGTCGTGATGTACAAGGGCTCGTTAGTGGAGACCGGTAAGACCGCACAGATATTCGACGCGCCTCGCCACAATTATACGCGTGCGCTGCTTTCGGCGGTGCCTCGCATGGGCGAGATGGCAGACCATTCGCGGCCGATGCGTTTTTCAATCGTGAACAAGACCACGGGAGAGATGGCCCGGGGCCAGGAGACGCCCGATACGGTTGCGGCGTCCAGCCAGCCCTTGTTGCAAGTCAGGAATCTGGTGAAGAGGTATGACATCCATGGCGGTGCGTTCGGCGGATTGAAGGGACGCGTCCACGCCGTGGAGAATGTTTCTTTCGATCTGCGCGAAGGCGAAACGCTTTCTCTCGTCGGCGAGTCGGGCTGCGGCAAGTCGACGACGGGCCGTTCCGTCATGCGGCTGATCGAACCGACCTCCGGTTCGGTCGTCGTGGATAGCACGGACATAGCGACGCTGGGCAGCTCTGACCTGCAGCACCTGCGCAAGAAAATGCAGATGGTCTTCCAGGATCCTGTGGCCAGTCTCAATTCGCGCATGACGATCGGCACAGCCATCGCCGAGCCGTTTCTTGTTCACGGGATGGGCAGCAAAAAGGAAGCAAGAGACAAGGTCGCGCATCTACTGGATTTGGTGGGCCTGAAGGCGGATATGGCCAACCTCTATCCCCACGAATTTTCCGGCGGTCAACGCCAGCGCATCAGCATCGCCAGGGCGTTGATCCTCGATCCGAAGCTGATCGTTGCGGATGAATCCGTTTCGGCGCTCGACGTGTCGGTCAAGGCGCAGGTCGTCAACCTGCTGCTCGACCTGCAGGCGAAACTCAAACTCGCTTATCTGTTCATTTCGCACGACATGGCCGTGGTCGAGCGATTCAGCCATCGGGTCGCCGTGATGTATCTGGGTGAGGTCGTCGAAATCGGCTCGCGCCGGGCGATCTTCGGCAATCCTCAGCATCCCTACACGAAGAAGTTGATGGCAGCCGTTCCAGTCGCCGATCCGTCCCGGCGCTCGATGAAGCAGGATGTTCCCGCCGGTGAAATCAAGAGCCCGGTCCGGTCGCTCGACTACGTCCTTCCCGCCCGGAAATATGTGAAGATCGGAGAAGACCATCTGGTGCTCGCAACTGATTGATGTCCGGGGGCACCGCGACCCACTTCATGATCGCCGAGTTCCAAGATCTGGAGCTCGCCTTCAAACAACTTGCGTGCCGGCAGATGCCTCCTGGCTCAAGAACGGTCGCACACCCTTCGATCAAGCGATCAGAGTCACGCCAGCCGTCGAGATGGCTGCGTGAAGGCGGCTTCAGCTACGGCCCTTGCTCGCAGCCAGCGCAGCGGTAGGAGCGTCAGTATTCGCTAGCGCTTATCGATGCACGAGAACGTCACGCTCATGGGCCTTGACGCGATCCAGCCAGCGCAGGCCGACCGGAGCGCCGCGCGTCAGGCAGAAATAGTCCCAGACCGCACCCCACGGGCTCGACCGATGTTCCTCGAACAGCGCCATGCGGCGGGTGCCATCGCCGTGCGCCTCGGCCTCCAGCAGCGCCGCACGCGGCTCCAGCATCGCCTTGAGCAAGGCCTTTTTCATGTTGCGGGTGCCGATCACCCAGGCCGCGATGCGGTTGATGGAGGCGTCGAAGAAATCCAGGCCGATCGCGACCCGGTGCAGCACGTCACCTCGCACCAGCTCGTTCGCGATGGCCTGCGTCTCGTCGTCGAGCAGCACGACGTGATCGCTGTCCCAGCGCATCGGGCGGGAGACATGCAGCAGCACCTCATCGACCAGGCTAAGCACCGCGGAGAGCTTGTCCGAGATCACTTCGGTCGGATGGAAATGGCCCGCATCGAGACACAACAGCGTGCCGCGCTTCACGGCATAGGCAAGGTAGAACTCATTGGAGCCGACCGTGAAGGCCTCGGCGCCGATACCGAACAGCTTGCCTTCCACGGCGTCCTTGTGGAAGGCCCGGGAGATCGGCTCCGCCAGCACCTCGTCGAGCGCGTCGCGCAGGCGCGCGCGCGGACCGAAGCGGTCGGCCGGATAGTCCTTGGTGCCGTCGGGCACCCAGATGTTCATGACCGACGGCGAGCCGAGCGAGCGGCCGAAATGCTCGGACACCCTGCGGCTCGCCTTGCAGTGATCGATCCAGAAGCGGCGGATGCCGGGATCGGGATGGCTGAGCGTCAGGTTGTCGGCGCTGAGGGGGTGCGAGAAGCAGGATGGATTGAAATCGAGGCCGATGTCCTTGCGGCTGGCCCAGTCGACCCACGACTGGAAGTGCTTTGGCTGGATCTCATCGCGCCTGACCTTCTCGTCGGTGTCGAGATAGATGGCATGGAGATTGAGCCGGAGCCGGCCCGGGATCAGCGACATCGCGAGGTCGAGGTCGGCCCTGAGCTCGTCGGGCGTGCGC
Organism: Bradyrhizobium sp. HKCCYLS20291; assembly: GCF_051167715.1. Taxonomy (NCBI): domain Bacteria; kingdom Pseudomonadati; phylum Pseudomonadota; class Alphaproteobacteria; order Hyphomicrobiales; family Nitrobacteraceae; genus Bradyrhizobium; species Bradyrhizobium sp. HKCCYLS20291. The sequence continues at coordinate 134,802 of NZ_JBNPTO010000019.1, read as the reverse complement.
GCGCGGCCGATGTAGTTGCCGGACACCTGGATGCCGCCGGTCAGCGCGGCCTCAGGGTTCTCGAAGCCGCGGACATCGTCGCCCTGCCAGCAGTGCAGCGACACCGCGACCTGATCGAGTCTGGCGAGCGCCGCCTCGACGTCGACGCCGGTCGCGGCGAAATGCGCCTGCGCCTGCGCAAAGGCCTTTTCTACGGTCTGGTCAGTCACGGGCGAACTCCTACGAACGGGCGGATGTCAGAGATGGTGAACACGGTCCCGCCAGCGCCGGACATAGCCGTCGAGACCTGTGGGAACGAGCGGCGACACCGGGCGGCTGAGATCGACGGGCGGCTTCGGCCAGGTGGCGAGCAGCGCTGCGCCTTGCGCGGTGCCGGCGGTGTTGTCGGCGACCAGCATCGGCTGATGCGGACGGAGCGCGGCCAGCAGCCCGGCATAGAGCGGCGATTTGACGAAGCCGCCTTCCACCACCAGTGCGCCGCTGTCGGCGCCGAGCCGCGTCAGCATGTGGTCGGTCATCAAGACGCTGTAGAGCGTGGCGAGCGCCGCCCGGGCACTTTCACGCGTAGGCAGGGCGCCCTCGATCCTGCCAGCGTGCTGCGCGAACGGGCCGCCCTCGCCAGAAAAGCACGGCAGCGCCAGCGCGCCCGCGCCGATCACCGCCTCGACATCGGCCAGCGTCGCGACTGCCGGATGGCCCTTGGTCAGAACATCGAATTCGCGCCCGCCCATGAAGATCGCGCAGGCGACGGGCCGTCCGTCCGCCGCGACATTGGCGAGCATGCTGGCCCGCTGATCGAGCCGCTCCAGCGGCGCGCCGACGCCCATCATCACCACCCATGTTCCGGTGGAAATCACCGTGAACGGCGCCTGCCGTGTCAGCAGGTGCGGCAGCAGCGAGGCGTTGGAATCGTGAATGCCGGAGAGAATACGCGTCGCCGGCGACAATCCGGTCCGGGCGGCGATCTCGGGACGGATCGCACCGATGCGATCGAAGGCATGCACGACCGGCGGCATCAGACGATGCAGGTCGAGCGCCGTCGCCAGGCGGGACAGCCGGCCATGGGCCGGCTCCCAGAGATCGCTGTGGCAGCCGAGCGAGGTCGGCTCTGCCGACATCACGCCGGACAGCCGCCAGCTCCAATATTGCGGATAGGGCAGCATGGCGCGCGCAGCCGCCATGCGATCAGGATGGTTTGTCCGCATCCAGGCGATCTGCCGGCCGTAGTTCAGCCCATTGCCGAGCGGCGGCGAAAAGGTCTCGGCAAAGGGCGGACGCAGATGCGCATAGTCCGGCTCGATCGCTTCCACCACCGGATCCTCATAGTCCATGATCGGCAGCGCCAGGCCCTCGTCGTCGTCGGGATCGTCCGACACGAAGGCGACCGTCGCGCCATGGGTGGTCGGCACGATGGTCTCGACGGCGTGGGTGCGCGCGAGCTCCGCCAGCGCGGACAAGAGAAAGCGCCAGATCATGTCGGTGTCGTAGTGCCGGTAGGGCGGACCCGGCAATGACGCGTTCGGACGGCTGGTCTCGGCCAGCCTGCGGCCTTCGCCATCGAACAGCGCGACCTTCACATTGGTCTTGCCGATATCGAGCACCGCCGTGGCCATGGTCTTGAACTCGTGAGGTGGCGTCACGCCATGTAGAAGACAGAGACGAGCGGCTCGGATACCGGCGAGCCATCCGGATTCGAAGCCATGATATCCTTCATGAAGTCCCACCAGCGCCGCATCACCGGGTGGCCAGGGAGATCGGCGAGGCCGTGCCCCGGTTCGCATTCGAGGTAGCCGAACAGCGTCAGCGTCTCCGGATCGAGGAAGATCGAATAGTTGCGGATTCCGGTCTCGGTGAGCAGCGCCTTCAGCTCAGGCCAGATCGCGTCGTGGCGGCGGCGATACTCCGCCTCCTGCCCGGCAAAGAGTTGCATCTTGAAGCCGATGCGTTCGCGGGTCATCGGTTGCCTTTCACCAGCCGGCGGACGATCAGCGGCGCGGCGATCGCCGCAATCAGGAGCACGCCGAGCAGCACGTTGATGACGATGCCCGGCACATTGACGAGACTCATGCCGAAAGTGGTGAAGCCGAGCACGAAGACCGCCAGCACCACGCCGGGAATGCTGCCCGATCCGCCCGAGATCGAGACGCCGCCGAGCACCACCATGGTGATGATCTCCAGCTCCCAGCCAAGCGCGATGTTCGGACGGGTCGAGCCGATGCGTCCGGTCAAAAGCACGGCGGCGAGCCCGCCGGCCAGCCCCGAGAGCACGAACAACCAGAAGCGGATGCGTTCGACGCGGATGCCGGAGTAGCGCGCAGCGATGGCGTTGTTGCCGATCGCATAGAGGCGGCGGCCGATGGTCGTACGGTGGAGAACCAGCCCAATGACCAGCGCGAGCCCCAGGAAGATCGCGAACGACCATGGCAGCGGCGGCATCTCGAACAACGTGCCCTGCCCGAGCGCCTGCAGCCCGGCCGGATAGCGGGTGATCGCCTGATCGCCGAGCACGACCTGCGCGATGCCGCGATACAGCGACATGGTGCCGATGGTCACGACGATCGAGGGCAGCCCGATGCCGGTGACGAGCAGGCCGTTGAAGGCGCCGGCCACCGCGCCGACCCCGAGGCCGATCAGCACCAGGCCGGGGGTGGAGACGCCGGCGACCGAGGCGAGGCCCATCGCCAGCGACGCGAGCGCGATGATCGCCGCCACCGACAGGTCGATGTCGCCGACCAGGATCAGGAGCGCCATCGCGAGCGCGACGATGGCCTTCTCGGAGAAATTGACGGTCGCGTCGGAGAGATTGAACACGTCGAGGAAATACGGCGATATCCACGCGTTCACCACCACAACCATGATGAGCAGGACAACGAGCACGCTCTCCCAGGCCAGCATCAGGTCGAGCAGCCGGAACGGCTTGCGATCTCCCACCTGGTAGCGCGGCGCATGCTCGGACACGCTCATCGCCTGCCTCCCGCAGCCTGCCGTGCCTCGCGCAGGATCAGTTTCTGCGGCTTCCATTCCGAGCGCGTATTTACGATGACGGCGGCGAGAATGACCGCACCGGAGATCGCCATCTGCCAGAACGGCGAGATGTTGATGAGCGGCAGGGCGTTTGCGACGACCCCGAGGAACAGCGCGCCGAGCAGCGTGCCGGGCACCGAGCCGATGCCCCCGGCGATCGAGACGCCGCCGATGACGCAGGCGGCGATCACCGTCAGCTCGTAGCCGGCGGCAATGTCCGCATAGGCGATGCCGAAGCGCGCCACCCACAGATAGCCCGCGAGCCCGGAGACCGTGCCGGTCAGCGTATACACAAGCAGCTGCAGCCGCTTCAGGTTGACCCCGCAATGTCGCGCCGCGACCGGGTTGCCGCCGACGGCGTAGAGCCCGCGCCCGGTGCGGGAGCGGCCGAGGAAGATGGCGAACGCAACCGCCACCGCGGCCGCCACCCAGATCAGCGACGGGATGCCGAGCAGACTGGCCTTCGGGAACGCAAGGAATGCTTCCGTCATGTCCTTCGAGGTCAGCCAGGCTCCGCCGGCCAGCACGAAGATCAGTCCGCGATAGATCGACAGCGTGCCGAGCGTGACCACGATCGGCGGCATCTCGAGCCCGGCGATCAAGAGCCCGTTGAGGAGGCCGAGCCCGGCGCCCAGCAGCATGGCGGCGAGCATCACCACCGGGATCGGCAGGCCGGGCAAGGCGCGGGACAGCAGCGCCACGATCATGCCGGTCAGCGCCAGGTTGGCGGCCACGGACAGATCGATGCCGCGGGTCAGAATCACCGTCATCTGCGCCAGCGCCATCATGAATAGCACCGAGGTGTCGGTGAGGATGAATAAGAAGTTGCCGGGCGACAGGAACACCGGCGCGCGCAGGCCGATCAGCAGCGTCATCACCAAGATAACCGCGGCGAGCACCCACTCGCGGCGTGACATCACGGGGATCATGCGGCGCCTCCCGCGGCCACGCTGACCAGCGCCTCCGGTGTCGCCTCGGCGTGATCGAAGATGCGCGCGATGCGCCCCTCGCTCATCACGACGATGCGATCCGACATGCCGAGAACCTCGGGCAACTCCGACGAGACCAGGATGATGGCGAGACCCGCGGCGGCCAGATCGACCATGATGGAATGGACGGCGGCCTTGGAGCCGATGTCGATGCCCTTGGTCGGCTCGTCCAGAATGAGAATCCTGGGCTCGGTCGCCAGCCATTTGGCGATCACGACCTTCTGCTGGTTGCCGCCCGACAGCTCCGTCAGCTTCTGATCCCAATGCGCCGCCTTGACGGCAAGATCGGTACCGAGCTTGCGAGCGCGGCCGAGCTCGCGGACGTAGTCGATGAAGCCGGTGCCGCCTGCCACCGTGCCGAGACTTGCCAGGCTGATGTTCTCGCGAATGCCGAGCTGGGTCACGGCGCCCTGCGACTGCCGGTCCTCCGGCACATAGGCCATGCCGGCCGCAATCGCATCGGCGGGCACCGCGATGCGAGCCTCCTTGCCGTCGATGAGGATTCGGCCGCGCGACGGCCGGGTGATGCCCATCAGCCCCTGCATCGCTTCGGAACGGCCGGCGCCGACCAGACCATAGAAGCCGAGGATCTCGCCTTCGTGCAGCCTGAACGAGATGTCGGCATATTCGGTCGCGTTGGCGAGCCCCTCGACCTCGAGCATCGGTTTGCCGATGGCCACGCTCCGCTTCGGAAACACCTGGTCGATGGAGCGGCCGACCATGCGCCGCACGAGCTCGGCTTCGCTGGTGTCGGCAATCAGGCCCTCGCCGACATGGGTGCCGTCGCGCAGGCAGGTCCAGCGATCGGCAATGCGGAAGATCTCATCGAACTTGTGCGAGATGAAGAGAATGGCCCGGCCCTGGCGCTTGAGGTCGGCGACGATCCGGAACAGATCGTCGATCTCGCGCGCCGAGAGCGCCGCGGTCGGCTCGTCCATGATCACGATGCGGGCATCGTGGGAGAGCGCGCGGGCGATCTCGACCATGTGCTTCTGCGCAACGCCAAGCCGCTTCAACGGTGTGTCGGGAGCAAAATCCGCCTCCAGCCGATCGAGCAGCTGGCGCGTGCGCTCGCGCATCCGTGTCCAGTCGATCAGCCGCCGGGACGTCACGGGCATATGGCCCATGAAGATGTTCTCGGCCACCGACAACTCATCGAACATCGTCGGTTCCTGGTGAATGGCGGTGATGCCGGCTGCCCAGGCCTCACGAGGCGTCGCGAAGCTGCGCTCGACACCACCGACCCGGATCGCTCCGGCATCGGGCGTGTAGAGGCCGGTCAGGATCTTCACCAGCGTCGACTTGCCGGCGCCGTTCTCGCCGAGCAGCGCCGTCGTTTCGCCCGCATGCAGCGCGAGATGCACGCCGTGGAGCGCGCGCACGCCCGGAAAGCGCTTCGAGAGTCCCGTCAGCGCGAGGACCGGCTCGGTCGGGTCGGGTCGAACGGGCATCTGGAAGGCAACGGACAAGGACGCGGCCCCGCGGCAATGCACCGGAGCCGCAGCGGCTCCGCTCGTCGTCCCCGCTTGCTCGCCAGGGACCCAGTGCAGGATTTCATGAAAGCCCGGGCTGAGCCCGGGCACGCCTTGTCGAACGCCTGAATCTTACTGATCAGAAGATCTTGGCAAACTGCTCGATGTTCGACTTGTCGAAGGTGAACGGATCGGCCATGGCGGCATCGTTGTTGTCGCCGATCTTGACCTCGCCCATGCGGCCGGCCTTGACCGACGTGCCGGCCTTGCCGGTGGCGCTGCCGGCGATGAGCGCGGCGGCGATCATGGTGGCGCAATAGCCGAGATCGATCGGATTCCAGATCGCGAAGGTGTCGGTTGCACCGGCCACCACAGCGCCCTTCATCTCGGACGGCAGACCGAGGCCCGTGACATAGACCTTGCCGACCAGCCCGGCATCCACCACGGCCTTGGCGGCCGCGACGATGCCGACCGAGGTCGGCGCAATGATGCCCTTGAGATTCGGATAGGCCTTGATCAGCGCCTGCGCCTCACGATAGCTCTTGTCGGCGAGGTCGTCGCCATAGACCGTGGTGACGAGCTTCATCTTGGCGTAGTCGGGCTTGGCCCATTCCTTCTTCATCTCCTCGATCCAGATGTTCTGGTTGGTCGCCTGCGCCGTCGCGGACAGGATGGCGACCTCGCCATCGCTCTTCAGCGTCTTGGCCATCATCTGCACGCACTTGCTGCCGATGAGCTGATTGTTCGAGGGGTTGAGGTGCATGATGCGTCCCTCGGGCGCGATGCCCGAATCGAACGAGATCACCTTGATGCCGCGCTGCATGGCCTTCTTGCCGACCGGCACCAGCGCGTTGGTGTCGTTGGCGGAGATGACGATGGCATCGACCTTCTGGGCGATCAGCGCGTCGATGACCTGGATCTGCGCCTCGGCGGTGGTGGTGGTCGGCCCGGTGTAGATCAGCTCGACATTGCCGAGCTCCTTGGCGGCTTCCTGGCCACCGTCCCGGCAGGCATCGAAGAAGCCGATGCCGAGCGCCTTCACCACCATGGCGATGCGCGTCTTCTCCGCAGCCTGTGCGACGCCGGCCCAGGAGGCCGTGGAGGCGCCGAGCGCGGTGGCGGCGAGAAGCTTCAACGTGTCACGACGATTGGACTGCATGGTGTTTCCTCTCCCATTGTCATTTGTTAGCCGCGGCTTGCCGTCGCGGCTTTATCAGTTCGATCCGCCAGGGCGGATCGTCTTCACGCGGCCGTCACGGCCTTGTCGTTGGTGTCCACAGTGGGCACGACGATGACCTCGATGCCGGCACTGGAGCACATGTCGATCGCCGCCTGCGGCGCGCGATCGTCGGTGATGATCTTGGACACGCGCGACAGCGGGCACACCGCGATGGCGCCGCGGGCGTCGAATTTCGAATGGTCCGCCAGCACGATCAGCTCCTGGGCCCGCCGCAACAGCTTCGCCTCGGCGCGGGCAATCAGCGGATCGCCCTCGATCAGCCCCATCGGACCGATCGAGGCGCAGCTCATGAACATCTTGGAGGCGGAGTAGTGCTGGATGGCATCGTCGTCGAACGGCGACACGATGATGCCCTGCTTGCGATAGACCTCGCCACCGGGCAGGACGATCCGGTTGTCGCTGCGGGCGATCAGCTCCTGCGCCATCGGATAGGAGTTGGTGAGGATGTGCAGGCGTCGCGACGCCAGCCATTCCACCATCTGGAACGTCGTCGTCCCCGCATTGATGATGATCGACTCGCCGTCCACGCAGAGATCGGTGGCGGCGCGCGCGATGGCCCGCTTGCGATGGATGTTGAGCGTCTGACTGACGTCGAAGGCACGGGTGGCGAGCGTATGCGGCTGCATCAGGTCGAGCGCTTCGACGCCGCCATGGACGCGCCGGATCTGCCCGGACGCCGCCAGCTCGGCCACGTCGCGGCGGATCGTGGCCGCCGATGCGCCGGTTGCGGCGACGAGATCGCCGATCGGGACGACGCCGAGGTCTGCGGCCATCCGCAAGATGATCTGAAAGCGCTCCCGCTCGAGCATGCTGCTCCTCCCCTGGCAATCAAGAGTAGGCGCGTACGCTCACGATCGTCAAACGAAATGCGCATCTGCAAGGCAAAAACGATCATTGCAGCGCAATAACGATCAAAAACGATTGACCTCGCTCACGCCCCGCTCCTATCCTGCTCGAAACGCCCACAGCTGCGGGGAGGATCGAGTGAGGGGGCTGCCGCCAGCACGCCCGGCGCTCCGCTTCTCACGGCATGATACGGACACGCCCGATGACCGAGATGCCTGCCGTCTCCTCCGCCCCGTCCCGCCTCGTGAACGCCTGGGACGATGCCCACGCCGCGACCTTGGACGAGCCGGGCCGCCTGCTCTACCGCTCCAACCTGCTCGGCTCCGATCTCAGGATCACCAATTTCGGCGGCGGCAACACCTCGGCCAAGGTCGCCGCCAAGGATCCGCTCACGGGGCAGGATGTCACCGTGCTGTGGGTCAAGGGCTCGGGCGGCGACATCGGCTCGATGAAGCGCGATGGGTTCGCGACGCTCTATCTCGACAAGCTCAACGCGCTGAAGGGGCTCTATCGCGGCCTCGCGCATGAGGATGAGATGGTCGGCTACCTGCCGCACTGTACGTTCGATCTCAATCCGCGCGCCGCCTCGATCGACACGCCGCTGCATGCCTTCGTGCCCTATGAGCATGTCGATCACGCCCATCCCGATGCCGTCATCGCCATCGCCGCGGCGGCGCGCTCCGAACAGCTGACGCGCGAGATCTTCGGCGCCGAGATGGGCTATCTGCCCTGGCAGCGGCCCGGCTTCGATCTCGGCCTCAAGATCGGCAAGCTCGCCGCCGAGCACCCCGAATATGTCGGCGTGGTGCTCGGTGGCCATGGCGTGTTCACCTGGGCGCGCACCTCCAAGGCCTGCTACGAGACCACGCTGCGCATCATCCAGAAGGCGGCGGATTGGCTCGCAGCCAACGAGTCCAAGCCGGTGTTCCGCGGCGCGCGCTGCGTCGCGCTGCCATCCGCCGCGCGTCTCGACGTGGCGCGCCGGCTGATGCCCGAGATCCGCGGCCGGATCTCGGCCGACGAGAAGAAGGTCGGTCATTTCGTCGACAGCCCGGAGGTGCTCGACTTCGTCAACTCGACCGCGCTTGCCGAGCTCGCGCCGCTCGGCACCTCCTGCCCCGACCATTTCCTGCGGACCAAGATCCGTCCGCTGGTGCTGCCGTTCGATCCCGCCAACGGCGACATCGACCGGCTCGTCGCCGAGCTGGATCCGCTGCTCGCCGCCTATCGCGCCGATTACGCCGGCTATTACGAGCGCTGCAAGCGGCCGAACTCGCCGGCGATGCGCGATCCCAACGCCGTGGTCTATCTGGTGCCGGGCGTCGGCATGATGACCTTTGCCAAGGACAAGACGACGGCGCGGATCTCGGCCGAGTTCTACGTCAACGCCATCAACGTGATGCGCGGCGCTTCCGGCGTCGACCGTTATGTCGGCCTGCCGGAGCAGGAGGCGTTCGACATCGAGTACTGGCTGCTCGAGGAAGCCAAGCTGCAGCGCATGCCGAAGCCGAAATCGCTGGCCGGCCGCGTCGCTCTCGTCACCGGCGGAGCCGGCGGCATCGGTCAGGCCACCGCGGCCCGCCTGGCTGCCGAGGGCGCGGCCGTGGTTCTCGCCGACATCGATGCCGCGGCGCTCGACGAGGCGGTCACGAGCTTCACGCGGCGCTTCGGCAAGGACAATGTTGCCGGCGTCGTCATGAACGTGACCGACGAGGCGGCGATCGACCGCGCCTTTGCCGAACTCGTCGTCCGCTTCGGCGGCCTCGATATCGTCGTGTCCAATGCCGGCATCGCCTCTGCGGCCGCGATCGAGGACACCACGCTCGAGCTGTGGGATCGCAACATGTCGATCCTGGCCACCGGCTATTTTCTGGTATCCCGCGCCGCCTTCCGGCTGATGAAGCGCCAGAACAGCGGCGGCTCCATCATCTTCGTCGCCTCCAAGAACGGACTGGCCGCCTCGCCCGGCGCGTCAGCCTATTGCAGCGCCAAGGCCGCCGAAATCCACCTCGCGCGCTGTCTTGCGCTGGAAGGCGCGCCGCACGGCATTCGCGTCAACACCGTCAACCCCGACGCGGTGCTGCGCGGCTCGCGCATCTGGCAGGGCGAATGGCGCGCGCAGCGTGCCGCATCGAACAAGGTCGGCGTTGATGATCTGGAGGAGGTCTATCGCCAGCGCTCGATGCTCAAGCGCTCGGTCCTGCCGGAAGACGTCGCCGAAGGCATTTTTTGGTTCGCCTCGGACCTCTCGGCCAAGTCGACTGGCAACATCATCAACGTGGACGCCGGCAACCAGATATCGTTCCCGAGATAGAGCGCCGATCAGCGCGACGTGCGCCAACGTGTGCAATTGCCACCGTGAAGGACAACGATCTCAGACCGGGGACGGCGCTCGAAGCTCCAGGTGCCGTGCTCGCAATCGACGACGATGATCTGCGCCGAGCTCGACCAGGCGAACCGCCACTCCCGACGAAGCATGGTGAGGCGTGAGCATGGTGACCGCCTCGCCATCGTGGAACGGCGCACGAGGCGCCGTTCCAACAGCCGTGTACGTTTCTGGGCCGCGTCCCTTAGCTGTTAGCGGCAAGCCAAGCGTCGATCTCCGGGATACGCTGGTCCCGAACCGAAAGCCGGAATGCCATGGCCGTGTAGAACCTTTCCACCTGCGCCTTGTTTGCTTTGGGCACGTTGACGTCAATGAACTCCCGAAGCTGCTTCAAGATGCCCGAATCGAGGCTCTGCGCGCCGATCGATGGAACGAACGTCACGCGCTGCATCGCATCGAGCTTGGCGTTCAATTCCTTGAGGTGAGACACGACGAAGGTCCAGGCGAGCGGAGCATTTTCTCCGGCGACACGCGAAATCATCGTAGGGCCAGTCGCCATCGCCGGATCATTTCCAAGCGCAATGTCGAGACTGCGTGCGGCCAGGTCCTTGTTGCGCGCGCCTGCCAACGCCACGAAGTACTGATCCTTCGCCACAGGATCGGCCGCTGCCTTGGCGAGATCGTATAGCCGGTCATAAAGACTCAGATCCGTGCGCAACCCCACGACCCTCAGAACTGGCTGCCTGATGGAAGACGGCAAATTGCCAGGCTCTTCCGGATGCGCCAAGAAGGCTGCAAACCGCCTCTGGGCCTCATCGATGACCGCCTGATCTCCCAGTCGGCCGAGGGCCCCGATCAGTTGCTCCCGCAAGACGGCAACATTGTCAGCCTCGTCAGACCGCCGGTCCCACCCTATCCGAGCGAAAGCCGGCTTGAGGATGCCGATCGCAAACTCGTCGAAGCGCTGTCTTCCGCCGAGATCCCAATACAGGCTATCAATGGACAGGAAGATCTCGATGACCTGGCTCCAGATCACGGTCTGGGCATCACCCCTGATCTGGCGGCTCAGGTCGAGATAGGCCGCGATCGGCATATCTCCGGCTTCGCCCAAACTCCAGACGTCATAAAGCAAGCCCAATTGGTCTCCGGGCGCCAGTCGATCGAATGCGCCGGCCAGCTGTTGGAACGACTCGGTGGAGTATTTGCTCCGATAGTATGCTCCCTGGCCGAAGTTTATCTTTACGGGTAAGGCACCGGCCACCTCGGCCTGCAGCGGATCCAGACCGGAAGTGATCATACTGGTGGGCGCCTTGCCGCCTGGCACGGACGCCGCGATCACCGGAACATGCCAGACCAGAGGCTTGCGGGAGTCCGGATCAAGCCCGAAGCGCCCCTGCCTCAATGACAGCCTGACGGCATCTCCAACATTCGAAGCGCTCTCCACGCTGATCAACGGCACCCCCGCCTGCAAGGTGAAATCATCAGCGATTGCTTTGATGTCCTTTGCGCCGGCGGCCGTCATCTCGGCCCACAGGTCATCGGTCACCGTATTCTTGTACGCGTAGCGCTTCATGTAGCTGCGAACGCCCTTCCGGAAGACCTCCTCTCCGACGTAACTTTCGAGCATGCGGATGACCGCTTGTCCCTTCTGATAAGTTATCTCGTCAAAGGCCTGGTCCGCCTGCTCCCCGCTCTCGATTTCCTGCACGACCGGATGGGTCGTCGCCCTCGAGTCCAGCTTCATTGCCCTTTGCCGCGCCGACTCCGATTGAAGCCACATCGTCCATTCCGGATAGAACTTGTCCGTGGCCTTGTTCTCCATCCACGACGCGAACCCCTCATTGAGCCAAAGATTGTCCCACCATTTCATCGTGACCAGGTTGCCAAACCATTGGTGCGCCATCTCGTGCGCCACGACCACGAATACACGCTGCCGATCCGACTCGGTCGAGAGCGCGGGATTGATCAGCAGGGACGTTTCGAAGTACAGGATGGCTCCCCAATTTTCCATGGCCGAGAAGCCGCCACCACCGGGGGCTGCCACCAGATCGAGTTTTGGCAATGGGTACGGGGTGCCGAAGTAGTCGTTGTAATATTCGAGCAGCTTGACGGCGCTTTCCAGAGCGAACTGGCCCTTATAGGCGCTTCCCGCTCGCGACAACACCGACACAGCAACGCCCCCGGCATTGGTTTCCAAACGATCCAGCTTCCCGACGCCTATAAATAGCAGGTAGCAGGACATCACCGGGGTCCGCTGAAATCGCACGAGGCGGAGCCCCGACTCCGACGCCTCGGTTCGCTCGATCGGCATGTTCGATACGACCGTCTCGTCTGCCGAGGCCGCGACGCTTACGGTGAATGTTGCCTTGTGCGCGGGCTCATCCCAGCACGGCATGAAACGTCGCGCCGCCACGGCCTCGAACTGGGTCAGCAGCATGTGTTGGGGGCCCGCGGGCGTCTCGTATCTGGTGACAAAAAGCCCCTCGGCGCTTTCATTTATCTTTCCGAGATAATCTATCGCCAGATCGTAAACGCCCGGCTTGATGAGTTCGTCGAAATGGAGATTGGCCCGCTGGCTTCCCGGATCCATCACGGGCGTCCCCATGCGGACACCTTGGCTGCCTCTTAGCTCGATCGCCTCGAACTCAAGCTCTGCGCTATTGAGAACGATGATCGATGTGGCCTCCAATACTTTGACCGTTATGACCGACCGCCCCTTGAAGACCAAGGCACTCGCGCGAGGTATTATGTCCAGATCATAGTGAATAGGCACAACGTTTTGCGGCAGTTCAATTCGCGCCATGACTTCCTCCGTAGCAATAATCTGCGAGCGAGCCTCCGAAGCGCTGAAAACGAAAGGTCGTGGACCAGTCTCGCTTTGCGAGGGAGACGGATCTGGGCGTCTTTGACGTGTTGAGCATATCCCCGTTGCCCATAGCCAACTGCGCGAGGGAGCAATTCTTAGCTTATATCACTCTTAGGTTGTGATGGAATTCGCTATATTCTCCAGTTTCTATCTTGTCGAGCCGTTCCGACGCGAGAGCCAGCGCTTCCGCGGGTCTTCCGAATTTCCGGAAACCCCGGCCGCAGACATTGCGGACGTCAGACAACGAGCAACGCGAGAGAGCGCGATCCCGATCTTCACCGATAGACCCCGCCTGGCGCCGACCTGATGCACCGCCGGCTCAGCGCCGCCGCGCTTGTCCGGCAATGGGGCCATTGTTCGCACCGCCGCTTGTCCGCGGGTTGAACACCGTGGCAGAGCGCCGACTGCCAGCGGACGTTCAGGTTCGCTATGCGCGTTCGTCCCTGTCGATCACGCCAGAAGCGAAACGAGCGCTCGAGCAATATCCATGGCCGGGGCAACGTGCGGCAGTTGCGAAACACCATCGAACAGGCTTGCCTGACATGCGCACGCAACGTGACCGATGCGACCGATCTGAACATGGACTTCGAAAGCTCTGCATCCTTCGACCTACCTTTGTTGACCTGTGGTTCCGCATTCCAGCCATGCCCAAACTGCCCGTCGTGCCAGTTTGTCGCATTCCGTCGGGCAAATCCGGCCTTGTGCCGTCGGGCAAATCAGACCGATGTTCTTCGCCGTCTCGCGCTCACAGAAGGGGCGTTTCGCGATCGTCACGGACCGTGGAGCGTGGGATGCGGTGGCCGGCTGGGGTCGCAGTGCGCGTTTCGCGTGCGGACGAACGAACCCTGGACGGACGGTCAAGCCGTGTGGTCCCGACACCCCGACGCTGGTGTCTTGGTCGGCGACGATGCCGATGACGGGGGCAAGCAAGCCCGGTCCCCTGGGAGAGCGCGGAGCAGCCGTTAAGCCCATCGCGCAGGGAAGGCCGGATGTCCGGCCAATCCTGTGGTGACGCCGCCTGCTTTTTTTCTGCAGGCGGGCCATGGGTGCGGCCCGCACCCGGCCTTCCCTGCGCCCTTCTTCTGGAAGGGTGCCCCGATGAGCAAAGCTCGGACGCGAACATGCGCCGCGAGGCCGAAACGTCACGCCGTCAAATCGGAAATGCCAGGTCGAGCGCCAGGACGTTCGCGCCAGGACGTTCGCGCCAAGTCGCTCGCGTCAAGTCGTTCGCCACCGGAGACGGTAAGTCCCACAGCTGAGATGCCGAATCGAGTCAGAAGCAATTCTCATCGTCTCCTGCGTGAAGGAGACGCACCTTTGGCGGCAAAAAGGATGGGACGGCGGTGCGCGACCACCGGAGCAACCAGCACTTTCAGCCTGCCGTAGACCATGGAACGTAGTAGCCCACAGGCACGACGGCAGCTCAAGATGCATCGAGCCATCGAGCAGTGGACGCAATCAACCAACCAGAATATGATCGCGGCAGTTGCTTTTGTTATCTCAGAAATTCAAAGCTTTGTTCGGCGCGATCAGCCCATGCGCCGAGACTGGTTTTTGTGCGCCGGACTGAGGAGAACGCCCCTTGGGATCCGAGATCGACTGCATTCTGATCGGATACAACGATACCGACCTCAACTGGATCGACGACGAGCTCAAGCCCCTTCAGAACTTCTCCGGCGCCTACCGGCATTTCCGCGGCAATGCCGTGCACACCAGGGGACGCTGGCGGCACTTCACCGACCTGCTGAATTGCGCGCTCGAAGATGCCACCGGCCTGCGGCACGGGCTGCACGTGGCGCGCACGCCGAGCCTCGCCTGCTGCATCCTCAAGAGCTTCCTCGCCGCACGCGGGCTCAGGTCCGAAATCGTCAACTTCTTCAACCATGACCGCAGCCGGCTGGTCGAGCTCCTGGCGCAGTCGCCGCGCACCGTCGCGATCACCACCACGGTCTACACCACGCCGCGGCCGGTCCGCGAGGTCGTCGAGTTCATCCGCGAGCACAATCCGGACGTCCGCATCGTGGTCGGCGGCCCCCATATCTTCAACACCTGCTCCGACCATGATGCCGACACCCAGGATGTGCTGTTCCAGGAAATGGACGCCGACATCTATGTGTTCGATTCGCAGGGCGAGAACACCCTGGCCGAGCTGCTGCTGGAGCTGCGTCGGCCGGAGCCGGATCTCTCCCAGGTGCCGAACCTGATCTGGACCGAGGACGGCATCAGCTTCTCGCGCAGCGAGCGCCGGCCCGAGAACAACGATCTCGACGCCAACGTCATCGACTGGACCGTGTTCAGCGACGACTACCTGTCGCCGTTCGTCTGGATGCGCACCGCCCGCAGCTGCGCTTTCGCCTGTGCCTTCTGCCGCTATCCGGCGATCGGCGGAGCATTGACGCTCAACGACATCGAGGTGCTCAGGCAGCAATTCCGCATGCTGAAATCCCGCGGCGTCAAGTTCATCTATTTCATCGACGACACCTTCAACGTGCCGCTGCCGCGCTTCAAGAAGCTGTGCCGCATGATGATCGAGGAGGATTTCGGCTTCCAGTGGGCGTCGTATTTCCGCTGCGCCAATGCCGACGAGGAGACCTTCGACCTGATCAAGAAAGCCGGCTGCGTCGCGGTCTTCGCGGGCATCGAGAGCGGCGATCAGCAGGTGCTCAAGAACATGAACAAGGCCGTCAAGGTCGACGGCTACAAGCGCGGCATGCGGATGCTGGCCGAGCGCGACATCATGGTCCACGCCTCCTTCATCATCGGTTTCCCCGGCGAGACCGCCGCCTCCGTGCAGAACACTCTCGCCTTCATCGAGGAGACCGCCCCGACCTTCTACGCGGTCGAGAGCTATTTCCACGATCCGAAGGTGCCGGTGCAGGAGCGCGCCGCCGAGTTCGGCCTGCAGGGATCCGGCTACAGCTGGAACCACAACACCATGACCTGGCAGGAAGCCAGCGACCATGTCGATTATCTCTACCGCAACGTCAAGAATTCGGTGCTGCTGCCGCTCTACGGCGTCGACATGTGGTCGGTTCCCTATTTCCTCGCCAACGGCATCACGCGCCAGCAACTGATCGATTTCCTGCGGATCGCCCAGAGCATGGTGATCCGCTCCTTCGATGAGGAGCGGCCGAACTACGATCGTGAATGGGCGCAGCTGCGCGGCGTGTTCCAGCCGGCCAGCGCCCGGCCGGTCAACGCGCGCGTCGCCTGATTTCGGAGCCCGGACGGACATGGCCAAGGGCGTGTTTTTGAACGTTTGCGGCGGCGGGCACGTCATCGCCACCTACGGCATGGTGGCTGAGCTGGTGCGGCGCGGCGACGAGATCGTCTATTTCGAAACCGAGCGCTACCGCACCGAGATCGAGGCGCTCGGCGCCAGCTTCCAGGCCTATCCCGACGTCCCCGGGCCCTACTCCGGCCCGATGGCCGGCTGGCGCTTCCATCACGAGCTCGACCTGCCGACCGCGATGTGCTGGTGGACGCTGGCCTGGTATCCGGAGCTGCTGGCGCGCGTGACCGCCGAGCGGCCGGACTACATCGTCCACGATTCGCTCTGCCTATGGGGCAAGATGATCGCCGCCAAGCTCGGCATCCCCGCGATCACTTCGGTGCATACGCCGGCCTTGAGCTGGCGGCTGCAGCTGTCGTGCTGGACGTTCTGGCGCGACCTGCCGCGCATGGTGGCGCGCGGGACCGGAACCTATTTCGGCTTCCGCCGCCTCGCCCGCGAGCTGAAGCGCCGGCATGGCACCAGGGTGTCGGCGATCGAGACCTATACCAATCCGCAGCCCGTCAACATCTGCCATACGCCGCGCGAGCTGCAGCCGCACGATCATCTGTTCGACGCCAGCTATCATTTCGTCGGCTCGGTGCACCACCGGCCGAGCCAGGAGGTTCCGGGCTTCGACATGAGCCGGCTGGACGAGAGCATCATCTATATCGGCTTCGGCACCATCTGCGATCCCGGGCCGGAGTTCTTCCGCAAGTGCCTCACCGCCTTCGCCGACCTCGACCTACAGGTCGTGATGCTGCTCTCTGCCAGCACCACGCCGGAGGATCTCGGCGAGGTGCCGCCCAATTTCATCGTCTGGAGCATCGATCGCGATGGCCTGCTGCCGCAGCTGGACATCCTGCCGCGTGCCAAACTGTTCGTGATGAATGGCGGCATGGGCGGCGCCCGCGAGGGCTCGTGGTTCGGCATTCCCATGCTGGCGATCCCGACCACGTTCGAGACCGACATCATTTCGATCCGGCTCGAGCGACAGGGCGCCGGACTTCGCCGCAGCGTCGACGCTCCTCCGGCCGAGTTGCGCGCGGCGGCGAAGCGCCTGCTCTCCGAGCCGGCGTTCGCGCGCCACAGCGCCCGGATCGGCGATGCCTGCCGCCGCGCCGGCGGCGCCGCGCGCGCCGCGGATCTGATCCAGGATCATGTCGCGCGGGCCAGCGCCGCGCATCACACCGTCGCAGCGTCGCTCCCCGGCCGAATGGCAAGCAGTCATCCATGAAGATCTTCATCAGCGGCATCGCCGGATTTCTCGGCAGTCATCTTGCGGACTACTTCCTGCAGCTCGGCCACGAGGTCTGCGGCAACGATTCGCTGATCGGCGGCTATCTCGAGAACGTGCCGGATGACGCCGAATTCCACCAGATCGATTGCGGCTACCTGAACTCCATGGTCAAGCTGACCAAGGGCTGCGACGTCATCATCCATGCCGCCTGCACCGCCTATGAGGGGCTGTCGGTGTTCTCGCCGCATCTGGTGACGCAGAACACGTTCCAGATCACCTCGACGATGCTGAGCGCGGCGATCCAGAACAACGTCAAGCGCTTCGTCTATTGCTCGAGCATGGCGCGCTACGGCACCCAGGACACGCTGCCGTTCACCGAGGACATGGTGTGCCGGCCGCAGGATCCGTACGGCATCGCCAAATACGCCGCCGAGATGCTGGTCGCCACGCTGTGCCGCACCCACGGTCTGGAATATGTGATCTGCGTCCCGCACAACATCATCGGCGCGCGGCAGAAGTTCAACGACCCCTATCGCAACGTCGCCGCCATCATGACCAATCTGATGCTGCAGAAGCGGCAGCCGATCATCTATGGCGACGGCACCCAGAAGCGCTGCTTCTCGTTTGTCCAGGATTGCGTCTACTGCATCGGCCAGGCTGCGCTGCGCGACGACGTCGTCGGCGAAACCTTCAACATCGGCCCGGACAACGAATTCATCTCGATCAACGAGCTGGCCGAGATCCTGGCCGACATCCTCGATTTCGACCTCGACCCGATCTATCTGCCCGACCGGCCGCAGGAGGTGCGCTTTGCCACTTGCTCGGCCGACAAGGCGCGCCGCAAGCTCGGCTACAAGACCAACGTCACGCTACGCGAAGGCCTGACCGATCTCGCCGATTACATCCGTCGCCTCGGCCCGCGCAAATTCCGCTATCATCTCGACGTCGAGATCGTCAGCGACAAGACGCCTCGATCCTGGACCGATCGCATGTTCTAGGTGAACGTCGAGAAGTCATCGAGCTCATCGACAGGCAATGGGAGGGTCTCGCCATGCTGCAACGAGTCGAAGGGACGAAGCATCTTGCCTATCCCGAGATCCCGCGGGTGCGCGGCGCCGACATCGGTCCGGCCCTCGCCCGGCACCGCGAGCAACGGCGCCCGCTGATCCTCGAAGGCGCCGGCGCGGCATGGCCTGCCGTCAAGCGCTGGTCGCCGGCCTACCTCGCCGAGATCGCAGGCGACGTCCAGGTCCGGCCCAGCGTCGGCCTGCCGGATACCGAGGTGCCCTACACCCTGCGCGACAAGGACTACCGCCGCACGATGACCGTGCGCGAGTTCGTTGCGCTGATGCAGAGCGGCGACCGCTGCTACATCGATCAGATCCCGGTCGACCGGCTGCCGGGCCTCGCGGACGACTACGATTTCGCGCCGCTGACGTCGGACATCAAGGCGGTGATCGTCTGGATCGGCGCCAACACGCGCTCCGGCCTGCATTACGACCATGCCGACAATCTGTTCGCCCAGGTGCACGGCACCAAGCGCGTGCTGATGGCCGCACCCGAGCAGGCCTACAATCTGCATCTGTTTCCGGATTCACATACCAAGAGCCAGGTCGCGCCGGAGCATCCCGACCTTACGGCCCATCCGCGGTTTGCGCGCGCGGCCATGCTGCAGGGCTTTCTGGAGCCCGGCGACATCCTGTTCCTGCCCCGCGCCTGGTGGCATTACTTCGCCTCGTCCGAGAGTTCGATCTCGCTGTCCTGCTGGCACGGCGAACCGCTCACGCCGCGTCACGACGTCGAGGTGATGATGCGGATGCGCAGCCCCACCGCCTGGGCGATGCTGGCGCGCGACTTCATCTGGCACGGCCTCTTCGCCCGCCCGCGTCCGGACCGGCTGTACAGCCCGCCGTCGACCGGTCAGATGCTGTACCATCTGGTCTCGACCAGTCTCACCCGACCGAAGAGCCATTGATCGGAGGCAATCACTCGCCCTATTCATCGCGGCAAGCTTCAAGGATCATAGCAGCCAACGCCGGCGCGTGGTCGGCGCCAAGCAGCGACATGTGCTCCCCTGGCACCGGCACCACATGGGTGCGGCCAGCCGTCAGCATGCCCCATCCCAACGTTGGATCCTGCGGATGAGCTTGCGCCAGCGCACGCGTTGCGAAGACGTGGATATCGGCGCGGCACGGCCGCGGCGCAAACGCAGCGATCGCGCGCATGTTCGCCTTGTAGACATTCAGCAGCCCGCTCACCTCGCCCGCCCTGGCGTCGATCGGAAGCAAGCCGCGCTGCTTCATGCGGTTCACGATGAGGTCGATGCGCTCAACGGCGGTCAACGCCAGCAACGCTTCGGCCGAGATGTCCAGCGCCCGGCCATGGAAGAGCTCGATCTGCTGGACGAGTTGAGCAAAAACCTCGTGCTCCTCCTCGTCAAGGATCGCGGTCCAGCTCAGCTCGGCCTCTACCCCGGGCACATCGATGACTCCGAGAAAATCCACCTCCAGCCCGGCCTCGCCCAACTGCCGCGCCATCTCCTGCGCCACCCGCCCTCCCAGCGAGTGCCCGGCGAGCCTGTAGGGACCTCGCGGTTGCGCTGTCCTGATTGCCGCCACGTAGTGCGCCGCCATGTCCTCAATGCGTGTCAACGGCGCTTCGGAGCCGTCGAGTCCGACCGACTGCAGGCCGACGAGCGACAGTCCCACCATCCCAAGCTGCCGGGCAAGCGGCAGGTAGGACATGACGTTGCCGCCGGCCTGATGAATGAGGAACAGCGGCGCGCCATCGCCGGACGACAATGGCACGAGCACGCCGGACTGTTTGTGCGTCGTGACGCCCGCCTGCGGCGGAGCCGAGCTGATGAGTTCGGCCAGCCGCGCCACGGTGCCACCAGCGAACAGCGCCGCGAGCGGCACATCGCGCCCGAGCCTGCGGCGGATTTCCGCGATCAGCTCGATCGCCAGCAAAGAGTGACCACCGAGCTCGAAGAAGTCGTCGTCGATCCCAATGGCGTCACGGCCCAGCACATCCTCCCAGACGCGCACCAGCTCGAGCTCGAGGCGATTGCGCGGCGCCGCCAGTTCGTCGCTGCGTGGCAGTCCTGATGACGTCTCGAGCCGCGCGAGATCGACCTTGCCGCCCGCCGCGCGCGGCAACTGATCGTGCCAGACGAACTTCGCCGGCACGAGATGCGCCGGCAAGCGTTCAGCCAGCCAGACGCGCAGGCTGGACTGCGAGGGATCGTGTCCCGGCATCGGCACGACATGGGCGATGAGTTGCAGCCGCTCGCGGGCATCCCGCGCGGTCGTCACCGCAACCTCGCGCACCCATTCCGACTGCAGGATCCGCGCCTCGACCTCACCCGGCTCGACACGGAAGCCGCGCACCTTGATCTGCCGATCGATCCGGCCACGCAGGCCGATCTCACCCGAAGCCATGACGCGCGCGCGGTCGCCGCTGCGATAACAGCGTGCGCCGGCCGCGTCGGCTTGCGCATCGGGCACAAAACTTTCGGCAGTCCGGCCAGGCCTGCCAGAGTAGCCAATGGCAACTCCGGCTCCGCCGACGCAAAGCTCGCCTGCGGCACCGAGCGGCGCTGGATATCCGTGGGCATCGGCGATCCACACGCGCACGCCCGGAATCGGCGTGCCGATCGAAACGTCCTTGTCGTCATCAGCAGCGGCCGGCCAGAGCTTGACCGTGCACCAGACGGTGGCTTCGCTCGGGCCATATTCGTTCGCCAGCGTCGCATGCGGGAGCGCTTGGCGATGCCGCTCGACCAGACGCGGCGGACAGTCCTCGCCGGCGACGATCACCGTCCGGAGCGTGTCGAGCTCGCCGCCGTCGGCGGCATCGAGCAGCGCCAGATAGAGCGCGGGCAGCATCAGCGACTGCGTCACGCGCTGGCTCCGCAGCACGGCTTTGAGCTCGATCGGATCGCGCTCCGCGCCGGGCGGCGGCAGCACCAAGGTGCCGCCGGCATAGAGCGTTCCGAAAATGCCAGCCACCGACGAATCGAAGGCGAACGACGACAACAAGGCAAAGCGCGGCTGCAGATCGTCATAGACCGCCAGTCGGGCGGCCGTCGACGCGGCCAGATTGCTCTGCGACACCACCACGCCCTTGGGCGTGCCGGTCGAACCGGAGGTGTAGATGATGTAGGCGAGACGATCGCCAGACGGCAGCTCTGGACGGAGGTTGTCACCAGGCGCCAGATCAGCAAGTGACAACACCGGCGGACACGATGTGACTTGCGACGTGACGTCGTTCAACGTGTCGGTGGAGGTCGCGAGGATCAGACAGACGCCACTGTCCTCGATCGTGAAGGCGAGACGCCCGGCCGGATAGCCGGGGTCGAGGGGCACATAGGCTGCGCCGGCCTGCATGATCCCGAGCAGGGCGATGATCATCTCCGGCGAGCGCTCGAACGCCGCCCCGACGCGGCTGCCGATGGCGACACCGGCGGCCCGCAGCCCTGCGCCGGTACGCTGAACACGCCGCGCCAGATCGCGATAGGACAGCGCCCCGCCGTCCCAGGACAGCGCGACCACATCCGGCTGCCGTGCTGCGAGGCTGAAGATCTGCTCGAGCACACCACGTGCAGGCTCAGCCAACGACGGACCGCACTCGAGCGCGCGCCGGCGCGACAGCTCGGCGTCGGACTCCAATCGCAGCTGCGACAGGCGCGACTGCGGACTCTGCACCAGCGCCGTACAGCCAAGCACGAACCGCGACGCCAACTGCTCGACCGTCGAGGGCTCCATCAGGTCGGCGTTGTATTCGATCGTACAATCGAGCCCGCCGGCCGATGGCGCGACCTGCAGCGTCAGATCGAACTTGCTGATTCCCGTTTCGATCTCCTCCGGGTCGATCGCCAGGCCTGGCAGCGACAGGGGCTCTCCGGGCAGGTTCTGCAGCACCAGCATGACACCGAACAGCGGATGGCGGCCGCGATGGCGCGGCGGCGCCAGCCGCTCGACGAGATCCTCGAACGGCAGATCCTGATGCGAGAATGCGCCGAGCGCGGTCTCCCGCACGTGCGCGAGCAGTTGCGTCATGGTCGGATCGCCGGCGGCGCTGACCCGCATCACCAGCGTGTTGACGAAGAAGCCGATCAGTTGCTCGACCTCGACCCGGTCGCGCCCGGCGACGGGAACACCGATCGGCAGATCGGCGGCGCCCGACGAACGGTGCAGCATGGCAGCGAGGACGGTGAGCAGCGTCATGAACAGAGTCGCGTCGTGCTGAGCCGCGGTCTCAGTCAACTCGCGCGCGAGCCGGGGCTCGAGCTGAAAACGCAAGCTCGCGCCACGCCCGATGGGCTCCGGCCTGCGTGGATGGTCGAGAGTAAGGATCTCGACCGGTTCGAGCCCCGCGAGTTGCCGCAGCCAATAGTCGCGCTGCCGGGCGAGGCCGCCGTCAGCCAGGCGATCATGCTGCCAGCAGGCGTAGTCGGCGTATTGCAAAGACGGCTCGGCGAGCGGCGACGGACGACCGGCACGGAACGCCGCATAGAGGTCGCGCAACTCGCGCGTCAGCACACCGAACGACCAGCCATCGGTGACGATGTGGTGCATGACGAGGAGCAGACGATGCTCGCTGTCGGACAGGCGAACCAGCCAGCCGCGCGCGAGCGGACCGGCCGCGAGATCGAACCGATGCCTTGCCGCCCGGTGCGCTTCGGCCGCGAGCCGCGAGGTCTGCTGGTCCTGGGACAGTCCGCTATGATCAACGATCTCCAGCTCGAACGGCCGCGGTGATTGCACGATCTGACGCGGCCCATCGTCGCCGCTCTGGAACACCGTGCGCAGGATCTCGTGGCGCCTGACGATCTCGTCGAGCGCGCGACGCAGTGCATCTTCGTCAAGCCCGGCCCGTTCGTCGGGCCGGTCCGCCACGGCACGCAGCCGCAGCCCGAGCACGACGTTGTAGGCCGGATTACCTGGCTCCAGCCGGTCGAGAAACCACAAGCGGGTCTGCGCCAGCAGCAGCGGCACTGGCCGGTCACCGCGCGCGCGCGGAATGGCGGCTTCCGCAACAACAGGTTCGACCGTCGTCGTCGAAGCTGGGGCCGCGCCATCGCCGAGCCTCGCTGCGACGCCCGCAACGGTCGGTGCCTCGAACAGCGCACGGACCGAAAGCTCCGTTCCCAGCGCAGCACGGATGCGGCTGATGAGTCGCGTTGCCAGCAGCGAGTGGCCGCCGAGCGCGAAGAAATTGTCGTCGATCCCGACCTGCTCGAGCTCCAGCACCTCCGCGAACAGCACGCAGAGCCTCTGTTCGGCAGCCGTCCGCGGCGGCTTGAAGCCGCGGGCCGCCAGCTTGCTGGCCGACGGCACCGGCAGCGCCTTGCGGTCGAGCTTGCCGTTGGGCGTCAGCGGCAACGTATCGAGCAGCATGACCGCCGAAGGTACCATGTAGTCTGGCAGCCGCTTAGCCGCATGCGCGCGCAGTGTCGTCTCCAGCGCGTCGCCATTCGCGGCGCGCGCGCCGTCAGCCACCACATAGGCGACCAGCCGCTTCTCGCCGGACGTATCGTGTCCCACCATGACCACGGCCCGATGAACGGCGGGATGCGTCGTCAGCGCTGCTTCGATCTCACCCGGCTCGATCCGGAAGCCGCGCAGCTTCACTTGCTCGTCGGCACGGCCGCGATACTCCAGACCGCCATCCGGCAGCCGGCGGGCGATGTCACCCGTCAGATACAGCCGCACGCCGGGCTCATGGGGATCCGGCACCATGCGCTGCGCCGTCAGCGCTGGCCGCTGCAGATAGCAGCGGGCCACGCCGGCGCCGCCGACCGCGACTTCGCCGAGCGCGCCCGGAGGTACCGGCTGCAAATGGTCATCGAGCAGATGCAAGGTGAGATCCGCCATCGGCAGGCCGATGACGCTGCCGAGCCGACGCGCCACGTCGCCCAGCCGGATGCGGCGGTAGGTCACGTGCACGGTCGTCTCGGTGATGCCGTACATGTTGACGAGTTGCGGAAACTCGTCGCCATGACGGTCGATCCACGGCTCCAGCATCGCGAGGTCGAGCGCCTCGCCGCCGAAGATGACGGCACGCAGCTTCAGCTCGCCTTCGCGTCCAAGCCGCCGGTCGGACTCGATCAGCTGGCCGAATGCGGATGGCGTCTGGTTGAGCACGGTGACGCGGCGGCGGCACAACAGGTCGTAGAACTCATCAGGCGAGCGCGTTACCTCGTACGGCACCACGATCAGCCGGCCGCCATAGAGCAGCGCGCCCCAGATCTCCCACACCGAGAAGTCGAAGGCGAACGAGTGGAACAGCGTCCAGACGTCGCGGCGGCCAAAGCCGAACCTGCGGTCGGTCGCATCCATCAGCCGGATGACGTTGGCATGCGAGACGACGACGCCCTTCGGCGTGCCGGTCGAGCCCGACGTGTAGATGACATAGGCCGCATTGTCCGGATGCACCATGACGAGAGGCGGCGACACATGCTCGTCCGTATCAGGCCGGGCCGCGTCCTCCATCACGATCAGCGGCCGGCCAGACACCCGCACGCGCTCGGTCAGCTCGCGGCTGGTGACGATGACGGCAAGACCGCTGTCCTCGATCACAAACCTCACGCGATCCGGCGGATAGGCCGGATCGAGCGGCACATAGGCGCCGCCCGCTTTCAGCGTGGCGAGGATGGCGACCACCATCTCGAGCGAGCGCTCGAACCACAGCCCGACGCGCACCTCGGGACCGACGCCGGCGGCCACGAGCCGGCCAGCGATCCTGTTCGCCCAGGCGTCGAGCTCCGCATAGGACAAGGACGGGGCCGATGATGGCGGCGCACCGCCCCACTCCAATGCGATCTGCTCCGGCGTCGCCGCGACCTGCCGGGCGAAACGCTGGTGGATGCAATCGGCAACCGTGATCGGCTGCCGGCGGCCGGCGCCGGCGAGCACCTGCTCCTCCTGCGCGCCGAGCAGGCGAAGCTGCGCGACCGGCCGCTCCGGATCGGCGGCGACGTCATCCAGCAAGGTGCAGAGCTCGCGCGCCAACTGCTCGATCGATGCGCGCAGGAACAGATCAGTGTTGAACGAGACGACGCCGTCGAGCTCGCCGTCAGGTCGCTCGTGAAAGAAGACTTCGAGATCGAAGCGCGCGGCGCTCTGGTTGGCGATGGCTTCGATCACCAGGCCGTCGATCTCGACGCGGGGCTCCGGTGCGTTCAGCATCGTCAACGCGACCTGGAACAGCGGATTGCGCGACGGATCACGCTCGGGCTGCAGCCGTTCGACCAGCGTCTCGTAGGGAACGTCGCCGTGGTCGATGGCATCGACCATCACCGCACGCACGCGGTTCAGCAATTGGCCGAACCTGTCCTCGGCCTTCAGCTCGAAGCGAAGCACGAGCATGTTGACCAGGAA
This sequence comes from Bradyrhizobium sp. HKCCYLS20291, assembly GCF_051167715.1. Taxonomy (NCBI): domain Bacteria; kingdom Pseudomonadati; phylum Pseudomonadota; class Alphaproteobacteria; order Hyphomicrobiales; family Nitrobacteraceae; genus Bradyrhizobium; species Bradyrhizobium sp. HKCCYLS20291. Next base: position 109,144 of record NZ_JBNPTO010000019.1, on the reverse strand, counting down.
GCCGATCAGGCCGTGGGTCTGGCGGTCCGCGCGCTGCGCGATCGACGTCCCGATCACGATGTCGCGCTGCCGCGTATGGCGCGCGAACAACACGCCGAACGCCGCGGTCAGCACCATGAACAACGTGGTGCTGTCGCCGCCCAACTGCCGCAGCCGGCTGGTGACTCGCGCCGGCAGCGCGAACGGGACGAGATCGCCGGCGAAGGTCCGCAGCCGCGGCCGCGGGAAATCGGTCGGGAATTCGACCAGCGGCAGATCGTGCAGCTGGCTCTCCCAATAGGCCAGCTGTGTCGTCAATCCTGCCTGATCGAGCTGTTCGTGCTGCCAGGCCGCGTAGTCCAGATACTGAATCGGCAGCTCTGCAAGCGCTGGAGCGCGGCCCGCGCGGAACGCGCGATAGCTCTCGACGATCTCATCCACCAGCACGCCGAGCGACCAGCCATCGGCGATGATATGGTGCAGGCAGATCAGAAGGACGGCGGTCGGAACACCATCGGAGCGATCCGGAAGCTGCACCAGCCGCGCCCGAAACAACGGGCCCTGTGCGAGGTCGAACCGCTGCTGGCTCGCGTGCCAGACCAATTCATTCAGCTCGTCCGCCCCGACGATGCGATCCCGCCGGTCGTCGCAGTCGAGGCGGATCCGGCCGGGCGGTTCGACGACCTGCCACGGCAGCCCGTCGCGCTCGCGGAAGATCGTCCGCAGCCCCTGTTGCCGGTACACCACGAGTTCGACGGCACGTGCGAGCGCTGATACGTCGAGCTGTCCGGTCAGCAACAGCGCGGTGGCGATGTTGTAGGCCGCAGAGTCCGGATCCATTCGGTCGAGAAACCACAGCCGCCGCTGTTGCAGCGACGCCGGCGCCTCGGTCGCGCCGCGCGGGCGCAATCGCGGAGCGGTCTCTGCAAGCCCTTCTTCCTGCAGCAACTCGTCGAGAAGATCGAGATCCTGCAGGTCCATCAGAACGTCGCCCCGCCGTCGATATCGATCACACGGGCCGTGAAATAATCGCACCTGATGATGAACTCGAGTGCCAGCCAGATCTCTTCGGTGGTGCCGACCCTGCCGAGCGGCACCTGAGCCAGCAACCGCTCGCGCTGCTCGGAGCTCATCGTCGCCAGCATCGGCGTATCCGTGAGGCCGGGCGCGATCCCGGCGACGCGGATGCCGTGCGGCGCGAGTTCGAGTCCCCAGGTTCTGGTCAGCGCGTCGAGGCCGGCCTTCGAGGCCGAGTAGTTGGACTGCCCGGGATTGCCCTTGCTGGTCACCGAGGAGACGTTGACGATGAGGCCCGGCCGGACGCGATGCCGCAGCATCGCGGCGGCCACTTCGCGGGCCATCAGGTAGGGGCCGGTGAGGTTGGTGTCGATCACCGCCTTCCATTGCGCCGTCGGCAATTTGCGCACCCATTCCTCCTCGGGAGCGACCAGCAATCCATCGCGCAGGATGCCGGCGCAATTGACCAGCGTATCGAGCCCTTCGAGCTGCGCCAGGGCATCCTCGACGGCGGCCTTGACCTCGTCCTCGCGTGTGACGTCGACCTGCGCCGTCAGCAATCGGCCTGGGGCGCCCTGCCCCTCGCGCGCCAGACTGCGCAGCCCGTCCGAATCGATATCGACGGCAACCAGGCTTGCCCCGGACCGCGCGAGCTGCAGGGCGAACTGCCGGCCGATCCCACTCGCCGCGCCGGTCACTATCGCCCTGATGTTTTCGAGCTTCACTCCAGTCCTCCGTCCTGCGAGACGATCTTACATCAGGACTTCAGAACGAGCGACATCAAGGCGTTGATGATCCCCGACGACGTGTGAACATGACCCGCGACGAGCTTGAGCCCCTCGCAGTCCGAACGTACTATACCAGCCGGGCATCGTCAGTTGATGCCGCTCCTTGCGGACTGTCGCGAGCATGGATCAGATTGCCTGGTCAACGAGGTTGCCAATGGCTGAACCACCCGGCCCGCGCGGCACGCAATTGTTCGCCGCCCTCAACGACTGGCGCAAGAACGGGCTCGTCGCGCTCGAGCACCTCGCGCAGCAATACGGCGACATCGTTTGCGCGAAATTTCCGGGCCGCCGCTTCTACATGCTCAACCATCCGGATTACATCCGGCACGTCCTGATCGACAATCGCGACAATTACCTGCGGTCCGAAGGCAGCAGGCGCGAGCGGCGGTTCTTCGGCAATTCCATGCAGGTGAACAACGGCGACGAAGCCCGCCGCCTGCGCCGGATCATCGGCCCGATGTTCCAGCAGTCGCTGATGGCGCGCGACTATTGCAGGGTGGTCGTCGACCTGACGCGCTCGGTGGTGGACGGCTGGACGACGTTTCCGAGCGCCACGCTGATGGATGAGCTCATGCAGGTCGCGCTGAGCGCCAGCGTGCAGATTCACTTCGGCACCCGGCCGGGCGCGGAAACTGACGAGCTCGCGACGCTGTTCCGCGAGGCCGATGAATTTCGCACCCACGCCGCCCTGCCCGAGTGGGTTCCCACCACCGTCAACCGCAAATACCTGCGTGCGATCGAGCGGCTCAACCGCGACGTCTTCGCTCGCATCAAGGCTCGGCGTGCCTCTGGTCCGGTCGGAGCCGATCTGCTCTCCGCCTTCGTATCGCTACCGGACGAGGGCCTGACCGATGTCGAGATCCGCGACTCGCTGGTGAGCACGACCGCCGCAGGTGCCGACGGCATCGGTATCGCCCTCAACCAGACCATCCGTCAGATCGCGTTGAACCCCGCCATCGACGACGCGCTTCACGCCGAAGCGGCAGAGGTGCTGGACGGTCGGCCCGTCCGCTATGACGACCTCGTCAACCTTCCCTATGCCGAGCAGGTGGTGAAGGAAGCGCTGCGGCTGGTGCCGCCGTCGGGCGCCATGGTGCGCATCGCGGCCGGCGCAGACGAGATCGGCGGCTGGCGGATTCCGCGGGGCTCGCGAATGCTGATCTCGTCCTGGGTGATGCATCGCGACGCACGCTGGTTCGGCGATCCCTACAGCTTCAAGCCGGAGCGTTGGACCGCTGAGTTCGAGCGCAGCCTGCCGACCTGCGCCTACCTGCCGTTCGGGCGCGGCCCCCGCACCTGCATCGGCGCTCCGATGGCGACCCTGATGCTGCGCCTGATGTTGGTGACGATTGCGCAGAGACACCGGCCGCGCGCGACCGATCCCGAACGCGCCATCAAGATCCGCCCCTTCAACCGCGCCGACGACTATCTGCCGGTCGTTCTCGAAGCGAGGTAGCGCGGCGCTGCTCCTGAGAGCACGCCAATATTGCTGAGCTGCTGAGACGTACGACCTCTCCGGAGCGATCTCAGCCGCGCTTCGCCGCCACGGCCCGCGCCCCTTCGGCGGATGATTCGTTCCTCGCCTTCTGCCGTTCACGCAGCAGCGCCTTGGCCTCAGGCGACATCGCCTGCAGCCGCACCAGCGCCTGTGCGATCTGCTGCGTCAGCCCGGGCCGCTCCTCCAGCGACATGATGGCCATCGCCAGCTGTTCGACCGTCGGCCCGGCGAACAGCGTGCGCATCGGCAGCTTGACCTTGAAGGCCTGCCGCAACGTGGCGAGCAGCGACGCCGCCTGCAGCGACTGACCACCGAGATCAAAGAAGTTATCGGTCACGCCGACAAGCGGCAGACCCAGCACGTCCTGCCAGATCGCGGCGATCGCCTGCTCGATCGAGTTGCGCGGCGCCACGCGCGTCCGATCCGGCGCCGCGGCAGCGTCGGGTGCCGGCAGACTCTGGCGGTCGATTTTGCCATTGGGCGTCAGCGGCAGAGCATCGAGCACCATATAGGCCGACGGCAGCATGTAGCCCGGCAACAGCGCGCTCAGCGCTTCCTGCATGGTCTGACGGAGGTTCGCATCCGGCGTGCCGCTCGGTACCACGTAGGCGACCAGTCGCGGATGGCCGGCGTAGTCAGCCTTCACCACGACGGCATCGGCGACGGCCGGCATGGTTCGCAGTGCTGCCCCGATCTCGCCGAGCTCGACGCGGAAGCCGCGGATCTTGACCTGCTGGTCGAGACGGCCGAGGAACGCAAAGCCGGCAGCGGTGCTGCGCACTTCATCCCCGGTGCGATAGGCCCGCGCGCCGGGTCCACCAAAGACATCGGGCACGAAGCGCTCCGCGGTCAATCCGGGCTGCCCGCGATAACCTCGCGCCAACCCATCTCCGGCAATCAATAGCTCGCCGGGCACGAAGGGCGGCGCCAGCTCCAGTGCGGCGTCCGCGACATAGACCGACGTGGCCGCAATCGGACGGGCGAGCACCGCAGTGTCCGCCGCCGTATTCACCGCACCGGCCAGCGACCAGATCGTCGTCTCGGTGGGACCATACAGATTCCAAAGCCCGCGACTGCGCGCCAGCAGCTCGGCGGCGAGATCGGCCGGCAGGGCCTCGCCGCCCGACCACACCGAAAGGTCCGGCGCGCCGGCCCATCCCGCGGCAATCAGCATCCGCCACGTCGCCGGCGTCGCCTGCATCACCGTTGCGCGCTCGCTTGTGATGAGGTTGGCAAGCTCCTCCGCATCCGCGGCCTGATCCGCACTCGCAAGGACGAGCCGCGCTCCGACCGTCAGCGGCAGTAGCAATTCAAGCGCGGCGATGTCGAAGGACAACGTCGTGACCGCAAGCAGCGTATCCTCGCGGGACAATCCTGGCGTCGCGGCAAAGCTTCTGATGACGTTGACGAGAGCGCCATGGGTGACCTGCACCCCCTTGGGTCGGCCGGTCGAGCCGGAGGTGAAGATGACATAGGCCAGATTGCCCGGCTGGACGGCGGCGCCGGGCCGCACGACATCGCCGGCTTCATCGACGAGATCGGCGAGCGCCAGCAGCGGCCGCTCGGACATATCCGCGTCGGCCAGTTCGGCCGCAAGCGTCCGCCCGGTGAGCACCGCGCGCGGCGAGCTTTCCGCCAGCATCAGTTCGAGCCGCGCGCGTGGAAAACGCGGGTCCAATGGGACGTAGGCCGCGCCCGAGCCGAGAACGCCGAGCAGCGCGACGACCATATCGACGGACCGGTCGAGACAGATCCCGACGAGATCCTCCGAACCAAAACCGCGCTGAATCAAGGCCGCCGTCACACGTCCAGCCCTGGCGATGAGCTGGCGATAGGTCAGCACGTCGTCGCCGCAGACGATGGCCGTGCGATCCGGGTCCCGTGCCGCCATCGCCGCGATCTGGTCGTGCAGGGAGGTCCAGCTGTCGCCTTCGGCGATTTTGCCGGAAGCCTGAATCAAGCCATCGCACTCGCGCGGTGGGAAACTATCGAAGGCCTCGAGCGGCCGCAGCGGGTTCTCGATGGTTGCCAGCAAGGTGCTGCGGCCATGCGCCAGAACGCACACCACGCCTTCGCGCGAAAACCGCTTCGCATCGTAGACGAGCCGCACGTGCAGGCCATCGCCGGGCATGACGAAGCAGGTCAGCGGGTAATGCGTCCGCTCGACTGCGGCGAGGTCGCGCACGGTGAAATCGGCGAGCGGCGCGACGGTATCGCCGAGCGGGTAGTTCTGAAACACCAGGATGCTGTCGAACAGCGGCGTTCCTCGCGGCAGGTCGGCAAGCTGCTGGACGTCGACCAGACGGCTGTGCTCGTACTCGGCCAATACGGCGCGGGCGGCATCGGACCGCGCGGCGAGCTGCAGCAGAGGGCATCCGGCCGGCACGTCGACACGCAACGGCAAGGTGTTGATGAAAAGGCCGACGGTCGTCTCGATGCCGCTCAACGGTGCCGACCGCCCCGCGAGCGTCACGCCGAAGACGACATCGCGCCGGCCGCTGAAGCGCGCGACGAGATGAGCCCACCACGCCTGGATGACAGCGGCCAGCGTCACATTGCCACTGCGCGCCAAGGCGGAGAGCGCCGTGGTTTCCGCGTTCGAGAGAACGAATTCGATCTCGCCGTGCGTCTCCCCCGCGGACGCCGCAAGCTCCGGGCCCGCCGCAGCCGGCAGCTGCATGGTGCTCGGCGTCTCCAGGCCTTGCAACAACTCGCGCCAATGCGCCCGGGCCGTGCTGTCGTCGCGGCGAGACAGCCAGACCAGATAGTCCGAGTAGGCCGCTGACGACGCGACGGGCGCGGGCGTTCCTTCGGTCAGCGCGCGATAATGAGCGATGACATCGCCGAGCACCAGCGGCAGCGACCAGCCGTCGAGCAGCAGATGATGGTGCGACCACAACAGGCGCCAGCTGCGCTCCGCGATCTGGACGACGGTGACCCGCATCAGTGGCGGACGATCGAGCTGGAAGCCGCGCGCCCGATCGTCGCGCAGCATCTGTCGCCAACGCGTGTCGGCATCGTCATTTCGCCAATCGAGCCAGCTGATCGGGCAGCGCAGCCCATGATGCATGATGGAATAGCTGCGGCCGTCGCGCACACCGCGATGAAACGATGCCCGCAACGCGTCGTGACGCGCGAGCGTCCGGTCCCACGCGGCTTCGAACGCGCGCCGGTCGATGCGACCGTCGATCGCGGCGGTGATCTGCTGCACATAGACGCCAGGCTGGTCGTCATCCAGCGCGTGAAACAGCAGGCCGTCCTGCAGCGGCGACGGCGGCAGAATCGTCTGCGTATCGGGATGCTCAGCGAGCAGCGCATCCAGCTCGTCGTCCGCCAGTTGCAGCAGCGGAAAGTCCGACGGAGCAGCGGCAGCGGCCGGATCAGACGCCATCAGCGTCTTGAGGCTGAGCACCATGTCCGCGGCCCGCCGCTCGACCGCGGCCCGCGGGATCATCCCGCCCGGGAAGATCCAATCGATGATCAACTCGCCATCGCTCACGCGCGCGATCAGTTCGAGCAGATAGTGCCGCTCGCCGTGCGGATCATGGTCATGACCGCACGACTCCGGCGCCGGCTGGATGCCGATGGCGGAAACCTGATCCTTCTTTCCGGCGTCGACATGGCCGAGGAAATTGAACGCGATATCACGCCGCGGCAGCGCCGCCAGCTGGGCCCTGACGTGCGGGTCGGGAGACAAATGGAGCAAGGCACCAAAATCCGCGCCGTTCGCACTCAGCGCACGAAGGCAGCGCTTGACCGATCGCAGCAGATCGCCGCCGCGCGATCCGGCGGGACGTTGCAGGCAGACAGGGTACAGCGCGGTGAACCAGCCGACCGTGCGGGACAAATCCAGGCCGGACCGTTCCGTGTCCGCCATCTCCTCGCGGCCATGACCTTCCAGATCGAGCCACAGCGACGACGCTGCGTCATCCGGCGACAAGGCGTCGAGGAAGGCAGCCAAGAGCATTTCCTCCGGCCGCGTCCGCAGCAGGGTCGGTGCCGTGCGCAGCAACGCCGACGTCTCCGTCGCGGTGAGCCTCACCCGCACCTTGTCCGCGTCCTTGACGAGATTGCTGGCAGGCGCCGACGGGACGAGACCGCCCTCGGCAAACCGCTCGATCGCAGACGCACCATGTTGCCCAACCAACGCGAGCCACGGTGCAGTGTCAGCAGAACGCGCTCGTGCATCGATGCTCGAAACCCATTCCGAATAGGAGTTGGATGCCGGCGGCAATTGGATGCGATCGCCAAGCATCACCTGCCGCAGAGCGGTCGCGAGATCCTCGAGCAGGATCCGCCATGACACGGCGTCGACGACGAGGTGGTGCAGCACCAGCAGCAGCCGGCCCGGCTCGTTGTCCCGCGTGAAATGGACCGCCCGGCCGACGGGACCAACGTCCAGATCCAAGCCGGCCTGAGCCAGTTCGGCGCGCGCGGTGAGCTCGTTCTGCCAGTCATGAACCGCCGAGAGATCGACAGCCTCAAACGCGATGCCGGTCGCAGCGTCCGCGGACTCATAGCGCTGCTGCCATCCTGTGTCCGTGCGACGGAAGCGCAGGCGTGTCGCGTCGTGGATAGCGGCGACGGCGCGAACGGCGCGCTCGGCCTGCTCGGCGGTCAGCGCCGCCGGGACCGTAAGCAGGACCGACTGATTCCAATGCGATACCCGACCGGCGGCGAGCCCGGCTGCGGCGATCGCATCGAGGCGCGCCAGGAAGTCGCGCTGGATCGGCGCGAGCGGGACGATGCCGGCAGCAGCACGCGACGCTGCCGTCGACATGTCCCCGTTGAGCGGCACGAGCTGCGGTGCGAGCCGTGCAATCGTTGGATGCTCGAGGATGCGCCGCGGCGACAGCCGCCAGCCAGCGCTGCGTAGCCGCGACACGATCTGCAGCGCCATGATCGAGTCGCCGCCGAGCTCGTAGAAATCGTCGCTGATGCCGATTTGAGGCGATCGGAGCACATCGGCAAAGATGTCTGTCAGCAGCCGCTCGACGTCGCTGCGCGGAGGAACGTGGCTGCGCGCCGGACGGATCGCCGCGACATCCGTGCTCGCAACGGCCAGAGCCCTGCGGTCGATCTTGCCGCTCGTGGTCTGCGGCAAGACATCATGGTGCACGAAGCTGACCGGAATGAGCGCCCGTGGCAGCCGGTCAACGAGATGATTGCGCAGATCGTCAGCGGCAGTGGCAGCACCGACGATATGGGCCACCAGCCGTTGCCGCGCACCGTCGTCGATCAGCAGCGTCACCGCCTCTTGCACAGCGGCGTGCGAGCGCAGCGCCGCGTCGATCTCGCCGAGTTCGACCCGTTGGCCGTGGAGCTTGACCTGATCATCGGCCCGGCCACGAAACTCGAGGGCCAGCGCGGGATCACCCTCTGTCACGTTCACCCAGCGCGCGCGATCTCCGGTCGCGTAGAGCCGCGCCCCGGCTTCGCCCGTGAGCGCGTCGGGGACGAAGCTCGCGGCGGTCCAGCCGGGACGCCCTGCATAGCCGCGAGCCAATCCCACGCCGCCGAGATGGAGTTCTCCGTCGGTCCCTGCCGGGACGAAACTCCGGGCCGCCTCGTCGAGTACGAATGCCGCTGTGCCGTCGACCGGTTGGCCGATGGCAACAAGCTCATGCTCGGCGCGGACGACGCAAGAGGTCGCGTCGATGGTGGTCTCGGCAGGTCCATAGAGATTGACGAGCTCGAGACCCGGGTGGATCGCCAGCGCACGTCTTGCAAGGTCGCGCGACAACGGCTCGCCGCCGACGAACAGACGGCGCAGCATGTCGCAGCGGCTCCACTCCGGGACATCGAGCAGCGCGCGCAGGAGCGTCGGCACGAGCTGCAGGACAGTGATGCGCTCGTCGCGGATCATGCGCACGAGATGGTCCGCATCACGATGCGACCCATCCGGCACCAGCACCAGCGACGCGCCTTCGACCAATGGCGCCCAGAATTCCCAAACCGACGCATCGAACGCGACCGGCGTCTTCTGCAGCACACGGTCACCAGGACCGAGCGGAAACGCGCGGCGCATCCAGGCCATGTGGTTCGCGATGGCGCGGTGCGTGATCTGCACGCATTTCGGCCGCCCCGTCGAACCCGAGGTCGAGATGATGTAGGCCAGATTGTCGGGCAGAACGGCAACCGCCGGCGCGGCCGATCGCTGCGCCGCGAGCAGATCTTCGGACAATGGAATGATCTCGACACCCGCCGGCCACGTGCGCCCAGCCGTCGTGTCATCGACGATGATCGCTCGTGCGCCTGCATCCGCGAGCACCTCTGCGGTTCGCGTGCGCGGCTGCTCGGCTTCGAGCAGCAGATAGGCAGCCCCCGCGCGCAGAATGGCAAGCAAAGCCACTACACGATCGCAGGACGATCCCGTGCACACCGCGACGACGGCATCCGGCCGGATGCCGCGCGCGAGCAGCAGATGCGCGAGCTGGTTGGCGCGCCGGTCGAGCTCGGCGAATGTGAGCGATTGATCGCCGGCGACCACTGCCACCGCATCGGGCGTACGCGCCATCTGGTGGCCCACGAGCTCGGGCAGACAGGCTGGGGCCGACGCCTGGGGAGCGCGGCCGGCGGCGATCAACGCATCTGCTTGATCAGCGTCGAGGACACCGGTCGCACCGACATCCTCATCGGTATGATGGGCGAGATGCTTCAGCACACGGCCATAGATGCCGGCGTAGCTCGCGCCCTGCGCCTCGGTGATGACGTTGGTGTCGAGATCGAGGCTGCCCGCGAGCGCTCGGGCTTCCACCGTGAGGCCGAAATTCACTGCGAGCGTGAAGCCGGTTTCTTCGAACCCGCGCGCACCCAGCACCCGAAACGCATCGTGCATCCGCAGCGCCTGTTCGAAGACGTGGAAATGCACGAAGTTGAAATCGGTCTCGAACAGCGCCTGCCCGGCCAGGCGCTGGATTTCCGCCAGCGGGAAGCGACGGTGGCTGGCGATCCGCTTCTCCACCTCGTGCACCTGCGCCACGAGCGCGCGCCAATTGCCGCTATCGACGCGGAGCCGGAACGGCAACGTCCCGAGGAACAGGCCGAGCACGCGCTCGCCATCCTGCCGCTCCGGCCGTCCGTTGGTCACCAATCCCGTAACGACGTCGCTCTCGCCGCAAATGACGCTGAGGGCACGCACATGCGCCGCAAGCAGAACGGTGCGAAGCGGCACCGCGCACTCACCGGCCAGTTGCTCGAGCCGCATGGACGTTTCAGCCGCGATCGGAATCGCAAACGAGCGCACACGCCGTTGCGGCGCGGCGTCATGGGGACGTGGCAGCCTCGGCAGCAGCGTCGGGCGGGCGCCCTCGACATAGTCCGACCAGAAGCGCCGCTCGTCCGCGTCGGTGAGCATCTCACGCTCGTTCGCGATGTAGTCGCGGAAGGTTGCGGTCGGGGGCGGCGGGAGCGGTGCAACGGGGTATCCGAGCCGCTCCGCATACGCTGCAAACAGCTCGGTGAGCAGCGTCGCGACACTCCAGCCATCGAGAATGGCGTGATGGAAGCTGAGGCTGAACTGGAACATCGACGCCGAACGACGGTGGACCTGCACGCGCAGCAGCGGAGCCTGCGCGAGCTCGAACGCATGCGCGGTCTCGGCGCGCCCCCAGGTCTCGATGCGCAGATCCTGCCCCGCTGCGCTCAATGCCGTGAGGTCATCGACGGCCAGCGGAATTGTCGCCTTGCGATGAATGAGCTGAAGCGGCTCAGGTCCGAGCCCGATCCGTATGCTCGATCGCAGTATGTCGTGCCGCGCGACGACGACAGCCAAAGCGTCCTTCAGGGCGTCGTGATCCCACGGCGCCTGCAGATGATAGCTCATCACGTCGTGGTAGGTGGTCGCGGTGTCAGCATCGAGCGTCTCCAGCAGCATGCCATGCTGCAGGCGCGTCAGCGGATAGGCCGCTTCCACATCGCCATCCAGTGCGCCGGCGACCTCTGGTGCGACAAGCTCGAACGGGCCGATGGGCCGCTCAACGGACCCGGCGGCCGAGCCCGCAGCGAGATGCGCGGCAAGCGCGGCCACGGAGGGATGGCTGAAGAGATCGCCGAATTCGAGCGCGACACCCGCCGCACGTGCATGCGACAGCACGCGGATGCTGCGGATCGAGTCGCCGCCGAGTGCGAAGAAATTGTTGTCCACGCCAACATGGTCGAGTTCCAGCCCGGCGGCAAAGGCGGCGGCGAGAACGCGCTCGATGTCGTTGCTCGGCCCCATGGACGCCGTCGCGCGCGTGCATTGCGCGCTCTCCGGCGACGGAAGGGCGCGGCGATCGATCTTGCCGTTGACGGTCAGGGGCAGCTGGTCGAGCAGCACGAACAGTGACGGGATCATGTAGTCGGGCAGTCTGCGGGCGAGTTGCTCGCGCAGCAGCGCGACCGAGACGGATCCGCGCGGGACGACATAGGCGATCAGACGCTGCTGCCCCGACTGTGCCGCGGCAAACGCCTGCACCGTCGTCATGGCCACGGCCGGACTATCGAGCAGCGCCGCTTCGATCTCCCCGAGTTCGATGCGGAAGCCGCGCACCTTCACCTGCTGGTCGATACGGCCGAGATATTCGACATCGGCCGCGCTCTGCCGCACGAGATCACCGCTGCGGTACAGGCGCTGGCCACCGGGCCCGGGCAGGAACCGCTCCGCCGTCAGCGCTGCACGATGCAGATAGCCGCGCGCAACGCCGGCCCCTCCGACGAAGAGCTCGCCGACCACGCCTTGCGGCAAGGACAGGCCGAACGGATCGAGCACCGTCAGAGACAGATCGGCCAACGCATCGCCGATGACGCTGCCGGAAGCGGTTGCGAGATCGGCTTGGCGGATACATCGCTCCGTCACGTGCACGGTCGTCTCGGTGATCCCGTACATGTTGGTCAGGACCGGCCGCACCTCGCCCCGCCGCGCAATCCAGTCGCGCAGCTCTTCAAGCTGGAGGGCCTCGCCGCCGAAGATGACATGACGCAGCGCCAGCGGTGGCGGCTGGTCGCCCTGCTGCCGCGCCGCGTCGACCGCGGCGAGTTGCCGGAACGCGGAGGGCGTCTGGTTCAGGATCGTCACGCGCTCGCGCCGGAGCAGCTCATGCATCCGCTCCGGCGAGCGGCTGACGTCATGCGGCACGACGACGAGGCGTCCGCCATGCAGCAGCGCGCCCCAGAGCTCCCAGACCGAGAAATCGAAGGCCACCGAGTGGAACAACATCCAGACGTCGTCGGCGCTCGGCGCGAAACTTTTTTGCGTCACGTCGAACAGGCGGATCACGTTGGCGTGCGTGACCACGCAGCCCTTGGGCCGGCCGGTCGAGCCTGAGGTGTAGATCACGTAGGCCGCATTCGCCGGCGAGATGACCGCTGGCGGAGCGATCGCCGGATGCCGCGCAATCGACGCCGCGTCACGATCGAGGACGACGACCGATGCCGTGCCGCGCGCCGCCGGATCGAGCGCATCGAGCAGCGCGGACTCGGTGACGATCAGTTTCAGACCGGCGTCAGCGACGGTGCTGCCGATGCGCTCGACCGGAGCGCGGGGATCGATCGGCACATAGGCGGCGCCAGCCTGCAAAATGCCGAGGATCCCCACGACAACGTCCACGGTCCGTTCGAGATACAGACCGACCAGCGACTCCGGACCGGCCCCCGCCTCCCGAAGGTGATGAGCAAGACGGCCGGCGCGCGCGCTGAGCTCGCGATAGCTCAGCCCGCTGTCGCCACAGCTGACGGCGATCCGGTCGGGATGGGCCGCCGCGGCCCTGGCAAAGCGCTGCGGCAGGGTGTCCTCTCGACCAAACACGGGTGCCGGCAACGGCAAGCGTTGCGGGGATGGCACGAGGCTCCAGTCATCGACCGTTTCGACCGCGCCGCTGGACAAGCTTTCCAGCAGATATTGCAGCGATACGAGCATCGCCGCCGCGGCGGCGTCGCTGATGCGACGGCGATCAAACAGGGCACGCACACGCAGCTGCCGCCCTGGCACGACGGACAAGGACAAGGGATAATGCGTCCGCTCGACACCCCGCGTTGCGGCCACCTCGATGTCGCGGAATCCCTGCGCCAGGGCTTCGTCGACGGGATAGTTGTCGAAGGCGATCAACGTTTCGAACAGCGGCACGCCCTGCTCGACGCCGCTTTCACGCTGAATGTCGACGAGCCGGCAATGATCGAACTCGCGCAGCGCAAGCTGCTGATCCTGCAATGCGTGCAGCCAGTCGATCACCGGCACGCCGCTCTGGATCCGAACCCGCTGCGGCAGCGTGTTGATGAACAGGCCGATCATGCGATCGGCGCCTTCCAGCTCCACGGGGCGGCCGGCCATAGTGACGCCGAACACGATGTCGTCGCTATGCGCGTAGCTTGCAAGCAGGCGGGCCCAGGCGCCTGTCAGAACGGAGTTGACCGTCAAGCGATGCTTGCGCGCAAAGGCCTCGATCGCAGCTGTGGCAGCTTCTGACAAGGACAGCACGGCTTCGCCCGCGGCCTCGAACTCGTCCGTGATCGTGCCGGCGGGCGCGGCTGGCAGCGACAGCCGCGTCGGAGTGGTGAAATCGGCAAGCGCCGCGCGCCAGAAAGCGTCGGCACGGATGCGGTCCTGGCGCTGCAGCCACGCGATGTAGTCGCGATAGGGCCGCCTCACCGCGGGTTCCACGGCGGTGCCCTGTCGTCGCGCCTCATAGCCATCCAGCACCTCGCGCAGCACGAGGCCGATGCACCAGCCGTCGAGCAGGACGTGATGATGCGTCCACAGGAAGTGCCAGTGCCGGTCGTCACGTCGCACCAAGGTGACGCGCATCAGCGGCGCACGATCGAGCGCCATCCCGCGGCGCCGATCGTCCCGCAGCAGCTCGGCGAGACGCAGCTCCTGCGCGGATGTATCGATGCCGCGCCAATCCTGCACGGCAACCTCGATCTCGGCGGTCGGAAGCACCACGACATGCGGCTCGGCGAGACCTTCCCAGACGAATCGGCCGCGGAAGATCGCATGCCGCCGCACGAGATCGCGCCATGCCAGCTCGAAGGCGCCGATGTCGAGGTCGCCGCGCAGCTCGCCGTGAAGCTGCTGCAGATAGAGGTCGCTGTTGGGAGCAGCCAAGGCATGGAAGAACAGGCCTTGCTGCATCGGCGACAGCACATGCAGGTCCTCGATCGGTCCGCACGCCTGCTCCAGCCGCATAAGAGCGTCGCTGGTGATGCGGCTCAGCGGGAAATCCGACGGGGTATGCGCGCCTGCCCCGGGCTGAAGGCAGTGGTCGATCAGCGCTCGCAGCTGCCGCTCGAAGCCATCGGCGAGTCGCACGATGGTGTCGCGGTCATGCAAGGCCTCGGAGTACTGAAACGACGTCACAAGCTCGCCGCGACGGACCATCGCGACGATGTCGAGCACATGGCTGCGCAACTCGTCGCCGTGCTGGCCCTGCCCGGACGGCAGGTCCGTGAGCCTGAGCAGCGCGCCATCGTCATGGGCCTGATCGAACTGGCCGAGATAGTTGAACGTCACCTTCGGCTGCGGCACCCGCGCGAGCCGATGCTGCAGATCACGGTCCTCGGAATACGCAACCATCAGACCGAAGGGCGTGCCGTTCGACGGGATCTGTCGTAGCTGCTCCTTGACCGCGCACAGCGTTGCGCCCACGCCACCAACGGAAGGCAATTCAAGACTGACCGGGTAGACGCTGGTGAACCAGCCGAGCGTGCGCGACAGATCGAGGTCGAGGCCCGGCAGCGCCTCGCGTCCGTGGCTTTCGAGATCGAGCAGGACCCGCGGCACGCCGGTCCACTCCGCCAGCGCGGCGGCACAGGCCGCGACCAGCGGCTCCTGGGCACGCGTGTTGTAGGCCTTCGGAACCTTGCGGAGCAGCGCCGCGGTTATCTCGGCATCGAGCACGATGTCGACGCTGTTCAGGCTGGCCGCGATGTTGGCTACGGTGGCATCAGGACGATCGATCGGGAGCGCCGGCGGCTCACGATCGGCGAGCGCGAGCCAATAGTCGACCGGTAGCGCTGCGGTCGCGGCGTAGCCAGCGAGGCGTCGGGCCCAGGTGGCGAACGACACGCTCCTGACGAGCGGCTCGAGCGGGCGCCCCTCGAGCTGCTCCTTCAGCCGCTGCTGCAACCCTTCGGTGAGAATGCGCCACGACACGCCGCCGATCACGAGGTGATGCGCGACCAGCAACAGATGCGACGGCTCACCCACCGAGCGGGACGGGAAAATCACCGCGCGGGCCAGCGGGCCACTGGCGAGATCCAGTCCGGCCTGCGCCTGCTCGGCGAACGGCGCGGTCCACTGCAGCAGCGCATCGCGCGTCGACGGCGCATCCGCCGGCACGGAGGCGACGACGCAAGGCAGCGGCTCCGTGGTCGTGCCGGCGTCGGGCAACCGCTGCGTCGGACCATCAGCACCTTCATAGCGCAGTCGCAGCGCGTCATGCTCTCTCGCCGCGGCATGCAAGGCCTGCTGCAACATATCGGGCGTCACACGCGGATCGACCTCGAGGACGACCGACTGATTCCAGCGGTTGCGATGCGCCAGGCCGCGCGCGAAGAACCAGCGCTGGATCGGCGTCAGTGGCACGTCGCCAGGTGCGGCCTCCGCCGACTCCACGCCCGCCGCCACCGCGACCGCCGCAAGCTCGCGCACCGTCGGATGTTCGAACAGGTTGCGGGGCGAAATGCGCAGGCCAGCGGCGAGCGCTCCCGACACGATCTGCAGGCTGAGAATCGAGTCGCCGCCCAGCGCGAAGAAGTTGTCGTCGATGCCGACCTGCTTCAGCCCGAGCACCTTGGCGAACAGCCAGCACAGCAGATCCTGCTGCGGCGTGTGCGGCGCTTCCGGCGCGGCTGGCGCCAGGTCCGGGGCGGGCAGCGCCCGCCGGTCGAGCTTTCCGCTCGTGGACAAAGGCAGCCGATCGAGCACCACGATCGCGGCCGGAACCATGTAGTCCGGCAGCGTCCGGCCGAGCTGCGCGCGCAGCCGCGCCGGATCGATGGTCTCGCCGGCCCGCGGGACCGCGTAGCCGACCAGGCGCTGATGTCCCGCAACATCCTCGCGCGCGATCACGGCGGCCTGCGCCACCGACGGGCACGCGGCCAACGCGGCCTCGATCTCGCCCGGCTCAATCCGGAAGCCGCGGATCTTCAGCTGCGCATCGACGCGCCCGGCAAATTCCAGCAATCCGTCAGCAAGCCGGCGCGCGAGATCGCCTGTCCGGTACATGCGGCTGCCGGGAGGGCCAAAGGGATTGGCGACGAACCGCTCGGCCGTCAGCCCCGCATTGCCGCGATAGCCGCGGGCGAGACCGAGCCCGGCAATGTGGAGTTCGCCTGCCTCACCGGTCGCCACGGGATCGAGGCCGAAGTCCTTCGCGGTGTCGAGCACATGCAGGACGTAGTTCGGCATCGGCCGGCCGATCGGAACGTCGGCACCGACCTGCTCGCCGTCGACCGTGAAGGCGGCGGCATCGATGGTTGCCTCCGTCGGGCCATAGAGATTGGTGAGCCGCGTGACGGCGATGCGCTCGGAGAGCTGACGCACGAAGCCGGTGGTCAACGCTTCGCCGCCCAAGGCGAGATGCTGCAGTCGCAATCCGTTGGGTGCGCCGGCGAGCACGGAGCCAAGGAAGGAGGGCACGCAACTCATGAAGGTGACGCGATCGCAGACCATCTGCTGCCAGAAGGCGGCGGGCTGCTCCCTCGTCGCGTTGCTGACGATGATGGCGGCACCACCGCCGACCAGCGGCAGCAAGGTCTGCTCGATCGCCGCATCGAAGGCGCTGGAGATGACGAGCGCCGATCGGAAGTCCGCTCCCACGGCGAAGTCATCGCGCAGCGCGACGAGCTTGTTGGCGAGGCCGGCATGCGTGATCACCACGCCCTTTGGCGTCCCCGTCGAACCGGACGTGTAGATCACGTAGGCGGCGTTCTGCGGATCGAGGCGTGACGCCGGCGCGGTGGCGGGGCGCTTCGCGAGCGCCGGCTGATCGGCATCGAGCAGGATGAGACTACGCGGCGCGTCGGACCCGCACAATCGATAGCGCAGGCCTGCGTGGGTGACGAGCGCCGATGCACCGGCATTGTTCAGCATGAAGCCGATGCGGTCATCCGGATAGCTCGGGTCGAGAGGCAGATACACCCCGCCCGCCTTCAGAATGCCGAGCAGGCCGACCAGCAATGCCGGCGAGCGCTCGACGCAGAGACCGACCACGGTTTCGGGTCCCACGCCGAGATCGTGCAGATGATGCGCCAATTGGTTGGCGCGGGCCTCGAGAGCGGCATAGCTGAGGCTCTCGTCCCCGTCGACGACAGCGATCGCATCGGGGCTTTCAGCTGCCTGAGCGGCAAACAGGTCGGGGAACGTGACCGGCGGCAGGTCTCGCGCGGTATCGTTCCACGCGGCCAACTCTGCTGCGCGACTGCCTTGCTGGTCAGCCAGCGGCGGAACAGCCCAGTCGGCGAGGCGTCGCGGCAGATCGTACGCAGGCTTCGCGACGACGTCACGCAACAGGCCTGCAACGTTGCTCAGGATGCGTGCGCCTACATCGTCGCTGAAGCGCGCGCGGTCGTAGTAGAGGCGCAATGTCAGGCCCGGGCCGGGAATGGCTGCGATCGCCAGCGGATAGTTGGTCCGTTCCAGGAAGGTCACCGGGCCGAGCGCGAGGCCGGCGGGCTGCTGCAGATTGGCGGGATCGACGGGATAGTTCTCGAACACCAGCAGCGTCTCGAACAGACGGTCGCCGACCCTGATCCCGCTCTCACGCTGAATGTCGACCAGCCGCGCATGCTCATGGACGCGCATCGCCGCCTGCTGGGCCTGCAGCTCGCGCAGCCATGCACCGAGCGGCGCGTCGGCGTCGAGGCGGACGCGCATCGGCAGCGTGTTGATGAACAGGCCGATCATGTGCTCGAAGCCTTCGAGCTCGGATGGCCGTCCCGACACCGTCACGCCGAACACGACGTCATCGCTATGCGAACAGGCCGCAAGCACGCGCGCCCAGCACGCCGAGACGACGGTGTTCAGCGTGACATGCTGGCTGCGCGCCCACTCCTGCAGCGCGGTGGTCTCCTCGACGGCGAGCACGAGATCACGCTCGCCGGTGCCTGTCGCAGCAGCCCGGCCAGGCGCAGCGCCTTGCAGCGCATCGAGCCGATTCGGCGCCTTGAATCCTTGGAGATAGCCGCGCCAGAACGTGCGCGCCGCCTCCGCGTCCTGCGTCGCCAGCCACGCGATGAAGTCACGATAGGGCCGGCGCTGCGGCAGCACCGGATCGACGCCGCGCCGATAGGCGTCATAGGCGGCCAGCACTTCGCCAACCACCAGCGTCAGACACCAGCCATCGAGGATGAGGTGGTGATGCGTCCAGATCCAGTGCCATCGGCCCGGCGCAAGCTGCAGCAGAATCACCCGCATCAGCGGCGCCTGGCGGAAATCGAAGCCGCGCGCGCGATCGCGACCGAGCAGCGCGGCCAGCCGCGCCTCCTGCTCGGACGGCGCCAGTTCGCGCCAATCCTCGTGGTCGAGCGCGAAGCGCACGTTGCGCGCCACGCGTTGCACCGCGCGCTCGCCGTCACGCCAGTGGAACGAGGTTCGCAGCACCGCGTGGCGGTCGATGACCGTCTGCCACGCCCGGGTGAAGGCGGTCACATCGAGATCGCCTTGCAGCGGGGCGTGCAGCTGCTCGACGTAGTGACCATCCTCGGGCGCGTACAGGCTCTGGAAGAGCAATCCTTCCTGCAGCGGCGTCAGCGCATATTCGTCTTCGATGTCGCCAGTCGCAGCTGGCACCGCGCGCGCAGGCGCGGCGGCCACAGCACCGGCACCACGGCGCCGGTCGCGCGCGGCGGACGCCGGCTTGGCGCGCCCGGCGAGGTCGCCGACGGTCTGACATTCGATCAGGTCGCGGCGGGCGACGCTGTATCCGGCGCGGCCGATGCGCGCGGCCATCTGCAGCATCATGATCGAATCGCCGCCGAGGGCGAAGAAGTTGTCGCGCAGGCCGACCCGCTCGACACCCAGCATCTCCTGCCAGATCGCGGCGATGCGCTTCTCGATCTCGGTGCGCGGTGCGACAAAAGTGTCGCGCGCAGTGTCCTGGCCGAAATCCGGCGCGGCGAGCGCACCGACGTCGAGCTTGCCGTTCTGAGTCAGCGGCAGGACATCGAGCAGGACGTAGGCTGCCGGCACCATGTAGCCGGGAAGAGCGGCGGCGCAGACCTCGCGCAGCGTGGCCGGCGAGCAGCGGTCCCGATCCGTCGCTACTCCGTAGACGACCAGCCGCGTCGTGCCGTCGTCGTCACGCGGCAGCACCGCCACGTCACGCAGGCCCGCCGCACGCAGCACCTGCTCGATCTCGCCGAGCTCGATGCGGAAGCCACGGATCTTGACCTGATTGTCGAGCCTGCCGAAGAAAGCAAGCCCACCGTCGCGGACCCAGCGCACGCGATCGCCGGTGCGATACAAGCGGCCCGTTCGATACGGATCCGGAATGAAGCGCTCGGCGGTCAGCTCCGGCCGGCCGAGATAGCCGCGGGCAACGCCGCGGCCGCCGACGAACAACTCGCCCGGTGTCCCGATCGGGACCGGCTGCAGCCGCGGATCGAGCACGATCAGCGATAGATCGTCGATCCCCAGACCGATCACGCTGGCCGCGCCGCGCGCGGTGTCCGCGACGCCAAGCCGACGGTGCGTGACATGCACCGTGGTCTCGGTGATGCCGTACATGTTGGTAAGGACGGGACGTTCGTCGCCGTGCCGCGCGAACCACGCGGACAGTTTGGCCGGGTCCAGCGCCTCACCACCAAAGACGACATGGCGCAGAGCCAGATTCCGGACGTCGGCGCTCGCCGCAGCAGCGCGCTCGTCGGCGGCATCGAACTGCGCGAATGCCGAGGGCGTCTGGTTGAGGACGGTCACCCGCTCCCGATCAACTAGTTCGCGGAATGCATCCGGAGTCCGACTGACGGTATGCGAGACGATGACGAGACGGCCGCCATAGAGCAGCGCGCCCCAGATCTCCCAGACGGAGAAATCGAACGCATAGGAGTGGAACAGCGTCCAGACGTCATCGCTGTTGAAATCGAAGGTGGCTGCGGTCGCGGTGAACAGCCCGGTCGCGTTGCCGTGCGTGACCACCACGCCCTTCGGCTTTCCGGTGGAGCCGCTGGTGTAGATCACATAGGCTGCATCGGATGCGGTGATCGCCACGTCGACGAAGGTCTCGGCGTCGCCATCATTGATGTCGTCGATGCGGATCACGGGGGCAGCGGGCACCGCTGCCCCCAGCGCTTCGGCGATCGACCCCGCCGCCCCATGCGTCACCGCTGCGGACACGTGGCTGTCGGCCAGCATGAAGGCCAGGCGCGCCGTCGGATAGGCAGCATCGAGCGGAACGTAGGCGGCGCCGGTGCGCAGGATGCCGAGGATAGCAACGACGAGATCGATCGAGCGCTCCACCGCGAGCGCCACGCGATCGCCGCGACGGACCCCAGCGCGTTGCAGGCGTCCGGCGAGGCTGGCAGAGCGCCTCATCAGCGCAGCATAAGTCAGCTGCTCGTCCTGCGATGACACCGCGACGCGATCCGGATAGCGCGCTGCTGTTTGCCGAAGCCATTCGGTCAGAGTGAGTTCGACGGATGAACTCAGTGCCGGCCCACGGCGCGGGCCCAGCAGTTCGTCGAGCTCCGCCGGAGCGACGACCGGCATGGTCGTGATGCGGGCCTGCGGATCCACACAGGCCGCGCGAATGACCTGCTCGAAGCTTGCGGCGAGACGCCGCACGGTTGCGGCATCGTAGAGATCGGTCGCGTATTCGATCCGCAGGTCGAGCCGCCGCGGCGTCTCCTCGCAGATCACGGTCATGTCGAACTTGGCCGTGTCGGTGAAGACCGGCAGGATGTCGATCGTCAATCCCGGCAGTTCGAGCTCGGCGCGCGGTGCATTCTGCAGCGCGAACATCAGATCGCAGAACGGGCGCCGGGCCGGCCGGCGCTCCGGCTTCAACGCGCTGACGAGCTTATCGAACGGAAGATCCTGATTGTCCCAGGCCGCCAGCGTGGTCTGGCGCACCCGGGCAACCAGCTCCGCGAAGCTGGGATCGCCGCTGACGTCGACGCGCAGCACCTGGGTGTTGACGAAGAAGCCGATCAGCGGCTCGATGTCGGCGTGGTTGCGGCCGGCCACCGGCGAGCCCAGGACGATCTCGTCCGCCTGCGTATGTCGTTGCAGCACGACCTTGAACGCGGCGAGCAGCACCATGAACAGTGTCGCGCCGAGGCTGTTGGCGAGCTGGCGCGCCGCGACGAGAACATCGAGCTCGAAACACTCCGTCGCCCCCCGCGTGCCCGGCACTGGCGGTCTCGGATAGTCGGGCAGCACTTCGGTCGCATGGACCGGAGGGCAAAGCTGTTCGCGCCAATAGCCGAGCTGGCGTGGCTCCAGCGTCTCCAGCCGCTCGCGTTCCCAATCGGCGAAATCGGCATATTGGATCTCGAGCGGCGGCAGCGCCGGACGGCCACCCGTCGCGAAGGCGCGGTAGCAGGTCGAGAACTCGCTCACGAAGATGCCCATCGACCAGCCGTCGGTGACGAGATGGTGCATGGTCACGAGCAGCACCGCGCTGCGATCGTTGAGATCGAAAATGACGGCGCGGATCAGGGGCCCGCAGGCGAGATCGAACGGGCGATGGATCTCGAGTCGAATGGCCTCCTGCAGCTCGCCTTCCGCGATCGCGCCTCCGGCACGGATCGCGACCGGCAGATGCGGATGGATGATCTGCAAGGTCTCACCCTGCGCGACATCGAAGGTCGTGCGCAGCATCTCGTGGCGGCCGATCAGCGCGTCGAGACTGAGCTGCAATGCGCGCCGATCCAGGACGCCGCGCAGGCGGAGCGCCGCGGGAACGTGATAGGCCGGATTGGCCGGATCGAGCGACACCTGCTGCCAGAGCCGCGCCTGCGCCGAGCTGAGCGGCGCGACCTCAACGGTCATGTCGAAATTGTCGGCGACGCTGCTCATCGTTTACCGGCCATCGAGAGTCGCACGCTGCCGGCGCCGTGGCCGCAAACGCTCTTCCGTTCCGGACAGACGGGCGTCCGGGCTTGCCGCGGCCGTTGCCCCGAGCTCGGCGATGCGCTGCGCGAGTTGTGCGACCGTGGTCGCTTCGAACACGGCGCGCAGCGGCAGATCGATGCCGAACACCTGCCTGGTGCGGGACAGCAGTTGCGTCGCGTGCAGCGAATGCCCGCCCAGCGCAAAGAAGCTGTCCTCGACGCCGACCCGCTCGATCTGGAGCACCGATCTGAAGATCTCACACAGGCCTTCCTCGACGGCATTTCGTGGCGCCACGAAGCTCGTCGTCAGCAGCGCGCCGTCATCGGGCGGCGGCAACGCCGCGGCGTTCAGCTTGCCGTTGATCGTCAGCGGCAGCGCGTCGAGCATCACATAGGCCGCTGGCACCATGTAGTCGGGCAACAGCGCCTCGCATCCTTTGCGCAGGCTGCGCGCATCGAGCGCTTGCCCCGCGGCCGGCACGCAATACGCCACGAGCCGTCCGCTCTCGCCCTGCTGCCGCACCACGGCGTCGCGCCCCCCTACGGCGCGGAGCACCTGCTCGATCTCGCCGAGCTCGACGCGGAAGCCGCGCACCTTGATCTGGCCATCGAGCCGACCGAGAAACTCCAGCTCGCCGCTCTCATGCCAGCGAGCCGCATCTCCGGTTCGATAGAGACGGCCGGCGCGGAACGGGTCCGGGACGAAGCGCGATGCCGTCAACCCACCGCGCCCGAGATAGCCGCGCGCCACACCTGCGCCGCTGACATAGAGTTCACCGGCCGTGCCGACCGGCACCAACTGTCCGTCCGCGTTCATGACATAGGCACCGAGGTCCGGGATAGGCACGCCGATCATGTTGCCGCGAACCTCGAACGCATCGGCTGCGCGGATGCGCCGACGGGTGACATGCACCGTCGTCTCGGTGATGCCGTACATGTTGGTCAGAACCGGCTGCGCGTCGCCACGGCGCCGGATCCAGTCCGCGAGCGTCGCGCCGTGCAGTACGTCGCCGCCAAAGATCACGTGCCTCAACGCGAGATGCCGACAAATGCCAGAGCTGTCACGCCGCGCGTCCTCAGCCGCGAGCTGAGCGAATGCCGCCGGAGTCTGATTGAGGATCGTCACCTGCTCGCGTTCGACCAGGTCGAGAAACTCGCCGGGCGCACGACTGGTGTGCTGGGGCACCACCACGAGACGCCCGCCATGGAGCAGCGCGCCCCAGATCTCCCACACCGAGAAATCAAACGCATAGGAATGAAACAGCGTCCAGACGTCTTCGGCCGCGGGCGTGTAGATCGTAGCCGTGGTTTCGAACAGGCGTGTCGCATTGCCATGCGAGACGACGACACCTTTTGGCCGGCCGGACGATCCGCTGGTGTAGATGACGTAGGCGCCACTGTCGGGACTCGTCACCCCAGGCGGAGGCGAGTCCGGCATGTCACGCCACGGCGCATCGTCGTCCATCAGCACGACACGCGCCGGCCGCAACATCTCTGCGTGCTCGGCATGCGCCAGCACCAGCAGCGCGGCACTATCCGCGATGGTGCACTGCAGCCTGGCGGGCGGGTGCGCGGGATCGAGCGGCACGTAGATTCCTTGCGCCTGCAACACCGCGAGAATGGCGACGACCTGGTCGATTGAGCGATTCAGACACAGGCCGACCCGCGTCTCGCTGACGACGCCGAGCTCGCGCAAATGACGCGCAAGCCGCGCGCTGCGCCTCGCCAACTCGGCATAGCTCACCGCTTCACCCGCGGCCGTCACCGCTATCGCATCCGGCTGACGGCGCGCTATGAGCATGAAGCGGTCGTGCAGGCCGGCCGGGGCGGCGATGCCCTCGCAGATCGCAAGCGACTCCCCCTCCCCGCGCTCCAGCAGAAAACTCCGCTCCGCGTCCGAGAGCAGGCTCACCGATGACCATGGTGCGTCCATGGTCGTAGCCATCGTCTCCAGGCAACGCGCGTAGTAACCGGCCATGCGATCGAGCTGCGCGGCCGGAAACACGGTCGTGTCGGCGATCATCACCAGCTCGAGCGTCTCGGAGGACGGGAGCACGCTGGCCTGCAGGATCAGGGGGAAGTCCGTCTGTTCCCACACCCTGTAGCCGAGAACCTCGACCCCGCCTTGTTGCGTGATCGCCTCGTAGACGTGGAAATGGACAAAGTTGAAAACGGCATCGAACAGGGTCCGGCCGCCGGCGAGCGTCTTGATCGCAGCCATCGGATAGTGCCGGTGCGGCAGCAGGCGGCGTTCGGCCGCGAATGTGTCCCGCACCAGGTCGACACTGTTTCCGGCATCGGCCAGCGACAGCTGGAGCGGCAGCGTGTTCAGGAACAGGCCGAGCACGCGCTCCCCGCCGTCGTCTTCGGGACGGCAATTGATCGTCACGCCGGTCGCGACCGTATTCTCTCCGGTCAGGAACGACAGCACGCGCAAATGCGCCGCGAGCAGCACGCTCTTCAGGGGCGCCTCCGCCCGGGCCGCCAACATGCGCAGACCTGACGCGACCGAGGCCGCGATCGGCACCGGGACCAGCCGGATGTCGCGGCCGCGAGACCCGGCCGCGGTCGGCGACCTTGGCACCCGGCTCGACGGCAGCCGTTCGACTTCCGCCGCCCAGAATTGCTGGTGAACCGGCGCGGCGATCGCCTCGCGTTCCCGCGCAATCAGCTCGGCAAAGGCGACCGGCGGTCGCCTGCCGCTCAAGGCAATGCCGCCGCGGCAGCGACGGGCGTAGCCGGACAGCAACTGCGTCATCAAGGTCGCGACGCTCCATCCGTCGAGGATGACATGATGGAAGCCGAGCACGATCTGCATCTCGTCAGCAGAACGCCGCAACAGATGGAATCGCAGCAAGGGCGCCGCGGTGAGCTCATAGGGCGTGCGCCGCATCTGCTCGACGATGTCGAGGATCCGCCGTTCCTGCGCGTCGTGACCGAGGGCCGAGATGTCCTCTCCGGTGCAACGCGGCGCCGCAACCTCGTGCACGAGCTGCAGCTGCTCATCGAAATGATCCAGCGAAAGGCTGGTGCGCAGCACGTCGTGCTGCGCCATGGCGGCGGCGAGTTCGGCGGTCCACGCCTGCAGATCGAGCGGCAGCCGGACGTGGAACGTGAACACGTCGCGATAAAGACAGTCCGCAGGATTGAGCTGTTCCTCGAACAGCATGCCGGCCTGCAGCCGCGACAACGGATAGGCATTGCTGATCCCGGCCGGGATGCGCGCGCGATCGGCCGCAGAGAGCAAAGCGAACGGAGGCGACGACGATCTGGTCAGCTCTGGCCGCTCTGCGGCCTGCGCGACTTCAGCATCGATCGCGAGGGCCAGATCGGCCACGCGCGGATGGCGATAGAGCGTCGCGACCGAGGTTGAGAATCCTGCCCGGCGCAGATGGGCGAGCACCTGCAGGCTGATCATCGAGTCGCCGCCGAGCGCGAAGAAATCGTCTGATCGCCCGACGCGTTCCGCGCCGAGCAGATCCTGCCACACGCGCGCAATCGCGCGTTCGGTGTCAGTGCGAGGCGGCTCAAACGTGCCGGGGGCCGCGCGCGCGGCGCCGCCCGGCGCCGGCAGCGCCTTGCGATCGAGCTTGCCGTTGCGCGTCAGCGGCCAGCTCGGCAGAGGCACAAAGGCAACCGGCACCATGTGCGATGGCAGCGCCTGCTCGCAACGCAATCGTAGATCAGCCACCATATTGAGATCGGTAGCCGCAGCCAGGTAATAGGCGACGAGCTGCCGCCGGCCTGGCGAATCCTCGCGGACCACGACCACCGCATCGCGCACTTGAGGATGGGCCGTCAGCACGGCTTCGATCTCGCCGGGTTCGATCCGGAAGCCGCGCAGCTTGATCTGATCATCGCAGCGGCCGAAATATTCGATGTCACAGTCGGGCCGCCAGCACGCGAGATCGCCGGTGCGATACAGTCGCGCACCCGGATCGGCGGCGTAAGGATCCGGGACAAAGCGCGCCGCTGTGGCACCGGGAAGATGCAGATAGCCGCGCGACACGCCGGCGCCGCCGACATAGAGCTCGCCCGAAACACCCTCCGGCGAGGGCTGCAAGGCGTCGTCGAGGATGTAGAGCGCAAGGTCGGGGATGCGCTGTCCAATGAGACTCCGGCTGGTGCCCTGGCAGTCCTGCTCTGTGATCTTCCGCTGCGTGACATGAACGGTGGTCTCGGTGATCCCGTACATGTTGAAGAGCTGCGGCCGCTGGTCGCCATGAGCGTCGAACCACGGCGCCAGCATGGACGGATCCAGCGCTTCGCCACCGAAGATCACGGTCCGCAACTGCAGGGCAGCGGTGCGCTCTGCGTGGCGCGAGCCGGCAATCAGCGCCCGAAACGCAGACGGCGTCTGGTTCAGCACGGTGACGCCCTCCTCTATCAGCAGATCGAGGAACTCCTCCGGAGCCCGGCTGGTGAGAAAGGGCACGATGACGACGCGGCCGCCATGCAGTAGCGCGCCCCACATTTCCCAAACCGAGAAATCGAAGGCGAAGGAGTGGAACAGCGTCCAGACGTCATCACGACTGAAGTCGAACCACGACTGTGTGGCCGCCAGCAGTCGCGTGACATTGCCATGGCTGACCACGACGCCGCGCGGCCGCCCGGTCGAGCCGGACGTGTGGATCACATAGGCCGCGTTCCCCGGCATGACCTCGACCTGGGGCGGCCGCTCATCGGCGGCCGACGGAGCACCGGGCGCGTCAATGAGGATGGCCTGCACCTCCCCGACATCGAGCTGCTGGACCATGGCGCGCGACGTGACCACGACAGCCGTGCGGCTGGCGGCGAGCGTCGCGGCCAGATGCGCGGGGGGATCGCCAGGGTCCAGCGGCACATAGGCGGCCCCAGATTTCAGAATGCCGAGGATGGCGACGATCATGTCGCAGGACCGGTCGAGGTAGACACCGACGCGATCTTCGCGGCCGATGCCGCAAGCCGACAGCCTGTGCGCAAAACGGTTGGCGCGACGATCGAGTTCGGCATAGGTCAGTTGCGCATCGCCGTCAGTGACCGCGACGCGGTCGGCGTAGCGGCGCGCCTGGCGCGCAAACCAGCCATGCAAAGTCTCATCGGGGACGATGACGCGATCGATCTCGTTGCGCCGCTGGATCAGCTCGATGCGCGCAGCGGAGCTGATGACCGGAAGCTGGCCGGCCGGAACGGCATCGTTGCGTGCGATGGCTTGCAGCAGCGCGAGCAGGCCGTCCCGCATCTGCCTGATCGTTTCCGGCCTGAAAAAGCACGTCTTGTACTCGATCAGGCCGCGCCAGCCGTCCGCCGTCTGCTCGACGTGCAGGCTGAGGTCGAACTTCGACGTGACGCTCGGCATCTGAACGGCGCTGAAGCGGAGACCGGGGAGAGACAGCTGTTCGACGTCGCTCTTCAGGAACAGGAACAACACACGGAACAGCGGATTCTGGCCAACCGCGCGGTCGGGGCGGGCGGCCTTCACGACAGCATCGAAAGGCGTCGCCTGGTGCGAGAAGCCTTGCAGCACCTCACGGTGGACTTGAGTGAGAAGATCACGAAAGGCAACGTCGCGGCCGCCGTGGTCGAGGCGAAGCACGAGCAGGCTGGCAAAGAAGCCGACGATGTCCTCGAGCTCGCGCTCGTTGCGGCCGGCAATGGAGGTGCCGATCGAGATATCGTCGCTCGCCGCATAGCGCTGTAGCAACAAGCCGAAGGCAGCGAGCATGACCGAGAACATCGTCACGCCCTGCCGGCGTGCAAGCTCAGCCAGCGCGTCGGACACATCCGCTGGCAGCGTGAACGACTCCGACGCACCGCGATAATCGGGCGCGGCCGGCGCGCGCCGATCGGTCGGGAGCTGCAATTCCAGAGCGTCGGCAAGATGCTCACGCCAGTAGGCGAGATCGCGGTCGGTCTCAGTCCCGGCGAGCTGATCCGCCTGCCAATGCACGGCATCAGCGAATTGCAGCCGCGGCGGCGGCAGCGACGTGCCGCGATAGCAATCGACCATCTCGCGCAGCACCACTCCCGCCGACCAGGCGTCGGCGACGAGATGATGGGCGCAGACCAGGAAGCACCAGTCGCGCTCACCCACCTGGACCAGTGTCGCGCGAAGCAGCGGCGGTTCGGCGAGATCGAAGGCGTGACGGCCGTCGGCGTCCATCAGCGCAGCCAGCGCCGCGTCGCGCTCGCTCGGCGAAAGCGTGCGGAGATCGACATTGCGAAACGGCACCGTGACGCGCGCGTGTATGCGTGCGACTGGCTGGCCATCGACCTCATCGAACGTCGTCCGCAGACTTTCGTGGCGCTGCACGCTGATGTCGAGCGCAGCCTGCCAGCGCAAGGGATCGAGATCGCCCTCGATGCGGATCGCCTGGCGCAGGACATAGGCAGGAAGGCTTGCCGGATCGAGCTGATGCAGGAACCACAGATTTTGCTGGGCCAGCGAGAGCCGGGTCCTGTCGGCGCATGCCGGCGCTGGACCGATCGCGGGTGCCGGCGCGGCGTGTCCCCTGTTCAGATAGTTGATTAGTTCCGCTTTGTGAAAGCGCAGCTGGTCCCGGAGCTCCGCCGTCACCGCCCCCGCCGGCGCGCTGACGCGCAGATCCTCCCCGGCGACGCCGAGATCGATGCCCTGGCGCGCGCAGGTCTCCAGCAGCTGCAGCAGATCAGAGCGTGAACTCATCGCGTACCTTTTCTCGTCCCTGATCGGCATCGGCAGGAGCCCGCTTCGCCCTGACAGCGTCGACGCGGACGCCGATCAGCAGCGTCTCTGCGAGGGATGCGATGCTTGCTCCGCGCAACAGATCGACCAGCGAGACATCCAGACCGAGGTCGCGGCCGACGCGGTTCTTGAACTGCATGGCAACCAGCGAATCGAGTCCGAGATCGGTCAGCCGACGGCTCATTTCGATGCGTTCGCGGCGCTGTTTCAAGATGTCGCCGACGATGTTGCACAGCGCGCTTGCAAGCAGCTCGCGCTGCTCTTCGACGTCGCCCAGCTTCAGCTTCGCCAGGAATGCTGCCGCGGCCGCAGATTGCGGCGCGGCCCGGCCGGCCTTCTCGCCCAGCACGTCGCGCAGGAGCGGCAATCCTGCGAGGTGGCTGTCATGTTCGGCGAGCAGTCCGAGATCGCCCGGCAGCACAGCGAGGCGTGATAGTGAGCGATCGCCGAGCAGCCGCGCCAGCGCCGCAATGCCCTGCGCTGGTGTCATCCGCTTCATGCCTGCCTGGACCAAGCGCGCATGCGCTTGCTGTCCATAAGCCGTGGTGGCGAAGCCGACATCGGACCAGGCGCCCCAAGCGATCGACAGAGCGGCCTGTCCGCTTGCCCGGCGCCGCTCGGCAAGGCCGTCGAGGAAGGCGCAGGCCGAGGCGTAGACCGACTGTCCCGCCGGCGGTGTCAGCGAGGAAAAGCTCGAAAACAGCACGAAGAACTGCAGCGGCTGATCGGCCAGCGCGCGATCCAGGGCGAGAGCCCCGACCAGCTTGGCGCGCAAGCCTGCCTCGACATCGGCCGCCTTGACCGCTTCCAGCGATTGATCGTGAAACACACCGGCAGCGTGGATGACTCCGCGGATGGCGGGCCGGCCGGCTGCCTTCCAATCGTCGAGGATGCGCGCGAGCGCCGCGGCATCGCTGATGTCGACGCTCTTGTAGTCCACGGTTGCACCGCGCGCGGTGAGGTCGGCGATGAGCGGATCATCGGCATCCCGCACTGAGCGTGCCAGCAGCAGCAGATGCCGTGCGCCTTGCTCGACCAGCCAGCGAGCAACCGTGAGGCCAAGGCCACCGAGACCGCCTGCGATCAGGTAGGCACCATCGCCGCTGACGCCGATCTCTTCGACGGCGGGACGCAGCGCCGCGCGGACGAGCCGTCGCACATAGGAGGCGCCGCCTCGCAGCGCAATCTGATCCTCGCCGGGCGCGGCCCGCAACAGAGCGGCGATCCCCGCGGCGGCTTCTGCAGGCGTCGCCTTGGGATCGAGGTCGACGATGCCGCCCCACAGCCGCGGGTGTTCACGAGCAATGGCCGCCGCCATGCCCCACAGGCTCGCATGCACGCAGCCCGCGACCGTGTCATCCTCGCGGACCGCCTGAGCGTCCGATGTCCCGATGAAGATGCGCGTCGAACAACCCGCGCGGCGCGCGACCGCCTGAACCAGGGCGACGATGGTCGCGACACCCCGCGACTGCTCTGCGAGCACGGCCTCACCGTCGAGCTCCGAGATCGGCGGCGTATCCAGCGGCCACAGGCAGAGAATGCCGGGGCACTTCTTCAGATCGAGCTTCTCGAGCCAGGCGAACGGATCACCGGCCGGCTGATCGATCTGCTGCTCGAATCGGCGGACGCAAAGTGGCCTGCCAGCCGTGGCGCTCAGCCACGCATCGGCGACACCCTTGGTATCGGCCAGCACGATCCAGTTCTCGCAGGATATGAGGGTGGGCGCTGCCGCAGCCTGGCTGGCGCGCCAACTGATCTCATAGCCCCATTGCGCGATCTCATCCTCTGCGGCCTCAGTCTTGAGCCGCTCGACGACGAGGTCGCGGATCGACAGCAAGGGCTGCCCGTTCGCATCGCGTGCGACGACGCTGCCGCTCAAGGAGCCGGCAGACCCGCGCGCGATCTGCGCAAACGCGTTGATATCGTCTTCAGGCCATTCACCGACAGGGCGATGCAACTGCACGCTGCCCACCCTCGTCGGAACGAAGATGCCGTCTGGATCGCTCGCCTTGACATGATGCAACAACGCGGCCAGCGCCGTCTGCAGGCAGCCATCGATGAAGGGGGCGCCGACCTCGTGTGCACGGCTGCCGCGCACCCGGCCAAGAAGGCGCCCGATCGCGAGGCCCTCGCCAACAGCCACCGCACGCAACACCTGCAGACTTGTCTTCAGCTCGACGCCTCGTGCCGCGAGATCGCGATAAAAATCCTCAACTGGCAACTCCACGGGACATTTTTGCTGGGCGGCGGCGAGTTCGACTAATAACTCCGACTGCGGCAAGGCGCCGTCGTCTGTTGCGAGAGCAGCACCAATTCCAACGGCCGGCACCTCACGCGCACAAGCCTGCTCATGCAGATCACGCAGCGCGGCGAGCTGCGGCAGGTGGGCCAGGATATCCTGATCACCAAGACCGAAGTCCAGCAGGCATGCGATCTCGTCGACACCCGCTGCGCGTAGCCGCAGCGTCATGTCGAGGCAGCTCTCCGGCGTGCCGAACAACGCACGTGTGCCCTCGAAACGCTCGTAGAGAAAGCCGACGAACGCCTCCATGTCGGCATCGGAGAGCGCGTCGATGTCGAAGTCCTGGCCGCGGCTCTCGGCGAGTCCGCGCAGCAGCGGCTTGCTCGCCTTGAGATAGTCGCAGAACGGCTTGCGGGCCACGCGACGGACCGTCTCGATATCGTCGGCAACGAAGGTGTGGCACATCACCGTGACGCGGCCGGAAGCCGGGTCGTGGCCGTGCTCGGCGCGTGCCGCACGATAGATCGCGATCTTCTCGGCGAGCGCATCGACATCCTGATCGAGCAGATGCGTCAGCAGGTGCGTGCCCAGCGCACCGGCCTGCCGGAACGATTCCGGATTGCGCGCCGCGGTGATCCACAGCGGCAGCTCCTTCTGCAACGGGGTTGGATAGACCCGGACCTCCGTCCTGGTCCCTTCCGCGCCGTCGACAACGACGGGGTCGCCGCGCCATAGCGCACGCACGCGTCCAACGCCTTCGTAGAGATCGCGATAGCGATCCTGGTAGTTGCCCGAGGCCAGCAGGAAATCGGCGGGATTCCAGCCTGGCGCCAGCGAGATGCCGATGCGGCCGCCCGACAGATTGTCGACCATCGCCCACTCCTCGGCGATGCGGATCGGATGGTGCAGCGGCAACACCACGCTGCCGGCCCGCAGATGGATGCGGCGCGTCTCGCGCGCCAGCGCGGCATGCAGCACCGATGGGTTCGGATACAGACTTCCCATCGGCGTGAAGTGACGTTCCGGCACCCAGACGGCGCCGAAGCCTGCCGCATCGCCACGCCGGGCGGCCTCGAGGATGAGCGCGTAGCGGTCGGCCGGCTCGCCGGATTCGATCGCCGCGAAGAACATCATCGAGAATTCGAGCGCGGCCTGCGTGCGAGCAGCAACTACGGACGCTCCATCACGCGCCGTCGTCGCAGATCGCTGCACAGCGCCAGCGCGCCGCAGCCGCACCTGGGCGCGGGTGTGAAGCTGCCATCCGATCGCGTCGTCACCAACACGGCGCGCATGGACGCTGAGCGAGGCCGAACCTCCCGGCCGCTGCTCGAGCTGAACCTGGATGCGCTGGGCTGCGGGATCCTCCGCATAGAGCGTGCGCACCAGCTCGATGTCCTCGACCTCGCAGCACTCGACCGACAGGCCGGCGCGCACCGCCTCGAGCGCCAGCTCGATCTGTGCCGAGACCGGCCAGATCGAGCGTCCCAGCAGCGCGTGCTCACTGAGATAGCGGCGCCGGGAAAGGTCGGCGTCGATCTCCCAAGTCTGTGTCCCAGTGGGGC
Source organism: Bradyrhizobium sp. HKCCYLS20291 (assembly GCF_051167715.1). Taxonomy (NCBI): domain Bacteria; kingdom Pseudomonadati; phylum Pseudomonadota; class Alphaproteobacteria; order Hyphomicrobiales; family Nitrobacteraceae; genus Bradyrhizobium; species Bradyrhizobium sp. HKCCYLS20291. The sequence goes on along the minus strand of NZ_JBNPTO010000019.1, from coordinate 76,323 downwards.
TCCCCACCACATCGACGCGCTCACCCAGCAGCAGCTCGGAGCCACGACCACGCGACACAGCAAATTCGACCGGCCTGCGATCCTCCTCGGGATAAAGCCAGTGACGCTCGCGCCGGAACGGGTAACGCGGCGCATCGGTGCGATGCCTGTCGGATCCCGCATGCACGGCGCGCCAGTCGATCGCAACACCATCGACGTGAAGACGAGCGAGCGCCAAGCACGCCGTCTCGTCATCGTCGCGGCCACGCCGCAAAGTCGGACAGGCGGTCAGCTCAGGCACGGTCTGCATCGCCAAGCCAGCCAGCGTCGGCTGCGGCCCGAGCTCGAGCGCGTGTGTGTAGCCGGCCGCTGCCAATGTCCGCACGCTGTCCTCGAAGCGAACCGGTGCCAGCACGTGCTCACACCAGTAGTCCGGCTGCGCGATATGGTTGGGCGTCACGAAACGGCCGGTCAGGTTCGACACCAGCGGCACGACGGGCGCCTGCATGCTGATCCCGGCAAGCGCACTGCGCAGACGCGCGACCATCGGGCGCATCAGCGGCGAGTGGAAGGCATGCGAGACGGCCAGTCGCTTGACCTCGATCCCTTCCGCCTGTGCCTGATCGATGACGACGAGAAGATCCTCGAGCCGGCCGGAGATCACGTTCTCTCCCGGCGCATTGAAGCCGGCGACGGCGAGCGTCTCCGGAAATGCCGAGACCGCTTGCCGCGCCCAGCTCGCCGGGGCGAACACCACCGCCATGCCGCCGCCCGGCGGCAGCTCCTGCATCAGGCTGCCGCGGATCGCGGCCAGACGCAGCGCATCCTCCGGCGTCAGCACGCCGGCGGCGGCCGCCGCAGAGATTTCACCGACGCTGTGTCCGAGCACGGCCGCCGGCTCGACACCCCAGTGCCGCCAGAGTTCGAGCAGCGCCAATTGCAACGCGACCAGTGCTGGTTGCGTGTAGCGCGTCTGATCGAGCAGAGCCGCCTGTGCAGAGCCCGGCTCGGTAAACAGCAGATCGGTCAGCGATAGTCCGATCTGCTCGCGCAGCACCTCGAAGCAACGATCGAGCGCGTCGCGGAAGCGCGGTTGAGAAGCATAGAGCCGGCGGCCGGCGCCGGCATATTGCGAGCCTTGTCCCGTGAACAGCAGCACCGGGCGGACGGCCTCGCGAGGGGCATGGCCGTGCACAATCCGCGCAGCGCGACCTGAGGCGCCTTCACGCAGCAACTCGGACATCTCCGCCGCATCGGCTGCGACGATCGCGACCCGCTCGGGCAGATGAGCGCGTCCGGTGCTCGCGGTGAAGCAGATATCAGCCAATTCTTTCCGACGAGCCTGCGCGAGACGATCGGCGTAGCGCATACACAGCGCATCGAGCACGTCCGGGCCGGTTGCGGACAGCGGCAACACCCAATGTTGTCCGCGCGGCAGTTCGCCCGACACATCGGCAATCGCCGACGTCCTCGTCCCGGGGACTGCAGCAGCATCCCTGCTCGTGATCGGCCTTGCCGGCTTCATGTCGACGGGCGCAGCCTCGAGGATCACCTGCGCATTGGTGCCGACGAAGCCGAAGGCGTTGACCGCCGCGAGCCGCGGGCCGTTGCCGAACCAGGGCGTCGGCGCCGTTGGAATTTGGATCGGCCGGCCAGTCAGCCGGATCTTCGGGTTGAGCTCGCGCAGATGCAGGCTCGGAGGAATCTCGCCGTGCTGCAGCACCAGCAGCGTCTTGATCAGACCGCAGATCCCCGCGGCGCTTTCCAGATGACCGAAATTGGTCTTCACCGCTCCCAGCGCCAGCGGGCGCTCCGTGGGCCGGTCGCCATAGACATCTCCGATCGAGCCGACCTCGATCGGATCGCCGAGCGGCGTGCCGGTGCCGTGACATTCGACGTAGCCGACATCGGCCGCCGTCACGCCGGCTGCAGCCAAGGCATCGCGGAAGACGGCGCGTTGCGCGGCGCCGCTCGGCGCCGTGAAGCCATTGCTCCGGCCATCCTGGTTGACGGCCGAACCGCGCACTAGGCCGAGAATGCGATCGCCGTCGGCCTCGGCCGCCGACAACCGCTTCAATACGATGACGCCGCACCCTTCCCCGCGCGTATAGCCGTCAGCAGCCGCATCGAAGGTCCGGCATCGGCCGCTCGGCGAGATCATGCGCGCGCGCGACAGGTTGATCGTCGGCTCGGCAACGAGCATGACGTTGACGCCGCCCGCGAGCGCGATGTCGCATTCGTTGTTGCGCAGCGCCTGACAGGCCAGGTGCACGCTCACCAGCGACGACGAGCATGCGGTGTCGACCACGATGCTCGGGCCCTGCAGACCGAGCACATACGAGACGCGGCCGGCGGCCGCGCTGAAGGTCGCACCCGTGCCGAGATAGGCGCCGATCTCGTCACGCCCCATCTCGCGCAGCTGACGGGCGTAGTGATCCTGGTACATCATCCCGACATAGACGCCGGTGCGGCTGCCGGTCAGGCCGAGCGGATCGTATCCGGCATCCTCCAGCGCCTCCCAGACGACCTCCAGCAGGACGCGCTGCTGCGGATCCATGTTCGCCGCTTCGAGCGGGGAGATCCCGAACAGCTCGGAATCGAAGCAATCGACATCCTCGATGAAGGCGCCGCTACGGCTCAGGATCTTGCCTGGAGCGTCGGGATCGGGGTCATAGAGCGCATCAGCATCGAACCGCGCGCGCGGCACGGTGCCGACGGCGTCGACCCCATCGCGCAGCAAGCGCCACAGGCTCGTGGCGTCGCGCGCACCGCCCGGGAAGCGACAGCCCATCCCCACGACGGCGATCGGCTCGCTCGCAGCCGCATCGCGCTCGGCGAGCTCGACGCGCAGCGAACGGATCTGCTCATAGGCGAGCCGCAGCACATCGTGAATAGGTCGTTCCGCCTGCCGGGCTTCGCCCTCAGGTGCAAGTCCGCGCCGATCCATCATGGCCGGCGATCCCGGCCATCGATCTCCGCGGACAACAGCGCAGCGAGCTCCTTTTCGGACAATCCGTCGAGATCGACCGCGGCGACGCGGGCTCTGGTCGGCATCGCCATGCTGCGCCGGTCGCTCGGCGCGCGAGCCGGGACATCGCTGCCTGCCCGCGCAACAAGGCTTTCGGCCGTGGCCCGCGCCAACGTCTCGATGTTGGGGTAATCCCATGCAGCGGTCTGCGACACCTCTGCTTTGACGAATTGCGCCAGATCGGACGCGAGTTCGACCGAGGTGACAGAGTCCAGGCCAAAATCCGCAAATGTACGTCGCCTGTCGACGCTCGCGATGTCCAGTTGGGCGCGTCTGGCAATCCACTGCTGCAGCCAGCGCTCGATTCCGAGCTGGTCCGGAGCGCCTGGAGCACTGACCATCGCGCGCGTCTGCAACGCCGCGCCCAGCACGCCTTGCAGCGGCATGACCTTCACGCTCGGCGCGTGCGCGAGCGCCGACGGCTGCGTGCTCGTGATCTCGACAGGGCGGTCCTCCCGCCGCAACAGCGGATCGATCTGATCGACGACGCCGGGCCGATGCTGTTCGTGATCGCCGATGTCACCAGCGAACCGTGCCACCGCAGCTTCAATCTCGGTGACCTCAAGCGCCTCGGGTGTGGCACCGGCCATCGCGTCGTCGATCGCCTTGGCCGCGAGGGCCAGGCGCTGCCCGGTCCAGTCGCGCGCGCGCGCCGCGAGCGGATCTGACGCCGCGGCACCGACGTCCTTTGCGACATCGAGCACGGCGCACCACACCGTCCAGCAGCCGAGCTCGGCGAGAAGCGCGACGCGACGCTGCACATCGACATTCGTTTGAACGAGCCGCCGTGCCGCGTCATCGAGCGCCTCACCGAGCTGGCGAGCCTTCAGATGATCTCTCAGGAAGGATCGCAATGGCGCGCTGCCGGCAGCGACACGGCTGCCGACGAACATCTGCATCGTCTCGGTCGGTCCTTCGAAGATGCGCAGCAGGCGAACGTCGCGCAGCATCTGGGGCGCGAGATTGGTCTCGATATAGCCGCGCCCGCCGAGCATCTGGACGAGGCTGTCCACGCCGCGATAGGCGGCCTCCGCCGAGAGCGCCTTGATCGCCGCATAGATCTCCGCAGGCACGTCCGGTCCCGCGTCGAGCCATCCGGCGAGGGCGTCGACGAACTGCTCGAGCGCGATCACCTCGACCAGCAGCGCGGTCAACCGGTCGCGCGACATGATGTTGTCGAGCAGCCGTCCCGACGCAATCTGTCGCCGGCCGGCATAGCGCACCATGAGCTGGGCGCTGCGCTTCAGCACCCCTGCCGAGACCGCAGCCGTGCATGCGCGCCCCAGCTGCAGAATGCCCTGGGCGATCTGCATGCCGCGCCCGATCTCGCCGAGCACATCGGCCGCAGTGGCCCTGACGTCGCGCAGCTCGACGCAGTTCTGCACCATCCCGCGCAGGCCGACCGTCAGTTCTTCGGGCCCTTGAACGAGTCCTGGCGTGTGCTGCGCGAGCGTGAACGCGGTGACGCCGCGGTTCACGCCGGCACGATCGATGACGCGGGCAAAGACATGAATGGTGCCGGCCCAGGCCGCGGTACCGATCCAGCGCTTGCTGCCGTTCAGCGTGAACGTGCCGTCGTCGTTCTCCACCGCCGTCGCCGCGATCGCCGCCGAATTGGAGCCAGCCGCGGGCTCCGTGAATGCGAAGCTTCCGAGCTGACGTCCCTGCGCGAGATCAGGCAACAGCAGCCGGCGTTGCGCCTCCGTGCCATGGCGAAGCACGGGCTGAACACCCAGCACATTATGCGCCGCCACGAACGCGGCGATCGTGGTGTCGATCGCTGCGATCTGCTGCAGCACGCGAAGCATGTCGCGATACGACAGCGCGAGACCGCCGATCTCCTGCGAAGCCCGCATGCCGAGCAGGCCCATGCGGCCGAAATCGAGCACGATGTGAGGCGACATCGCACGGCGCTCGTCGATGAGGCGGGAGTCGATCCGCGTCTCCGCATAGTCGCGCAACCAGCCGATCACGCGATCGGCTCGCTCGGCGCTGCCGGGCCTCTCGGACTTCTCACGGGCGCCTGACGCAGCTTCGCTGCCGGACTGTCCGACGCGCAGCGCCGGCGCTTCCCAGCGATACGCTTCGGCCAGTTCGCCGGCCGCGAAGGCGCGGGCACATTCGCGGCGCTGAACCTTGCCGCTCGACGTCCGCGGCAAAGTCGGCGGCTGCAGCAGCACCACCGCCGCGAGGGCGAGCCCGTGCTCCTGCGCGACAGCCTCGCGGATGGCGCCGACAACCTCCCCTGCATCGAGCTGGCGCAGCGCCGTGCGGCGCACCTCGTGCACCACGACCGCCTGCTCGGTGCCGTCGCGCGAGATCGCAAACGCCGCGCCCGAATCCGCCGGCTGCAGGCTCGGATGCGCGGCCGCGACCGTGCGCTCGATGTCCTGTGGATAATGATTGAGGCCACGGATGATCAGCAGGTCCTTGATGCGACCGGTCACGCAGACCTCGCCGGCCTCGACAAAGCCGAGATCGCCGGTGCGCAAGTAGCTCTCGCCGTCGCCCTCGCCTGCCAGCTTCGCGCCGAACGATGCCCGCGTCTGCTCGGGATTGCGCCAGTAGCCAAGCGCAACATGCGGACCGGCCAGCCAGATTTCGCCGATGTCCCCATCCGGAAGCGGCCGACAGCTGTCGGGATCGACGATGCGCAGCGTCTCGCCGCGTGGCGGCCTACCGCATGAGAACAACACCTTCGCGCCCGGCGTTGCCGCGTCGACCCGCTTGGCTTGGCGTCGCTCGAGCGCGGCGCCGTCGAGGTGAATACGCCGGCCGCCGCTGCCGGGTTCACTTCCGGCGGCAAACAAGGTCACCTCGGCCATGCCGTAGCAAGGATGGAACGACTTGGGATCGAAGCCGCTCGAAGCAAAGGCGGCCGCGAACGCGTCTGCGACGCGGGAATCGACCGGCTCCGAGCCGCAATAGGCAACGCGCACGGACGACAGGTCCAGCCCACGCCGCTGCTCCTCGCTGACGCCCTCGACGCAACGCGCATATCCGAAGTTGGGCGCCCCGACCCAATCGGGACGGAAGCGCGTGATGGCTTCGAGCCATGTCGCGGGTCGCCGGATGAACGTCGGCGCGGCCATCAGCACCGCGCGCGCGCCAAGAAACAGCTGCTCCAGAAGACTGGCGATCAGCCCCATGTCGTGGAAGACAGGAAGCCAGCTCACCGTATCCGAACGGCTCGTCAGTCCGAAACTGTCGCGGATCATGATCAGGTTCGCCAACAGATTGGCGTGCGTGACGACGACCCCCTTGGGCGACATCGTCGATCCCGACGTATATTGCAGGAACGCGTAGTTTTCAGGCGACAGCTCGGGCCCGACGAACCGGTCGGCCAATTGCAGATCGACATCCTCACAGATCAGCAGTGCGCCTGCCGCTGCTCCGTCGCGGCGCATCCCCTCCAGCCAGGCCTCGGTTCGGGCCTTCGCGCCAGATGTCGACACCACGACGCTGGCCTGCGAGTCCGCGAGGATTCGCGCGAGCCTCGGCCAATGGCGCGCATTTGCCGGCGGATAGGCGGGAACGGCAACGACACCGGCATAGAAGCAGCCGAGAATGGCGGCGACGAATTCGAGCCCCTGCGGACACAACAACAGCGCGCGCTGCCCGGACTGCGTCACATCGAGCAGAGCGGCGGCCATCGCACGCGCGCGCGCGTCGAGCTCGCCATAGCTCCACGTCTGCTCGTCGCCGTCATCGCCGAGGAACGTGATCGCGGGACTTTTGGTGTGAGCAACCGCGTGCCCCCGCAAAATGTCGACGAAAATCTGAGGGCGGCGGGAATGCATGAAAACAAATTCCCCAAAATCAGATCACGTATATCATGGGTACTAACAACGTCAATGTTCGCGCGCCTTCGTCCACGATTGAGATCGGCCCGCTGTTACGAAGCGACGTCGCGAATCGATCACGCGGTCACCCGCAACCACCTGATCGTCGAAGACACAGGGGAGATGCGACGAGTCGATTGCGGACGTTGATAGTCCGCTGGAGATGGCTCCAGCGCCTCGTCCAGCCGGCGCCGTCCTTCGCCAAGTCCGCTGCAAGGTCTGCGAGCGCCTCGCAATGCGCGCAGAGGCATCGACCCGGAGCTTAGTTCAGCACTTCGAGCCAGCCCCGGCCGGCCAGTTCAGCGACGTCGATCTTGGCGTGAACACACACGCGTGTGCCATCCAGCGTGAGTTTGCCCTGCAGCGCCAACATGCCCTGGCGCGACTCCAAGTCGCAGCCGGCCAGCTCGAGCGTCTTCGGATCGAACCGGATGCCGAGCTCGGTGCCGCCGCGCGTTTCCGGAAACCGCACCATCACATGTCCGAGCTCGATGCGTTCGCGCAGCCGCCGTGACGGATCGTCGCCGAGACCGACGATCTCCACGCGATGATCGCCACGGCTGAGAGTTTCCACGACGGTCGGCCCCTCCGGCATGGCAATCGGAGTCGGCGCGGGACCCGGGTTGGCCATCTGCTCGCGCAGGCTGCGAGGCCGCATGTCCGTCCAGACCTCGTCGATATGAGCCAGGCATTCCGGCTTCGTTCCCGCCATTCCCGTGGCGTGCCAGCCCGGCGGCATCTCACGCCCTTCGGGCCAGATCGAGTACTGCTCCTCGTGGTTCATGACGACGAGGTAACGCGGCTCGGCGGACATGCTGGACATCGGTGCTCCTGATCGACAAAGCCGTTGAGAACGAGGATGATCCGGTGATCGGCCGGCCTTTCACCTCAATGTTGTACGTCAACATCGCCGGGAGCTCGGCAAGTGGATCACGGTCCCGGCCCCACATGCGACTATTATCTGTGGACGATCGTTGTAAGTGCAGACCTCCGGCGTCGCGCACCCTACCTCAAGACCGTCTCCGTAGCCGAAGCCGCCCCGCACGGCACACGTTGCGGCATGCGCGACTGACATGACGGGTGCGACGCCATCATTGCTCGACGGCCAAGCGGTCGAGATGCATTTTTCCTGATCGAGCCATGGCGACCGCGTTGTAAATGGAATTTCCCAGTTCGGGATCGGATCTCAGCGACGGGCGGGCGAATATCTCGATCACGCGCTCGAGATCGCGCGCGGACAATCCGTCGCGGAGCACGCGAACGAACTCGGCCAGCGACGCTTCGCGATCGAGCCGCACGTCGTCGCTCACGTCCGCGTCATCCTCCTCGATGACAGCATCGTCGCGCTTGCGACCGATCATCGAAGCACGGCGGTCGTCACCCCGTCGCAGCGCCCGCGCCCGCTCGCGCACCGACGACACGGCGATGTGCTTGCCGGCGACAACGTCGGCCAACACGTCATCCACCAGTTCCTTCGGAGCGCTCGGAGCGGACAGGATGTAGAGCAGCGAGGCAGGCAAATGCGAAACGTTTTCGCATTTGCCCGCCGTCCAGTTCGCGACCTGCATGTAGTTTTGCGCCGTTCGCACGGGGATACCGACTTCCTGCTCGACCCAGTTCGCAAAGGCGCCATGCGCAAGGTAATGCTTGGCGGCCAGCAGATCCTTGCCGACCTGGATGATCGAACGCGAACTTGTCTGGCTGATCCGCCGGGCCTGCCCCTTAAGGAATCTCGCCACTGATGGATCGACGGAGTCGTAGTCAAAGCCGGACTTGCTGGAGGGGTATGACTGCTCGACGGGGGACGGCACGAACCCGACTTTTGCATCAATACGGCTCAGCATCCGCATTCTATGTTCGGACACGCTGCGATCCCCTTCCAAATTCACCTGTCTCGAACGCTCCAACAAAGTTACGCCCTGGCGTCTCGCGGGTGTTTCCATCAAAATCAACAACCTATAGTGTTATTCAATCACTACGCACGGTCAAGTAACAAATACCGCAGACTCCTTGGCACTCCAGGCCAACGGCTTCGAGGCGATCCAACGAGCGCGACGGCAATCCGCTAGCTTTCGGCAGTCTGTCCCGGCACTTATTCTCTATGCCGCCTCCTTTTTCCTACCGACACTTTATATATGCACGATAGCACTCGGTGCTCGAGCTTCGCCTCGGGTGCGGACGCCCGGCACGTGTGAGCCGTTCAAGTTCATTCCTCCTCACAGGGCGACCGCAACGCAAGCATCAAATCCAAAGCTGCACCAGCTATCACCAGCTATCACAATCCGGTTGGTATTCCCGTGACGCCGTTCCGCGCCACGGCGCAGAGCGTCATGCTCGGACAAACCGACATCGAGGGGCCGGTGATTGATCCGGCCGAGACTGGTCGCAGCATCGACGCTATCTCATCAAGCTCACGCTCATCTCTCGGCGAATGTCCGATGTTGGGACGATGCCAAGCGTGCGAACCATGCATCAGCACGCGATGAGTGAGATGATGACTGGTCTAGAGCACAAACTTATGATAAGTATGCAGGATCATACCACGAAATAGTTGTTAATACTCCGCGGTGTCGGGGCGAGGGGTTCGCAGATGAGCCAGGACGCGAACGAACAAGGCGCGCGCAAGCCGAAGGCGACCATCATTCCGCCGGCGAGAGTCACGGCCCCGGCCGGCGACAGTACAACGGCTGCGATCTCGGACCAGGAGCGGGACGAAGCCGCCATGAAGCTGGTCGACCGCTTCGCGGTGGGAGCCGGTGCCGCCGCACTCATTCCGGTGCCGCTGCTGGACCTGGCGGCAGTGGGCGGACTTCAATTGCAGATGCTGCGCAAGCTGTCCGATATCTACGGCGTTCCCTATTCGGAGAACCGGGGGAAGTCGATCATCGCCAGCTTTGCTGGTACGCTGATCCCGGCCGGCGCGGCTCCAGCCGCCGCAGGACTTCTGAAGGCCATCCCGGGCGTCGGGACCGCGGTTGCTGCGGTGACCATGCCGACGCTCTGCGCCGGCGCGACCTACACGATCGGCCGCGCCTTCATTCAGCACTTTGCGTCCGGCGGAACGCTGCTCGACTTCACGCCGCCCGACTATCGGCAGTTCGCACGAACAGCGAAGGACGATTTCAGCTTGCGCCGCCGCGCCGGCGCTTCCGCAAGATCGGAAGCATGAGCCACTCCGGTTGAGGCCGACGCTTCAGCCTGAGATGGTCGCATGATCTCGCAAGTGACTGATTCCAAGCTTCCGATCTGAAGTCCGTCATGTCTGTCAATCGTCCCAAGTACCTGGTCCCGAGTCCATGCCGGTCGCGCGCATGATCATCGCCCCGTGTCGCGCTCGTCCGCGTAAAGCGCGCGTCCCCCTCACACAGCGGACGCGGCAATGACAGGAGCCGCTTACGCCCTCATCTATTTGACGTTCTGCGTGCTCGTCGGGCTGTGCGGAACCCAGCGCCGCCTTGGATTTCTCGCGACATTCATTGCGTCGATCATCGTGACGCCCGTCGTCGTGCTCGTCATCCTTCTCTTAACCGCCCCGACCAATTCGAGCCGATTGTAGATCCAGCAAACCATCAATCCGCAACCATTCTCCAGAACTTGAGGACATGGGCCGGCCCACGCCGCCATGTCCGAGCTTGAACGGGTCGAGTCCCCAGGACATGCATTTCTTCCAACTCATCCGGCGGGAAATGCGCGGGACCCTGCGGCGGCTGACCGTCATCTCCAGCGTCGCCGGCGCCAGCAACGCCGCGGCCCTGGGGGCGATCAACGCGAGCTCCCAGACCTCCGGCAACGAAGGAACGAACGTCTGGATGGCCGGCGCGTTCGCGCTGTCGCTGTGCGTGTTCGTGAAGACACAGGATTACCTCCTGGTCGCGACGACCAACGAGATCGGCGCCATCGTGCACAGGCTGCAATCGCGCCTCGCCGACGAGATCCGCCAGTCCGAGCTCGTGCTGCTGGAAGGGATCGGTCGCCCCGCCATCCTCACAGCGATCCTCGGGCACACCACGACCATGACCCAGGCGGCGCAAAGCCTCGCGCTTGCGGGACAAGGCGTCGTGATGCTGTTTTTCGTCGGGATCTACATCGCTTACCTTTCGCCGTTGATCTTCACGATGAGCGCCCTCATGATCGGAATGATCATCTGGGTCACCCACGTGATGAATCGCGCGCACTCCGCTGGAGCCATCGAGTCGTCCGGACTGGAGGATCGGATGCTCAATCGCTTGTCCGACTTTCTCGACGGCTTCCGGGAGGTCCGCCTCAACCGCGCGCGCGGCGATCAGCTGTTCGAGGACACGATCGAGGTGTCGCGACAGGCCGCCAATATCCGGATCCGCACCCAGAGCGACACGTTCCGAGGCACGATCTTCACCCAGAGCTCTCTCTACGGGCTGCTTGGCATCGTCGTCTTCGTGGTCCCACGTTTCGGCGATGTCGACGGCGAGGCGATCGCGAAGGTCACCCTGCCCTTGCTGTTTCTGGTCGGCAGCTGCTTCGGCGCGGTCCAGGCCATTCCGGTCATCGCGGCTGCGAATGCAGCGACCGAGGGCATCATCGGGATCGAGTCCAAACTGCGCTCGGCCCGCACCGCGGCCTCGGTCTTGCCGGCGGCGCCGCGGCGCGAATTCAATGAGATCAGCCTCCGCAACGTGGTCTTCCAGCGCACCGAGCCAGCGTCGGACACGCTGTTTCAGGTCGGACCGCTGGACTTCACGCTGCGTTGCGGCGACATCGTCTTCATCACCGGCGGCAACGGATCCGGCAAGTCGACCTTCCTCAAGCTGCTTGCCGGCCTCTATGAACCGCTGTCGGGCGACATCACTTTCGACGGCGTGCGCGTCAATGCACGAACCCGCCAGGATTACCACGAACTGATCGCGGCGATCTTCTCCGACTTCCATCTCTTCCAGCAGCCCTACGGCATCGCCGCGGCGGATCTGAACGAGGTCGAGCGGCTGCTGACCTATTTCGAACTCGACCGCAAGACCGGGCTGGTCGACGGCGAGTTCACCACGCTCGACCTGTCGAGCGGCCAGCGCAAACGGCTGGCGCTGGTGATCGGGCTGTTGGAGAACCGCCCCATCCTCCTGCTCGACGAGTGGACGGCAGAGCAGGACCCGGAATTTCGCAGGACGTTCTATCAGGACCTCCTGCCTGAGCTGAAGCGAAGCCGGACGACCGTGGTGATGATCACCCACGACGAGCTGGACATCGAAGAGCTGACCTTCCCGTCGCGGCGATTGCGCATGGATGAAGGGCGGCTCGTGGAGCGGCATGCGGCGGAGACCGGGGTGTGAAGACGCGTACAACCGTTTCGCCGGCTTCCCCGCCAACGCGCTGGCAACGTTTTGCCTCGCGCTGGCTGCCGTTGATCGTCGTCAGCCTGATGGTGGCGACGGTGTTCCTGTCCGTGATGTACCCCTTCGTCGCGGTCACCGTTCCGAGCGGGCAGGCCGGCGTGCCGTGGAAGCGGATCGGCCATTTCAGCCTGTATTGCTTCTGCATGGCCGGGCGCGGCACCGTGCTCGACCCGCACGAGCTTCGCAACGAAGGGCTGCACTTCGTCTGGCCGTGGGATCGGCTCTTCCTTTATGATCTGAGGCTGCAGAGCGCGACCCAGACCTACAACGCGATCTCCAAGGACGGCGTCAGCATCGCCGCAACCATCAACGTGCGGTTCCAGCTGAAGCACAATTCGCTGCCGCAGCTGCACAAGTTCATCGGTCCGGAATACATGGACCTTGTGGTGCGTCCCGAGCTCGGCAGCCGGGCGCGCGAGGTGATCGCGCAATACAGCGCCGAAGAGGTCTACTCGACCGCGCGCGAGGCCATCAAGACGACCATCCGCAGTAGCGGCCAGGCCAAGGTGGATGCACAGCTGAACCGGCTGGTGCAGCCGGAGACGGTGCATCGCTCGCAGCTTCCGGACAACGCGCCGCTGGCGCCGGCCCTGAACGACGCCATCGACATCGTCGATGTCCTGGTGCTCGAGATCACGCTGCCGGAGGCGGTGATGTCGGCGATCAATCGCAAGATCGAGCAGTACTATGTGGCCCAGGAGTATGAGTACCGCGTGCTTCGTGAAACGCGCGAGTCGGAACGCAAGCGGATCGAGGCAACCGGTATCCGGGATTTCCAGCAGATCGTCAGCCAGGGCATCTCGGATTCCTATCTGCGCTGGCGCGGCATCGAGGCGACGCTGCAGCTCGCGCAATCGCACAACGCCAAGACCGTGATCATCGGCAGCAACAAGGACGGCCTGCCGATCATCCTCGGCAATGCCGACGCGCCCGCCCCTGCTCCGGCCGTCGCCAATGCCGAACCGGCAGCCCCGCCTCCCGCACCACGGCCGCGCACCGAGACTGCCGCGCCGACGAGTTCGACCTCCGAGGCCGCGCCGGTCGCCTTGCCGCCGGCCGAGGCGGCCAAGCCCGCTCCCGTCACGCCCGAGCCGGGCCCGCAGGACTCCGGTACGCCGCCCAAGTCGCAATCGCTGTTTCCTCCGAGCTGGTCGGACATCCCGTCGCTGGTGTCACCGGCCCCGCCACCGCCAGCGTCGCGGCCGGCGCCGCGGCCGTATCGTCCCCGGACGGAACGACCACCGCAACAGCCGCCGCAACAACCGCAGCAGCCGCGATGATGTCCTTCGTCGCGCCAATTCCGCTCACGGTCCGCGTCAGGCAATCCAGCGCTCGGCCTCCGTCGCTGCGAGACTGATCAGCCGCTCGCGTTCGCTGTTGATGAAGAAGTGGTCGCCTTCGACCACATGCAGACGAAAATCGCCATTGCCGACCTGGCGCCACGCGGCGATCTGGTCGCGGCCGACCTCGAAATCGCGCAGGCCACTGAACGCGACGATCGGACAATCCAGGCTGGAGGGCCGGGCCGCGACATAGGTCTCGATCAGCTGCAGATCGGCGCGCAGCGTCGGCAGCACCAGCTGCATCAGCTCCGCATTGTCCAGCACGCTCGGTGCCGTGCCGCCCAGCCGTCGCAGTTCGTCCAGCAGCTTGCGATCAGGCAGCGGATGCAGCCAAGGCCGGCTCGAGGGCAGTTGCGGCGCGCGGCAGGCGGACGCCATGAAGCCCGACGCCATCCGGCCATGGTCGCGGGCGAGCACGCGCGCCACCTCATAGGCGATGGCGCCGCCCATGCTGTGACCGAAGAAGGCGAAGGGCTGATCGAGCAGCGGCAGCAGCGCCCGCGCCAGCGCGGTCGCGACCTGCTCCAGATTGGTCCATGCCGGTTCTGCCGCGCGCTGCTCGCGTCCGGGCAGCCGGACCGCGCGCACATCGATCGTGCTCGGAAATTCGCGCGACCAGCCGCGATAGATCGCCGCGCCGCCGCCGGCATAGGGCAGACAAAACAGACGGAGTTTTGGTCGTCCGACGTAATCCGTTTCGGCAAGCCAGGGCGAGCCGCTAGCGTGGGACCACATCGATATCAGCCTGCCATCCAAAATCTACAAATCGCTTTCGACAGACATGTCGGGCGACGGACAAATCAGTCCGGACCATCGGTCGAAGGACGCGTGTGTGCATCACCATGGAATTGGGGTGGCGTGCGACGGCCGTCAACGACTCGCCAACAGCATTTTGCGCTCCTCCCTTGAGCGAGGAGCGCACGAGGCTTGATCAGAGGTCGGATCCCGCCGTGGAGACGTTGGACGTCTGCTTCTTGATGAACTCCCGATAGTCGCCGGGATTGAAGTCGAGCAGCGTGCCGCCGGAGGCGAAGTGCTGGATGAACACTTTGCCGATCACATAGGTCGCAGCACCGGAGACGGCAGGCATCGTCACCGCGGCCAACGTCATGCCGAGCGGCGGCACGACCTTCAGCGCGCTCAACAGTCCGCTGGCCGCGACGGCCCCCGCGCCGACCGGAATGATCGAGCCGGCCAGGCTGGCAATGACAGACTTGCCGCGATTGTCCGAGAACGGCACATCGTAGATCTCTGCGAGCCGGCGCAGCATCTGCAGCTGGATGCCGCCGACCGCGACCATGTCGACGATGGGAAGTGGAATCACACCGGCGGCCGCGGACCATTTGGCGAATCGGCTGACCAGGGCGGCGGCCATCTCGTCGCGTTCCGCATCGGTTGCCGGCGCGTCGATCGTGCCCGGCTCAGTCTCACGCTTCGCATCCATCTTCGCCTTAACTCCCGTTTCAGTCGTTGACTGCACCATTGGCCCGGCTCCTCCAACGAGATATGCAAAGCGCCCGGGCAACTAATAGTCGAATTCGCGCGGTTTGTCGACCTCGCCCGGGCGGATCATGTCAGGAGGCCGTCTCCTCCGTCTCTTCTCTTGGGACTGGCTTTGCGACAAAACGCCCATCCTGCATGCGCAGCCCGCGACCGATCTGGTCGAGACGGCCGATATAGCGGTCGTCATGCGTTACCAGCACGATGGTCAGGCCGGCACGATGCAGCTCCGGTAGCAGCTCGTCGTAGAATCGGCGACGCGACTCGGGATCCTGCTCCGCCGCCCACTCGTCGAGCAGCAGGATCTGGCGCCGCTCCAGCAGACTGACCATCAGCGCGATCCGCTTGCGCTGGCCGGTCGAGAGGTTCAGCGTGTCGAACTCCCCGTCGGTGACCGCGGTCTTCCCGGTCAGCTGGAAGCGCGCAAGCTGCCGCTCGACTTCGCCGTCCGGCGGCTCGGGGACGCCGTAGAGCCGATCGAACAGATGATAGTCGGCGAAGACCGCGGCAAACAGCGCGCGATAGGCATTGCGATTGGCGTCGGTGACGCGCACGCCATCGAAAGCGATCTCGCCGGCATCCGGCGCATACAGCCCAGCCAGCACCTGCAGGAAGGTCGACTTGCCGGAGCCGTTGCCCCCGGTGATGTAGATCAGCTCGCCCCTGCGCAGCGTGAAATCGACCGGTCCAATCTGGAACGGCTTGTCCAGCTTCTTGTCCTGGTAGTGAAAGTGCACGTCGCGGACCTCGATCGTCGCGAAGGTCGGCTCGGCCTCCTGTTCACAGACCGTGTCCTCGGCGGCAAACGCCTGCAGCCGCGCCTCGAGCTTCTCGAATCCGTCCGCCGCAACGCCGGCCGTCTGCATCACCGGCACGGCCTGAACGAGCCCGAAGCAGGCGCCGATCACGAACAGCACGGCCATCGTGGTCTTCGAAAGCGCGCCTTCCGAAACGGTACTCAAAGCGGGCACCACGAACACGATGACGCCGAGCAGCACGTACATGAAGGTCTGCGACAGCAGCAGCCGCTTGAAGGTTTCCGCCTGGGTCCGGATCCTGAGATTGGCCGCCATGCGCGACACCTCGACGAAGTCGTCATAGAGATCCGTGCTTCGCGAGCTGTTGAGCCGCACCTCCTTGAACCCATCCAGCAGATCGGTGACACGCTGGAACAGCCGGTCATTCGACTCCGCGGCCGCCTTCAATCGGCCGGCAAGGTCCCGGCTCCTGATGAAGTAGATCGCGCTGGCCAGGCCGATCACCGCTGCGCTCAAGGCAAAGGCCGTCAACGACATCCAGGCAATGTAGAGCGCGACGAAGACGATGAGAATGGCGCCCTGGGTCGCGAACGCCAGCGAGCTCGTTGCTTGCCGCAGCGCATCGGTCTGTTCGACGATCGCGGCGTAGATCTGCGGCCGGCCGATCTCCTCCAGCTTGAGCAGCTCGGATTGCCGCACATAGCCGATCAGGCGCAACCGCAAACGGTGGATCAGCGCCTCGATCTGTCCGACCGCTCCAAGCAATAGATACCGTCCGGTGACCATGAACAGGAGCAGCGAGGATACGAACAGCACCCCGAGCGCGGCGCCCGGCTTGCCGTTCTTGCTGGCCTGCGCGGCGGCGTTCACCGTCGCCAGCACCGCCGCGTTGCTCAGGCCGGCGAGCCCGGCCATGATCAGCAGCTGATAGAAGGACCCTCCCATCTCTTGACGGAGGAGATTGAGAAACATCATCGTCCGAGCGGTCCGCCGTTACGCCGCTCCCGTGGCCGCGCCACGGTGAGCCGAATGATCAACCTCGTGTCCGCACACAGCAAATAGATCCCGGCCAGTGCGGCGATGTCAGAAAGGCAATGAAGTATTCAAGTGATCTCTAACACAGTTCGCGTGATGTCATCCATAGATCGGATCTTGCCCTGAACTGACTGATTGGAAAGCGGGATCATCGATCGGCCGCCGGTCAGACATCACCTCAAGCTCGTCCCTGGTGCGAGCCTGACCGGAGCCTGCTGCTGGAGCATCCGGTCCAGATTGCGATCCTGGAGCGCGGGATGACGCGCATGCGCAGCACCCGGCTTGCCCTCGGCCGGTGCGGGTCGGGCCGCCTTCTTTGCATCGGCCTCCTTCTCGGTCTCGACGGTCACCGGGCCGACGACGTGAACCGGCAGCGGGATCGGGATCGGTGGCGGCAGCGGCTCGGCCATGGTGACGACGAGATGGTGGACGCCCTCGCGGCTGTAGAGGCCGCCGGAATTGATGGTGTTGAGAATGCTGAAGATGAAGCCGAAGCGGGTGCCTGCGCTGGCGACCACGTCGACATCGACCGTGTAGCTCAGTCCGCCGTGATGCTCGGGTTTGATTTCATCGAGGGTGGCCGCGATCCAGCCGGCGAGACCGAGGCGGGTCTGGGAGGGATCTGGCCCGCGGCAGGTTTCGCCGTAGAGTTCGAGCGCCTCCGGGACGGCGATGGCGAAGTCGAGATGACCGCTATGCGTGAACTTGCCGCTGAGCGACGTGCTTGGATTGATCGTGGCCAAGCTGGCCGAAACCACGGTGGCGATCCCCGACGTATCTCCCGACACGGTATTGATCAGCGTCATGTCGAGCGACGCCTTGACCAGCCATTTCGACAGATGGAAATGCTTGTAGCGCTCCTCGGAGGCGACGGCTGCGACTTCACACTGGATGGCGCTCTTGAATGACTGGATCGTGGCCGCGCCACGGTGCTCATCCAGCGGCAGCAGCGTGCAGCCGCACAGGCTCATCGCGGCTCCCAGCGCGCACAACTTTCTCATCGTATAGCCCCCTCCCCAGGGGAAAGATCGCAGCAACACCTGCGGATCGAAGGCCGTACGCCCGACAAAAAGCCTGATCTCCCGCGCTCGTCTCGAACTTATTTGATTCGCTACCGATGCGCGCGTGCGAGGTTCTTCGCCCGAGACGGCGGTGTACAGACACCTATCGGAATGGGAGGACCGAATGTGCGTCACGTCCCTGATCCGTTCACGAGGCGTCGGCAGCTGCCACTCACATCCGTGCATCTGATTGGCCGCATCGCTCACCACACCAACAGTGTCATCCCGGGCAAGGCCAACGCGAAGCGTTGGTGGCCGCTGACCCGGGATCCATACGCCGTGACGGGTGTGGCTGGGCGAGATGGAGCGGCCATCGTGCCTCATACATCTCCCTGGGGTTATGGATCCCGGATCGGCGCGCGCGTGCCGCGCACTTGTCCGGGATGACGGCGGAGGAGTTCGTTGACGGTCTTGGCAAGCACACGCACTGCGTCCTGATTGGCCACCGCGGCCACCACACAAACAGTGTCGTCCCGGGCAAGCTCACCAACGCGACAGCGTTGGTGGGCGCCGACCCGGGATCCATACGCCGTGACGGTCGTGGCGGGGCGAGATGGAGCGGCCATCGTGCCTCATACGTCTGCCTGGGGTTATGGGTCCCGGATCTGCGCGCGCGTGCCGCGCGCTTGTCCAGGACGACAGTAGAGGGTGTGGTTGGCGGTTGCCAAACTCATAGATCAAATAAAGACGAGTGGACCAGACAAAGACGACGAACTACGAGACCTGGACGAACAGCACGCGGCATCGCCTTCCCGCGGCACATCGTGCCCGGATTGTGCATTCGTCACCGCCCTCCTCAAGTCGAGGGCGCGGAGAAGGCCGGGAGCCTGCCGCCCCCATGGCCCGCCTGCAGAAAAAAATGCAGGCGGCAGGTACCACAGGTTCGGCTGGGACATCCCGGCCTTCCCCGCGCGACTGGTTTTAACGGTGTCCTTCGTGCTCTCCCTGGGGATCGGCTTTATTGCCCCCATCGCCCGCGCGTGCCGTCACAGCAACGATCACGGACTTGACCTCAGCGTCGAGAGGCCAGGACCACACGACTTCGCCGTCCGCGTCGACCGCGCTCGTCAAGCGCAACCGCCACGTCCATCGCAGCCCACCTCACGTTCGTGACGACGCGTACGTCCCTCTGCTCGAGGCGGGATGGATGCAAGAAAGCACAATTTCCGATTATTCGCAAGTCATTTTTGTTTTTCGGAATCATTCATCCACCAGGCGACAAGGCCGTCCGGTCCTTCAGGATCTCGCGCGCGGCCGCCGCGATGCGCCGGCACAGCTCCAACGCGGCGTCCCTGTGCCTCACATGGAAGATCTCGTCGCTGATCAGGCGGTCGTCCAGCCAGGCCCGGAAGGCCTGCTCACTGTCGGGGGTGAAGGTGCCCTCGTCATAGATGAAGCCGCACAGCGGGCCTTCGATCACGTAGTCCGAATCGTCGGGATGCTGCGACGGCCGTGCACATTGCGCCCAGATCCGGCCGTCATCGTCGACAAAAGCAAGCACGCCGTCGTCACGCTGTTCCACTCTCATCCCCCCTCCGCACGACACAAGCGAAACCCTCTCCGCGTCATTGCGAGCGCAGCGAAGCAATCCAGAGTCCCGCCGACCACCCTGGATTGCTTCGCTGCGCTCGCAATGACGGCGGAGGGGTCGCGGTTCTCACTCTCGGAGTCGCGCGGCGGACGACAAGGTCACGCCGGGACTGCTCCGCTAACCTTGCTCTGGACAGCGGATCTCCTTGTAGACCGCGTCCGCGAACGCCTTGATGCCGGTGTTGATCCGCAGGGGCGAGGTCAGCGTCTGGTAGGTAACGATGCCGCGGGTGATCGACAGCACCTTGTAGCTCTCGGCGATCCTCGTCTTGTAGCACTTGCCGACCTGGATGGCGTCCTCTGTCAACGGCATGGTCTCTCCCGTGGCGGTGATGGCTGAGATGGCGGGGCAGGTCTCACGGCAGGCGGACCGCGCCGGGAAGCGGAGGCTCGCGGTCGACGGCCTTGAACGCATCGAGCGCGGCAAACAGCGCCTGTCGTCCGTCCGCGACGGCCTGCTCGGTCGTCTCGCCGATGCCGATGACGCCGGGAAGATCCGGAAAGGTGACGAGCAGGCCGCCGCCATCCTCGCGCCCGAGCTCCGTCACCTCATAGGCGTAGGCGCTGAGATCGCTCATCGCACCACCTCGTCCATGCGGTCGATCATGGCGACGAAGGCGCGGATGTGGGGCGCCCTGATCCGGGCCTTGAGCGGAATGGTCACGCAGTGCGGCACCGAGGGATGCAGGAAGACCTCGTGCGTCCCGGTGATCTTGCGAAACTTCATCGCATATTGCGAAGCGATGATCTCGAGATCGACCGGCCGCCAATCGCCACGAGGATCGGCGCGCAGCGCCTCGAGACGCTGATTATGCGCCCGGCCCTGTCGGCTTTCCGACATCTGGCCGGGGGACGGCGCGCCATTGTCGGTCGTGACGGGGGCATCGGGCAGCACCAGGCGAAGAAAGGCGACAATGAAATCGCCGACGCTGTCGTTGCGATGCGCGAGCCGCCAGTTCTGTGACAGCACGAGCTTCGCACCGCTGCGCGCATGATGGAGCGCGACGAGCTCATCCATCATGGTCAGGACCCTGACGGCGCTCAGATTATACGGTTCCTGCGTGAACTTGCGCTTGAGGTCGACGCGTTCCCTGCGCAGGCTGGCGTTCTTGACCAGCCAGTCGACGATCGTTCCGACCCAGAACGTCTCGGTGTTCGCCGCTTCAGACATGACCGCTCTCCCGGCGCGCGCCCTCGGCGCGCAGCCGCTTGCGGAGATCGATACAAGAGCCATGCCATCGCCGGCCGAGACTGCTCGCGCGTCTCGAAGAACGACGAGGTCCGCCTTCGCCGGATCTTCCTCGCTGCTCAGCCGCGCCGCTTGCGGCCCTGACCTGCCGCGGTCTGCTTGCGCAGCCCTTCCGCCGCGCTGCCGACGACCTCGGAGATCTGAATGAGCTGCTTGGCGAGCGGGCTGGTCTTGCGCCAGACCATGCCGATGGTGCGCTGGGGCTGCGGCTCGGCGAAGCGCGCCAGCGACACCGAAGCGGAGCGCGTCTCGACGCCGACGGCCATCTCCGGAATCAACGTCACGCCCATGCCGGCGCCGACCATCTGCACCAAGGTCGAGAGCGAGGAGGCATCGAGCATCTCGCGCGGCGCCTGCATGTTGCAGAACGACAGCGCCTGGTCGCGGAAGCAGTGCCCCTCCTCCAACAGCAACAGCCGCATCTCGCGCAGGCTCTCGCTGCTCGGCACCGGTGCGCCTTCATATTCGGGCGGACGCACCAGCAGGAAATTTTCCGAGAACAGCGCGACCTCGGTGAGCGAGGGCTCCGACACCGGCAGCGCGACGATCGCTGCATCGAGCCGGCCCTCGATCAGTTCCTCGATCAGGGTCGGCGTCTTCGACTCGCGCACGTGAATGTCGATCTCGGGCTGCTTGCGCGTCAGACTTCCGATCACCTTCGGCAACAGATAGGGCGCGACGGTCGGGATCATGCCGAGCCGCAGCCGGCCGGTGAGCTTGTCGCGCGAGGCGCGGGCGAAATCGCCGAGCTCATCGACCGAGCGCAGGATTTCGCGAACGCGTTCGGCCAGTTGTTCGCCGAAGCGGGTCAGCACCACCTGGCGCGCATTGCGCTCCAGCAGGACGCCGCCGAGCGCGTCCTCCATTTCCTTGATCTGCATCGAGAGCGCCGGCTGCGAGATCGCGCAGGCCTCCGCGGCACGGCCGAAATGGCCGAGACGCGCCAGCGCATCGAAGTAGCGAAGCTGCCGCATCGTCAAATGTATCATCAGATAATCTTATCGGCCGCGAGCATGGAGTCAATTTTCCCCCACCTCGCAGCGTCGGCAATCTCGGGATGCAATCAAGAGTGGCATATGGTGCAGGGTGAGCGAGCGCCATACGTTATTCATCAGATAATCTTATCGCTGCGATCACCAATCTCAACTTCCCCTGATCGGGGTGGCCGCGTAGGGTCCCGCCACCCTTCCCCCAGGGGAAAGATGCAGGTTCAGGAGGCGACTATGGATGACGTCAGCAAGTGCCCGTTCTCGGGCGGCGTGAAAGGATTCAAGAACAAGGACTGGTGGCCGAACCAGCTCGATCTGTCGGTGCTGCATCAGCATTCGAACCTCTCCGACCCGCTCGGTG
This sequence comes from Bradyrhizobium sp. HKCCYLS20291, assembly GCF_051167715.1. Taxonomy (NCBI): domain Bacteria; kingdom Pseudomonadati; phylum Pseudomonadota; class Alphaproteobacteria; order Hyphomicrobiales; family Nitrobacteraceae; genus Bradyrhizobium; species Bradyrhizobium sp. HKCCYLS20291. The sequence goes on along the minus strand of NZ_JBNPTO010000019.1, from coordinate 54,225 downwards.
AGGCGTTCGATTATTCCAAGGAATTCAAGAGCCTCGATCTCGACGCGCTGGTCAAGGACCTGACCGCGCTGATGACCGATTCGCAGGAATGGTGGCCGGCCGATTTCGGCCATTACGGTCCGCTGTTCATCCGCATGGCCTGGCATGCCGCCGGCACCTATCGCATCGGCGACGGCCGCGGCGGCGCCGGCACTGGTCAGCAGCGTTTCGCGCCACTGAACAGCTGGCCAGACAACGCCAACCTCGACAAGGCCCGCCGCCTGCTGTGGCCGATCAAGCAGAAATACGGCCAGAAGATCTCCTGGGCCGATCTGTTCGTGCTGACCGGCAACGTCGCGCTGGAGTCGATGGGCTTCAAGACGTTCGGCTTCGGCGGCGGCCGCGCCGACACCTGGGAGCCGGAGCAGGACATCTATTGGGGTCCGGAAGGCAAGTGGCTCGCCGACGAGCGCTACAGCGGCGACCGCGAACTCGCAGGCTCCCTCGGCGCCGTGCAGATGGGCCTCATCTACGTCAACCCGGAAGGTCCGAACGGCAACCCCGATCCGCTGGCGGCGGCGCGCGACATTCGCGAGACCTTCGCCCGCATGGCGATGGACGACGAAGAGACCGTGGCGCTGATCGCCGGCGGCCACACCTTCGGCAAGACCCATGGCGCCGGTGATGCGTCGCTGGTCGGTGCCGAGCCGGAAGGCGCCGACATCGCGCAGCAGGGTCTCGGCTGGTCCAGCAAGTACGCATCCGGCAAGGCAGGCGACACCATCACCTCCGGCCTCGAGGTGATCTGGACGACCACGCCGACCAAGTGGAGCAACAACTTCTTCTGGAACCTGTTCGGCTACGAGTGGGAGCTCACCAAGAGCCCGGCCGGCGCGCATCAGTGGAAGCCGAAGCATGGCGCCGGTGCCAACACGGTGCCGGACGCGCATGACAAGTCGAAGCGCCACACGCCGTCGATGCTGACCACCGACCTCGCGCTGCGCTTCGATCCGGCCTACGAGAAGATCTCGCGCCGCTTCCTGGAGAACCCGGATCAGTTCGCCGACGCCTTCGCCCGCGCCTGGTTCAAGCTGACCCATCGCGACATGGGTCCGAAGGTGCGCTACCTCGGCCCGCAGGTGCCGAAGGAGGATCTGATCTGGCAGGATCCGCTGCCGGCCGTCGACCATCCGCTCGTCGACGACAAGGACGTCGCCGCGCTCAAGGCGAAGATCCTCGCCTCGGGCCTGAACGTCGCGCAGCTGGTCTCGACCGCCTGGGCCTCGGCCTCGACCTTCCGCGGCTCCGACAAGCGCGGCGGCGCCAATGGCGCGCGCATTCGCCTCGCTCCGCAGAAAGACTGGGCGGTCAACAACCCGGCCGAGCTCGCCAAGGTGCTGTCCGCGCTGGAAGGCATCCAGAAGGAGTTCAATGCCGGGGCGAAGAAGATCTCGCTCGCCGACCTGATCGTGCTGGCCGGCAATGCCGGCGTCGAGGCGGCGGCCAAGAAGGCCGGCGTCGAGGTGACGGTGCCGTTCGCACCGGGCCGCACCGATGCCTCGCAGGAGCAGACCGACGTCGAATCGTTCGCAGTGCTCGAGCCGACCCATGACGGCTTCCGCAACTATCTCAGCGGCAAGCAGTGGCTGTCGGGCGAGGAGCTGCTGGTCGACAAGGCCCAGCTGCTCAACCTGACCGCGCCGGAGATGACCGTGCTGGTCGGCGGCCTGCGCGTGCTCGGCGCCAACGCAGCCGGCTCCAAGCACGGCGTCTTCACCGCGCAGACGGAGACGCTGTCGAACGACTTCTTCGTCAACCTGCTCGACATGGGCGTGGCGTGGACGCCGGTCGACAAGGGCGAGCACACCTTCGAGGGCCGCGACCGCAAGTCCGGCGCCGTGAAGTGGACCGCGACCCGCGCCGACCTGATCTTCGGCTCGCACTCGCAACTACGCGCGCTCGCCGAGGTCTATGCGAGCTCGGATGCCAAGCAGAAGTTCGTCAAGGACTTCGTCGCCGCCTGGACCAAGGTGATGAACCTGGACCGGTTCGAGCTGAAGGCGTGAGGCCGAACGGCTGACTGACTAAGACGAAGCGGCGCTTCAGTGATGAAGCGCCGCTTTTTTTGAAGTGATTAGTCGACCTCACCGCTCCGCGGCCGAGCCGCCGCCGTCGATCTGGCGGCCCATCAGCGCGATGGCCTTCTGGTAGACGCCGGCGGCGTTCCAGGCTTCGATGGCGACAAAGTTCGGCTCGCCCGGCTGATAGCCGGCGCCCGCCTTCCAGCCATTGGCACGCAGGAAGTTGGCGGTCGAGGCCAGCGCGTTGGCGGCGACGTCGAGATTGCCGATGCCGTAGGCCAGGATGTTCTTGGGCATGAACTGGGTCTGCCCGACCTCGCCGTGCATCGAGCCGCGCGTGGCGCCCGACAGCACGCCGCGGTCGATCAGCTTGAGCGCGGCATAGAGCTGCTCGGTGAAGAATTCCGGACGGCGGCAATCATAGGCCAGCGTCGCGATCGACGACAGCATGTGCTGGTTGCCGCGCTGGCTGCCGAAGCCGCTCTCCATGCCCCAGATCGCGATCAGCGGCCCAGGCGGCACGCCGTAGCGCTGCTCGATCGAGGCGAACATCGCCGCCTGCGACTGCTTCAGCTGACGGCCGCGCGCGACGATGGTCGCAGCGCCGCGCTTGGCGAGGAACTGTTCGAGCGACAGGCTGAAGCTGCGCTGGCCGCGGTCGGCGGCGATGGTGGCCGAGGCGTAGTTGGTCTGCATCAGCGCCGCGAGCGCGGTGTTGCCGATCCCCTTGGCGCGCGCCTCCTCGCCGAACTCGCGCTTCCAGCCCTCGAAACCCGCCGGTGACGAGCCGCACTGCGCCGCCTCCGCCCCGCTGCCGAAAGCCGCGAGCAGCGCCGCCGCGGTGAAGGTGATCGTGATGATGGCCCGGCGCTTGATCATTGATGCTCCTTCTGATGACGCCCTTCCAGCCGGCTTGCATGACGCTGGCATGACAATGGAAGACGCCGTCGCGGCAAAATTCACCGCAATGATTGAAACGCCGAACAACTTATCGCAGTTGTCGACAAACGCCCAGCGCGGTGCCATTGAGGTTCCCGACCACGCCGCTCGCGCGCAATTGATCGAAGCCATCGGCGAGTGGCAGAACGCCGCGTTGACAGGCCTCGATGGCGAGCCTTTAAGAAACGAAACGGTTTAGTTCTTAACGTTCGATTCGGATATGACGCCCCAAACTGCCGGGCGAGGCGTGGAGCCGGTGAGACGTCCATGAGATCAAAGCTACTTCTTTCGCTGATGCTGTCGTGCTGGACGGCGTTGACGCCGGTCGCTGCAATGGCCCGCGTCACCGACATTCAGCCGCAGTCCACTACGGAAGCACCGTCCGCCACGGATCCCGCGCTCAGCCAGGCAACGATCGACCTCGAGCTCGACCGGTTCCGCCGAACGGAAGTCTCGCTGCACCAGGCGTTGCGAGTTGCTGAGAAGCTGCATCCGGGATCCAAGACCGCGGACATCAGCTTCGAGGGCGGCCTCGGCGCGCCGGTCTACAAGGTTCGCACGCTGCTGAAGGGCCAGATCTGGGAATCCGATATCGACTGCGCCACCGCCAAGGTGCTGAGCAGCGTCCTGTTCTCGACCGTGCAGGGCCTCAACGAGGGCGACCGCACCAGCCTGGCCGCGCTCAACGGCATCGCGCTACGGATGTCGGATGCGATCCGGATCGCGGAACGATCCGCAGCGGGCAAGGCCATCAGTGGCGGCCTGATCACCAAGGACGGCAAGCTCGCCTTCATCATCGTCGTCGTCAGCGGCAAGGATCTCAAGCAGGTGACGCTCGAACCGACGTCACTGCGCCGCCGCTGAGCTCACGCCGAGGTTTTGGCTTGCAACATCAGGAAGATCTTGACGCGCTCGCGGACGAAGCCCGGCATCTCCTTGCGAACGGACTTTTCAGACGTTCCCATCAGGGCCCGCATCAGCAGCGGTAGCACGATCAGGTCGATGAAGATTTCGGCGGAGGCGGTCGCCGCCTTGGACGGCGCGCGCTTGGCCGATGTTGCCGGTGAGCCGATCGTATCAGCCAGCAACGACGCCACGGCGCGGCTTGCCCGCTGGCGCGACAGCTCGTGAAACTGGCAGCTCAGATCAGGAAAGCGATAGGCTTCGCCGATCGTGACGCGGAACAGCCCAATCGACTCCTTCAACGCACGGTCGACGATGGCCATCGCAAGCCCGGCCAGCTTCTCCTGCACCGTCCCGGACGGCAACGTGTAGGACGAGCCCAGCGCCATCCGCTCATCGATGGAACGTTCGACGATGGCGGCAAACAGGGCAGGCTTGCCGGAATAGCGTGCATAAATAGTGGGCTTGGAGGCCGGCGCCCGCTCGGCGATCTCATCGATGCTGGTGCCATCGAAGCCGCGCTCGAGGAATACCTCACGCGCCGCGTCCAGAATCCGTTCTTCGATATTACCGGCCAGCGCTTTCGGCGGCCGTCCGACTCGTCCACGCAGCGCGACCGCGCGCGGGACGTCACTGCGTTTGTTAACCTTGGCCTGCGTGCGGGCCATACTCACGACCTCGACTCGACATGTCAGCATGCGATCAAGGCATTACACGTTCTCATCGCAACAGCAATAGAACGCGATGGCGAACAGCCATGCGCACTATGATGTATATAGTTAGAACCATTCTTGAGTTTGCTGGTACCTCATGACACCTCAGGTAAACAATTCGCTGAGGTCGTCGAGCACCGCGAGCGCGCCGTTGAAACTGTCATCATGAAAGTAGAGGCTGCGCGTGATGAGCACCGGGACACCGGCGCGTGTCGCCGCCATCAGTCCATTGCCGGAATCTTCGATCGCGATACAATTCGCAGCCGGCAAGTCGAGCTGTGACAGCACCTCGATGTAGACGTCGGGCGCAGGCTTCTTGCGCGCAACGTCGTCGGCGGCGACGACGGCTGCAAACATCGTCTCCCAATCCCGACCGAGCACCGGCGCGAGCAGCGCGTCGATATTCACACGCGTGGTCGTGGTCGCGATCGCCATCCGCTGACCGCGGCCGATCGCCGCATCGAGCAGCTCCTTCACGCCGGGCCGCAACGGACAGCCCTTGTCGGCCATCAGGGCGGCAAAACGTTCCGTCTTGACCCGGTGCAGCCTCGCGATCACGGCGTCGCTCAAGGGCGGGCCACTGCGCCGCATCTGGTCGAAGGCGCGAATACGCTCCTTGCCGCCGGCGACGCGCAGCAGCTCCTTGTAGACGCGTCGGCCCCAATGCCAGTCCAGCTTCGCATCCACAAAGGCCTCATTGAAAGCCTCGCGATGAATCTCCTCGGTCTCCGCCATCGTGCCGTCGACATCGAGAAGCAATGCGCCGGCGCCGGCGATCCGCGCCCGGAGCTCGTCGCGCGTCAAGTTCGGGACCACGGCGAGGCTCATGGCTGCTCCTCCGTCCGCATCCCCTCGTTCGCCGCTCCCTTGGCGAACACGCGGCTTGCCAAGACGTCGCTGGCTTCGATCGACATCACCTCCTCCGCCGTCAGCACGCGGTCGAGCCGCGACACCAGCCGGTTGGCCTGGCGTAGCCGAATCCGGTCCAGCGCATTGCGGATCGAGCGGGCGTTGGAGAACAGCGGCTGGGTCCGACGGACCGCGATGTACTTCTCGAATGCCGCGCGCGCCTCGGGTGAAAACCGGTAGTTCTGCCCCTCGAGCATCATCTCGGCGATCGTCAGGAGCTCGCCTTCGGAATAGTCGGGAAAGTCGATGTGATGAGCAATGCGCGAGCGGAAGCCGGGATTGCTCTGGAAGAATTTCTCCATCCGGTCGGCATAGCCGGCGAGGATCACCACCAGGTCCTCGCGCTGCGACTCCATGATCTGCAGCAGGATCTCGATCGACTCCTGGCCGTAGTCGCGCTCGTTCTCGGGACGGTACAGGTAATAGGCCTCGTCGATGAACAGCACGCCGCCCATCGCCTTCTTCAGCACTTCCTTGGTCTTCGGCGCAGTATGGCCGATGTATTGGCCGACGAGGTCATCGCGGGTGACGCTGATGACATGGCCGCGGCGGACGAAGCCGAGCCGGTGCAGGATGCCGGCCATGCGCAGCGCGACCGTGGTCTTGCCGGTGCCGGGGTTGCCGGTGAACGACATGTGCAGGGTCGGGAACGTCGTCGCCAGACCCATCTTCTGGCGGATGCGCTCCATCAGCAGCAGGGAGGCGATCTCGCGGATCCGCGTCTTCACCGGCGCGAGGCCGACCAGTTCGCGGTCGAGCTGCTCCAGCACCGGGGCGATGTCGACGCTCTCGAACTCGCGGCGCAGATCGATCGTCTCGACCGGCGTCGCCTCCTTGGCATCCGCCTGCGTGGCCTGCATCATGGGCTGTGCTCCGCTCGCCGAAGTTCGCACACGCTGGCGGAATGCCCCCGCGAACTCCGGCAAGCAGGGTACGCCGTCAAATCGGAATCAGCAAATCGGACTTTGCCACGACGGCAGGGCCGGCGCTGGAGCCGCCGACCAGGCCGGCGACTCCAGCGTAGCTTATGTTAGGAGTAGCGTTCGCCTTCGGGACGCTCGGCCGCGTAGGACCGCGTCGAATAACGCTGATTGCGCCCAACGGTTTCCTGGCGGTCGAGCCGGAAGCCGGGCTCGTTCTTCGGCCGGTTGACGATGAAGGACAGCCGGATCGACTCCCAGCCATGGCTGGAATCGAATGCTGAGATCCGGATGTAGCGGTCGCCGTAGATCTTCCGGCATTCCGACAGCTCGCGCATGATGCCGGCGGCGTCGCGCAGGTCGAACATCGGCAGCCCCCACATCTCCCAATAGGTGTTGCGGGGATGCGGATCGTCGGTGAACTCGATGTTCACGGCCCAGTTCTTCTCGAGACAGTACTGGATCTGGGCCGTGATCTGGTCGTCGGTCAGGTCGGGCAGGAAGGAAAAGCAGCCTTGGGTCACACGCATGGTGAAATCTCCTGATGTTGTGCTGCCGGGCGGGCCGGGGTCCGGCCCGCAGCGCGGCGACGCATCGAACGAGGTTTAGGCGGCGGGGGTGACGGTCGGCACGAAGTCCGGCGAGTCCGTCGATTCGTAGTTGAAGGTGACGTCCTTCCAGATCTCCAGCGCCTCACGCAGCGGCGTGCAGGTCTGCGCCGCCTTGGCGAGGATCTCCGGACCTTCGTGGACGTAGTCGCGACCCTCGTTGCGGGCGAGGATCATCGCTTCCAGCGCGACGCGGTTGGCGGTCGCGCCGGCCGCGATGCCGCGCGGATGGCCGATGGTGCCGCCGCCGAACTGCAGCACGACGTCCTCGCCGAGCAGGTCGAGCAGCTGGTGCATCTGGCCGGCATGGATGCCGCCGGACGCCACCGGCATCAGCTTGTTCAGGCTCGCCCAGTTCTGGTCGAAGAACACGCCATGCTCGAGCCGCATCGGGTTGAAATCCTCGCGGCAGATGTCGTAATAGCCGCGCGTGGTGTTGGGATCGCCCTCGAGCTTTCCGACCACGGTGCCGGCATGGATGTGATCGACGCCGGCGAGCCGCATCCACTTGGCGATGACGCGGAACGACACGCCGTGCGCACGCTGCCGCGTATAGGTCGAATGACCAGCGCGGTGCAGATGCAGGATCATGTCGTTCTTGCGGGACCATTTCGCCATCGACTGGATCGCGGTGTAGCCGATCACGAGGTCAATCATGATGATGTTCGAGCCGAGCTCCTTGGCGAACTCGGCGCGCTCGTACATGTCCTCCATCGTCGCCGCGGTGACGTTGAGATAGGTGCCCTTGATCTCGCCGCTCGCCGCCTGCGCCTTGTTGACCGCCTCCATGCAGTACAGGAACCGCTCGCGCCAATGCATGAACGGCTGCGAGTTGATGTTCTCGTCGTCCTTGGTGAAGTCGAGGCCGCCCTTGAGCGCTTCGTACACCACGCGGCCGTAGTTGCGGCCGGACAGGCCGAGCTTCGGCTTGACGGTCGCGCCCAGCAGGGGGCGGCCGAACTTGTCGAGCCGCTCACGTTCGACCACGATGCCGGTCGCCGGCCCCTGGAACGTCTTCACATAGGCCACGGGCAGCCGCATGTCCTCGAGCCGCAGTGCCTTGAGCGGCTTGAAGCCGAACACATTGCCGATGATCGAGGCCGTGAGGTTGGAGATCGAGCCCGGCTCGAACAGGTCGAGATCGTATGCGATGTAGGCGAAGTAGCTTCCGGGCGAGCCCGGCACCGGCTCGACGCGGTAGCACTTGGCGCGATACTTCTCGGCCGCGGTCAGGCGATCGGTCCACACCACGGTCCAGGTCGCGGTGGAGGATTCACCGGCGACTGCGGCGCAGGCCTCGGTCGGGTCGACGCCGTCCTGCGGCGTGACGCGGAACAACGCGATCACGTCGGTATCCTTGGGCTGATAGGACGGCTCCCAATAGCCCATCTTCTTGTATTCCATGACGCCGGACTTGTAGCGATCCTTGCCGCGCACCGTGATCGATGGGTCGTTCATGTGTTCCTCCTGGCTGTATTGTTGTGGCTGTTGAAGTCACGCAGCTTCGGTCATTCCCCCAATTCGCGGATCGAGCGCACCGGAGCGGTAGCGCTTGGCCATTTCGGCGAGCGGAATGACCTTGATCCTGGATGCATTGCCTGCGGCGCCGAACTGCTCGAAGCGCTCACGGCACAGGTCGCGCATCGAATCCATCGCCGGCTTCAGGAACTTGCGCGGATCGAACTCGACCTTCGACGACGCACCCACTTTCCGGAAGATCGCGGTCATGGCGAGCCGGCAGTCGGTGTCGATGTTGACCTTGCGCACGCCGTGGCGGATGCCGCGCACGATCTCCTCGACCGGCACGCCCCAGGTCTGCGGCATCTCGCCGCCGAACTGGTTGAACATGTCCTGCAGGGATTGCGGCACCGAGGACGAGCCATGCATGACCAGATGCGTGTTCGGCAGCCGGCGATGGATCTCCTCGATCACGTTCATGGCGAGGATCTCGCCGTCCGGCTTGCGCGAGAACTTGTAGGCGCCGTGCGAGGTGCCCATCGCGATCGCCAGCGCGTCGACCTTGGTGGCGCGGACGAAATCGACGGCCTGGTCCGGATCCGTCAGCAGCTGGTCGCGGCTGACCTTGCCTTCGAGGCCGTGGCCGTCCTCCTGCTCGCCGCCGCCATGCTCGAGCGAGCCGAGCACGCCGAGTTCGCCTTCGACGGAGGCGCCGACCCAGTGCGCCATGTCGGTGACGCGGCGGGTGATGTCGACATTGTACTCATAGTCGGCCGCGGTCTTGGCGTCGGCCTTGAGCGAGCCGTCCATCATCACCGAGGTGAAGCCGTACTTGATCGCGGTGGCGCAGGTGGCCTCGTCGTTGCCGTGGTCCTGGTGCAGGCAGAGCGGGATCTGCGAATACATCTCCTCGAGCGCGTCGATCATCTTCGACAGCATGATGTCGCCAGCATAGGAGCGCGCCCCGCGCGAGGCCTGGATGATCACGGGCGCGTCTACCGCTGCCGCCGCCTCCATGATCGCAAGCCCCTGCTCCATGTTGTTGATGTTGAACGCCGGCACGCCGTAGCCGCGCTCGGCGGCATGGTCCAGCAATTGTCTGAGCGTGATCCGCGCCATGGTCGTCTCCGTCCCTCTTCGTGTTCTGTTCTGTGAGCGTCGAAACGTCCGTCAGGACGCCCGTGCCCTGATGATGTTGCGCATGGCCGCATCGGCCACCGCGGCCGGCGTGATGCCGAACTCGCGGTAAAGGACATCGGCCGGCGCCGAGGCGCCAAAGCCCTGCATGCCGACGAACTCGCCGGCATCGCCGAGCCAGCGCGCCCACTCGCCCTCGACGGCGGCCTCGACGCCGATGCGCGGCGCGTTGCCCAGCACCTGGGCGCGATAGTCCGCGCTCTGCTTGCGGAGCAATTCGAAACACGGTGCCGACACCACCGCCGCATGCACCCCATCTGCCTCGAGCAGCTTGGCCGCCTCCATCGCGATCGCCACCTCCGAACCGGTCGCAATCAGTGTCACGTCGCGGCCGGCCTCCGGCTCGACGACCACATAGGCGCCGAGCGACACCTTGTTGTGGTCCGACGCCTCGGTGCGGAAGGCCGGCAGCGCCTGGCGCGACAGGCACAGCACCGATGGCGAGGTCTCCGCCCGCAACGCGCAGTCCCAGGCTTCCGCGGTCTCGACCGCATCGGCGGGACGGAACACCAGGAGATTAGGAATGGCGCGCAGGCTCGGCACATGCTCGACCGGCTGATGCGTCGGGCCGTCCTCGCCGAGGCCGATGGAATCGTGCGTCATGACGTGAATGACGCGGATTCCCATCAATGCGGCGAGACGGATCGCCGGCCGATTGTAGTCGGCGAACGCAAGGAAGGTGCCGCCATAGGGAATGAAGCCGCCATGCAACGCGACGCCGTTCATCGCCGCGGCCATTGCGTGCTCACGCACGCCGTAATGGACGTAGTTGCCATCCATGGTCGCGGGCGTCACCGATTTATGCGTCTTGGCCTTGGTCAGGTTCGAATGGGTCAGGTCCGCCGAGCCGCCGAGCAGGTTGGGCAGCACGGTCGCGATCACGTCGATGACGTTCTGCGAGGCCTGGCGCGTCGCGATCTTGGGCCGCTCGGCGGTGAGCTGCGCGATGAATTGCGCCATCCGTTCCGTATAGACCGCGGGCATCTTCTTGTTCAGCGCATCGTGGCACGGCGAGCGGTCCGCGCTGCACTGCTTGCGCGCACGCTCCTTCCAGGCCTGGCGCACGCTGCGCCCGCGCGCCCCGATCTCGCGCCAGCTCACCAGCACGTCCGCCGGCACTTCGAACGGGCGGTGCGGCCAATGCAGCGCGGCGCGGGTCTTCTCGACTTCCTCCGGACCAAGCGGCGCGCCATGCGCCTTCTCCGAGCCCTGCCGTCCGGGCGAGCCGAAGCCGATCGTGGTGCGGCACGCGATCATGCTCGGACGATCGCTCTGTCGCGCCGCAGCGATCGCCGCCGCGATCGCCTCGGGATCGTGGCCGTCGATGCGGCTCGTGGCCCAGCCCGACGCCGCGAACCGCGCGAGCTGATCATCGGAGCAGGCAAGCCCGGTCGAGCCGTCGATCGAGATGCCGTTGTCGTCGAACAGCACGATCAGACGATTGAGCTTGAGATGGCCGGCGAGCGAGATCGCCTCGTGACTGATGCCTTCCATCAGGCAGCCGTCGCCGGCGATGACGTAGGTGTAGTGATCGACCAGATCATCGCCGTAGCGCGCATTCATCAGGCGCTCGGCCAGCGCCATGCCGACGGCGGTGGCGATTCCCTGCCCCAGCGGACCGGTGGTGGTTTCGACGCCCGGCGTGTGGCCGTATTCCGGATGCCCCGGCGTCTTGGCGCCCCATTGCCGGAACGCCTTGATTTCGTCGATCGTCACCGCCTCGTAGCCGGTCAGATGCAGCAGCGCATAGAGCAGCATCGAGCCATGGCCAGCCGACAGCACGAAGCGGTCACGATCCGGCCAGGCCGGATCGGCGGGGTCGAACTTCATGAAGCGGGAGAACAGCACGGTGGCGACGTCGGCCATGCCCATCGGCATGCCCGGATGACCGGACTTCGCCTTCTCCACGGCGTCGATGGCAAGGAAGCGAATGGCGTTCGCCATCTCGGCATGGGCCGTATCGACCTTGGCGGCTGGCTTTTGCAGAGCGGTGGCGGTCATAGCGTGCGCCTCTTTCGGTCCATCAGTTGCATGATCATCGGGGTGAGAATGAGCTGCATGGCGAGGTCGAGCTTCGAGCCATGGATCACGATCGAATTGGCGCGCGACATGAAGCTGCCCTGGATCATCGAGAGCAGATACGGGAAGTCGATGCCGCGCGGATTCTTGAGGCGGATCACGACCATCGATTCGTCGGGCGTCGGGATCCAGCGCGCAATGAACGGGTTCGACGTGTCGACCGTCGGCACGCGCTGGAAGTTGATGTCGGTCTCGGAGAACTGCGGGATGATGTAGTTCACGTAGTCCGGCATGCGCCGCAGGATCGTGTCGGTCACCGCCTCGGTGGTGTAGCCGCGCGAGGCGCGGTCGCGGTGCAGCTTCTGGATCCATTCGAGATTCATCACCGGCACGACGCCGATCTTCAGGTCGGCATGCTGCGCGATGTTGACCTTCTCGGTGACGACGGCGCCGTGCAGGCCCTCGTAGAACAGCAGGTCGGAATCCTCGGGCAGCCGGCTCCATTCGGTGAAATTGCCGGGCCTGGTGTCGTAGAGCCGCGCCTCCTCCTCATCGTGCACGTAGTGGCGCGTCATGCCGGTGCCGGTCTCGGAATAGTCGCGAAACGTCTTCTCCAGCTCCTCGAACAGGTTGGTGTCCGGGCTGAAATGGCTGAAGTGCTTGTTGCCGCACTCGGCCTCCTCGACCATCTTGCGGCGCATCTCCTCGCGATTGTAGCGATGGAACGCGTCGCCCTCGATGTAGGCCGCCTTGACGTTCTCGCGGCGGAAGATGTTCTCGAAGGTCTTCTTGACCGACGTGGTGCCCGCACCGGACGAGCCGGTGATCGAGATGATGGGATGACGACGTGACATGACTTTTCTCCGGAAGTCTCGCCGAGCAGGAGGCGCCCGGCAGTGTTCGCTCAGCGGAACAGGCCGCGGCGGGCGAACAGGGGCGCATCGCTGGTTTCGAACAGCGGCTCGACGCCTTCGTGAAGCTGATCGACATCGCGCACCAGGCGGACGTCGCCCATGATCAGCGGTGCACGCTGATGTGGCGAGCGCGCCGACAATTCGAGGATGCGCGCGCGGCCGCTCGAGGCCAAGCCGCCGGCCCACTCCATGATCAGCGCCATCGGATGCGCTTCGTACACCAGGCGCAGCCGGCCCTCGCGATAGCCCGGGCGTGAATCGGCCGGATACAGGAACACGCCGCCGCGCATCAGGATGCGGTAGGCTTCGGCAACCAGAGACGCGATCCAGCGCATGTTGAAGTCACGGCCGCGCGGTCCCGCGGCGCCGGACAGGCACTCGTCGACATAGTTGCGGACCGTGCCACTCCAGTGCCGGCGGTTCGAGGCGTTGATCGCGAACTCCGGCGTATCCTGCGGGATGCGGATGCTGGACTTCGCGAGGATGAACTCGTGCAGCGTCGGGTGCAGCACGTAGAGATCGACGCGGTGGTCGATCGCCAGCACCAGGCAGGTCTGCGGGCCATAGACGAAGAAACCGGCAGCAAGCTGCGCCGTGCCGGGCTCGAAGAAGCTGGAGAGCACGTCGCGGCCGCGCGGACGGATCGAGAAGATGGTGCCGACGGAGATGTTGTTCTGCAGGTTCGACGAGCCGTCGAGCGGATCGATCGCCACACAAAGTGGGGCAGTCTCATTGACTATTTCCGGGCGATCGCCCTCTTCCGACAGGATGCCGGCGACAGGCGACCGGCGCAGCGCCTCCCGCATCAGATTGTCGGCGACGATGTCCAGCGCCTTCTGGATGTCGCCGTCGGTGTTGACGGTGGCGGCGCCTTCGTCGACCCCGGACAGCGGCGCGATAGCGATCTGCCGCGCGAGCTCGCGCGCCGCCTCGGCGAGGGCCTCGATGACGGCAGCGCAGTCGGCGTCAGCCCCGTGGGACGCCAGATGAGCCTGCAATGTCGGATGATGATCTGCCTGGTCGGTCATCTGGTCGGTCATGGGCCACTCCCTCGCCATCAGCTCCTCTGTCGGGAACTTGATGAAGCCGCACGAATGCGTCGTGCCGCGCCGCTATCAACACTCGATTTGCCCCATTTGGGAAATTTCATTATCTTTGGAATGACCAAAGTTTTCCTTATGCGATCGATATCATCGAGGGTTCCATGAGCAGGCACTTCTCCCGTGATCTCACCATTCGCCAGCTTCGCGCGCTGGTGGCCGTGCAAAACTCGGGATCGGTGACCTCAGCGGCGGGTCGCCTGAACCTCACCCAGCCAGCGGTGACGCTGCAGATTCGCAATCTTCAGGAGCTCGCAGGGCTGCCGCTGATCCAGCGCACCACCGACGGCATGATCCTCACCGAAGCCGGCCGCAGCGTGCTCGCGCTCGCCGAGCGGGTCGAGGCGGCGCTGCTGGATTGCGAGCAGGCGCTCGACATCCTGGCAGGACGAAGCGGCGGCCGGGTCGCGATCGGCGCGGTCAGCACCGCGAAATACTTCGTTCCGTTCGCGATCGCGGAGTTCTCGCGGCGCTTTCCCAAGATCGACGTGACCTTGCGGATCGGCAACCGCGACAGCCTGCGCGAGGCGCTGCGCGGCTATGATCTCGACATCGCCATCATGGGACGGCCGCCGGCCGACATTCCGGTGGACATGCGTCCCTTCGGCAAGCACCCCCACATCATCATCGCGCCGGCCGGCCATCGGCTGGCGCGCCGCAAGCGGCTCGCAGCGGCGGATCTGGCCGGCGAGGTGTTCATCACCCGCGAGCCGGGCTCGGGAACCCGCCTGCTGATGGAGACCTATTTCGACAAGCACGGCCTGCATCCCAAGACCAGCATGGAAATGGACAGCAACGAGACCATCAAGCAGGCCGTGATCGCGGGGCTCGGCATCGCGTTCATCTCGCAGCACACAGTGTCGCACGAGTTGAGCGAGGGACGGCTGGTGATGCTGCGGGTCGCCGGGCTGCCGATCGTCCGGCAATGGCACGCCGTGCGGCGTGCCGACAAGCTGCTGCTGCCGCCGGCGCAGGCCATGCTGGACTTCCTCGGCAAGGAGGGCGCGCGGTTTCTGCCAAAGTAAGCGCTGGTCCCGAAGCCATGACATCGTCGCTTCGGGCATGGCGTCGTCTCACCAGTCGATCTCGAAGCGGCAGGCGGAAGCGCCCACCGCTTCGCAAGCAATTTCGCGCGCCCGGGCGTCGGGATGCACCAGCGTCCTGAACAGCGTCTCGAATGTCGCAGCGTAGAAGTCGCAGCTGGCATGATCGCTGCGATGGCCGCGGCACAGCGGACACTGGCTGATCTCGTAGACGGTCGGCCGGCCCGGGCACGCGGTGAAGATGCCGGTGCCGGCGAAGGTCCACGCATGCGCGGTGATGGCCCGCGACAGTGCCCGGCTTGCAAGCCGCGCCGGCAGCAGCCGCAGCAGGCGCTGGGCGGGCCTGGGAATCCGATTTGCGAGCAGATAGGCGGCGGTCAGTTGCCCTGCTTTGCCGCTCACGGCGCGCGCGGTGTCCTCGTCGAGCAGCGTTCGCAGCGCACCATGCAACCTGATGACCTCGGCCTCATCGACCATCTCGGCCGGCGGAGTGCTGAGATAGTTTTCAAGCCGCGCGGCTGCGAACACGCGGTCCGTTGCATCCTCGCCCAACAGCAGCCGCAAGGCCTCGGCCGTCTGGATGATCGCATTGGGGCCGATACGCCCGGCTGCATGATGAGACGCATCGGCAGCGCGCGGCAGCGACAGGTGCTGGGCGCGCGTGCCGTGCATGTCAATGCACCCTGGTCTCGGCCTCTTCGCTCATCTGCTCAGTGCCGCCGCCGCAGGCCATCGCCTGCGCCTGCTGCGGTCCGGTCAGCTTGCGATTATGGCTGGTCTTCCATTCGATCTTGCCGGGATCGGCGCGCTTGCGCGATGTATCGAAGCCGAAATCGACCTTGCCCTTGGATTGCGGCCCCCAATAATTGACGCGGCCGAGGTCGTAGAACTTGCGCTCGAAGCCGGACTTCAGGAACGCCTTGAGGCAGCCGAGCAGATACCGCCTTCGCTCGCCGGAGCCGGCCCAGGGATAAGAGAACAGAGCCTTGTGCATGTAGAAACGGCGGTAGTTGTTCATGACGCCGTCGAGCAGTTCGCCGCGATCCATCGCGTCCGGCTTCATGATCGGAGTGACGAAATTGTACTTCTCGTAGTCGAAGATCTCGACCTTGTCGCCGAGATCGCGGAACAGGTCGGAGAACGGCCACGGCGTGTACATCGCCCAGTTGGCGAGGTCGGGCTTCCAGTCCCGCGCCATCTGGTAGGTCTCTTCCAAGGTCTCGCGGGTCTCGTTCTCGAGACCGACGATGAACTGCGCCTCGACGACGATGCCGGCGTCGCGGAGCAGCTGGATCGCCTTCTTGTTCTGCGCGACCGTGGTCTCCTTGTTGAAGCGGTCGAGCTTCATCTGCGCGGCGGCTTCCGTGCCCAGCGAGACGTGGATCAGCCCGGCCTTGCGGTACAGCGGCAGCAGCGCCTCGTCGCGCAGGATGTCGGTGACGCGGGTGTTGATGCCCCAGAGGATCTTGAGGTCGCGCCGGATCAGCTCCTCGCAGAACGCCACGAACTTCTTCTTGTTGATGGTCGGCTCCTCGTCGGCGAGAATAAAGAAGCCGACATCGTGTTCGCGCATCAGGGTCTCGATCTCGTCGACCACCTTCTTCGGGTCGCGGATGCGATAGTCGCGCCAGAACTTCCACTGCGAGCAGAAGCTGCAGGTGAAAGGGCAGCCGCGCGCCATGTTGGGAATGGCGACGCGCTTGTTCATCGGGATGTAGATGTATTTGCTCCATTCGAGCACGCTCCAGTCCGGCGTGATCGCATCGAGATTCTTCACCGTCGGCGCCGCCACGGTGGCCACCACCTCCGAGCCGTCGCGATAGGCGATGCCCTTGATGCTGCGGCGGTCCTTCGCCCAGCGACCGTCCTCGCGGGCGCGCATCAGGTCGACGATGATCTCCTCGCCCTCGCCGCGCACGATGGCGTCGATCCACGGCGCTTCGGTCAGCACCTGCTGATACATGAAGGTGGCGTGGATGCCCCCGAGTACGGTCAGCGCATCCGGATGCTCCTCCTTGGCGATCTCCAGCAGCCGCTCGGCCTTGTAGATCGAGGGGGTTATCGCAGTGCAGCCGATGACGTCCGGCTTCTCGCTGCGCAGGATGGCGCGGACCTGATCCTCGGACAGATCGTTGGTCATCGCGTCGATGAAGCGGAGATCGGCGAAGCCGGCCGCCTTCAGCGCGCCGGAGATGTAAGCCGCCCAGGCTGGCGGCCAGTTTCCGGCAATCTCGGCCCCGCCGGAGTGATAATTCGGATGCAGCAATAAGATCCGCACGGCGTCCTCCCCCGATTATCAATTTGTCCAACCATCTTAACGTCAAGTTGGATTGACAAATTGATCTGGCTCAAACGCCGTGCAAATCCTCCTTCGTCAGGCCGCCAGGGCGAGGCCCATCTCGGCCCAGATCTCGGACAAAGCTCCGACCAGATGCTCGATGTCGGCGTCGGAGTGATAGGGCGACGGGGTGATGCGCAGCCGCTCGGTGCCGCGCGGCACCGTCGGATAGTTGATCGGCTGCACGTAGATGCCGTAGCGGTCGAGCAGGATGTCGCTGATCCGCTTGCACAGCACGGCATCGCGCACCATCACCGGCACAATGTGGCTCGGATTGTCGAGATGGCTGACGCCCGCTTCATCGAGCCGGCGGCGCAGCCGCGCGACGCGATCCTGGTGCCGGGCGCGCTCGACATTGCTGGACTTGAGATGGCGGATGCTGGTGAGCGCACCCGCGGCGACGGCCGGCGGCAGCGAGCTGGAGAAGATGAAGCCGGAGGCGAAGCTGCGGACGAAATCGCAGACCGTGTTCGAGGCGGTGATGTAGCCGCCGATGACACCGAATGCCTTGGCCAGCGTGCCCTCGATGACGGTCAGGCGATCGGCGACGCCGTCGCGCTCGGAGATGCCGCCGCCGCGCGGGCCGTACAGGCCAACGGCATGGACCTCGTCGAGATAGGTCATGGCGTTGTACTCGTCGGCAACGTCGCAGATGTCCGACATCGGCGAGATGTCGCCGTCCATCGAATAGACGCTCTCGAACGCGATCAGCTTCGGCACCTTCGGATCGAGGTCAGACAGCTTGTCCCTGAGGTCGGCGACGTCGTTGTGGCGCCAGATCCTTGTCTCGCAGCGGCTGTGGCGGATGCCCTCGATCATCGAGGCGTGGTTGAGCTCGTCGGACAGGATCACGCAGCCGGGCATCCGCGCCGCCAAAGTCGACAGCGAGGTCCAGTTCGAGACGTAGCCGGAGTTGAACAGAAGCGCCGCCTGCTTGCCGTGGAGATCGGCGAGCTCTTCTTCCAGCAGGATGTGATAGTGATTGGTGCCGCTGATGTTGCGGGTGCCGCCGGCGCCGGCGCCGCAGCGGTCGAGCGCCTCGTGCATCGCCTCCAGCACCTTGGGATGCTGGCCCATGCCGAGATAGTCGTTGGAGCACCACACCGCGACGTCACGCTCGCCATGGGGACCGCGATAGGTCGCGATCGGGAAGGCGCCGGCCTTGCGTTCGAGATCGGCGAAGACGCGATAGCGTCCTTCGCGCCTCAGACCGTCGAGCTGGCGGCGGAAATAGTCTTCGTAGTTCATGGTACTCCCCCCTGTGCTGTCGTGTTCGGATCGACCGGTGTCGTGACTGACACCGCGGCCAGTCCGGTGATGGTTTGCGCCTGCGCATCGGCGCGCGCCTGGCGATAGGCCTGGCGGAATTGCTCCTCCAGCCGCTGCCGCGCCAAGGCGGCGGCGTTCTTTTGCGCCGACATGGATGCCTTTGGCGGCGGCGCGGGACGCTCGGCTTCCGGCGTCGGCGGCACCACGGCCAGCGTCGGCCGCGCCAGAGGCACTGCAGGCGCAGGTAGCGGCACCGGGATGGCCGCGACGGTTGCCAGCGCCGGCTCGACCGGCGCGCTCCAGCGCCAGAGATTGATGACCGGCATCGGCAGCGCCATGAAGCCGTGCTCGAGCAGGCCGAGCGCGATCAGCGATGCCAGCAGCGACAGCGCGACGCCGTCGAACGAGGATTTGGCGCCGAGCGCGGCGGCGGCGACCAGCACGGTCGCGGTGGCAGCGGCGGCGATCGAGAATGGGAACAGCAAATTGATCGACTTCTTGGCGAAGTAGCTGCGCATGAAGCGGACCTGCTGCGGCAGCAGCTCGTCGTTCAGGGTGCGTACGCCGAGAAACAGATTGATCTTGGCGCTCTGCCTGAGCACCAGCAGCGCGGCGAAGGTCCACCAGCTCAGGCGGTTGGGCGCACCAGAGGTGACCGCGAAGACGAGTCCCGCGGTCGCGATCAGCGCCAGCTCGTGATAGGCGATCGCCTGCAGCGCGAAGCCGACGCGGGAGGCCGGCGTGCAGTCGCCAGGACACGGCTCGGGCCGCGGCCCGGTGATCCAGCCGGCGAGCAGCGACATCTCCACGGTGCCCCACAGCAGGATCGCGCAGGTGAAGGCGCAATAGGCATTGGCGTCAGCGGCGGCCTGGCTGGATACCGTGACGCCCAACAGGGCCGCGACGAACGCCGCGGCCGTGCCCCATTTGAACGCGGCCGGATAGCGGGCGGCGAGCCCGACCAGCGCCAGCACGGCGCCGGTCGAGAACCACCAGACGAACACGACATAGGGAATGGCAATCGCGGTCGCGCCCATGGCCGGCTCCTTGTCACCAGGCGGGTTGCAGCCTGATCTCCCGTGGCAGCTCGTTGCTCTTGGCCGGCAACATGTAGAGGCGGCCGAACGTCAGCGCCGCCTTGATCGGCAGCAGCGTGCGCTTGATCGCTCCCATCACACCACCCTGCGCCTTGGCCTCGGCAATCGCCTCCGACACCTGGCGCAGCTGGTTCAAGCCGGCCCAGAAGCGCGGATTGTCGATGTCCAGCATCACCGGGAACACCTGACGCGAGATCTCCGAGGTGATCCGGAACACCCGCATGTCGTACTCCTCCACCGGCATGCCGAGCGCTTCATAGAAGGCCGGCCGCATGTGATCGCGCACATGCATGGTGGCGAACACCGCCAGCAGGAAGAACTTGATCCAGAGCTTGTTGAGGCCGCTCAGCAGCTTCGGATCGGCGCGCATCAGGAGCGCGAACGCCTCGCCGTGGCGGAACTCGTCGTTGCACCAGCGCTCGAACCACTTGAAGATCGGGTGGAACTGGCGCTCCGGATGCCGCTCCATCTGCCGATAGATGGTGATGTAGCGGGCATAGCCGATCTTCTCCGACAGATAGGTCGCGTAGAAGATGAACTTCGGCCTGAAGTAGGTGTACTTCTTGGTCTTGGTGAGGAAGCTCAGATCGACGCCGATGCCGTGATCCTTGAGGATCTCGTTGATGAAGCCGGCGTGACGGGCTTCATCGCGGCTCATGAACTGGAACAGCTCGCGGATGTCGGGATTGGTGATCCGCTTCTTGATCTCGGCATAGAGCACGCAGCCAGAGAATTCGGCCGTCAGCGAGGACACCAGGAAGTCCTTGAACTCCGCGCGAAGCGCCTCCGGCAGTTCGTTCAGATCCTTCTCGAATTCCGGCGTGCGCACGAAGTGCTTGCGGTTGTGATCGGCGCGCAGCTCGGCCATGACCGCATCCCATTCGCGGCGCACCAGGTCGACGTTGAGCCGGTCCATCGCCGCGAAATCGGTGGTATAGAACCGCGGCGTGAGGATCGTGTCCTCCAGCGCCATCTTGGTGGAGATATTGCCGGATCCGCCTTCCATTGCGATCATCTGACCCTCCCGTCCGAAAAGCTGACGTCGTACAATTCCGTGAGTTCGAGATAGCCCGCGACATGCATCATCGCGCGCTTCAAGGGACCTGCCCGCACCACGGTCGCAGTGCGGCGCAGATTGAGCTGCTCGCCGAACTTGACCGTGATCGGATCGCCATGAATGACGACCTCGTCGCCCGGTCGAATGTTGACGTCGCGGTCCAGCGTGACATGGGCATGCAGGGTCTCGGAGGTCTGCTCGACCTCGATGCTGCAGCCGATGTCGAAGCGGCGGGGCTCGTTGGCCCATAGTCCTTTCATCGCGTTTCTCCCATCGTCATCAGTTCGGTGAAGCGGCGCTTGTTGTCGGCGCCGAACGGCGCGAGATCGACGCGCCGCCCCGTCGCGGGATCATCCAGGCTCAGACGGCCGTCGGACCAGCGGTTGATGGTGAAGGCCGGCCCCGAGCCGATGGCGTGGCGCTGGCGGTCGAATGCCATGCTGCGCAGGACGGTCCGCAGGAAGCCGTCACTGCCAGCCTCGACGACGCCGACGACCTTGCCGCTGTCCGGCGCCACCACGGAGATGCCGCCATCGGCGCGATCCTCGAACCGCAACGGCACCGATTGCACGGCCGCAACGTGATCGACGCGCACGGTACCGAGTCCGGTCAGGCGACCGACCGCGGCAGCGAGCAGCGCGAAGGCGACCAGTGCGATCGCCGCGCGAAGCGCGCCCTTCGGGATGATGATCTCGGCTTCGACATGACCCTCGGCTTGGCTCATGAAGCCCTCCTCCTCATCACGCCGCGTTGGCGACGGCCCCCGCAGGCGCACCCTGCGGCTGACCATTGGCTGCCGCAAGCGGCTGCGCCGCGACGGCACCGTCGGACGCTGCGACCAGCGCCTTGGCGAGAATCTCGGCCACGTCGCGGGCATTCGGGACACCACGCAACATCGGCTCGACCTCGTTGAGCCGCCACGGACGCGAATGCGGCCACAGCAGCAGATAGGACAGCCGCTGCTCGGCGATGACGCCGAGCGGCAGGTCGCCCGAGCCGTCCGAGAACAGCTTCACGTCCGCCCGGGCAATCTGCTTGAACGGCACGTTCAAGGTCATCGGCAGCACGGCACCGAACTGCAGCAGCACGCGCCTGGAGGTGATGGTGTAGCGCGTGGTGCGGCTATAGAGCACGGCGAGGCCGGTGAGCAGCGCGGTCGCAACCGCCACCGGCATCGCCAGCGACGACGCGGTCGCGAGCGATGCCACGAGCGGCTGATGCGCCAGCCAACCCGACACCACGTGGGCGCCGAACAGCGCTGCGAAATAGGCGAGCACCAGGCGCAGGTGGAACACCCGCAGCAGCAGCGCCTTCACCGTCGGCTGTCCCTGCCAGAGCAGCCGCTCGCCCTCCGGCAGCATCAGCGTATCCATTTCCTTGCGCGTACTCACAGCAGCGGCTCCTGGCGTGCAGCGGTCGCATAGAGATGGCCGCCACCGTAGTAGCCGACGATCTTGTCTTCCTCGAGCTTGGTCACCTGGTCGGGCTTGGCGAGGCCGGGCACGTTGGCGAATTGCGAACCGAGAATGGCATCGACCAGCACCGCCTTGCGCGACTTGTCGACGATCGCCATGGTCATCGGCAACAGCACGTGGCGACCGGCGATGCCTGCGACCTCGACTTCGAGATAGCGGATCAGCATCTCGGCGCGGTCGACCCAGACCTCACGGACCTTGCCGCCGAGCTTGCCGTCGCAGCCGATCACCGGCATGCCGCGCGGATCAGGATCCTCCGCCGCAATGAAGATGCTGCCGTCGACGCGCAGCGGCACGATTGCCGGGATGTTGTCCATCGTCAGCTCCGGCTCGTCCTTGCGCGCGGCGTAGGAGCCCGGGCCGACGCCGTCGAGCATCGGGTTGCCGGTCGGCAGATAGGGCGTGCCCGGCCAGGCATACATCGGCGTCACCGGCGCATCGGCACGGTCGTTGTCCCAATTCGGCAGGGTCGCGGTGCGACCACCATGCATGTGGTAGGTCTTCGGGCTCGGCGGCACCGGGAAGCCCTGACCACTCGAAGCGGTCTGACGGCCGACCCGGCCCTCGAACTGCAGCGGATAGCCTTCGCGCTTGTCCTCGGTGCGCAGATAGAAGATCAGGCCGGCGAAGAAGATCCAGAACCCGTAAAGTACGACCTGCGCGACATCGATGTAGCTCGTGAAAGACGTCATGGCTTCCTCCCCGACTGGGCTATCCTGGAAATTCCGCTATTCCAAAGTGCAGCTGCTGTTGCGGCGCGGCCTGCCGACGCACCAGCGGCCCGATGACCGCGAGAGTGACGAACAGCAGCCCGATCTCGATGTGGTAGACGATGCTGTAGCCGGTCGCGGGACCGGCGAGCGCGACGCCGAGCCGGCCATCGAGCGCGAGCTGCGACATCACATCGCGAATGGCGCCGCCGCCGGCAATCGCAACACCTGCCGCGGTGGCCTGCACCGCGCCCCAGGCGCCGAGCGCAAGCCCGCTCTCGCCGTTCTGCACCAGCGCCATCGCCGCGGTCAGCGTGCCCACCGCGAACAGGCCGCCGCCGAATCCGATCAAGGTGGTGCCGATCCGGAACAACAATGGCGAGGCCAGCGGCGCCGAGAAGATCACGGCTGAGAAGGCGAGCAACCCGACGAGGCCGCCGAGGGCCGCGATGCGATAAGGGTCGGAGCCCTTGCCGAGCCGGCGCGCCGACAGGCCGAAGCCGGCGAGCGTCCCAGCCGCGAACAGCGCGGTCAGCGCGGTGGTCTCGCCGACGGTCAGATGGAGGATCTCTGCGCCGTACGGCTCGAGCAGGATGTCCTGCATCGTGAAGCCGGCGGTGCCCAAGCCAACCGCGACCAGCACGCGCATCGAGCCGCCGGCATCGCGGAACTGCCGCCAGGAATCGCCGAAGCGCGGACGCTCGCGGGCAGCCGATGTGCGCGCGGGATCACGCGCCTCCTGCTTCCACAGCGCGATGACGTTGAGCACCATCTCGGTCACCGCGGCGCCCTGGATGACCTGGATCAGGCGCATCTCGCTGAACTCGGCGAGTAGCCCGCCGAAGGTCAGCGCGCTGGCCATCATGCCGAACATCAGCATGACATAGAGAAAGGCGACGACGCGCGGCCGCGAATGCTCGGGCGCGATGTCGGTCGCGAGCGACAGGCCGGCGGTCTGCGTGGTGTGGAGCCCGGCGCCGACCAGCAGGAAGGCGAGTGCGGCGCCGATACGGCCGGCGATCACCTGTCCCGGCGCGTCGCCCGCGGACAGCAAGAGCAGCGCGAACGGCATGATGGCGAGGCCGCCGAACTGCAGCAGTGTCCCCATCCAGATATAGGGCACACGACGCCAGCCGAGCACCGAGCGGTGATGGTCGGACTTGAAGCCGATCAGCACGCGCAGCGGCGCGAACACCAGCGGCAGCGCCACCATGGTGGCGACCAGCCAGGACGGCACGCCGAGCTCGACGATCATGACGCGATTGAGCGTGCCGTTGAGCAGCACCACCGAAATGCCGATCGAGACCTGGAACAGCGACAGCCGCATCAGGCGCGACAGCGGCAGTTCGGTCGAGGCGGCGTCCGCAAACGGCAGATAGCGCGACGACAGCCGCATCCACGCTTGCATGACCGATGGTACGCGCACGCTCATGACGGGCGGAGCTCCAGCGCCTGCGAGATATAGAAGCCGTTGGCGATGCGGCTGTTACGGGCGCAGCGCCAGTCGGCGAGATCGTGGTTGTCGGCGATGAGCCGGTACAGCTTCTGTTCGGCGACCGGCTCGATCGACGGCGCGCGATTGCCGCGCGGGAACACGCCGCCGACCGCATGCATCACCGCCAGCAGCGGCGTGCGCGGCGCGTAGGTCATCAGGATCGCATCGGACGTGCGGCCCGCGAGACCGGCGACGATGCGCACGGCATCCTCGGCCCGGTAGTGGATGAACGAGTCCATCGCCACGACGAAGTTGAAGCCGCCATGCTTGGGATCGAGCATGTCGCCGGCGACGAAGTGGATCGCCTTGCGGCTGATGTCGTCGGGCAGCCGCTTCTGCGCGATCTCGATCAGCGTCGGCGATATGTCGACGGCGACGACGTCGGCGCCGCGACGGGCCGCCTCGATCGAGAAGCTGCCGGTGCCGCAGCCGGCATCGAGGATGCGCGCGCCGCGCAGATCGAGCGGCAGCCAGGACAGCAGCGTCCGCCGCATCTCGTCGCGGCCGGCACGCACGGTGGCGCGGATACGGCTGACCGGTGCATCCGAGGTCAGCCGCGTCCAGGCGGCGACCGCGGTGCGGTCGAAGTAGGTCTCCACTTCATTGCGGCGGGCGAGATATTGCGCGGTCGTCATTGCCAGCCTCACTCAGTCGAAGCCCAGGAGATCGAAGATGTCGCGGTCCTTGAGCGGCAAGGCCTGGATCGGCTCGACGCCGGCAAGCAGCGACGCCGCGAGCCGCAGATATTCGTTCTGGGCGCGCTCGACGTCCGGCGACGGCTCCATCTCGAACAGCGTGCACTTCTTCAGCCGGCTCTTGCGGATGACGTCGAGATCCGGGAAGTGCGCCAGCGTCTTCATGCCGATGCGCTCGTTGAACTTGTCGATCTGGTCGGTCGCGGCACTGCGATTGGCGATCACGCCGCCAAGCCGTACCGGATAGTTGCGCGACTTGGCCTGGATCGCCGCGACGATGCGGTTCATGGCGAAGATCGAGTCGAAATCGTTGGCGGCGACGATCAGCGCGCGGTCTGCATGCTGCAGCGGAGACGCGAAGCCGCCGCAGACGACGTCGCCGAGCACGTCGAAGATCACCACGTCGGTGTCTTCCAGCAGATGATGCTCCTTGAGCAGCTTCACGGTCTGGCCGACGACATAGCCGCCGCAGCCGGTGCCGGCCGGCGGCCCGCCCGCCTCGACACACATCACGCCGTTGTAGCCCTGATAGACGAAGTCATCGGGACGCAGTTCCTCGGAGTGGAAGTTGACCTGCTCGAGGATGTCGATGACCGTCGGAACCAGACGCTTGGTGAGCGTGAAGGTCGAGTCGTGCTTCGGATCGCAGCCGATCTGCAGCACGCGCTTGCCGAGCTTGGACAGCGCCACCGAGAGGTTCGACGACGTCGTGCTCTTGCCGATGCCGCCCTTGCCATAAACAGAAAACACTTTCGCGGTGCCGATGACCACGTTCGGGTCGAGCTGCACCTGGACACTACCGGCCCCGTCGGGGCGGCGCGGCGCTGTCGTCAGCGGAGGTCTCAAGGTGACGTTCATGCGGCAACTCCTACGCCTTCGAGGCGATCTTCGAGCTCTTCCCCGGCCTTGCGCAGCACGTCGAGCATCTCGGGGTCCGGGGTCCAGTAATTGCGCTCATGCGCCTCGATCAGACGGTTGGCGATCTTCGCGGACGCCGCCGGATTGAGCGAGGCAAGACGCTCGCGCATCGCGGGGTCGAGCACGAAGGTCGTTGTGATCTGCTGATAGACCCAGGGCGCGACCTGGCCCGTGGTGGCCGACCAGCCGACCGTGTTGGTCACGTGCGACTCGATCTGGCGCACGCCCTCATAGCCGTGGGCGAGCAGCGCCTCGTACCATTTCGGATTGAGCGTTCGGGTGCGGGTCTCCAGCGCGACCTGCTCCGACAGCGTGCGCACGGTGCCCTCGCCGCGGGTCTGGTCGCCGATATAGACTGGCGCCGCCTCGCCCTTGGCGCGCTTCACCGCACGGCTGATGCCGCCGAGCGTATCGAAATAATGATCGATCGTGGTGACCCCGAGCTCGACCGAGTCGACGTTCTGATAGGCGGCATCGACGCCGGCCAGGACATGACCGAGCAGCGCATCACGCCGCACGGGGCGGCCATCAGTACCGTACGCAAAGCCCTTGCGCCGCGTATAGACGTCGGCGAGTTCGTCTTCGTCGGTCCAGGCGCCGCAATCGATCAGATGGTTGACGTTGGCGCCATAGGCGCCCTCCGCATTGCCGAACACGCGCAGCGCCGCATCCTTGATCTCGCCGCCATGCGCAGCCTGGAAGGCGAGCGCATGCTTGCGCACGTAGTTGAACTCGGCCGCTTCATCCGCCGACGCAGCAAGCAGCGCGGCCTCCGCGAGCAGCTTCGTCTGCAACGGCATCAAATCGCGGAAGATGCCGGACAGCGTGATGACGACGTCGATGCGCGGACGTCCCAGACGCTCCAGCGGGATCAGCTTGGCGCCGCAGAGGCGGCCGTAGCTGTCGTGGCGCGGCTCGGCGCCCATCAGCCACAGCGCCTGCGCAATCGGCCCGCCCTCGGTCTTGAGATTGTCGGTGCCCCACAGCACCAGCGCGATCGTCTCCGGCAGCTTGTGGCCTTCGCCGGAATGGCGGGCCAGCAGCCGCCCGACCTGGCGCTCGGCGTCCTTCAGCGCGAAGGCGCTGGGAATGCGGAACGGATCGAAGCCGTGCAGGTTGCGTCCGGTCGGCAGCACATCGGTGTTGCGCAGCAGGTCGCCACCGGGCACCGGACGGATGTAGCCGCCGTCGAGCGCATGCAGGATCGCGGGCGTCTCGCTGTCGGTCGCGAGCAGCCTGTCGAGCTCGACGCGCTTGGCGGCGTCGGTGATGCCGGCCAGATCGAGCAGTTCGGCGCGCTGCTCCTTCGGCGGCGGCGAGCCGACGACGTGCAGGCCGTGCGGGATCAGCGAATATTCCAGTTCCAGCACGCTCGCCGACAGCGCCCCAATGCGCGCGTCGCGCTCGTCGTCCCACGCCGGCTCGGCCACCGCGAGATCGACCGCAGCAGCCTGGGCCTGGATCAGCGCGGCGCTGTCGGCCCTCACCTGCTCGGTCGCCTCCGGCGACAGGTTGCGCCACGCATCGAGCGAGGACTTCAGGTCGGCGAGGCCCTTGTAAAGCCCGGCGCTGGTGATCGAGGGCGTGAGATAGCTGATCAAGGTGGCGCCGCCGCGGCGCTTGGCGAGCGCGCCTTCGGACGGATTGTTCGATGCGTAAATGTAGAAGTTCGGCAGATCGCCGATCAGCCGCTCCGGCCAGCATTCGGCCGAAAGTCCCGCCTGCTTGCCCGGCATGAATTCGAGCGCACCATGGGTGCCGAAATGCAGCACGGCGTTGGCGCGGTAATCCTCGCGCAACCAGCGATAGAACGCGGCAAAGGCATGCGTCGGGGCGAAGCTGTGCTCGAACAGCAGCCGCATCGGATCGCCCTCGTAGCCGAAGGCGGGCTGCAGGCCGACGAACAGATTGCCGAACTGCTCGCCGAGCACCAGCAGGCTGCCGCCGTCGGTCTGGTGACGGCCGGGCGCCGGGCCCCATTGCTTCTCGATCTCGGCGAGATGGCGCTCGCGGCGGACATGCTGATCGACCGGAATGCGCGCGGCAACGTTCGCGACCGTGCCGAAGCGCTCGGCATTGCCCTTCAGCACGCGCGCGCGGAGTTCGTCCACGGTTGCCGGGACGTCGATCGTGTAGCCCGCGGCACGCAACGAGGTCATCACATTGTGCAGCGACTCGAACACCGAGAGGTAGGCCGCGGTGCCGGCGCTGC
Source organism: Bradyrhizobium sp. HKCCYLS20291 (assembly GCF_051167715.1). NCBI lineage: Bacteria > Pseudomonadati > Pseudomonadota > Alphaproteobacteria > Hyphomicrobiales > Nitrobacteraceae > Bradyrhizobium > Bradyrhizobium sp. HKCCYLS20291. The sequence goes on along the minus strand of NZ_JBNPTO010000019.1, from coordinate 26,176 downwards.
CGCCGTTGGGCGGGAAGTTGAACAGCACGGCCGCGATCTTGCGTTCCGCCCGCGCCGAGCGGCGCAGCTCGACCAGCCTGGCGACGCGCGCGGCGAGCTGCGCAGCGCGCTCGGGCAGCGCGGCCATGTCGCGGCCGGCATCGGCCATCGCCGAGCGGCCGCCGAACACCGTCGGACCGACCGCACCGTCGAGCTCGGGGATCGCGACCATCATCGTGGCTTCGACCGGCGTCAGGCCGCGGGCATCCTCGTGCCATTGCTCGACGGTCTGGAACTCCAGCGGATGCGCCGCGATCAAGGGCACGTCGAGCCCGGCCATGACCTGCTCGGCCGCACGCGCATCGTTGTAGGCGGGCCCACCGACCAGCGAGAAGCCAGTGAGCGAGAGCACGGCATCGACGGTGGCGACGCCGTCCTTCTGGAAGTAGCGTTCGATCGCCGGACGCGAGTCGAGGCCACAGGCGAACACCGGAACGACCGCAAGCCCGCGCGCCTCCAGAGCGGAGATCACGCCGTCGTAATGCGCGGTGTTGGCGGCGAGCAGATAGGACCGCATCAGGATGACGCCGACGCGACCGACCGGCTTCGGCGGCAGCGGCACCTGATCGGCACGCTCCACGATCCGCTGCGGCAGCCGCGGATGATAGAGGCCGACGTCCGGATAGGTCACCGGCTCGGCGGCACTGAGCTTGCCACGCAGCGAGGCGCGCGGGCCGTCGGCGTAGCGGCCGACCAGGAAGCGCACCATGTTCGCAAAGTTCTGCTCGGAGCCGGCGAGCCAGTATTGCAGCGTCAGGAAGTAGGCGCGCAGGTCCTGCGCGGTGCCGGGGATGTAGCGCAACAGGCGCGGCATCCGCTGCAGCATCTTCATCTGGCCCTGGCCGCTGGAATTTCCGGAGCGATTGCTGCCGCGCAGCCGCTTCAACAGGCCGAGCACGCCGGTCGCCGAGCCCGACATCGTCAGCTTGCCGAGCCGGGTCAGCCGCACCACTTCGCCGGCCGACAGGCAGCCGATCATGGCGTCGCACTGATCACGGCGGGCCTGCAACGCCGGCAGCACCGGCTGGATGTGGTCCTCCATGAACAGCATGGTGGCGACGACGATGTCACCGGTCGCGATGTCGGCGAGGCAATGCTCAAGCGCGTTCGGATTGCAGCACCACTCGTCGGCGGCGTGCACCTTCAGATCGAGGCCGGGCAGCTCGGCCTGCAGGGTCGCACGCGCGCGCACGGCAGCCGAGGCGAGATGGCTGTCCATCGTCACGATCACCACCCGGATGGGTGTGACGTCAGCGACCGAAATGCGCTTTGGCATCGTACAGGGTCTCGAGCGTGATCAGGTTGACGTTGCGCTCGCGCGCGTAGCGTTCGGTGTTGCGGCGCGCCTTGCCGCGCACGAAGAACGGAATCTTGGTCAGCTCGCGCTCGGCGTCGGACGCCCAGGCGAGCTCGTTGGTGGTGACGGTTTCGACGACGCGCAGCTGCGGCTGCTGCGGCGGCGCCGCCGGCGCGGCACCGAGATGCGACGGCGCGTGATCGGCGAACTCGTGATCCTCGCGGAACATGCCGAGCAGATGCTCTTCCAGGCCCATCATCAGCGGATGCACCCAGGTGTCGAACAGCACGTTGGCACCTTCGAATCCCATCTGCGGCGAGTAGCGTGCCGGAAAATCCTGCACATGGGTCGGCGACGAGATCACTGCGCAGGGAATGCCGAGGCGCTTGGCGATGTGGCGCTCCATCTGCGTGCCGAGCACGAGCTCGGGGCGCAGCTCGCTGACGCGGGCTTCGACCTCAAGGTAATCGTCCGTGATCAGCGGCTCGACACCGTAGAGAGCCGCGGCCTCGCGGATCTCGCGGGCGAATTCGCGGGCATAGGTGCCGAGGCCGACGACCTCGAAGCCGAGCTCCTGCGTGGCGACACGCGCCGCGGCCACCGCATGGGTGGCATCGCCGAAGATGAAGACGCGCTTGCCGGTGAGATAGGTCGAGTCGACCGAGCGCGAGTACCACGGCAGGCGGCTCTCGGTCCGGGCCAGCACCGGCGCCGCATCGACGCCGGCAAGAGCGGCGACTTCGGCGATGAAATCGCGCGTGGCGCCGACACCGATCGGGATCGTGCGCGTGTAGGGCTGGCCGAACTGGCGGTTCAGCCATTGCGCGGCCGTGAGCGCGATCTCCGGATAGAGCACGATGTTGAAATCGGCGTGTGGCAGGCGGGCGAGATCGGCCGGCGTCGCGTTCCACGGCGCGACAACATTGATCTCGATGCCGAGCTCCACAACCTGCCTGGTCACTTCCGCGAGGTCGTCGCGGTGACGGAAGCCGAGAGCCGTCGGACCAAGCAGGTTGCAGACTGGACGAGCGCCCGCCTCCCGTTCACGGCGGGGGGAGCCATCAGCGGAAGACGCAGCCAACGCCCGTACAATCCGGTAGAATGTTTCCGAGGCGCCCCAATTCTCCTTGCGCTGATAGGCCGGCAGCTCCAGCGGGATCACCGGAATCGGAAGCTTCAACGCCTGCGCCAGCCCGCCGGGGTCGTCCTGGATCAGCTCGGCGGTGCAGGACGCGCCGACCAGCATCGCCTGCGGCTGGAAGCGCTCATAGGCTGACCGCGCCGCGCTCTGCAACAGATCGGCGGTGTCGCCGCCGAGATCGCGCGCCTGGAAGGTGGTGTAGGTGACCGGCGGCCTTCGATCGCGGCGCTCGATCATCGTGAAAAGCAGATCAGCGTAGGTGTCGCCCTGCGGCGCGTGCAGCACATAGTGCACGTCGCGCATCGCGGTGGCGATGCGCATCGCTCCGATGTGCGGCGGTCCCTCATATGTCCAGACCGACAGCTGCATCTTACACCGCCAGTCGCGTTTGCCGCAGCAGGGGCCGCGCGAACAGCTCGGCGAGATCGCCGGCCTGCTCGAAACCCTGGATCGGCGTGAAGATCAGCTCGATCGACCACTTCGTGGTCAGGCCTTCGGCCTCGAGCGGATTGGCGAGGCCGAGCCCGCAGACGACGAGATCGGGACGTGCCTCGCGGCAGCGGTCGAGCTGGCGCTCGACGTCCTGGCCTTCGCTGAGCTGCGTGCCCGCGGGCAGCAGCGCGAGTTCGGAGGCAAGATGATCGCGATGCAGATAGGGCGTGCCGACCTCGACCAGCTCCATGCCGATCTCGCGGGCAAGGAAACGCGCCAGCGGGATCTCGATCTGCGAATCCGGGAACAAGAAGACGCGCTTGCCGGCGAGCTGCGCGCGGTAGCGCGCCAGCGCCTTCTCCGCACGCTGCTTCAGCGGCGCGAGCGTGCGCTCGACATGGCTGCGCGACACGCCGAAGGCATCGGCCGCCGCCGCGAGCCACAACGCGGTGCCCTCGCCACCGAGCGGGAATGGCGCAGCGATACGCCGGCAGCCACGTTCCTCGAGCGCGCGCGCAGTGTCGCCGAGGAACGGCTGCGCCAGCAGCACGCGTGTCTCCGGGCCGATCGCCGGCAGCTCCGATGAGCGGCGCGGCGGCAGGAACGCGACCTGGTCGATGCCGAGCGCCGCGAACGTGCGCTTGAACTGGTCCTCGACCACATCGGCGAGCGCGCCGACCACCAGCAGCGACGGCCGCGCCGCGCGATCCGCTGTCGGCAACACCGGCACCAGCGCGGCAAGGCAGGCATCCTCGCCCTGCGTGAACGTCGTCTCGATGCCGCTGCCGGAATAGTTGAGCACGCGCACGCCGGGCGAGAAGCGCTGCGACAGCCTGAGCGCCGCGCGCGACAGATCCAGCTTAATGACCTCCGACGGACAGGAGCCGACCAGGAACAGCAGCTTGATGTCGGGACGCCGCGCCAGAAGCTGCGCGACGATGCGGTCGAGCTCGTCATTGGCATCGACGAGGCCGGCGAGATCGCGCTCCTCCATGATCGCGGTGGCGAAGCGCGGCTCGGCGAAGATCATCACGCCGGCAGCCGACTGGATCAGATGCGCGCAGGTGCGCGAGCCGACGACGAGGAAGAACGCGTCCTGGATTTTCCGGTGCAGCCAGACGATGCCGGTGAGGCCGCAGAACACCTCGCGCTGGCCGCGTTCGCGCAGCACGCCGTCGGACGACAAGGCCGGGGCAGTCGTGCAGGCTTGGGCGTGGACATTCATGACGCACGCTCCACGCTGGCGACGGCGGCCTGCTCCTGCAGCCGCGCCGCGCGCAGCTTGAGCAGGAACTGCGTGGCGTTGATCGCGTAGGCGGCGTAGGCGGCAAGCACCAGCAGCATCTGCTGCTGTGCCGAGCCGATGTGTCCGATGATCGCCGCGAGATAGGCCGTATGCAGCGCGATCACCAGCATCGAGAACACGTCCTCCCAGAAGAAGGCCGGTGCAAACAGATAGCGCCCGAACACGACCCGTTCCCAGATCGAGCCGGTGATCATGATGGTGTAGAGCAGCGCCGTCTTGAGGATGACGGAGGCGGTCGCGAGCCAAAGTCCCTCGCCCGTCGCGAAATAGCGCGCCACCAATCCGAGACTGATCAGGAAGACCAGAAACTGCAGCGGCGCCAGGATTCCCTGCACCAGGGTCCACGGCGTCGCGTCCCGCCTGCGCTTTTCCTCAGCCGTGTAAAGCGCTTGCCGCGGCGCACGCGCCGACTTCTCAGGTGTGAAGCAGAGTTGACTCCACAGCGACGGATCAGTGGCGGACGTGAATTGAGCGTCACACGATGTGTAAAGATGATTTGACAACATCAGTTCCGGGTGGTGCGATAACGGCAACCACAGGGATGTTGTTGGTGCACCGCACTCGGTCTGGTCAACGCTACGTTGTGCAGTTCGCAGGTGGCGCATCGCAAATCCCCGAGTGCGAGCCCGATGGGGAAACGCTAGACCTGGGCAGGAAGAGTGTCAATCAAAATTGACGTCAAATAATATTGACGCAACGAGTGACGTGCGCTCATATGGAGGGGAGGCGCTTATGACCGAACTCAATGAGACAGCCCGATTTCCGCGAGCACGCTTCCGGACGAAGCGTGGGTCATCCGGCTTTCATTCGCCGGCATCGCCACGCGTCAACGTGGCCTTACACAGCACGCGTCATCCTCAGCTCAACGGAGCGATCGAAGCCGAGATCATTCCGCGTCTGGTGATGGCGCATGCCTCCACACTCGAGCGCGTGCCCGCGGCCATCCCGGCGTCCGCGCAGGAGGCCGCCGATTTCGCCGAGCTCGTGCTGGAGGCGGATGACGATCGCGCCGTCGCCTGCATTCAGGCGCATCGCGATCACGGCGAGACGCTGGAGCGGATCTATCTCGATCTGCTGGTGCCGACCGCGAACCACCTGCGCCATCTGTGGGCCGACGACGAGCGCGACTTCGCCGACGTCACGCTCGCATTGTGGCGGTTGCAGCAGTTGCTGCGTCATTTCAGCCCGGCGTTCTGCGCCGAGCTCGCGGTCGCGCCGGCGGGCCTGCGCGTGCTGCTGACGACCGCTCCGGGCGACCGACGCGAGATCGGGCACATGATGTTCGGCCTGGTGCTGGCGGGCGAATTCTTTCGCCGCGACGGCTTCGACACCTGGATCGAGCCGGATACTGCGGATCGCGGCTTTGTCGAGACGCTCCGCACGCAATGGTTCAACGTCGTCGAGTTTTTCGCCACCAGCGACAAGAAGCTTGACGATCTCGCCTCAAACATAAGGATGGTCCGGCGCGAGTCCTCCAACCAGGACATCGGCGTGCTGGTCTGCGGTCCTGCGTTTATTGAACGGCCTGAACTCGTTCTTCTGGTCGGCGGCGACGGTGTCGTCTCCGACCTGAGCAGAGAGGCTTCGCAAGCCCGGCACGTCGTCAGTCTTCTGACCGAACGGCGATAGCCAAGAGGGTGCAGTGAAGATGAATGCTGGAACGAGACTTGCCGCGCGAATGCTCCTTGACTGGGAGGACAACGGCGTTGGTGAGGGCGTTCAGAGCTCCGAAAGAGTCGCTTGGCGATCTCAATGCGGATGTTGCGGCCATGCTGGTGGCCGCAGCGTCCGACATTGCGCTCGCGCTCGACGCCGACGGCAACATTCAGGACCTGGCCTTTCAGCAGGCCGGGCTACCGCTTGAATTGAGAAACACAGACGAGTGGATCGGCCGATCCTGGCAAGCAACAGTGTCCGAGGAAAGCCAGACCAAGCCAGAGCTACTGCTCGCCGAAGCCTCCCAGCGCAAGGTATCGCGCTGGCGCGAGGTGCGTTATCCGGCCGCACGCGGGCCGGACATTCCGATCCTGTTCGCGGTGGTGGCGATCCAGGGGGCAGCCCGCTACATCGCCGTCGGCCGCGACGTGCGCGCCACCGCAGCCCTCCAGCAGAAGCTGATCGAGGCCCAGGTTGCGATCGAGCGCGACTACTCGCGCATGCGCAACGCCGAATCGCGCTACCGGATCCTGTTTCAGATCACCGCCGAGCCGGTGCTGATCATCGACGCCGTCAGCCACCGCATCGTCGAGGCCAACCCGGCCGCGGCCACCCTGCTCGATCATGGCGCTGCCACCCTGATCGGCAAACTGTTTCCCGACGCGCTGCTGCTCGACGATACCGCGGTCTCGCAATCGTTATCGCTGGCGATCCGTTCGCAGGGCAAGATCGAGCGCGCCAAGGTCACGCTCGACGGCGGCCAGGACTATCTGCTCGACGGCACCTTCTTCCGGCAGGATACGTCCTCGCTATTCCTGCTGCGCTTCTCGCCGCAATCCGTGCATCAGGCGCTTCCGAAGGCATCGGACGTCAACACCCAGCTGGTGCAGTTCGTCGAATCGGCGCCCGACGGGTTCGTCATCACCGACATGGAGGGCCGGCTGCTGCACGCCAACGCCACCTTCCTGCAGCTCGCCCAGATCGAGAACATGCATCAGATCCTCGGCGAGACGATCGACCGCTGGATCGGCAAGTCGGCGGTGGATTTTTCGGTGATGCTGAGCAATCTGCGCCAGCACGGCACCTTGAAGCTGTTCTCCAGCGTTGTCCGCGGCGAGCATGGCTCGCCGGTCGACGTCGAGATCTCCGCCACCACGGTCGGCGCGCCCGGCCAGGCCCGGCTCGGCTTCACCATCCGCAATGTCGGCCCGCGCATCACCGGCGACGGCGGCGACCACGCCTTCATTCCGCGCTCGCGCGAGCAGCTCGCCGAGCTGATCGGCCGCGTGCCGCTGAAGGAGCTGGTGCGCGAGACCACCGACGTGATCGAGCGGATGTGCATCGAGACCGCACTCAAGCTCACCGGCGACAACCGTGCCACCGCCGCGGAGATGCTCGGCCTCAGCCGGCAGAGCCTCTACGTCAAGCTCAGGCGCTACGGCCTCGCCGAGTTGAGCGAGGAAGACAGCCAGTTGGAATAGTGGGAAGAGTTTTGCAATGACCGAGATCGCGCCCGTCCCGCTCGCCCCAAGGATTCCTACAAGGAATTCTGCAAGGTCTCCTGCGAGGCTTCATCCTTCGGCCGTTCTCGAACTGTTGAAGCCGATTACCTGGTTTCCGCCGATCTGGGCGTTCGGCTGCGGCGTGGTGTCGTCGGGTGCGCCGCTGGCGCCGCGCTGGCCGATCGTGATCGCAGGCCTCGTGCTGGCCGGCCCCATGGTGTGCGCCACCAGCCAAGCCGTGAACGACTGGTTCGACCGCCATGTCGATGCGATCAACGAGCCGGACCGGCCGATCCCATCGGGCCGGATTCCCGGACGCTGGGGCCTTTACATCGCGCTGATCTGGACCGTGTTGTCGCTCGGCGTCGCGACCCTGCTCGGCACCTGGGGCTTTGCCGCGGCCGCACTCGGCCTCGCGCTGGCCTGGGCCTACAGTGCGCCGCCGATCCGGCTGAAGCAGAACGGCTGGTGGGGAAACAGCGCCGTCGGGCTCTGCTACGAGGGGCTGCCGTGGATCACGGCCGCCGCGATCATGAGCACGCAGGCGCCATCCTGGCCGGTGCTGGCGATCGCGCTGCTGTACAGCGCCGGCGCCCATGGGATCATGACCCTGAACGACTTCAAGTCGATCGGCGGCGATCGCGTCAGCGGCGTCAACTCGCTGCCGGTGCTGCTTGGTCCGGAAAGAGCAGCGCGGCTCGCCTGCATCACGATGGCGCTGGCGCAGGTCGGCGTGCTCGTGCTGCTGGTGACCTGGAGCCGGCCGGTGCATGCCATGATCGTGGCCGCGCTGATCGCGGTCCAGCTGGTGCTGATGCGGCGGCTGATGACGAAGCCACGCGAGCTCGCGCCCTGGTACAACGGGACCGGCGTGCTGCTCTATGTGCTGGGCATGCTGGTGACGGCATTCGCACTGGCAGGGATGTCGGCATGACGACGACGGCCCCTGCTCCGCTCTCCTGGTTCGGCATCGTCAGGCTCGGCCTGGTGCAGACCGCGCTCGGCGCGGTCGTGGTGCTGACCACCTCGACGCTCAACCGCGTCATGGTGATCGAGCTGGCGCTGCCGGCGATGATCCCAGGACTCCTGGTGGCCATCCACTACGCGATGCAGGTGCTCAGGCCCTGGCTCGGCCACGGCTCCGATGTCGGCGGCCGCCGCTTCGCCTGGATCGTCGGCGGCATGGCCGTGCTCGCCGCGGGCGGTCTGCTCGCCGCCGTCGCCACCGCGCTGATGGCGACGCAGCTTGCTCTCGGCCTCGCGCTCGCCGTGGTCGCCTTTATCATGATCGGCATCGGCGTCGGCGCCGCCGGCACCTCGCTGCTGGTGCTGCTCGCCAAGCGCACCGCGCCGACGCGGCGCAGCGCTGCCGCCTCGATTGCCTGGATCATGATGATCGCCGGCTTCATCGTCACGACGGCGGTCGCCGGCAAGGCGCTGGACCCGTTTTCCGGCGAGCGGCTCATGCTGGTATCGGGCACCGTTTCGGCGATCGCCATGGTGCTGACCCTGCTCGGTGTGTGGGGCATCGAGCAGCCGGAGCTGTCGACGCAGGCAGCCTCCGCCGCGGCCGAGCGTGGCGGCTTCATGGAGGACTTCCGGGAGATCTGCCGGGAGCCCCAGGCACGGCGCTTCGCGATCTTCATCTTCGTCTCGATGCTTGCCTATAGCGCCCAGGACCTGATCCTGGAGCCGTTCGCCGGCAGCGTGTTCGGCATGACGCCGGGCCAAACCACGCAGCTCTCGTCAGTCCAGCACATGGGCGCGCTGATCGGCATGATTCTGATGCCGGCGATGGCGAGCCTGCATGCCGACTGGCGGACGCGGCCGCAGCCCTGGATCATCGGCGGCTGCCTCGCCTCGGCGCTGGCGCTGCTGAGTCTGGTGGCGGCCGCCACCGTCGGCCCGGCCTGGCCGCTGCGCGGCTCGGTGCTGCTGCTCGGCATCACCAACGGCGTCTACGCCATCGCCGCGATCGGCGCGATGATGAACATGGTGAGCGAAGGCCGCGACAATCGCGAGGGCACGCGGATGGGCCTGTGGGGCGCGTCGCAGGCGATCTCGTTCGGCATCGGCGGATTCGTCGGCACGGCGGCGGCCGATGCCGCGCGTCATTTCATGCCGTCGACCGCCTCGGCCTATGCGGCAGTGTTCGCCGCCGAAGCGGCGCTGTTCGTCCTTTCCGCCTGGCTCGCGATCTGGATCAAGCGCCCCCGCGAGCAGACATCGACGCTTCAGGCGCAGCCGGCCAATCAGGGAGCCTAGCGCGATGACCCTCACGACCTCTTCCGAGACCTTCGATGTTGTCGTAGTCGGCGGCGGCCCCGCCGGCGCCACCGCTGCCAACGACCTGGCACGACAGGGCCATCATGTGCTGCTGCTCGACAAGGCCGGTCGCATCAAGCCGTGCGGCGGGGCCATCCCGCCGCGGCTGATCGCCGAGTTCGAGATCCCCGACCATCTGCTGGTGGCGAGGATCTCGTCCGCGCGGATGGTGTCGCCGAGCAACCGGGACGTCGACATGCCGATCGACGGCGGCTTCGTCGGCATGGTCGATCGCGAGCATTTTGACGAATGGCTGCGGGCGCGGGCAGTACAAGGCGGCGCGATCCGCCGTACCGGGACGTTCAGCGAGCTTACCCGCGACAAGGACGGCGTGGCCGTGATCCACTACGAACGCCGCATGGATGACGGCAGCGTGCGGGCTGACAGCGTGCGGGCGCGGGTCGTCATCGGCGCAGACGGCGCCGTCTCGGCGGTCGCGCGCCAGTGCATCCCCGAGACCAGCGAGATGCGCTACGTGTTCGCCTATCACGAGATCATCCGCTCGCCGGATCGCAGCCATCCGGTCTTTGACCCCACGCGCTGCGACGTGGTGTATCGCGGCCAGCTGTCGCCGGATTTCTACAGCTGGGTGTTTCCGCACGGCCCGACCACCAGCATCGGCACGGGCAGCGCCCACAAGGGCTTCTCGCTGCGCGGCTCGGTCGCCCAATTCCGCAAGGCCGCCGCACTCGACGATCTCGAGACCATCCGCCGCGAGGGCGCGCCGATCCCGCTGAAGCCGCTGTCGCGCTGGGACAATGGCCGCGACGTCGTGCTCGCCGGCGACGCGTCGGGCGTCGTCGCACCTGCGTCCGGTGAAGGCATCTATTACGCGATGGCCGGCGGCCGTGCGGCGGCGAATGCCGTCGCCCTGACGCTCAAGACCGGCGATGCCGCTGCGCTCGCCACGGCGCGAAAGGCCTTCATGCGCAAGCATGGCGGCGTGTTCTTCATCCTCGGCATGATGCAGCGCTACTGGTACACGAACGATGCCCGCCGCGAGCGCTTCGTGGCCATCTGCCGCGACAAGGACGTGCAGCAGCTGACCTGGGACGCCTACATGAACAAGGAGCTGGTGCGGGCGAAGCCGCTGTCGCATGTGCGGATCTTCTTCAAGAATATCGCGCACCTTACGGGTCTCGCAAAAGCGGCCTAGCAGCTCACGTGATGGATGAGCTGTTTCACAGCCCGCATCTGGTCGACCTGATCCTCCTGGTCGTTGCGCTGGAGTTCATCGCTCTCACTTGGATCTGGCGGCGGCGCCGCCGCGGCATCAGCCCGCGCGCGCTGCTGCCCAACCTGCTCGCCGGCGCGTGTCTGCTGCTCGCGTTGCGTTGCGCGCTGACGGACGCACCGTGGTTCTGGCTCGCGGGTTGCCTCGCCGCGTCGGGCGTCGCCAACGTGGCTGATCTCAGGCAGCGGTGGCGGTAGAGCACGACAAGATTGCGTGAAAACGCATCCATGCTCTCATTGGCAAAGTGCGATGACCACGACGGCACGCGCCGCGACCTCAGTCTCACCCTCCCTGGAGGGGGAGGGTCGGTCGCGCGCGAAGCGGGCGAGCGGGGTGGGGTGAAGCCGCGGAAACCGGTGGAGAGATCACCCCACTCCGGCTCACATGCGCTTCGCGCATCTGAGCCGACCCTCCCCCTCCAGGGCCCTCCAGGGGAGGGTGGGGAGCGGGGCTGACCTCGAGAGTGCTCTCTACTTCTTCTCGGAGAACGTCTTCAGATAGGCGATGACGTCCTTGCGCTGCTGCTCGTTGGCAAGCTTGAACACCATCTTGGTCGAGCCGGTGGCCTGGTCCGCCTTGCCCTTCTCGGTCAGGTACTTCTTCAGGAAGGCGCTGGGGTCGACCAGATATTCGAAGATGTTGTCGTCGGTCCAGACCAGGCCGGCCTCGCCCGCATGCTTGTTGAGATCGGAATAGGCGAAACCGGGATAGGTCCCGGTCGGACGGCCGACGACGCCGGTCAGCACGGGACCAACTGCGTTCTTGGCGTCGGGTCCGATGCGGTGACACGTCATGCACTGCTTGAAGACCTGTTCGCCCTTCGTAGCATCGCCTCCATCCAGCGCGAACGCCGCACCGGCTGACGTTACCGTGACCAGCATCGCGACCAAACCCGCTCTGAGCATCCTGCGTCCTCCCGATCTTTTGTTAGTGCATGTCATTGCCCCTTACAGCTAGCAGTGTCATGAGACCTTGTCATTCACAAGCGCGACAAACTGGGCGGTTAAGTCGCACTTCGACCACGGAACCGGCATAGGAACACCAACGAAAGTTGCATGCTCGGAAATAAACCTTGACACCGAAGGCGCTGCGTGGGCTAACGACATCTCCAAGACTCTCAATACGTTAGCGGGATGCGGCGCAACGCCTTCAAAATGCGCGCCAAACGGATTGGCCGCGCGATCCTGTAAGCGTCTCAACGGGTGGCAAGACGATGGCCGAGTTTCACGGTCCACGACCCGACGTGACATTGCTGCTCGACATGGACGGCGTGATCCGTGAGGCCACGCTGTCTCCCAACATGTCAGCTGAGAATGTCGACGTATGGCTCGGCCGTCCGTGGTCCGAGATCGTCGATGATGCGAGCGAGAAGATCGAACGCATCATGCAGGACACCAAGCGGACCGGCCTGTCCGCGTTTCGCCAGATCACCCAGCGGTTCCCGAGCGGCCTGGAACTCCCGATGGAGTTCACGACCGTATTGCTCGGCGGTCGCGCCGGCATGCTGGCGATCGGCAAGAACCTGCAGGCGGTGGCCGAGTTGCAGGCGCGGCTGATCTCGGCGCAGCAGACCATCGAGCGCGACTATTGGCGACTGCGCGAAATCGAGACGCGCTACCGCCTGGTGATCGAGGACTCCAACGAGGCCGTGCTGCTGACCAAGGTCTCCGACCTGCGCATCGTCGAAGCCAACCGGACCGCCGTGGCGGCGCTCGCGGGCTCCCACCGGCGCCGCGACAATCTGGTCGGCCGCGAGTTCCTGCAGGAGATTCCGCCGAAGGACCGCGAAGCGGTGGAACTGATGCTGAGACGGGTCCGCGACCAGGGCAAGGCGCCCGGCATCGTGATCCATGTCGGCGAGGAGGCCGCCCCCTGGATGCTCAGGGGCTCGCTGATGACCAGCGACAATGCGCCGATGTTCCTGCTGCACATGGCGCCGATCGGCAAGGCTGCGCAGCCCGGCCCCGCGCCCGACGATCCGGAAGGGCTGATCGACAACCTCCCCGATGCCGTCCTCAGCATCGATGCCTCCGGCACCGTCAAGCGCGCCAATCGCGCTTTCCTGGAACTGGTCGAGATCGGCACGAAAGAGGCGCTGATCGGCGAGAAGCTGAGCCGCTGGTTGATGCGTCCCGGCGCCGACCTGTCGGTCCTGATCTCGAACGTCGAGCGTCATGGCGCCGTCCGGCTGCTGTCCACCACCATCCAGGGCGAGCTCGGCACCGAGACCGAGGTCGAGATCTCAGCCGCGGCTCACGGCCTCGACGGCCAGCGCCGGATCGGCCTCGTGCTGCGGAACATCTCCCGGAGGTTGTCGCCGACGGCGGAGCATGACAATCTGCGGACCGCGCTTGCGGCAATGAACGAATCGGTCGGCAAGACTCCGCTGCGCGATCTGGTCAGGAGCACCGTCGAGGTCGTCGAACAGCATTACGTCCGCGCCGCTCTCGAGCTCGCGAACGGGAACCGGACGTCGGCCGCCGAAATCCTCGGTCTCAGCCGCCAGAGCCTTTACGCCAAGCTCGATCGGTATAATCTGAGCCAACTCGAAGAAAACGGCGAGGAAACCGAAAAGGGGAGATAGTTGCCCATTCCGCTGAAAACGCCGGCCTTCGGCCACGCGACTCTTGCGGATTGCGAGCGCGAACAGATCCATCTCGCCGGCTCGATCCAGCCGCACGGCATCCTGCTGGCGATCAAGGAGCCGGACTGCATCGTCATCCAGGCCAGCGCCAATGCCGCGGCCTTCCTCAACACCAACGCCGTCGTCGGCCGGCCGCTGCGTGATCTCGGCGGCGACCTGGCGCTGCAGATCCTGCCTCATCTCAACGGCCCCCTGCACCTCGCGCCGATGACCCTGCGATGCAGCATTGGATCGCCGCCAAGGCGGGTCGACTGCACCGTGCATCGTCCCTCCAATGGCGGCTTGATCATCGAGCTGGAGCCGGCCACCAAGACGACCAACGTTGCGTCCGCCCTGGACGGCGCGTTTCATCGCATCACCTCGGCTTCGTCGCTGGTCGGTCTCTGCGACGAGACGGCGACGATCTTCAGGGAGATCACGGGCTACGACCGTGTCATGGTCTACCGCTTCGACGAGGAGGGCCATGGCGAGGTGCTGTCGGAACGGCGGCGGCCCGAGCTCGAGGCGTTTCTCGGCAACCGCTATCCCGCGTCCGACATTCCGCAGATCGCGCGCCGGCTGTACGAGCGCAACCGCGTGCGGCTGCTGGTCGACGTGAACTACACGCCGGTGCCGCTGCAGCCGCGCATTTCGCCGCTCAACGGCCGCGACCTCGACATGTCCCTGAGCTGCCTGCGCAGCATGTCGCCGATTCATCAGAAATATCTGCAGAACATGGGTGTCGGCGCCACCCTGGTGTGCTCGCTGATGGTCAGCGGCCGGCTCTGGGGGCTGATCGCCTGCCATCATTACGAACCGCGCTTCGTGCCGTTCGACATCCGCGCCGCCGGCGAGGCGCTGGCCGAGACCTGCGCGATCCGGATCGCGGCGCTGGAGAGCTTCGCCCAGAGCCAGTCCGAGCTCGTCGTGCGCCGACTGGAGCAGCGGCTCGTCGAGGCGGTGTCGCGCGACGGCGAGTGGCAGGCAGCGCTGTTCGACGGCTCGCAATCGCTGCTGCAGCCGCTCGGCGCGACTGGCGCGGCGCTGCTGTTCGAGGGTCAGGTCACGACCGCAGGGGACGTCCCCTCGACGCAGCGGATCCGTGACCTCGCCGCCTGGCTCGACCGTCAGCGCCCGCCGCCGGAGGCCGGTCCGCAAGGGCTGACGGTGACTGCGGCACTGACGCTGAACGAGCCGGCCTTCATGGACATCCGCTCGATTGCGAGCGGCCTGATCGCCGCCCCGCTGTCGGCGAGCGACGGCGAATATCTGTTGTGGTTCAGGTCGGAGCAGGTGCGGACCGTGACCTGGGGTGGTGACCCGCTGAAGGCCGTCATCATCGGCGACGACCCGTCCGATCTGTCGCCGCGCCGCTCGTTCGCGCAATGGCACCAGCTCGTCGAGGGCAAATCCGAGCCATGGTCGGCTGCGGAGCTGGCCTCTGCCCGGCTGATCAGCGAGACCGTTGCCGACGTAGCGCTGCAATTGCGCTCGGTGCGCATGGTGATCGCGCAGGACCAGCTCGCCACGATCAGCGCGCAGGTTCTGCGCTCCGAGCAGCCGGTGATCATTGCCGACGTCGAAGGCCGCGTCCTGCTCATGAACGAGGCGTTCGAGCAGCAGCTGCCCGCCTCGCATCCGCATATCCCGCATCTGCGCGATCTCGGTGCCTACTGCACGGCGCCGGCGGAATTCCGCGCCAATCTCGACGATCTCATGCGCAACAAGCGCAGCTGGCGCGGCGAGCTGACGCTGACGGGCGGTTCCTCGCCGCGACGCCCGCTGATGGTCCGCGCCGATCCGGTGATTGCTCCTTACGATCGCGTGCTCGGCTTCGTGCTGATCTTCTCCGACCTCACCGAGCGCAAGGCTGCGGAAGCCGCGCGCGCGCGGTTCCAGGAGGAGATCGACGGCGCAAGACGACCGACGCTGCGGCTCGATCAGAGCGCCAGCCTGATCTACAAGGAACTTGCCGCATCCACCGTGGAGAACGCTCAGCTCGCCGCGCTCGAAGTGACACATGGCGCCCAGGCGGGCAGCATGCCCGAAATGCTCGAGAGCATCCGCAACTCAACCGCACGGACGCTCGAGATCATCGAGCACTTGGTGTGGTACCGCTCGCAGAGCCATGAGTGACGAGAGGACGCGCGGTCGCTGTCCCGTCGTTCACCAATCCGAGGCCCAGCCGCTTTCACTATGCAGCTCACTCGTCGACGACGTAGCGACGATGTAGCCCAATATCTCACCCCGGCCGCGGTCTACTCCCCTCCCCCTCTTGCGGGCAGGGCAATCGCATATGGCTCTCCAACGCGGCCCAAACGAAATATTGGAATCGCGAAGGCCGACGGGAGGAAATTTTCGAATCCAGACTGCTCCTTGGAAGCACGAAAAGAATCGAAAAATTCCACATGCGATTGCCCTGCTCTTGCGGGGAGGGGAGCCGAACGTCGCCGGGGAAACACATCGGCTCGAATGCCTGTCGCGCTTAAGCGCGTCGCTGATGCGCGCGATACGAGACTCGAAACCGGCCACCTCAGCCAGCAAGCCCCGTTGCCTGCTGCAGCGCTTGCGACAACGTGATGTTCAGCTGAAACGCCGTGGCGGCTTCCTCGATGACCACGTCATGCTCGGCCATGCGCGTGCCTGCCCGCTCCAGCGAAACGCGATACGCGTCCTTGAAGCGCGGGATGTCGGCAATCGCCGGAAAATCATAGAACGACAGCGCCTCCGGCCTGAGCTCCAGCGAGCGCGCGAGAATCTTCTTGATGATCTGGCCGCCGCTGAGATCGCCGAGATAGCGCGTGTAGGCGTGCGCCAGCAGCGCATGGCCCTCGCCTCCCCCTGCCTCGCGGATGGCGCCGACATAGGCGATGGTTTCGGGCAGCAGCGGCAGATTGGTTGCATCGAGCTGCGCAAGATCAGCCGCGATCGCAGCGCTGCGATTGAGCTCGGGCCGCACGATGAGGCCGGTCACCGGCGAAGCCGCGTGACGCAGCAGCTCCGCTTCGAGCGTCTCGTAGACCGGCAGCAGGTTGCGCAGCAGCAGCGCATAGGCCTCTCGCGTGCCGCGTCCCCGCAACAGCTCGGCGACGATACCGGTCCGCTCGGCGGTGACGTGGAGCGCCTTGGTCCGCTCGCGCATCGCCTCCAAAAGACTGGCCGGGCGCACGCTGCGCCCGGCCCTATCGATGTGATCAGAATCAACTCGGTCCAACATCTCTCAACCTGCAAGACTCGGCACCGGCAAGACTTCAGCGCGGCGGTGCCAGCCCGTGCTTCACGCCCCACTCGAACCAATTGTCGACGACGGTGCCCGACAGTAGGATACCGATGCCGCCGGTCAAGGTGCAAAGCACGGCGAACCACCAGGCCCAGCGATGGATCGACTCCGCCGTCGCATTGAAGCCCATGGTCCAGCGCCAGAACAGCGCACCGCGTTCGAAGGCCGTACCGCGGTCGACGATCTGCTCCAGCTCACGCTCGCCACCGTAGCGGCTGATCGCCAGCACCGTCGCACCATGCATCGCGAACAGCAGCGCCGACCCGTAGAGGAAGGCGATCGAGAGCATGTGGAACGGGTTGTAGAACAGGTTGCCATGGGTGATCGAGAAGTTGTTGGTCCAGTCGAGGTGCGGGAAGATGCCGAACGGCACCGCCTCGCTCCAGCTCCCCATGAAGATCGGCCGGATGAAGCCGAGCACCAGATAGAGCCAGATCGCCGACGCGAACGCCCACGACACATGCGTGCCGAGGCCGAGCGCACGGGCACGGCGATAGGTGCGCGCCCACCACAACAGGATCGACGTCGTGAGGAAGAAGCCGGCCATCAGCCACCAGCCGCCCTCCTGCAGCGGCGGGAAGATCTGCAGGCCGTATTCCGGCGCCGGCGGCTGCAATGACAGCCAGAAGAACTGGCGGATGAACTCCTGCGGGCTCCAGTTCACCGAGGCCAGCATGTTGAGACCGATGATCTCGATCGCAGCGAAGCCGCACATCAGTGAGGCGAGGCCGAGGAAGCCGAGATAGACCGGGCCGACCTGGGCGTCGCCGAGCTTGCCGAGCCAGTAGTTGAAGCTGCCCTTGCCGAGCCGCTCCCAGACGCCGGGCTCGATCGGGATGCCCGGATAGATCGCGCTACGAACTTGGATCTGCGTGAAGATGTTCTGGTATTGGGCCATGACGACCTCTCCTTGAACTCATTGCACCGGCGACCAGATCGGGATCCTGCGCCACCAGTCCCACCAATCCGACCAGGCATTGCCCTCGGGCATCAGCCAGGCGGGACCGGAGATGACGATGCACACGGCGCTGAAGAACACCGCCGACAGCGCCAGGAACAGGCCGAGGCGGTGGATGCCGAGCGTGCCGATGGAATAGCCGAGCAGGTCACGGAACATCGTGTTCTCATGCTCCGGCGACTTCATCTCCTGGCCCTTGCCGGGGTTGGCGGCCGACAGGATCAGCGAGCCGTGCAGTGCGAGCGCGAGACACGTCGTGAAGAAGAACGTGATCGCGATCATGTGCGCGGGGTTGTAGTGGAAGTTGCCGAACTGATAGCCGGTGTTCGACACCCAATCGAGATGGGTGATGATGCCGTAGGGGAAGGCGTAGCTCCACGAGCCCATCAGCACCGGACGGATCACCTCCAGCGTAAAATAGGCGAAGATCGCAAACGAGAACGCGAAGGGCACGTGATAGCCGATCGCGAGCTTGCGGCAGATCTCAACCTCGCGCAGCGCCCACGAGATGAACGCGCCATGCGCGCACACCGTGATGAGCTGCCAGAAGCCGCCTTCGGTGAGCGGCGCGAACGACAACCCGTATTTGGCGTCCGGCGGATTGATGCTGATCTGCCAGAGATTCCACGTCGGTCCGAGCGCCGTGGCGTAGAGAATCAACGCCACGCCGACGAAGGTGAAGAAGATCGTCGTTACGCCGAAGAAGCCGACGTAGAACGGTCCGATCCAGAAATCGAAAAGGTCGCCGCCGATCAAGGTGCCGCCGCGGACGCGGTATTTTCGTTCAAAGCTGAGCATTGCCATCGGTCTTGCCTCCGCTGCCCGTCGCTCGATTTGCTGCGTACGTATCGCCGTGTCGTGAATTGGTGGACGAGAGCTTTGGGAAGCGGGCGGACGGGGTCTGCCGCCGGCGCCCGCCCGCTTCCCTGATGTCGTGCGAAGCTCTTAGGTGAGCTTCACCGGGGTCGCCGGATCTGAGATCGACGACGTCTTCGCAGCACGCGGTCCCTCCAGCCAGTTGAACCGGTTGGTGCTGAGCAGGATGAAGTGAATCACCAATGCCAGCCCGAACAGGAACACGCCGAGAGCCACGAGAACCCTGCGCGGATCGAACAACAACCACAAGCGCCACATAGTTTTCTCCTTTCGGTCAGGTCAGGTAGGAGAGCGCGAGAGTGGCGTAGTGAGCTGCCCCATCCATCGCCGCCTTGTAGCCAGTCGGTCCGGGCAGCCAGGGACGCCACATCCAGGCGAGAATGTGGGCGACGATCGCAACCGCCGTGAAGACCACAAAGCTCGTCATGAAGATGCTATGGAATTCCCTAGCCTCCGCTTCGGTCAGCCCCGACAGAGAGCCTCCCTTGTTTGGTTCCACCATAGTAGTACCTCCTGGTGTTGGCCTTTCGGCCGGATGCCGCTCACCGAAATGAGCGGCGTCGAAGCGCCATCCCGTTGCCGGGATGACATCCGCGCGGCAAGCCGCACGAATTCCTTGCAAGACTCGCGGGGCCTGAACGCATGACCCCGAAGCCCAAAACCTGCGGGGCCCTACAGCCCCATGAACGAGGAGGTCGCGCAATTCGCGGCCTTGATCCTCGCCTCGCCAAAGATCGCACCGAGCGGCGCCGGACGGTGGCCGGTGATGAGAGAGCCGATCCGGCGCAGCACGCCCTCGACCATCAGCACGACGAAGCACACCGCGTAGACCAGGAGATAGTCGATCCGCTCGCGCGATCTCGGCGCGACGTCACGATCCATGCGTTCGTATAACGACATCGTCCTCTCCCTCTCCGCCTCGTCCCCTTGCCTACGCCGCCTGGCCCATTGCGAGCCGTGACCGCGCCTGCGCGAGAACGTCCTCCGTCACCTTGTCGAGCCCCGCCTGGCGCGCGCCGCTCTCGGCCGCGTCGCGCAGGCGCTTGGCTGCCGAGATCCGCACCAGCACCGGCTGGGTCTCGATGATCTGATCCAGCGCCAGCTTGGCGCCGTCGTCCCATGGCAATTCGCGCTCGAGCCGCGCCGGCGTCGCCGCGATCTGATCGAGCTGCGTGGCGAGCGGCAGGATGTTGAACAGCGCATCGAACAGCGCGTTGCAGACTTCCTGCACGACGTAGGTCGCGCCGGCATAGCCCATGAACGGCGTGCCGGTGTGACGGCGGATCACCGTGCCCGGGAACGAGGCCGGGATGTAGATCGCGCGGTTGCCGGCCTCTGCCGCATACATGCGCTCATTGTAGCTGCCGAACAGCACCAGCGGCGGCCGCTCGTGGATCAGCTTGCGGATCGCGTCATTGTCGGTCTTGGCGCCGGCGCAGCGCGAGATCGCGAAGCTGCAGGGCAGACCGAGCTCGGTCTCCAGGAAATTGCGCAGGCCGCGCGCGTAAGTTTCCGAGGCGACGATGCCGAAGCTTGCGGTGCCGAAGAAGTCCTGCGTCACCGAGCGCCAGAGATCCCACACCGGCTTGATGGTCGTGTGCTTCTCGCGGGCGATGAAGGGCTCGGGATCAAGCCCGAGCATCTCGCCCAGCGTGCGCAGGAATTTGGTCGTCGAGTGCAGCCCGATCGGCGCCTGCAGGTAAGGCCGCTCCAGCGTCTCGCACAGCAGCCGGCCGAACTCGCGGTACATGCAGATGTTGACGTCGGCATTGACCAGCTTGGGCACGTCGGCGAGGTGGCTGCCGAGCGGGAACACCATGTTGATCTCGGCGCCGATGCCCTCGACCAGGCGGCGGATCTCGGCGAGATCCGACGGCATGTTGAAGGTGCCGTAGATCGGCCCGATGATGTTCACGCGAGGTTTCTCGCCCTCGGCGCGCGGCTTGCGCTCGGGAATTTTGCGCGAGCCGTATTCGCTCCACAGCCAGCTCAGCGCACGGTTGGCGCTCTGCCACTGATCCTCGTCGATGGTGCGCGGCAGGAAGCGCTTGATGTTGGAGCCTTCAGGCGTGACACCGCCGCCGATCATCTCGGCGATCGAGCCGGTGACGACGACCGCCGGCAGGTCCGGATCGAGCGCGGCGCGGGCGCGCTTCATCGCCTGCTCGGTGCCCTTCTGCCCGAGTTCGTCCTCGCCGAGGCCGGTGACGACGATCGGCAGTTCGTGCGGCGGCAGGCCGTCGGTGTAGTGCAGCACCGAGGTCACCGGCAGGTTCTCGCAGCCGACCGGGCCATCGATGATGACCTGCAGGCCCTTGATCGCGGTGAACGCGTAGACCGCCCCCCAATAGCCGCCGGCGCGATCGTGGTCGAGGATCAGCATTACACCATCTCCTCGGACTTGCGCTTCTTGGCCTGCGCCGCGACCGCCTTGCGGTACTTGTCGCGGAACTCAGGACGCGCGACAGGTGCGCCCTGCCACACGCCCGCAGCGTCGCCCTCACCGACGCCTTCGAAGAACTCACGCATCTCGTCGAACCGCGCCTTGCCGCCGATCGCGGCATTGACGACCTGGGCCAGCGAGCCAGCACCGGAGATGCCGAACAGCGGCCGCGCCGAGATCAGGTTGGTGAAGTACAGCGACGGAATCGCGCGCGCCTTGGCCTTCTGCACGACCGGCGTGGTGCCGATGGCGAGATCTGGCGCGAACTCGTCGACCGCCGCGAGATCCTGCTCCAGCGAGGCGCGATACTGCACGCGCACGCCGCGTTGTTCGAGCCAGGCGCAGTCGACCTCGGACCAGCGCGTACGCGGGCACGCCGTGCCGACATAGCGCAGATCGGCGCCGCTCTCGACCAGGAGACGGCCGACCAACAGCTCCGAGCCCTCATAGCCCGAGAGCGTGATGCGGCCGCGGATCGGTTTGTCCGCGAGCGCGCCGCGGATCGCCGGCAGCACCGCGTTCTTCGCCGCATCGATCTGCGCGCGGCCGACGCCGCAAGCTTGTCCAACCGCCTCAAGCCAATCCGCGGTGCCATCGCAGCCGACCGGCGCCGAGCCGATGATCGGCCGGCCCGCCGCCTCGAACTCGCGGATCGAGGCCGTGTAGAACGGATGAATCGCCGCGACCGCCGCGCAGTCGAGCGCACCATACAGCTCGCGCCATTCGCGCGTCGGCACCGTTGGTCCAGCGGCGAGGCCGAGCGGCGCCAGCAGCATGCCGATCCCGACGGGATCGGCGGGGAACATTTCACCGAGCAAGGTGATGGTCGGCTTGTCGCCTTTCGGCGCGCGTGGCGCCTGCACCGGCCCCTGCTCGGCCTCGCGCCGCGCGTAGTTGAGCATCGCGCCCGCGAGCACGTCCTTGGCCTCGGCATGGGTCGGCACGCCGAAGCCCGGCACGTCGATGCCGATCACGCGGACGCCGTTGATCTCCTTGGGCAGGATCTGCAGCGGCACGCCCGAGGCGGTGGGGACACAGAGATTGATGATGACGACGCAGTCGTAGTTCGCGGGGTCTGCGAGCTTGAACACGGCCTCGCGGATGTCCTCGAACAGCTTTCCGGTGACCAGCGTTTCCGAGTTGAACGGGACGTAACCTACGCTGCGCCGCGCGCCGTAGAAATGCGAGGTGAAGGTCAGGCCATAGACGCAGCAGGCCGAACCGGACAGCACGGTCGCCGTGCGGCGCATGCGCAGGCCGACGCGCAGCGAGCCGAATGCCGGGCACATGCTCTGCGGCTGGTCGTGCGGCCCGATCGGATAATCGGCCGCATAGCGCTGGAGCACCTCGCTCTTGCCCGCGGCATCGGCGGCCTTCTTGAGCTCGGCCTTGCCGGCGTGACATCCGAGCGCCTCGGGCTGCGCCGGCATGCCTGCGACCGCGCCGCTCTCCGCGCTCACCGCCTGATGGACCACTGCATCGCTCATTGCACGAGATTCCGCTACTACATTCCGCTGCTCAGCACGCACCCATCACACATTGTCGTAGATCACTTCGAGCGACGGCTTCATCACCGCCGTGCTGCCGCACATGTCCTCGAGCGTCGCCTGCTCCAACACCACGTCGCGGCCAGTCTCCGAGGCCTTGAACAGACCGAGCAGACCGTCATGGGTCAGAGGATGCGGATGCTGTGGCGGCGCCTCGGCGACGTTCTTGGCGAGATGCTCGAACAGCGGCGCCCAGGGCGTGCCGGGCCGGCCGATGATCTGATAGCTCGCGCTCTTGCGGCGGATGTCGTCGTCGGCTGGAATCGAGGCCAGCACCGGAATGCCGGTCGCCTCGGCGAAGGCGTGCGCCTCGCCGGTGCCGTCGTCCTTGTTGATGACGATGCCGGCGACGCCGACATTGCCACCGAGCTTGCGGAAATACTCCACCGCCGAACAGACATTGTTGGCGACGTACAGCGATTGCAGGTCGTTGGAGCCGACGATGATGACCTTCTGGCACATGTCGCGCGCGATCGGCAGGCCGAAGCCGCCGCAGACGACGTCGCCGAGGAAATCGAGCAGCACGTAGTCGAAACCCCAATCGTGGAAGCCAAGCTTCTCGATCAGTTCGAAGCCGTGGATGATACCGCGCCCGCCGCAACCTCGGCCCACTTCAGGCCCGCCGAGCTCCATCGCGAACACGCCGTCGCGCTTGAAGCAGACGTCGCCGATCTTGACCTCCTCGCCGGCGAGCTTCTTCTTCGACGAGGTCTCCAGGATGGTCGGGCAGGCGCGACCGCCGAACAGCAGCGACGTCGTATCGCTCTTCGGATCGCAGCCGATCAAGAGCACCTTCTTGCCCTGCTGCGCCATCATGTAGGACAGGTTGGCGAGCGTGAAGCTCTTGCCGATGCCGCCCTTGCCGTAGATCGCGATGATCTGCGTCGCCTTCTTCGGTGCAGCCGTCACCGGCGCATCCGGCTCGATCGCGGCCTCGGCACGCAGGGCATCCGTCATCGCGCTGATCTTGGTCGGGGCGTTCATGCGGCAGCTCTCCAGTCCAGGACCATCTTGAGACATGACGGATCGTCGAACGCGGTCTGGTACGCGCTGCCCGCCGACGACGCTTCCGCGTGATGCGTGATCAGCCCGTCCAGCGACAGCCGGCCGGTGTCGATCAGGTTGCGCACCGCGAGCAGATCATCGTGCTTCCATTCCGCGGCGACGCGGATCGCCGCCTCGCGCATGAAGGCCGGCGGATAGGAGAAGGTCAGCGGCGCGCTGTAGAAGCCGGCGAGGATGATCTCGCCCCGAGGAGCCAAGCGCGCAATGAGACTGTCGAGCAGCCCGGCATCGCCGCTGGCATCGAAGATTAGGCGGTAGTCGCGCTTGCTGTCGTCGGCCGGATCGATGACGCGGTAGCCCATCGCGCCGGCGGCGCGCTCGGGATTGCTCTCCCACACGACCGGCGGATCGCCGCCCATCGCAATGATCAACCGCGCCAGCAGCCGACCGAGCACGCCATGTCCGACGACGCATTCGGCCTGGCCATCGCCGCCGATCGAGAGAGCATGATAGGCGGTCGCCGCCAGCGCCAGCAGCACGCCGCGCTCGCCATTGGACTCATCGATCGCGACGACGCGCTGAGGGGGAACGTTGAGGCGCGAAGCGGAAGCACCGAACAGGCTCCTGACCTCGCCGAAGCAGCGCGCCGCGCCCGGCACGAACACGCGTTCGCCTTTCCGGAAACCCGAATGCGGTGCCGCGTGCGCGACGCGCCCGACGGCCTCGTAGCCCGGCACGAGCGGATAGCCCATGCCCGGGAAGGCTGGCATGCGGCCTTCGTACAGCAACCGTTCGGTGCCGGTGCTGATCGCGCTCCATTCGATGTCGACGGTGAGACAGTCCGGGGCATCCGCCAACTGCAGATGCTGCAGCGACAACTCCCTCGGCCTCCCCAGCACCACGGCGATCGCGTCCATAGCCCAAACTCCCCGGCGACGCCCGCTCTCTTACGGGTGTCAGGTTAGTCCGACTGGAGAGAGTGTCAACATATATTTACAGTATGAGTGTCAGCTTTTCGCGACAATCACACTCGCGATCAACGGGATGCGCGTGCGAAGTGCTCGCACCTGCGAAAACCCTGCCACGTTGAGCATCTCGCGCAGTCGCGCAACGCTGCGCGGCCGTCCTTGACCCATGGCGCGCAGATAGATTTCGAAATAGGCGCTGACGCCGTCGCTGCCGCCGGCCACGTCACGCATCGGCTCGCCGAGCAGCAGCACGCCATGCGCGGGCAATGCGGCGCGGACCTTCGCGAACAACCGCGCCACCGCCGCGTCGTCGTGATCGTGCACGACACGAATCAGAGAGATCACGTCCGCGCCGGTCGGCAGCGGGTCATCGTAGAAACTGCCGGGGGTGATCGTGACGCGATCGGCGAGGCCTGCTTTCGCCAAGCGCTCCTGCGCGATCGCGGCGACCTCGGGCAGATCGAACAATTGCATGCGCAACTGCGGCGCGGTCCGCGCGGCCGCCGCCAGGAAACTGCCGTCGCCGCCGCCGACATCGAGCAGACAGCGATGACCCGTCAGCGGATAGGCGGCAAGAACAACGTCGGCGATCATGGGCTGCGACGCCGCCATCAGCGCGGTGTACGGCGCGACGCTCTCGCGCGACAGCGGCGCGCTGCCATGATCGAGCGCATAGGGCCAGTAATGCGCGAGCCGGCGTTCGCGATCCTGGCCGCGCAACAGCGCGATGGGATCGCCGAGATCCGAATAGAGCGCCGCGTGATGCCGGACCATCGCGGCGATGCCGGGATTGCCGAGCAGCGCCGCGCCGAGCGGTCCGAGCCCATAGCGCACCCGGCCACGGCGCTCGAGCAGTTGCAGCGCGCAAGCCGCCTCGCAAAGGCTCTCCATCGCCGCCTCGGACATCGCCGCGCGCGACGCCAGATCCTTGATCTCGCACGGTCCCGGCCGCAACGTCTCGAACAGATCGAGCTGCACGCAAGCCGAAAGCGTCTGCGAATAGACAAAGCCGGCGCACAGGTCGAAAAGCTCCGCCGCCCGCCGCCGCGCAATCGGCCGCGTCAACGGAAACGCCGCCGCCCAGCGCTGGAACGTCGCACTCGCCAGCAACGAATCGCGCCACCCCCGCCAGCGATCACTTAGGCTGATTGCTGCCGGCGAGTCGTGGCGGATGGCGGCGGGCATGGCGGTCAGAGCTCCAGAACCGGCGCGGACACGCGCGAGTCGAACGCGGCCATGCGCCGACGTGTCGAACTGCCCACCCTCCCCTGGAGGGGGAGGGTCACCGCGCGCAGAGCGCGCGGTGGGGTGGGGTGGGCCCGGAAATAGGTACTGATGGATGAAAGGGCGCTCGGGTTTACCTGTATCGACGCCCGAGAGACGACTAGCACTGTGCGCGCGGATGGTCTGTCACCCCACCCCGGCCCGCATTTCGCTGCGCTCATGCGCGCCGACCCTCCCCCTCCAGGCAGGGGAATCGCATGTGAACCAGCCCTGTAAGGCATTGTGATCTGGTCAAAAATCGATTCTGAAGGTGGCTCCTG
>NZ_JBNPTO010000018.1:0-159891 GCF_051167715.1 Bradyrhizobium sp. HKCCYLS20291 | reverse complement strand
GGAGCCACCTTCAGAATCGATTTTTGACCAGATCACAATGCCTTACAGGGCTGGTTCACATGCGATTCCCCTGCCCTCAAGGGGAGGGTGACAGCGGGGCTGACCTCCAGGCGGCTCACCAATAGATGCCGTGGCGGTGCAGCTCGCGCACGATGCGGGCTTCGGTCCAGCTCTTAGCCCGCGGCTTGGCGGATCGCGCCGACTTCGAGCGCCGCGATGATTTCTGCACCGAGCCGGTCGGCTCGGGCGGCGGCGCGGCCGCGGCACTGGCGGGCGGCGCGGCCGTCGTCGCTGGGGCGGCCGAAGACGATGCTGGTGCTGACGCGGCCGCGGCGGGCTGCGGAACCGGCTGGGCCTGTGCCACGGCCGGCGCTGCGGGCGCGGGCGTGACGGTGATCTCGCCGGCGGTCTGGACGTAGGCCGGCCGCGGTGCCGCGACCGGCGCTGTGTCGCTCGACGACAGCGACAGGCTGCGGGTTTCGCCGGCCTGCGCGACGGCGGCCGACGCCAGCACCCAAGCCCCGATCAGGATGATCTTGTTCATTTTGATAGCTCCCCTTGTTGGCTGCGGGGGATACTAGGCGGCGCATCGCTGCGCGGATGTGATCCGGGTCACGCCAGGTGCTGCAAGCTGTTCCTGCAAGCCTGAATTGATGAAGCGCGATCGGCACGCAATAATCGTCATTTTTGCAGAACCTTTTTCAAGGCCGCTGCGACTTCCGTTCAGGACGACGGGAGCTCGGGACGGAGCCCCTCGGCCATCCGGACATCATCGATGCCCGCTCACGCGCGCTGAGCACGCGCCTAGTTCCGCTCATCCGAGTTTGCTACCACATTACCGTCACGGCGGCGTTGTTCCATAAAACTGGAACCACCCAGATCGGGGTATGACTGTATGCATACGTACTGTTCGTTGGTGTTGTTCAGAAGGTTCGCCGAATCCGATAGGGAAAACGATCGAGTCGCGGGAAGGATGGGCGCATGCGCCGGGTGATCATTGCGCTGACGGGAGCAGTCCTGTTGCTGGCCGGCCATGGACAGGGCCGGGCCCAGACCGGCGAGAACGATGTCGAGGAGGTCTATATCGCGCGCAGCGTCCGGCATGGCCGTGTGGTGCCGTCGGATTTCTGCGCCCCGACCAAGACCGGTTTCGCGCCGGCGCTGGAGGATCAGCTCTCCGTCCATGCCGTCAACGTGCAGCCGAAAGACGGCCGCATGACCGGCAGCAACGACAAGAGCATCGGCGAGATGCGGGTGTGCATCGGCCAGGCGATGGATCCGACCGTGCTCGGCACCTATACGGAAGGCCAGTTCAACGGCATCGCCTTCATCGGCATTGGAGACTGCCGTCTGGTGCGCGGCAATCAGCCCGAGGAGGGCCTGCTCACCCACCGCTGCTTTCAGGCGCTGACGGGACTGCCCGAGCCCTATGTCGGCGGCTTCCTGGTCTCCAGCTCGCTCTATTCGAAGACGCCGTTCGGCACCGAGAGCTCGCCGCCGGGCTATGCCCAGGCCAGCATTCTGGTCATCCGGCTCTGGCGGAAGCGGCTGCCCTGAGGCAGCCGTTGCGCAAATCTTCTGCTTAGCCAAGTCTTCCGCTTAGCAAAGCCTTCCGCTCAGGCCGGCGAGAACGTCTGCACGAAGGCGCGGACGGTCGCCGACACCTTGTCCTCCGAGACGTGCCAGGCCGCGCCGTCGTCGGCCGCGAAGAAGCTCGAGGCGTTCGAGCCGCCCCAGCGGAACACCTCGAACGACGGCCAGTACCAGATGTCCTCGAGGTTGGAATTGTTGACGATCTCGTGGGCGACCAGCCGCATCGTGCTCTTCGACAGGCAGTCGGCCTGCACCACCGACTCGTATTCGAACGAGGTCAGCAGCGGCACCGGCGACACTGTGACGATCACCTTGATGCCGGGCCGGACGCTCCTGACGAAGTCGATCAGGTAGCGCACGTTGTCGACGTTCTCCTGCACGCTTGCGGTGCGGAACTTGTACTTCTCGGCCAGCGCCCGGGAGTTCAGCGCGGTCGGCCTGGGCAGTACGAAGGCGCCGGTCTCGCGGTCGAAGAACGCGGCGGCCACGCCGAGCGTCAGGATGAACACGTCGGCCTGCTTGATGACGGCGAGCGTGTTCTCCTGGCTCGATCCCGGCGGCAGCAGCTCGACGATGCGTTCGCGGATCTCCGGATCGATCTTGGCGCCGCGCAGCCAGTCGACGAACACGCGGTTGGCGAAGGTCGTGTTGATGTACTCCGAGATCTCCATGTGGTGGCTGTTGTAGCCGCTGTCATTGAGGCTCTTGGAGAGGTTGCGCGCGAAGCACGAGCCCATGGTGAAGAAGCGCGTGCTCTTGTCGAGGAATTTTGGCGCGCTGGCGAGGTTCACGGCGATGTGGTTGGTGATCAGTGTCTGCAGGTCGCCGAGGAAATCCTTGGTCTCCGGATAGCGGCCGACCTTGGCGCGCGCCCCCTTGGCCTCCTTGACCTTGCCCTTCTTGGCGTTCGAGCGCGCCAGATCCAGCGTCTCGCGGTTGATCGGGTTGTCATAGCCGGGGTTGAGCTTGATCGCCTTTTCGAGCGCGGCCACCGCCTCCTCGAACTCGTTGTTCTGGGTCAGGATCTCGCTGAGCGAGAAATAATCGGCGGCGTCGTTTGAAGCCGGCGCGAGCTTGCGGAACAGCTCCATCGAGCGCGTGAACGGACCGACATGGCTGCAGCGCACGGCGGCGCTGCGGATCAGGTGGAGGTTGCCTTCGGTGGCCTGCGCGAAGATCTCGGGATTCTCGTCGAGGATCGCCAGCATCATGTCGCGCGCCTCGGCGCGCTTCTTGTGCGAGCCGTCGTCGATCAGCTGCGCATAGATGAAGCGGGCGTTGATGTCCTTCGGGTCGAGCTCGAGCAGCTTCTGGAAGGCGAGTTGGGCGCTGACGTAGTCCTTGTCCTCGATGTATTTGTAGGCGAGCGTCCTGATCTGGCCGACGATGGACTGAAACTGGGTGTGGCTGTCGAGGGCGGTGGTGGTGCTCATGTCGAGGGCTCGCCTTTGTCGCTCGTTTCGGTTCATGAGCTGCGCGCCGCCCGTTGCCGGGCGCGACACGTCGTTCACGCGGACGCGGCAGCCCGCGCGTGACACATCTCGACCATGACAACTGGATCCTGATCGCCACCGGCTTGGCCGGCGACGTACGCCCGAGCGCAGCCCACCATTCCCGGCGATTCGAACAGGAACGGATGCACGCCCCCATCGCCGCCTGCCGCCTGCGCGTGTATGCGCATGCAGTTCGCGGGACACGATGGTCGCGACGAGGTTAACCAGTTCTTAACTAGCAGGACCGCGCGACTACGGACGGAAATCTACGGAGAATGGTGCGGGAAAGGGCGCCCTCCTATAGAAACATCCTGCTGACTTCACCGGTGGATTTCTGTGCGATTTTGGCGAAGGCCAACGAAAACGCCAACATTCTCCGCGGCCTTGGCGACCGATCCGGAACACCGCGAAGATTTTCCAGGCATCAGGACGCGCGCGCCTGGTGGACTGAAGCCGACGTCGGTGGCTCGAACTGGCTTCAGCGCTGCAAGCACCGTCCGGTCAGATCGCTTACAGCTGATCTACCCCAAAGATAGTCACTGGACTGTCCGCACGGCAAGATTCGGCCGCCATGACAAGGTGTGGACTACCAGTCAAACATCAGTTTGAGGATCATTTGTGATGAGCCGGGGCGACCCGGAGCGGTTCGCGGACCGTCAGGGTCCATGGGCCTTGATCGTGCATCTCGGGCTCGGGGTCATCGGTCCGGCCGTAGCGCAGTCGTGCGCCCGCTTCGAGCCGAGTGTGAATCCGCACGACGAGCGGCTTTCGGGATTTGACGCCATGAGCAGCGAGTGCCGCGCGCAGCTGTTGCCACCGCCTTTCGGTGAAGAGGCTCGTATGGCACATGTCTTCACAGCAGCAATAGACCCGGCCCGCGCGAAACGTGAGGCACAGGTCAAACTGCTCGCCATGGCCTCGGACGTTTTCGATGGTCAGGGCATAGTAGTCGTCCGGCCGTCCCTCGGCACCTCGGTTCTGTCGCAGCAAATCAATCCACGCAGCACGGATGCCGTCGTGGAGTTCACGCAGAGTCTCGCGTTCGTTCATGGCTATGGCGCGTGCCCAGCGGCGCGCTGTTTCTGTGGGCGTCCGTGGAGCTTGGCTAACTCCGAGCTATTTGAGCCTCAGAGAGTCGGGACCGCGAACCTCAGTCCAGCGCGTGACGCCGAGTGCACTCGATAGCACTTGCATCACGACGGAGTTGTTGAGCGCAGCATCTTTGGGGTGGTTCACTTGGACGCCCCTGATCCCGCTCCTCCAGACCGCGTCTGGATGAACTTCCGGCTTTCCCTGCCAACGGCGCGTGAAATAGAAGACTCGCCACTCCTCGCCAGGAAGACGATAGCAGCCCTCGATGTGGTCGCAATCTTCCGGGTAGTAGCAATCGAAGCTGATCTCAGCATTCATTTGGAGCGCCACTGAGGCAGCAAAATTGCCGAGCCTGTGACTGCCGAGGGACGGTAACCCAAAGGATCCGCGGACGACAAGGGGCCTGAGGTCCAATGTGGGTCACAGAACCCAACATCGCGCGACGCTCACCCTGCAGTCTTCACGGAGGTGAATCCCTCGTCCCATCGATCTTTGTCGACTTCATATTCGTCGACGATGAAACAGTCCGGATACTCGCGAAAGCCCTCGAATTGAAGTTTGCGCTGTCTTGCTGCAACCGCTGCGGTGGCGCTGCTGTAAACCCCGATGAGTTTGTCGTCGGTATCGTTCTCATCGACGGCGTCTTCGAGCGGTCGACTGTGCCAAAGCAGAAAAACCGTGCGCATCTGGCTATTCCTCGTTTTAGGCTGGCCATCGCGAGTTTGGTGACCGTGCATAAAACTCACGGATATTTCATGCAGTCCAGCACTGTCACCGTAATTCAGGTGCAGGCCGCGCCTGCAGCGCCCGTCTGACCGCCTCGCGGATCATAGCGACTCGAGGCGCTTTCCGCATGTTGAACGGTGAGGCCGCGAAGACGCCGACGTCGGCTACGAAACGTCCCGGCAGCACCTCGGTGAGAGCCCCATCGAGGATCGCGGCCTCGCATAGGAAGCTCGGCAAGGGCGCGATCCCGCAGCCGAACGTGCACAGATGCGCCAGAGCTGTGTAGTCCGAAACGATCATGTGCGGCACGATGTCGACATCCATCGCGTGTCCCCCGGTCCGGAAAGTCCAGCGGGTGCGTGCGGCGTAGGTCTTCGGCGCAAGCAGCTTGTGATCGGCGAGGTCGGTCAAGCTCGCGAGCTTGCCGCTCCGGGCCAGATAGGCCGGTGACGCGCACAGTCGTCCCGCGATACGGCCGATCTCGTCGCACGACCAGCCCGACGGCGCATCCGCCGAGAGGCGGATCGCAAGATCGTAACGGCCTGACGAAAGGTCGACATAGCGATCGGACAAGTCGAGTTCGAACCGCAAGTCCGGATATTGCGCGGCCATCTCCGCGAGGATCGTAGCGAGCGTGGCGCGGCCGAACGCCGTCGGCGCGGCGATGCGGACCGACCCGGCCATGCTGGTCCGGCCGGATCCAACCGACGCATCCGCCGCGCGAAGGATATTCAGCGCAGTCCGGACAGTGGCGACATAGGCATCGCCCTCGCCGGTCAACGTCACAGAGCGCGTGGTTCTGGCGAGCAACGCCACTCCCAACTGCGCCTCCAATTGCGCAATCCGGCGGCTGACCGTCGATTGCGTCAAACCCAGTTCGCGCGCGGCGCGGCCGAAGCCGCCAGTGTTGACCACCGCCAGCAACGCGTCGATCGCAGCCAGGCGCCCGTCATTCATGCGCATCACGCATTACTGTTACCCCTCCACGGTCATGATCTAATCAGCCTAAGCATGGATGAACAAGCAGGAGGAGCCGAACGGTGTTTATGTCCGTCAGCGAAATCATTCAACGTCGTCGGTCGGTTCGTGCCTTCCGAGCTGATCCGGTCGCGGCGACGACCGTCCGCGAAATCCTGGAGCTCGCCGCGCTGGCACCGTCGAGCAGCAACATGCAGCCGTGGCGCGTCTGGGCCATCGCCGGCGACGATCTCGCCGCGCTCAAGCAACTGGTGCGGGCAAGTGCCGCGGCCAATCCGCGGGGCGAGCCGCCGCAATATCCGATCTATGCCCCCGACTTGAAAGATCCGTACAACGCACGGCGCATCGCATGCGCCGAGGCGTTGTATGGCCTGCTTGGCGTCGCGCGCGACAACAAGCTCGGCAGGTTGATGCAGTTTGCCCGCAACTTCGACTTTTACGGCGCGCCGGTCGGCCTGATCGTCGCGATCGACCGGACTATGGAGCGAGGGCAATGGGCCGACATCGGGATTTATCTCGCCCATCTGCTGCTGCTCGCCGAGGAACGCGGGCTTGCCACCTGCGCACAAGCCGCATGGGCCGGCATGAACCAGACTGTCCGCACATTCCTGAACATGCCGGACGAGTACATCCTGTATTGCGGCGTATCGATGGGCTACGCCGACGAGGATGCTCCGATCAACCGTCTGAGGATCGGCCGCGAGCCGCTCGCGGTCACCACCGAGATGCGCGGCTTCGGCGCCGAGGTTGCGGCGTGAGGACGACTGCGCCTGCCGCCGATACCGACGCCCGCCCGCTGTAAGGATGGCGTTCCGCAGTGACCTTCCAGACGCCTCGGATGCACGTCTACTTTGCCCGCGCGACGCGGACGTGAGCGACGGCGTGTAGCCTTGTTACGGGGATAATGCTGGACTGCACCGAACTACGGTGACGCTGTATTTTCCTCGTCGTCCTGCTCGGGAGCCAGTTTGGCCTCATCATCGAGTTTGATGGTGGCCGACACGGGACCCATTGACGGTGTGCCGCAGCAAGGGAGCCACACACCGGCGACGAATTCCGAATACCAGAAATTTTGTTGACAAGGTCCCCAAATCAGTGGTTAGATCCGGTCATCCCGCCCGCACTGAGAGGGGCGTATCGCGATCGTCACGGGACGTTGCGGCGGGGAGCGGTGGCCGCGGGGCGACGCAGCATCCTTGAGGGTGCGGACGAACGTCGTCGTGCGGACGGTCAAGCCGTGTGGTCCCGACACCCCGACGCTGGTGTCTTGGTCGGCGACGATGCCGATGACGGGGGCAAGCAAGCCCGGTCCCCTGGGAGAGCACGGAGCAGCCGTAAGACCATTGCGCAGGGAAGGCCGGGTTGTTTCCGGCTGAGCCTGTGGTTCCTGCCCCGTGCACTTCTTTCGCACGGGGGCCATGGGTGCCAGTCGGCACTCGGCCATCCCCGCGCCCTCTCAATTGATGAGGACGCCAGTTGCAGCACAGCTCGGGGCTATCAGCCTGCGAGATCGCGGCTGCGTGGGCGCGAGCTACGGCTGCTGATAGCAGCGGGCTGTTTGACAGCGTTGATCGGATCAGAGAGCGAGGATTGGCCCGTGGGCAGAGGGAGGATCAAACGCCCCGCTTCGCCAAGTGGCTTCGCCGGGCACGCTTCGCCCTTCGAGCTCCGACTCGGCCGCGCCGCGCGTAGCCCGAAGGGCGAAGCGTGGTGCCGCAAGAGGGACTCGAACCCCCGACCCCGTCATTACGAATGACGTGCTCTACCAGCTGAGCTATTGCGGCGAACCAAAGCAGCGGCTGGCCGGCGAGGCGCCGGCCGACGCGAATGCGCTCCTGATATCGGGCGGACGGCCCGTTGGCAAGAACAAGACGGAGCGGGAACGCTCGCTCCGCGGCGATTTCCGGCGGGGGAGCCGGGCGGAGGGCCCGGTATCCCACGGGGCGGCGTCAGCCGCCAAAACGGGACCAGAACCCCCGCCAGCCACCGGCCTGGGCCTTGGGGGCGATCTGCTCGGCGAACTCGTCGCGCGGATGGTCCTCGTCCTCGACGCCGGGATCATCCGGCGGACGCATGATCGGGACGATGGCCTGGATCTGGGTCTCGCCCGGCTTGGCCAGGTCGGAGCGGTTGCGGAACAGCGGCGTCGGGGCCGCGGCGGCGGTTTCCACCGGCTTGGCGGGCTCCGCCGGCGTCTCGGCCTCGTCGGTGATATCAGCCTCAGCCTCGGCCTGGGCCTCGGGTGCGGCGGCCTGCAGCGGCGGGGCGGCCTCCGCCGTGGATTGTGCCGGTGCCGGCGTCACCTCGACCACAGGGCTGTCCTCAGCCTTCTCAACAGGGATATCCACCGGCTTGTCGACAGGGTTGTCCACGGCGTTCACGGTGGGAATCTCGACTGCCGGTGCCGGCGCGGCCGCCTCGGCGGGGCGTGGCGGCTCGTTGTCCTGCAGGGTCGGCGTGATCACGACCGGGGCGGCCGCGGCGCCGCGCGGCGGCTCGACCAGGCCGTCGGGGATCGCGGGACGGCTCGGCGGCGCCAGCACGGCTTCGGCGAATTCCGAGCTCTCGATCACGCTGTTGCGCTCCGACGGCAGGCTCGCCACCGGGGTCTGCCACTGGAACGCGTCGAGCCGGCCGGTGACCGGCGAGATCGGGCGCCAGCGGTCGCTGACATAGCCGTCCGCGGTCCAGGCCGGGTCGTGGCGGGCGCGCACCGCGCGCAGGGTCCATTCGCGCGCACGGCCGGCATCGCCGAGCTCGGTACGCTCCAGCTCCGCCATCAGCATCGCGACGCGCTGGGTCGGGTCATCGGTGAACGGCGCCAGCGCCGCACGGGCGCGGCCGAACTCGGCGGCGTCGATCGCCGCCCGAGCCACCGCCAGCGCGCCTTCGACATGGCCGGGCGTCCGCGCGGCGAGGTTCTCAACCCGCGACAGCCGCTGCCTGGCCGAATCGCCGAGCCGGACATGGGCATAGGCGTCGGCGAGATCGGGATGCGGGCAGGACGCCCAGGCCGCCTCGATGATCTTCATCGCGCGCCGCACCTGATGCGCCTCGCTCTCGAACTTGGCGGCGAGCACCGCGGCCGGCACCAGGGTCGGCGCCAGCTTCACGGCTTCCATCGCGCTGGAGCGCGCCAGGTCGCGGTTCTCGGTCTCCAGCGCGATCGCGCGCGCGGTCAGCAGCACGCCGCGCTGGCGGCGATAGGTCGGCTTGTCGATCATGCCGGCGGTGTAGTTGCCGTCGAGGATCGAAAGCGCGCCGTTCCAGTCGGCCTGGGCGCAGCGGAAGCCGAGCACGGCATGCGAGGCCCAGGCGGCATTGGGCGCGAGTTTCAGCGCCTCGTCGGCGATGACCACGGCGGCCATCGCATCGTCGGCGCGCTGTGCCTCGATGAACAGGCCGCGCAGGCCGAGCAGGCGCGTGTCGTGACGCTCGGCCATGGCGCGGAACGCGCGCCGGGCGCCGTCGCGGTCGCCTTCGAGCTGGGCTGCCTGCGCATGCAGGAGAAGGGTCAGCGGATCGTCGCCGGCGAGGCGCTTGGCGGTGTCGGCATGCTGGCGCGCCGCGGTCGAATCGCCGTGGCCGATCGCCAGCAGGCCGTGGGTGATGGCGTGGCGGCCGCGCTGATGGCGGCGCTCGCGGCGGTGGCGGTTGATGCGGCCGGGTGCGCGCAGCAGCGTGCTGGCCAGGTTCCAGACCGCGACGCAGGCGGCGATGGTGAGGCCGAGCGCCAGCACGAACACCGGCAGGGTCATCGCGACCCGCCAGGGGCCCCAGTTCAAGACGACGTCGCCGGTCTGCTCGGCGACCCAGGCGGCACCCGCGGCGGCGAGCCCGACCAGGATGAGGAAGATGACGATCCGGAACATGTGCGTCCTTGGGCGTCCTATTGCGCGGGTTTGGCGAGCGCGGTCATCGCGTCGTCGGCGAATTTGCGGGCGGTCGACAACGCGGCATCGCGCGCATCGGCCTTGGCGAGCCAGTCATTGGCGGGGGCGCGGTCCTCGGGCGACATGGCCTTGAGCTCGCGGCGCGCCTCGGCGACGTCGTTGCGCAGCGCCGCCGAAGTGATCCGCGCGACGGCTGCGCCCCGGTCGGTGCCGGCGCCATCGGTGCGCTCGACCTTCACCAGCCGCGCCGCGCCGGCGGAGAGCTTGTCGACGATCGAGGTTCCGGTGGTGCCCTCCGGCGCCGGAGGCGTCAGCTTCGGCACGATGGTCAGGAGATCGCGGCTGAGCGCGGCGGGGCTCGGCACGCCTGACGTGGCGAACGTCTCCAGCGGCTTCAGCAGGGCCGCATCGCCTGCCAGCGAT
This sequence comes from Bradyrhizobium sp. HKCCYLS20291, assembly GCF_051167715.1. Lineage (NCBI taxonomy): Bacteria > Pseudomonadati > Pseudomonadota > Alphaproteobacteria > Hyphomicrobiales > Nitrobacteraceae > Bradyrhizobium > Bradyrhizobium sp. HKCCYLS20291. The sequence continues at coordinate 149,693 of NZ_JBNPTO010000018.1, read as the reverse complement.
TTCGCTGTCGACAGCGCCGCGCCATACGGATCGCCGTGGCGTACGGCGACGTCGAGCAGGGTGGCGGCGACCACGCGGCGCAGCGGTGCATCGTCGGCCGACTTGGCCGCCTCGGCCGCCGCAGCCGCCTCGGTGATCTTGCGGCTCTCCTGCGCGAGCGCCGCGCTCTGGCTCTTGGCCGTGCGCTCCAGCGCGTCGATGCGCGCGGTCAGGCCGGACAGATCGACCGGGGCCGGGGCGGGTGGCGGCGCCGTGCCGTCGCGCGGCTGCGTCTTGACGTCGTTCAACGCCGCCATCGTCTGGTCGCTCTGGGTGCGCAACGCATTGACGTCGCCGCGGACGGCCGCGATCGCCTTGTCGACCGCGTCGATGCGGCCGGCCATGGCGGCGTCCGGCTTGCCGACCCGCTGCTCCAGCGTGGCGACGCGGCTGGTGAGTGCGTCGACCGCAGTCGCCTGCGGCGACACCTCCGACGGCGGTGTGACCTGAGGCCAGCCCAGCATCGAGCCGACGCCGATCACCAGGGCTGCGGCCGCTGCGCCGGAGAACGGCGCGATGATCCACGGCGACACCGGACGCGGCGGCGGAAGCTCGGCCCGCGGCGGCTCGGCTGCGGCGATGGTCTCCGACTCCGTCTCCCTGGCCGCCAATTCCGGCTCGGCGTCAGCGGCGCCATGCGGATGCGACTGGCTGGCCGTGCCCGACGATCCCTCGGCCACCGCTTCGGCGGGCGCCGACCAGGGCGATGCCGTGGGGCGCTCGGCCGCGCTCTCGGCGGCAGAAGGGCGCTCCTCGCGCGAGGTCGGCTCGAGGTCGATGGTCGGCGGTGGCCGTTTCGGCCGCCCGGTCTCGGAGGCCGGCGCAGCGGTGTCGGGTTCATCGACCATGGTGAGGGGTTCCCTGGCTGAGGCAGATTGGGCAGGCCGTCTTACGCCATTCACGGTCGCAACGCACGAGCCAGCCCTTCCAGCATGTCGTTTTCATCCGGATGCGCCGCGATTGTGACCTGGGTCGCCCCGGCCTCGCGCAGCACCTCGGCGACATTCGCCGACATGCAGCAATGCGGCACCGCCAGGGCCGAGATTTCGACACCGTCGGCCCGGATCGCCGCCACGAACGCCGCGGCACTTCGCCGCGAGTAATGCAGCACCGCCGCGATCCCGTTCGCCGCGAATGCGTCGCAGACCTCGCGCGGCAGCGCCGTGACCTCGGCCATCCGGTAGACGGTCTGGGTGACCATGGCGAAGCCGCGCTCGGCGAGTTCGGAGGCGAGATCGCGCGAGATGTCCGCGCCGGCCAGATACAGCAGCGTCGGCCTGCCGCCGTCACGCGCCCGGGGCACGCTGTCGGCGACGAGATCGCGCAGCGCCGCTGCGTCGCTCGCGGCGGAGATAACCTCGGTGAACCCTGCCGCGCGCGCGGCAGACGCGGTGTGATCGCCGACCGCGAACAGCGGCCGCGTCAGCAGCGTGGAACCGGCGAGCTGCGGGCCGGCGGCGCGCACCGCATTGGCCGACGTCACGATCACCGCCGCCACGTCGCTGGCGACATCGGCGGGCAATGCGACCGGCTCGAAGCGCAGCATCGGCGCCAGCAGCGCGTCGATGCCGCGCGCCCGCAGGGCGATCGCAGTCCGTTCATTGTCGGGAGCGGGACGGGTCACCAGCACGGCCATGTGCTATGCTCCCGTCGAATACGGAGCGGCCGGGTCGCAACGGACGGACGATTGCACCTGGCGACCTCGTGGTGTTAGGCGGTATCGCGCACTCATAATAGCCGAAGGGTTGAGATTGGGTAACGATACGACAACGCTGGTGCTCGGCATCGAAACCACCTGCGACGAGACCGCCGCCGCGGTGGTTGCGCGTGATCCGGATGGCAAGGGCCGCATCCTCTCCAACATCGTGCGCTCGCAGACCGACGAGCATGCGATCTATGGCGGCGTGGTTCCCGAGATCGCCGCGCGTGCCCATGTCGACATGCTCGATCACCTCATCGACGCGGCGATGCGCGAGGCCGGCATCGACTATGCCGCGCTGTCCGGCGTCGCCGCCGCAGCGGGCCCCGGCCTGATCGGCGGCGTCATCGTCGGCCTCACCACGGCGAAGGCGATCGCGCTGGTGCACGACACGCCGCTGATCGCGGTCAATCATCTGGAGGCTCATGCGCTGACGCCGCGTCTCACCGATGCAATCGACTTCCCCTATTGCCTGTTCCTGGCCTCCGGCGGCCACACCCAGATCGTCGCCGTCGTTGGCGTCGGCGACTATGTCCGGCTCGGCACCACGGTCGATGACGCCATGGGCGAGGCGTTCGACAAGGTCGCGAAGATGCTCGGTCTGCCCTATCCCGGCGGACCGCAGGTCGAGCAGGCGGCGCGCAACGGCGACGCCAGGCGCTTCGCGTTTCCGCGCCCGATGCAGGGGCGAGCCGATGCCAATTTCTCGCTGTCCGGCTTGAAGACGGCGGTGCGCAACGAGATCGGCCGGCTCGCGCGCGTGAGCGAGCAGGACACCGCCGATCTCTGCGCCAGTTTCCAGGCCGCGGTGCTGGACTCGACCGCCGACCGGCTGCGCGTCGGGCTCGACCTGTTCAAGCAGCGCTTCGGTGCGCCGACGGCCCTGGTCGCGGCCGGCGGCGTCGCCGCCAACCAGGCGATCCGCGCCGCACTCGACGACGTCGCGCAAGCCGCCGGCACCCGCCTGATCATGCCGCCGCCGGCGCTGTGCACCGACAATGGCGCGATGATCGCATGGGCCGGAGCCGAGCGGCTTGCCCTCGGCATGGTCGACGGCATGGACGCCGCGCCGCGCGCCCGCTGGCTGCTGGACGCCAGTGCGAACGTGGCGGCGAAGTTCGCGAACACGCGTGCGGGGTTTTGAGCACGTGGGCAGATCATCTCTCCACGCTTCGCTCGCGAGCGGGGCAACCTTCAGCCTCTCTCCGCGCGCGGGGAGAGGCCGGATTGCATCGTCAGATGCAATCCGGGTGAGGGGGGCTCTCCGCACGGCCGGTGCGCGTGGCTGCCCCTCACCCCAACCCTCTCCCCGTAAGAACGGGGAGAGGGAGCGCAGCCGCGGTTGCCGCTGATGGCTCGCTTCCAAACCATCTCCATCATTGGTGCCGGTGCCTGGGGCACCGCGCTCGCCGCCGTCGCCGCGCGCGCCGGCCGGGACGTCACGCTCTATGCGCGCGATGCCGATCACGCGGCGCGCATCGCCGCTGCGCGGGAGAACCCGCGGTTGCCCGGCATTCCGCTCGCCGACAGCATCGCCGTGACCGCCGATCTCGCCCAGGCCGCGCGTGCCGATGCCGTGCTCATCGTGGTCCCCGCGCAGCATCTGCGCGGCGTCGTCATGCATCTGGGGCCGCTGCTCGCGCCGGGCACGCCGCTGGTCGCGTGCGCCAAGGGGATCGAGCACGGCACCCACAAATTCATGACCGAGGTGATCGCCGAGGCGGCGCCGCGCGCCATGCCAGCCATCCTGTCCGGCCCGAGCTTCGCCGACGATGTCGCGCGCGGCCTGCCGACCGCGGTCACGCTGGCTGCGCCCGACGAGCCGGTCGCGGCCGACCTGGTGCAGGCGCTGGGCTCCTCGACCTTCCGGCCCTATCACTCGACCGACGTGCGCGGTGTCGAGATCGGTGGCGCTGCCAAGAACGTGCTGGCGATCGCGGCGGGCATCGTGGCGGGACGGCAGCTCGGCGCCTCGGCGCTGGCGGCGCTGACCACGCGCGGCTTCGCGGAGCTTGTCAGGCTCGGCCGCGCGTTCGGCGCCCGGGGTGAGACGCTGACCGGCCTGTCCGGCCTTGGCGACCTGATCCTGTCCTGCGCCGGTCCGCAATCGCGCAACTTTGCCGCCGGTCTGGCGCTTGGCCGCGGTGAGCCGCTGCCGGCGGGCAAGCTCGCGGAAGGCCAATACACCGCGCCGGTGCTGGTCGAGCTCGCCGCGTCACGCGGCGTCGAGATGCCGGTGGCCCAGGCGGTGGCCGCGATCCTCTCCGGCGCTGTCACGATCGACGCCGCGATCGAGGCGCTGATGATGCGTCCGTTCAAGGCGGAGGAGTAGGCGGCCTTCACGGCAACGGGAGGCTGTATTAGCCTGGGCTTGATCCGGCGAAGTCCGGTCGATCAACGAAGAAACAATCCGCCCGAGGAAACCCCATGCGCAGATCGCACCTTGCTTTGGTGTCGGCGAGCCTCGCCTTGCTCGCCGCCACCGCCCCGTCGCACGCCCAGACCGCGACCAGCTATGACGAACTCGCCAAGAGCGAAGCCGCCGCCAATTCCGAGAACGGCAAGCGGGTCGCGCCGGTCAAGTCGATCCGCAATCCCTCCGACGAGGTCAGCCCGGAAATGCAGGCGATGATCGGCGCGCCCTATCCGCCGCATTTCAACGCCGATCCGAAGACCCCGGCGGAATGGAAGGAACTGATCGACCGCCGCGCCAAGCTGGCGATAGCTGGTCTTCCCGCGCTGAAGGAGAGGCTCGGCGTCAAGGTCGAGGAAGCCAAGATCGCCGGCGTGCACTGCTTCATCGTCACGCCGAACAAGATTCCGGCTGACAACCGCCGCCGGCTGCTGGTCCACGTCCATGGCGGCGGCTACGTGTTCGGCCCTGGCGAGGCGGCGCTGCCGGAGGCGATCCTGATGGCCGGCTTCGGCGGCTTCAAGGTGATCTCGGTCGACTACCGCATGCCGCCGGACTTCCCGTATCCGGCCGCGATGGACGATGCGATTGCGGTGTGGAAGGCGCTGGTCAAGACCAACGATGCCAGCCGCATGGCGATCTTCGGCACCTCGACCGGCGGCGCGATGACGCTCGCCATGGTGCTCAGGGCCAAGGCCGAGAAGCTGCCGAGGCCGGCCGCGATCGCGCCGGGCACGCCGTGGGCCGACATCGACAAGATCGGCGACAGCTACGCCGGCAATGAGTGGCTCGACAATGTGCTGGTGACCTGGGACGGCTGGCTCGGCCGCGCCGCCAAGCTCTATGCCAACGGCACCAGCCTGAAGGATCCGCAGATCTCGCCGATCTACGGCGACTTCAAGGGCTTTCCGCCGACCATCCTGACCTCCGGCACGCGCGATCTGTTCCTGAGCAACACCGTGCGGACGCATCGCAAGCTGCGCCGCGCCGGCGTCGTCGCCGACCTCAACGTCTATGAGGGGCAGTCGCACGCGCAATATCAGTTCAACGTCAATGCGCCGGAGACCAAGGAGGCTTTCACCGACATCGCCAGGTTCTTCGACCGCCATCTTGAAGAGTAGCGTTCGGCTCCCAACAGGATTCGGCATGGCCGGGCTTGACCCGGCCAGCCGCGTCTTCTTTCATCCGCCGCGTCGAACATCGCCGGACGATCCGTCCGAGCCCCGCGAAGGACATCCCGCTCCATGAGCTACTGGCTGGTCAAATCCGAACCCTCGGTGTGGTCCTGGGATCAGCAGGTCGCGAAGGGCGCCAAGGGCGAAGCCTGGACCGGGGTGCGCAACTACACGGCGCGGCAGAACCTAGTGGCGATGAAGAAGGGCGAGCTCGCCTTCTACTACCATTCCAACGAGGGCAAGGAGATCGTCGGCATCGCCGAGATCATCAAGGAAGCTTATCCCGACCCGAGCGACAAGACCGGCAAGTTCGTCTGCGTCGACATCAAGGCGCACAAGCCGTTCAAGACCCCGGTGACCTTGGCCGCGATCAAGGCCGATCCCAAGCTGGCCGAGATGGCGCTGGTCAAGCAATCGCGGCTGTCGGTGCAGCCGGTGACGCTGGAGGAATGGAAGCACATCTGCAAGCTCGGCGGGGTGTAGCGGTTGACGACCGCGCAATTCCTCGGTCTCAGGCCGTGAGGCCGATCAGAGGTTCAACCCTTTCTTGCGCAACTCCTCGACCATCTGCTTGCTGATCTCCTCACCGACGGACTGCCCGAATTTCTGGCCGACGATGGTCGTTTCCTGCGTCACGGTGACGAGCTTCTGCAGGACGCGTTGCCCGGTCGGCGTCTTGTAGAACTCGGTCATGGTCCTGAGCTCCTCCGCCGAGAAGTTCCGGGCGTAGACGAGTGCGGCCGCGTCCGCGAGTTCGGACATCCTACCTTTGAACGCCTCAAGGAATCTGGGCGTCAGCGCATCGTATTCAATCGCCACCTCGGCGCGGCCCTGCACGATCGTCGGCTTCAGGTTCTTCATCATGTTGGGCAACATCGCCCCGATCTGGTCATTCAAGTGCATGACGACGATCAGCTCCTTCGCTGCGGCGAGAGCCTCCGGTGACGCGGTCTGCGCCTTCGCCGTAGGCGCGGTCATGGCCGACAACAGCATCGTCAAGGCAACGATTACAAAGTAGCGCTTCATCTCGATCCCCTGTGGCGACCGTCGTGCCGCCGCGATTCATTCTAGCGACGCACCACCCGTCCGTAACTGCACGTTTCGGTTGTGCGGATCTCGCGCTGAATTCCCTCTCGGAGGCAACGCGGCCAACGCCAACCTCGGCTGTCGTCCCTGCCTTGCACTCGCAGGGACGACACCGGTTTGTTTGCGGCCGCTCTGCCCCTTCAGGCCGGCGCCAAAAAAAGAAAGGGGCCCCAGCTTGCGCTGGAGCCCCTCAACGGTCAGGGCATTGCCGGGTATTTGCCCGAACCGAAGTTGCGGACTTGGCCCCGTGGGACCAAGTCCCGGGAGAACTCAGTAGTTGTAGGCGCGCTCGCCGTGGTCGGTGATGTCGAGACCCTCGCGCTCCTGCTCCACGGTCGGGCGCAGGCCGATGATCACGTCGACGACCTTGTAGAGGATCGCCGAGCCGATACCCGACCACGCCAGCGTGGCGAGAACAGCCTTGATCTGAGCCAGCATCTGCGTGCCGAACTCGTAGGTGCCCGCGTTGTTGCCGGTGATGTTGGTGTAGTCGGTGATGCCGACGCCGCCGAGGGCCGGGTTGACCAGGATGCCGGTGGCGAGAGCGCCGATGATGCCGCCGACGCAGTGCACGCCGAACACATCGAGCGCGTCGTCATAGCCCAGCGCGTTCTTCACGGTGGAGACGAAGAACAGGCAGACCGGCGAGACGATCAGGCCGAGCACCAGCGCGCCGATCGGGCCGGCATAGCCGGAGGCCGGCGTGACGGCGACGAGACCAGCGACCGCTCCCGAGCAGATGCCGAGCAGCGAGGGCTTGCCCTTGATGGCCCATTCGCACAGCAGCCAGGACAGCGCCGCACCGGCGGTGGCGACCATGGTGTTGACGAAGGCCAGCGCGGTGACGCCGTTCGACTCGAGGTTCGAACCGGCATTGAAACCGAACCAGCCGACCCACAGCAGTGCCGCGCCGATCATGGTCATGGTCAGCGAGTGCGGAGCCATCAGCTCCTTGCCGTAGCCGGTGCGCTTGCCGATCACCACGGCGCCGACGAGGCCGGCGATGCCAGCGTTGATGTGCACCACGGTGCCGCCGGCGAAGTCCAGCGAGCCCGCCTGGAACAGCCAGCCGGCGTTGCTGGTGACTTCGTCGAGCTTGGCCTGAGCGGCGGTCTTGGCGGCGGCGTCGGTGGCAGCGGCGAGAGCCTTCGCAGCAGCAGCGACGTCATCCGGCGCGGGGACGTACCAGACCCAGTGCGCGATCGGGAAGTAGATGAAGGTCACCCACAGCAGCACGAACAGCATAACCGCCGAGAACTTGATGCGTTCGGCGAAGGCGCCGACGATCAGGGCCGGAGTGATCATCGCGAAGGTCATCTGGAACACGAAGTAGGCGAGTTCCGGGATCACGACGCCGTTCGAGAAGGTAGCTGCCGTTGCGTTGGCATCGACGCCGTGCAGGAAGGCCTTGGCGAAGCCGCCGACATACTTGGTCATGCTGCCGCCGTCGGTGAAGGCGAGCGAGTAGCCGTACAGCGTCCAGACCACGCCGACCATGGCGACGATCGCGAACACCTGGGTCAGGACCGAGGCCATGTTCTTGGTGCGGACGAGACCGCCATAGAACAGCGCCAGGCCGGGGACCGACATCATCAGCACGAGCGCGCTGGAAATCAGCATCCAGGCCGTATCGCCCTTGTTGGGAACGGGGGCGGCGGCAGCCGCGGCGGCCGGCGCATCCTCGGCGAACGCCACATCGGCGAGGCCTGCGACGCAGAGCCCGGCGATCGCGAGCGTAACCCATGCCGCGCTGGTTGGACGTTTGAACGTCATTTCATAGTACTCCGTAAGTGTTCTGGTTTGAGCGCGAAATCAGAGGGCCGCAGCGTCCGCTTCGCCGGTGCGGATGCGCACGGCGTGCTCGAGGCTGATGACGAAGATCTTGCCGTCGCCGATCTGGCCGGTCTTGGCGGCCGAGGAGATCGCGTCGATGGTCTTGTCGACCTGGTCGGAGGGGATCGCGACCTCGATCTTGATCTTGGGCAGGAAGCTCACCGCATATTCGGCGCCACGGTAGATTTCCGTGTGGCCCTTCTGCCGGCCGTATCCCTTCACTTCGGTGACCGTGAGACCATGAACGCCGATGGCGGTCAGGGCGTCCCGGACTTCTTCCAGCTTGAATGGCTTGATGATCGCCATAACAATTTTCATCGGTCCTATCCCCGCTTGGGCTCGGCACGGACGTTGCCGAGCGCTTCCTGTCGACTGAGGTTCACCACGCGGAGAGAGCTTCACGACGCGGGCACAGCCGGGGGCGTAGAATCAAATGCCGTGCCAGACGGCCGGTCAGGGCTAACGAGCCGTGAACGCTGACCTTTTTGGCCATCCAGGGGGGAGGAGGGGGCTGCGCCATTCGGTCGCGCCTAGCGAATGGGCAGACATGCGCAAAATCTGCGCATGTCTGGCTCAAGACACAATGCTGCTCACTGCGCGGGCAGCATTGGTCGACTCAGAACAGATCAATTGGCGTCAATTACTGCAGCGCCTCGCCGTGCTGGGAGATGTCGAGCCCCTCCAGCTCGTGCTCGCGGGACACCCGCAGCGGCACGAAGGCGCTGACCAGCTTGAGCAGGCCCCAGGTGACCCCGCCGGTCCACACCAGGGTGACGGCGACGCCATAGAGCTGGGCGACGAGCTGTTTCGGGTTACCTTCGATCAGGCCGGCCGTGCCGCCGATGGCTGCGGTAGCGAACACGCCGGCCAGCAGCGTGCCGGTGAGGCCGCCGATGCCGTGGACGCCGAACACGTCGAGCGAATCGTCGTAGTGGAAGCGCTGCTTCAACGAGGTGCAGGCCCAGTAGCAGATGATACCGGCAAGCGCGCCGATGACGAGGCCGTGCCATGGCGCGACGAAGCCGGACGCCGGCGTGATGGTGCCGAGGCCCGCGACCGCGCCCGAGATCATGCCGAGCACCGACGGCTTGCGCCGGGTCGACCATTCCAGCGCGCCCCAGGTGATCGCACCGGCGCAGGCCGCCAGATGCGTGGTCAGGATCGCCATCACGGCATGGGCATTGGCGCCGAGCGCCGAGCCGCCGTTGAAGCCGAACCAGCCGACCCAGAGCAGGCCGGTGCCGACCACCGCCAGCGACAGGTCGAACGGCGACAGGTTCTCGGTGCCGTAACCCTGGCGCCGGCCCATCACCAGCGCCGCCACCAGCCCGGCGGTGCCGGCGGACAGATGCACGACCAGGCCGCCGGCGAAATCGACGGTCCCGGCCTGGGAGAGGAAGCCGCCGCCCCAGACCCAATGTGCCAGCGGGATATAGACGAAGATGAACCAGCCGATGCTGAACAGCAGGTAGGCCGAGAAGCGCATGCGATCGGCCACCGAGCCCGCCACCAGCGCCACCGTGATGATCGCGAACGTCATCTGGTAGAGCATGAACAGCGATTCCGGGATCGTCTTGGCGCCCGGATGAACGCTGTCCATCCCCATGCCGGCCAGGAAGGCGCGATCGAGGGTGCCGATCCAGGCGCCGTCGCCGACGAACGCCAGCGAATAGCCGAACGCCACCCACAGGATCGAGATCACCATGACCGCGGCGAGGCTCTGCGCCATCGTCGCCAGCACGTTCTTCTTGCGGACCATGCCGGAGTAGAACAGCGCCAGCCCCGGGATGGTCATCATCAGCACCAGCGCGGTGGCGACGATCATCCAGGCGGTGTCGGCGGCATCGATGGTCGATGGCGCAGCGGCGCTTGCTGGCGTGGTGAAGGCAATGACGCAAGCTGCAGCGAAAGCCGCAGACGCGCGCAGACAACGAGACGCGCAGGTCCCCATGACAGTCCCCCCGGCATGTCAGTTCAGATTGAGAATTTCAGGTCCGCCGCGCCGTTGCGGCGGGCGTGCAGCCGTGTGGCCGTCTAGAGTGCATCGGTGTCGGTTTCGCCGGTGCGGATGCGCCGGGCATGGTCGATCGGTGTGACGAAGATCTTGCCGTCGCCGATCTGGCCGGTGCGCGCATGCGTGGTGATGACCTCGACCGCCTTGTCCGCCATGTCGGCATTCACGGCGATCTCGATCCGCAGCTTGGGCAGGAAGTTCACGATGTATTCGGCGCCGCGGTAGATCTCGGTATGGCCCTTCTGGCGGCCATAGCCTTTGACCTCCGTAACGGTCATGCCGTGAACCCCGATCGCGGTGAGGGCCTGACGCACCTCGTCGAGCTTGAAGGGTTTGATGATCGCAACGACGAGCTTCATGGGCGGGCCTTGGGTTTCCTCAGATCGGTCGAAACAGCCTGTTTCGGAGGCAGGCTCGAGATGGCCGTTGTGGCCTGTTCCTAGGCAAATGGCACAAAAACAGCGCAGCGTTAAGCGAAAACGTCAGGGAGTGACGGATATCACTGAACGGAACGCGCCATCGCCCGACAGATGGAAGACGTCTTGTTGCCTCCCTTATTCAAGGACCTCCCATGTCGAATCGTTCCTGGTACTACGCAGCCCAAGGTCAGCAGCAGGGACCCATTTCGGAAGACGAGTTGCGCGACCTGATTGCCGGGGGCGTCGTGACCGCCGAGACGCTGCTGTGGAGCGACGGCATGGCGGGCTGGGAGAAGGCCGGCCGCATTCCCGGGCTGATGTCGGGGGTGCCGAGCACCGCGCCCGGCGGCCCGCCACCGTTTGACGGCAGGAGCGGCGGCGGCATCCCGGCCGGCGCGCTCTCGGCGGATCTGGAGACCTTGACCTATTTCGGCTGGACCTTGCTTTATTTCGTCGGCCAGTTTCTGGTCGTCATCACCCCCTGGACCGCCGTCTATCTCTACCGCTACGTGATCGAGCGGATGAAGGTGCCCGGCCGGCCGAACCTCACCTTCACCGGTCAGCCGCTCGACATCTGGTATGTCTTCATCGCGATGGGCGTGCTGGCCTATGTCGGCCTCAGCGATCGGCCGATTCTCAATCTCATCTCCCTGGTCGCTCCGGCATTCCTGGGATGGATGGTGCTGCGCTGGCTGCTGAGCAACCTCGCCTCGAATGGCGAGCGGCTGCCGATCCATTTCGAAGGCAGTCCCGTCGTCTATGCCGGCTGGTACCTGCTGCTGATCGTGTCCGGCATCACCATCGTCGGCTGGGCCTGGGTGCTGACCGCCTGGATGCGCTGGGTCTGCCGCAACATCCAGGGGACGCGGCGCGAGGTCGTGTTCAACGGGTCTGGCCTTGAAGTGCTCTGGCGCTCGATCGTGTTCGGACTGGGCAGCATGCTGATCATTCCGATCCCGTGGCTGCTGCGCTGGTACAGCGCCTGGTACGTCTCCCAGTTCGCCGTCGTGCCGCGCGGCTCGCAGCCGATGTGATCAGGCTACGCCCGGCGTTCGCGGATCGATCCCTCCTGCGCGACGGAGGCGACCAGCGTGCCGTCGGGCTTGAAGATCGAGCCGCGGGTCAGCCCGCGGCCACCCTGCGCGCTTGGCGAATCCTGCGCATAGAGCAGCCATTCGTCGGCGCGGAACGGCCGGTGAAACCACATCGCGTGATCGAGCGAGGCCGGCATCATGCGCTTGTCGAACAGGGTCCGGCCATAGCGCGCCATGACCGCGTCGAGCAGCGAGAAGTCCGACGCATAGGCCAGCGCGCACAAATGCAGCGCCGGATCGTCCGGGAGCTTCGCCGCGGTCCGGATCCAGACGTGAATGCGGCCATCGTCGATCTTCTGGCCGAAATAGCGGCTGAGTTCGACCGGACGCAATTCGATGGGACGATCGGATTCGTAGTAGCGGCGGATGAAATCCGGCATCCGCTGGAAGACCTCCTGAAACATCGGCTGCTTCGAGATCTCCTCCGCCGTCAGCTTCTCCGGCGGCGGCACGTCGGGCATCTTGTCCTGGTGATTGAACGAACTCTCCTCGTCGCCATGGAACGACACCATGATCGAGAAGATCGCGTTGCCGTGCTGGATCGCGGTGACGCGCCGCGTTGCATAGCTCTTGCCGTCGCGCAGCCGCTCGACCTGGTAGATGATCGGCACCTGCGGGTCGCCCGGCAGGATGAAATAGCAGTGCAGCGAGTGCGGCAGCCGGCCCTCGACGGTGCGGCAGGCCGCCATGACAGCCTGGCCGATCACCTGGCCGCCGAACACGCGCTGCCAGCTGGTCTTGGGGCTGTTGCCGCGGAACAGGTTCACCTCGATCGGCTCCAGATCGAGGATCGAGATCAGGTCGATCAGTCCCTTGGACATGGCGTCGTGCTTTCGCTGGCTCGGGCGGCTGCTGCGGCCCCATTCTGGCTGGATCAGGCATCCGGAATTGATGGCCTCGGGTGGCAGCCCTTGGTTTCCGCCCCTGTTTCGCCCAGCTATACTCCACCCGCAAGAGTAACCGTGAGCAGAGTGGCATGACGACACAGCGAAGCATTGTCATTTGTGGCGGCGCCTTTGCCGGCCTGGCGCTGGCGCTGGCGCTGCGCCAGGGGCTTGGGCCCGAGGTGCCGGTCATCGTGGCCGATCCCGCGCTCGCCAACCGTCCGAGCCGCGACCCGCGCGCCTCGGCCATCGTCGCCGCCTGCCGCAAGCTGTTCGATGCGATCGGTGTCTGGGCCGACGTCGCGCCGGAGGCGCAGCCGATCCTCGACATGGTCATCACCGATTCCAAGCTGGAAGACGCTACGCGGCCGGCGTTCCTGACGTTCGCGGGCCAGGTCGAGGCCGGCGAACCGTTCGCTCACATGGTCGAGAACCGGCTGCTGATCGACGCGCTGGTCAAGCATGCCGAGGCCGCCGGTGTCGAACTCAAGGCGCTGCCGGTGACCGGCTTCGAGACCCACGGCGACAGTGTCACGGTGACCTTGGGCGACGGCACAAGCTGTGAAGCCAGCCTGCTGGTGGCCGCCGACGGCGCCCGCTCGAGACTGCGCGAGCGCGCGGGCATCCAGACCCATGGCTGGGACTACGACCAGTCCGGCATCGTCGTGACCGTCGGTCACGAGCGCGACCATGGCGGCCGCGCCGAGGAGCATTTTCTGCCGCCGGGACCGTTCGCCATGCTGCCTCTCACCGGCAGGCGTTCCTCGCTGGTGTGGACCGAGCGGCGCAGGGAAGCCCAGCGCCTCGTGGCGCTCAGCGCGGATGAATTCCATGCCGAGCTGGAAAAGCGCGCGGGGCTGCATCTCGGCGAACTGAAGGTGCTCGATCAGCCCAAGGCGTTTCCGCTGTCCTATTTCGTCGCGCGCTCCTTCATCGCGCCGCAGCTGGCGCTGGTCGGCGACGCCGCGCACGTGATCCATCCCATCGCCGGGCAAGGGCTCAACATGGGGCTGAAGGACGTCGCGGCGCTGGCCGAGGTCGTCGTCGATGCCGCGCGCATGGGAACCGATCCGGGTCAGATCGACGTGCTGGAAAGCTATCAGCGCTGGCGCCGCTTCGACACGATGGCGATGGGCGTCGCCACCAATTCGCTGAACTTCCTGTTCTCCAACAAATCGACCCTGCTGCGCGCGGTGCGCGACATCGGGCTCGGCATCGTCGATCGCGCGCCGCCGTTGAAGGAGCTGTTCATCAAGCAGGCCGCCGGCCTCACCGGCCAGATGCCGCGGCTGCTCAAGGGCGAAGCGCTATAGGCGCTAGCGCATAATGCGTTTCCGCGGAATCGCATCGTGGTAGCCTCGCGCACGTTTCCGATTTCGCAGCGCGCACCTGGAGGTCAGCCCCGCTATCACCCTCCCCTGGAGGGGGAGACCGAGATCGCGGCGCCTACTAGCGCGGGTTCGGGGCCGCGATGAAGCCCGCCACGGCGTCAACCATGTCGGGATCGAGCGGGCGGTCGGGTTCGTTGTAGGAGGCGAGGTTCTCGTCCTCGTTGGCGACGTCGACCAGGACGTGGTTCATGTCCGGCAGCCACAGCGTCTTGGCGGCCGGCGCAGCGGCGGCGAGCGCCACCATGTCGAGCCGCGCGATCTGATGGTCGCGGGCGCCGCCGACGATCAGGATCGGGATCGTGATCTGCTTCAGCGGGTCGATCGGATCCTCGGCGAAGGCGGAGCCGATGCCGGGCTGCATGCTCGGCGCGATCGGCAGCTCCGGCGGGGCGGGATCGACGATCCGCCCGGCTATGATCGCGTCGATCGCCTTGGCGACCGGCTCCATCTTCGCCGGCGGCAGCTTCTTCTCGAGCTGCGCCTTGAGCAGATCCCCCTGCCGCCGCGCCGAGGTGACGAGCAGCACGAGGCGGTCGGCGGGGGTGCGGCGGGCGGCGAGGATGGCGACGAGGCCGCCCTCGCTGTGGCCGACCAGGACGATGCGCGCGAACTTGCCGCGCAGGAAGTCGACCAGCGCGGCGGCATCGTCGACATAGTCCTTGAAGCGGAAGTCCTCGGGCCTGCCGAACTCCGCCTTCCAGCCGCGCGCACCGCGCTTGTCATAGCGCAGGCTGGCAACGCCGCGGGCCGCGAGCTGCTCGGCGAGCTTCTTCAAGGTCGCGGGCTTCAGCTCCGGCCCATTGCCATCCCGGTCCGTCGACCCCGAGCCGGCGATCAGCAGTGCGACGGGCGGTTTGTCGATGCCTGATGGGGTGGTCAGAACGGCGTCGAGCGCGCCGACGCGGACCGCGCTCTCCTCGGCCGACGCCGCCGTCGTGAGAACGGCGAGCGCCAGCACCAGCGCGCAGCGGATGACGGCGGCGCGCATCGCTCAGTCGATCTTCCGGGCTTCCTCGGGCAGCATGATCGGAATGCCGTCGCGGATCGGATAAGCGAGCTTCGCCGACCGCGACACCAGCTCTTGCCTGGCCGAATCGTATTCCAGCGGGCCCTTGGTCATCGGGCACACCAGGATTTCGAGCAGCTTGGGATCGACGGAATTGGCGGGGCGTTCGAGCGGGGCGTTCATGGCATGGATCTCCAGCGGGCGCCTCTTATCACACCGGCGGCCGCGCTGTCCTCACTCAAGGCTCGTGCAACGCGATCCGGATCAGCTCCTCGATGACGGCCTGCTGCTGCATCGCTGGAAGCGGCCGGTCCGACAAAGCGTGGCCGAGAAACGTCCAATACAGCACCTGCGCGCGCGCCTGCGCCAGGGCCGGCGGCAGGCCCGTGGCGGCGAGCAGGCTCTCGACATAGCCGAGCCGGCGCCGGTCGATGGCCTGGACGGCCTGGCGAGCACCCGGGTCGGACGCTGCCCAGCTGCGCACCGCGCGTTCCAGCGTGAGCCGGATCGAGAAGGTCCGCCGCAGCAGGACGGCGATGGCCGGCGCATCGTCGGTGCTCGCCTCGACCCCGGTGATGATCTGCTCGGCCGCGACCTCGCGCCAATGCCTCAGCAGCTCGGCGTGGAACGCGGCGACATCGGCGAAATGCCAATAGAAGCTGCCGCGCGAGACCCCCATGACCTTGGCCATCGGTTCGGCCTTGAGTGCCGTGAACCCCTTGCTGGCCAGCACCTTCAGGCCCTGGTCCAGCCAATCCTTCGCCGAGAGCTGTTCGTTCATGTCGCCACCTGCCGGACCATACACTTATGTATTGACGCGCGCCAGTGCCGGGCGCATCTTCCATACATAACTGTATGGAGAATGACTATGCGTGATATCCTGCTGCAAGTTGCCGGGCTGTTCGCGATCACGGCGGCCCTGATCCACGGCATCCTCGGCGAGACCGTCGTGTTCAAGCGCGCCACCATCGCGCCGGAGCGGTTGCGGATCCTGCTCCGGATGGTCTGGCAGGTGGGAACGGTGGCGTGGATCGGCTGCGGGGTGCTGTTGGCCGCGGCGCCCTCGTTCGACTCCGATACGGCGCGCCATTGGATCGTCGTCACGCTCGTCGTCGTGTTCGGCTTCGCCGCGGTCGCCAACGCGATCGCGACACGTGCGCGCCATTTTGGCTGGATCATGCTCGCGGGCGTCGTCGCGCTCGCCGCGGCGGGCTATTGACGGCTGTGCGGCGTCAATCCGGACAGGACAGGCACTCGCCGCCGAGCGGGCCAGTGTCTGAACCTTCTTGTCGCGCGGCTGCGATCAAACCGCCACCGTTCACTCGCAATGCGGGCTCCGTGGCGATGGTGTGGCGCGTGAACGAAAGTTGTAACGAAACCATGCCCCGTCGGCGCTCGCCCGCCGAGCGGTCGCCACTGCCACGACACATTCACCGAGAATGTTTCCAACTTAGAATGAGTCTCTTTGCAGATGTGGCGGCGGGCCGCTTAGCTGTTCGTCGTCGCGAACAGGTACCTCGATGTCGATGCGATCGCGTACCAGTTCTCAGATTTGCTTGTTGGAATACGAGAGGGCTGATCGATGTTGACCGACGTGGTGCGCAAGTGGGTCGTGGTCGGGGGAAGCCTCGGCATGCTGCTGATGGCGGCGCAGGCCCAGGCCGAGGGGGCGAACGAGATCTGCCTCACCTACGCGAACGGGCAGTTCGAGCCGAAGGAGCCGACCGTGCCGGCGGACGCGCCGCTGGTCATCCGCGTCAAGAACCTGGAAGCCAAGGCGATGGAGTTTGAAAGCGAGACGCTCAAGGTCGAGAAGGTCGTGGCGGCCAATAGCGAGGCCGTCCTCAATCTGCGTGCGATGAAGTCGGGGCGCTACGAGTTTCACAACGACTTCAATGACAAAGCCCGCGGCTTCATCAACGTTCAATAAGGCCGTCGTCCCATGCTCGCCGCCCTGATCATCGTCTTCCGTGAAGTCTTCGAAGCCGGCCTGATCGTCGGTATCGTGCTCGCCGTCACCAGCACGGTGCCGGATCGGCTGCGCTGGATCGGCGGTGGATTGCTGGCGGGGCTCGCCGGCGCCTGCATCGTCGCGGCATTCGCCGGCGCCTTGACGCAGCTGTTCGAGGGCATGGGACAGGAGCTGTTCAACGCGGCCATTCTCGGAACGGCCGTGATCATGCTGACCTGGCACAATGTCTGGATGGCGCGCCATGGCCGCGAGATGGCCAATGAGTTGCGCAGCACGGGGCAGGCCGTCGTGACCGGAGCCAAGCCGCTGGTCGCCCTGACCGCCGTGATTGCGATCGCGGTGCTGCGCGAGGGCAGCGAGGTGGCTCTTTTTCTCTACGGTGTCGCCACCTCGGCCGATGATTCGGGCGGAGCGCTGCTCGGCGGAGGAATCCTCGGCCTGCTGCTCGGCGTCGCCGTCTGCCTGGCAACCAGCTATGGTCTGATGCGGATTCCGCCGCGCGCGCTGTTCAAGACGACGACGGTGCTGATCACGCTGCTGTCGGCCGGAATGGCGGCCCAGGCGGTGTTCTTTCTCGCGCGCGCCAATTGGCTGACCTCGCTCGATCGGGTGGTCTGGGACTCCAGCGCGGTGCTGCCCGAGAACGGGCTGGCGGGGCGGACGTTGAAGGCGCTGGTCGGCTACACGGATCAGCCGACGGCGATGCAGCTCACCGTCTATGTCGCCGTGGTGCTGGCGACTGTCGGCCTGATGCGCCTGATGACCATGCCCTCGGCGCCGCGGATCGCCGCCGCCGAATGATCATTGCAGCGGCGGATCGCCCGACGTCCGCTTCTTGGCGAGATCCATCTCGGTGACGGCGACCAGGATCTCGGCGCGGGTCTTGAGGTCGGGCGCCTCGAGCATGGCCTGCTTTTCCGCCGGGCCATAAGGCGACATCATCGCCAGCGCGTTGACCAGCGCTTCGTTGGGAGCGGCTTCGATGCCGGCCCAGTCCACCTTGAGATTGTTGGCCTTGAGGAAGTCAGTCAGCACGGCGAGAAGCGCGTCGCGGTCGACCGCCTCCTCGCCCTTGCGTGCCGTGAAGTCGTCGACATAGGGGAAGTAGTCGACCCTGCACTGGCGATAGACGGTCAGCACCGTCATCTCCTCGACCACCTTGAAGCGCGACACGCCGGTCAGCTCGAGGATGTAGCGGCCATCGCCGGACTCGGCGAGCTGCGTGATTCGCCCGACGCAGCCGACCTTGAACAGAACCGGCCGCTCCTCGCTGGAGGAATGCGTGACATCGGGCTGGATCATGCCGATCAGGCGATGGCCGTCGCGGAAAGCGTCGTCGACCATCGCGAGATAACGCGGCTCGAAAATGTTGAGCGGCATTTGGCCGCGCGGCAGCAGCAGCGCGCCCGCCAGCGGAAATACCGGAATGATCTCCGGCAGCTCGGCGGGACCGCGATATTCGGCATTGATCGGCATGCGCTACCTCGTGTCCGCGAGACCCGGTCCGTCGGAGCGTGCCGCCTCGCCCAGCTGCGTTTACGAAAACAGGATCGTCGACAGCCGCTTGCGGCCGTCGACGGTGGCCTCGTCAGCACCGCCCCAAGCTTCGAAAAACTGCACGAGCTGCTTGCGCGCGCCGTCCTCGTTCCATTTGCGATCCCGCTTCACGATTTCGAGCAGATGGTTGGTGGCTTCCGTCCGTTTGCCCGCGGCGTTGAGCGCGATCGCCAGGTCGAAACGCGCCTGGTGGTCGAGCGGATTAGCGGCGACCTTCTGCTCGAGCTCGCCGACGGGGCCGAGCGACTGCGCCTGCTCGGCCAGGTCGATCGCGGCCTGCACCGCCGAGACCGCGGAATCGCTGCGCTTGGCTTCGGGGACCTGCGCCAGCGTCTCCTTGGCCTGCTCGACCGCGCCGGTCTCGAGGTAGCACTTGGCAAGGCCCGCCAGCGCCGGGATGTTGTCGGGCTCGACCGAGAGCACCTCGGCGTAGATCTGTGCGGCGCCCGCGGGGTCGCCCTCCGCCAACACCGCCTCGGCTTCCTTCAGGATCTCGCCAATATCGGGCTCGCCCATGCCGGGAACGCCCTTGGTGATCTTCTCGATGAAGGCGTTGATCTGGCTTTCCGGAACGGCCCCCATGAAGCCGTCGGCCGGCCGGCCGCCGACGAAGGCGATCACGGCCGGAATCGACTGGATGCCCATCTGGCCGGGGATCGCCGGATGGTCGTCGATGTTCATCTTGACCAGCTTGACCTTCCCTTTGGCCGCCTTGACGGCCTTCTCCAGGATCGGGGTCAGCTGCTTGCAGGGCCCGCACCACGGGGCCCAGAAATCGATGAGGACCGGCTGACGCTTCGATTCCTCGATGACGTCCTTCACGAAGGTCTGCGTCGTGGTGTCCTTGATCAGATCCGGCACCTGTGGCGCCGCTCCGCCGCCCTGCTCAACAATGGTCACGGGGTCCTCGTCCAAAAATGCTGGATTGGGCGGCCGGCCGGGAACCGGCGGGCCACCGCGCCTCAATACACGGTTTCCGTCCCTTTAAGTGGCGGTCATCCGGGAAATTTCAATCGGTTCATCGCGGCGGCCGCAGGTGTGCCGAATCGGGCCGGTTTGGCCGGCGCCGACACCCAAAATTGAAGGCCGCCACGTGACGAAACCTGTCGCAGACCTGTTGCATTCGTCCGCGGCATTTGGCATAGGTCTGCCCGTCGCTGGCGGCCACGCCGCCCAGTGGTCACGGATGCGGGTGTAGCTCAGTGGTAGAGCACGACCTTGCCAAGGTCGGGGTCGAGGGTTCGAACCCCTTCGCCCGCTCCAAATCGCCGCTCCGCAAATATCCTTCTTACTTTCGACGGCTCACTGGACCGGCTGGGACTTGTCCCAAGCCGCGAACACGTCTGCGAACACACGATCCCCAGTCGGACCTTTGCTGATGGCCAGAATGGCCCGTCGCTGGTTGGTGTACACGAGGGGAATGTCGATCCATTCGCGCCCGGCCAGGAGTTCGCTGTTGCGCGCGCGGTCGGCGTCGACATTGGAGAACCCGACCAGGAAGGATCCTTCCGTTACCTTGACCGCAAGCCCCGCCAGCGGCGTGCCGCGCGCCTGCTCATTCGTCTTCATCAGGATCCCCGGCACGCTGTTGATGCCGCCACCGGCGAAATCGGCGGCGCGCACGAAGGTGAGATCGGCGACATGGCTGGCCGGCAAGGTGGGATCGTCGTTGCGGCGCAGCTGCAGGCTCACCTTCAGCTTGCGATCTGGAATATCAATCTCGGCCCGGATGGCCGGCACTGGCTGACCCGATCGCGGGCTCTTTATGGTGTCCATCCGCCACGTCACCGAGCCGTCATAGCGCTTGCCCTTGGGATCGGCGGGATCCTCGTCGTACAGCACGGCGAGGCCGGGTGTCCGGGCGTCGAGAGCCGTTGCTGGCGCGGACGGCGGCGGGCTCGCCGGCGCCGGCCCCGCGGATGGCTGGTTCGCCGGAGCCTTGCTCGTCTGTTCGGCGACAACAGGCGCAGGGCTCGCGCGCGGTGGCCCAACGGCCTCGCTGCCGCCAAGCGGCGCGGCCAACAGCAGCGGCTGTTGGCTCCCGGCCGTCGCGCGCTTGACGGCAATCCCCGCCCGATTGAGCGTCTCGATCAGTCCAGCCCGATCTGTTGAAGCGAATGCCTCGGCCAATGCCGTTGCGAAGGCACTATGACCGTAGGGTCCGCGCTGACCGACCGAAGCCGGTTGCGCCGAGAAGGACAGAAGCGTGTTGGCGGGCACGCTCGTCGCCACCAGGCCAGCCGACAGCCCGGCAATGCCGCGCGCGGCGAATGGGTTCGACCGGAGGGCATCGAGGATCACGACGTTCTGCCGGCTGTCTGGTCCTTCCAGCTCGCGCAACATCGAGGCGAGCTCGCGCAGCTCAGCCTCGACGTCGGCCGCTTTCGCCGGAGCTGCGTCGACCGGGACGAGATAATTCTTGCCGCCGAAGTTGAGCCCATAGCCGGCGTAGTAGATCAGCGCGACATCGGCGTCGGCGATGCGGCCCTTGAACTCCGCGAGCGCGCGGTCGAAGCCCTGCCTGGTCAAGTCGATCTGCGCAGCGCCACCGCTCAGGGTGAAGCCGAGGCGGCTCAGCGTTTCGGCCAGCAGCTTGGCGTCCGCGGCCGGCTCGTCCAGCAGCGGCGCATGCTCGTGGATGGAGTTGCCGATCACCAGCGCCACGCGCTTGTTGGCCTGGGCGGATCCGACACCCGCCAGGAGCGCAATGACCACGGCAACGCCCGCAAAAAAAAGCTGCCTAACTCGGCGGCCCACCCCACGCATGCCAATGATCTCCTGCCACCCGGTTGCCGTGTTTGCGGGCTGATTTTACCGCAAGCCGAACAAAGCCGGAACAAGAATCATGGGCGACGTCAGGAATATCAATTTGTCAGACGAACACCGGCATGCGAACGCGCCCGGCATCACCGAACACGCGCAGGTAGCGGGCGATCTCGGCGGGGTCGCCGGTCGCCTTCTCCGGATTGTCGGACAGCTTGACCGCGGGGCGGCCGTCGACCGAGGTCACCTTGCAGACCAGCGAGATCGGATCGAGGTCGACCGAGCCATCCGGCGAACAGCCGACGAAGTCGTTGGTGAGGTTGGTGCCCCAGCCGAACGACAGCCGTACCTGGTCGGAGAAGCGATGGTGGATGCGCTCGATCGATTTGACGTCCATCGCATCGGAGAACACCAGGAGCTTCTGCTTGGGATCGCGGCCCTTCGACTTCCACCAGGCGATGATCTCCTCGCCGGCCTCGATCGGCGGCGCGCTGTCGGGGCGGAAGCCGGTCCAGTCGGCGACCCAGTCCGGCGCATCGCGCAGGAAGGCCTTGGTGCCGAAGGCGTCGGGCAGCGCGATCAGGAGGTTGCCGGCATAGGTCTGCCGCCACTGGTCGAGAATCCGGTACGGCGCGAAGCGCAGCTCGTCGTCGTCCTTGGCGAGCGCGGCCGCGACCATCGGCAGCTCGTGGGCGTTGGTGCCGATGGCTTCGAGATCGTTGTCCATCGCCAGCAGCACGTTCGAGGTGCCGGTGAAGGATGAGCCCAGGCCTTCCTTGACGGCCTCGACGCACCAGCGCTGCCACAGGAAGCCGTGGCGGCGGCGGGTGCCGAAATCGGACAGCCGCAGGCCCTCGAGCTTGCGCAGCCGCTCCACCTTGGCCCACAGCTTGGCCTTGGCGCGGGCGAACAGCACGTCCAGCGCGAACCGGCCCTGTCCCTTCATGGCCTGGCGCGAGCGCAGCTCGTTGACGATCGCCAGCGCCGGGATCTCCCACATCGTGGTGTGGGTCCACGGCCCATGGAAATGCAGCTCGTACTGGCCGTCCGATTTGCGCAGCTCGTATTCGGGCAGCCGGAAACTGCCGAGCCAGGCGAGGAAGTCCGGCGAGAACATGTGGGTCTTGCCGTAGAAGGTATTACCCGCCAGCCAGATCAGCTCCTTCTTGGTGAAGCGGATGGTGCGGGCGTGATCGAGCTGCGCACGCAGCTCGCCCTCGTCGATGACATCGCCAAGCCGCACCCGCTTGGTGCGGTTGATGACCGAGAAGGTCACCTTCTGATCCGGATAGAACTCCCGAATCATCTGCAGCATCAGAAGCTTGTAGAAATCGGTGTCGAGCAGGCTGCGCACGATCGGATCAAGGCGCCAACCGTGATTGTAGGTTCTGCTCGCGATGTCTGTGACTGTCATATGATGGTTTTACAGCGCGGGCGCGAAAGCCGCCACTGGGCTTTGTCGCAGGGGATGCCTGCGGCGCATCGGCAGGCTTTGCGCACTAGAGGCGGGCGAGCGGCGGCAGGCCGGGATCGAACGCCAGGCTGGCCTCGACCCATTTTGCGACCCGGAGAGCCCGCACGTCGTTGCGATAGGGGCCCGCGATCTGCACGCCCAGCGGCAGGCCGTTCTTGCCGAACCCCGCCGGCAGCGCGACCGCGGGCGCCCCGACGAAGGTCCAGGGTGCGCAATATTCGGCGTCGCCGGTCCAGGCGAGGCCGCGCGGTGCCTCGCCGAACGCGGGCAGGGTGAGCACGGCGTCGAAGCCGTCGAGGTCCGCGTCCAGCGCCTTCTGCTGCGCCGCCTGCGCCGCCTTCGCGGTCAGATATTCCATCGCGGTCTTGGTTCGCCCGCTCTCGACATGCGTCTTCATGACGTCGCTGACGCGATCGGGGTAGCGCGCGATCAGATCGGAAAAGATCGTCGTCGCCTCGCTGAGCATGATCGTGGTGATCGCATCCCAATGGACCGCGTCGAGATCCGTCAGCGCGATCTCATCGACCATCGCGCCATTCGCGCGCAGCTTGTCGATGACCGCTTCGAACACCGCCTTCTGCTCGGCCTCGACGCGCTGCCATTTGGCGAAGCGCACCACGGCGAGCCGCGGCTTGGCGAGAGGCGCGAGCCCCTGCGCGATGTCGAGCGTGAACGCCGGCAGCGGTTGGCCGTGACGATCGTCGGCGCTGGTGCCTGCCAGCAACGACAATGCAAGTGCCACATCGTCGACGCGGCGGGCGAAGAAGCCGACATGGTCGAGCGAGGGGCTGAGCGGATGCACGCCTGTGCGCGGGATCGCGCCGAAACTCGGCTTGAAACCGACGACGCCGTTGAAGGCGGCGGGCCGGATCACCGAGCCCAGCGTCTGCGTGCCCAGCGCCAGCGGCACGAGCCCGGCGGCGACGGCCGCAGCCGAACCGGACGACGAGCCGCCCGGCGTGTGCGCCGGGTTCCATGGGTTCACCGTCGGACCTGGACGACGCCAGGCGAACTCGGTCGAGACCGTCTTGCCGAAGATCGTCGCACCGAGATCGCGCAGCCGCGCGACCACCCAGGCGTCCGCGTCGGGGACATGGTCGCGGTAGATCGCCGAGCCGTTGGTGGTCGGCATGTCCGACGTCGCGATGATGTCCTTGATGGCGACGGGAACTCCACCGAGCGGACCGCGCTTCGCGGTCACGTCGCGCGGCAAGAATTCGAATGCCTTGAGCTGCGGCTCGATCGCACGCGTTCTCTTCAGACACTCTTCACCATACGACGCCGCTGCTGCCGGGTCTGCCTCGAATTGCCGCAGCAGCTCGACAACGCCAGCACCGGCTTTCGGCGTGGGCAGAGAAGAATGCTCGGACATCCACGATCCCCGTCGGCACGACGTGTTGTCGCGCGGTGAACCGTCACGGCTCTCCGCGAACGAGTTCCAATCCTAGCGGCTGTTCCCGCGCGCGCCAGATCAACCGTCGATGAGGTCGTATGAATACGGCGCATGACGGCAAGATCTGCCGTGCGGCGGAAGAAGGCGCGCGCGTCATTCGCATCGTGCTCTGCATGAGATCGAGTCGAGCGGCGCATCCCGATCGCGCGTTGCCTTCGCAATGCGCTTCTCACTTGCGCGGGATGTGCTACCATTTTCGAGTCGACTACTGACGTGGCGACCAAGAACGTTCCAACACGTTCCGATAAGTAAGACGCAGCCACACGAGCTGCTCATGGGAGTGAAGCGATGACATCGGCTTTCCACCGAAGCATTCTTGCGCTTGCAACAATCAGTCTTCTCGCCGGCACCAGCATTGCCGGCGCGCAGCAGCAGCCCGACCAGGGCAAGGGCTTGAAGAAATACGAGTCCGGCACCAAGGAGTTCTGGACGCATCCGCCGGACGACTGGTTCCTCGGCGACGAAACCGAGGCGCAGAAGGGACTGGCGCCGCCCTCGGGTCCGCCGACCGGCGCATCCGACGCCGAGCTCGCCAAGATCATCAAGCAGGTGAAGTTGCCGGACGGCTTCAAGATGGAAGTCTGGGCGTCGGGCGTGCTCGCCGCGCGGCAGATGGCGTGGGGCGACAAGGGCACGCTGTTCGTCGGCTCATTCGGGCTCGGCAACGTCTATGCGATCACCGACAAGGGCGGCAAGCGCGAGGTCAAGACGGTCCTCAAGGGCCTGAACATGCCGACCGGCCTCGCCTTCCAGGACGGCAATCTCTACGTCATCGCGGTCGACAAGCTGATCAAATATGAGAATGCCGAGGCCAATGTCGACAATCTCGGCCAGGGCAAGGTGGTGTATGACGACATGCCGTCCTATGCCGCGCATGGCTGGAAGTACATCGCGGTCGACAAGGAGGGCTGGTTCTATCTGCCGTTCGGCCCGCCCTTCAACATCGGCATCCCGCCGACCTCGGTGTCGCAGATCCGCCGCGTCGATCCGCGCACCGGCAATGCCGAGATCTATGCGCTCGGCGTGCGCAACAGCGTCGGCGGCGACGTCGATCCGCGCACCGGCAAATACTGGTTCACCGAGAACGCGCGCGACTGGGTCAGCGACGATCTGCCGAGCGACAAGCTCAACATGATCTCGAAGATGGGCGAGCATTTCGGCTATCCCTATTGTCACCAGGGTGACATGCCGGATCCGAAATTCGCGATGGGCCACAAGTGCTCCGAGTTCACGCCCCCGGTGCTGAACCTCGGCGCCCACGTCGCGCCGCTCGGCATGAAGTTCTACACCGGCGACCAGTTCCCCGCCGAGTACAAGAACAACATCCTGATCGCCGAGCACGGCTCCTGGAACCGCCACAAGTACCAGGGCGCGCGGATCATGCGCGTCATTGTCGGCCCCGACGGCAAGGATGCCAAGCAGGAGGTGTTCGCTTCCGGCTTCATCGAGGGCGACCAGGGCTACCTCGGCCGTCCCGATGACATCATCCTCGCCAAGGACGGCTCGATCCTGGTGGCGGACGACTGGGCCGGTGCGATCTATCGCATCAGCTACGAGAAGAAGTGAGCCTTCGACCATCGGGGCTGCGCGCTGCCATTCTGGCGGCCGCAGCCCCAACTATTTTGAACGCAGCGCGTTGTTCCCATTTGCGGACGCGCGAGACGGCATCGCCGTGGTGCGGCCGCGGTGATACGGGGAGGATGAGACATGCGTCATGGAGTTGCCGGTCTGCTCGCGCTCGCACTGTTGAGCTGTCCGGCTGACGCGGCCGATATCGCAGCCGGCAAGGCGAAGGCGGAGCTCTGCATCGGCTGTCACGGCGAGAACGGCATCTCGCAGACCGAGAACATCCCCTCGCTCGCCGGCCAGCAGGATCAGTTCATCCAGTGGCAGCTGGTGTTCTTCCGCGCCGGCACGCGCAAGAACGAGGCGATGAAGCCGATCATCGAGCAATTGAACAACGAGGACATCCGCAACCTCGGCGCCTATTTCGCCTCGCTGCAGCCGGCCAAGCCGCCGCAGGATGACAATCCCGAACTGTCGAAGAAGGGCGCCGAAGCCGCCGCTGGACGGCGCTGCGCGTCATGCCATCTCGACAGCTATGCCGGCACCAAGGGCGTGGCCCGCGTCGCCGGCCAGCGCGAGGAATATCTCGTCAAGGCGCTTCACGACTACAAGAGCGGCCAGCGCGTCGGCGGCAGCCAGGCCGCGATGACGGATGTGGCCTACCCGCTGAGCGCCGAGGAGATCACCGCACTCGCGCATTATCTGGCGCACTTGTAGTGAAAGGTGGTGGGATGGTGCGGCCCACATCCACCGCTGTCGTCCCGGCCTTGAGCCGGGACCCATACCGCGGAATCTATCGAGGGACTTCGCTGGCAGTTGCCTGCATCACGACCGCTGCGGAGTATGGGTCCCGGCTCAAGGCCGGGACGACAGCGGAGTATGTGGCGTCACCTCGCCTCACTACGTCTATTTGCCCCTTTGCGCCTCGTACACCTTCAGCTGCGTGTAGGCGATGCGCAGCCGCGGCACTGGGACCTTGGCGGCGTCGGCGCGGGCGACGAGGTCGC
Source organism: Bradyrhizobium sp. HKCCYLS20291 (assembly GCF_051167715.1). Lineage (NCBI taxonomy): Bacteria > Pseudomonadati > Pseudomonadota > Alphaproteobacteria > Hyphomicrobiales > Nitrobacteraceae > Bradyrhizobium > Bradyrhizobium sp. HKCCYLS20291. Next base: position 122,848 of record NZ_JBNPTO010000018.1, on the reverse strand, counting down.
CGATGACGTGATCGGCTTCGACCGGCAGGCCGGCGCGGAGATCGCGGAACATCGAGGCGGTCATCGGTGATCCCTCGGCAGTCAGCATGCCGGAGACGCGCTGGAAGAACGCGCCGGCCGGCGCGTAGCCGGCGGCCGCGGCGGTGGCGCTGCACTCGTCGAGCATGCCGAGCAGGAAATCCTTGCCGCCCGGCGCACTCAGGATCACGCCGACCGGCGCGCGCATCAACGTCGTGGACGCGGCGAGCGAGGACAGGAACACCCACTTCTCCCACATGTCCTGCATGACGTGGTCGCTGGCGGCGGCGTTGAAATTGCCGCGCTGGAAGATCTCGAAGATCGCTCGGACGCGGTCGGATGTTCCGCCGTCGCGCTCGCCGAAGCCGAGCGACTGCATCGGCTGCAGATGCACCACCTCGCGCTGCTCGTTCAGGGTCGCGGCGATGGCGCAGAGACCGCCGAGCACGCGTTCGCGTCCGAACCTGGCATCGAGGATGTCGAGATGCTTCATGCCGTTGAGCAGCGGCATGATCGCGGTGTGAGGCTCAACCGCCGGCGCGAACGAGTTGATCGCGTCATCCAAATCGTAGGCCTTGCAGCTCAGCAGCACGAGGTCGAAGTGCTGCTTCAGGCCCTCGGCCTGCACGGTCGGCGGATTGGGCAGCGTGACGTCGCCACCGGGGCTGCGGATCACGAGGCCGGCGCTGGCCAGCTCCGCCGCGCGCCGCGGGCGAACCAGGAAGGTGACATCGGCGCCGGACTGCAGCAGGCGGCCGCCGAAATAACCGCCGATGGCGCCGGCGCCGACGACGAGAATGCGCATAGGTAGGTCCCTCTGTTAGCGAGGTGCATCATGCAGAAGCGAATAGCGAATGGCGAGTAGCGAATGGGTATGGCGACCATTCCCTATCTGCGCCCCCTATTCGCTATTCCCTATTCGCCATTCGCACCCTCACCATTTTTCGCCGAACGGCCGGATCTCCATCTCGAACGTCCAGGCGCTCTTCGGCTGCTGGTAGAGCTGCCAATACGCCCCGGCGACCGAGGCGGGCGGCATCAAGAGGTCGGGGTTGTCCAGCGCCTCCTTGCCCCAGAGCTGGGCGCGGCGCTCGCGCACCCAGGCGGTGTCGACGCCGGAATCGATGATCAGATGGGCGACGTGGATGTTCTGCGGCATCAGCTCGCGCGCCATCGACTGCGCCACGGCGCGCAAGCCGAACTTGGCGGAGGCGAACGCCGCAAAGCCGGAGCCGCCGCGCAACGATGCCGTCGCGCCGGTGAAGAAGATCTTGCCGCCGCCGCGTGGCAGCATCAGCCGGGCGGCCTCGCGCCCGGTGACGAAGCCGGCCCAGCAGGCCATCTCCCAGACCTTGCGGAACACACGGTCGGTGGTCTCCAGGATCGGGAAATTGACGTTGGCGCCGACGTTGAAGATCACGACCTCGAGCGGTGCGTGCTTGTCGGCCTCGTTGAGGAAGGCGGTGGTCTCGTCCTCCTTGCGCGCATCCAGCGAGCGCGCCACGATCCGGCCGCCGGCCGCCTCGACCTCCGCCACCAGCGGTGCGAGCTTGTCGCCGTTGCGACGGCCGGCAAACACCGTGAAGCCTTCGGAGGCGAACTTCTTGACGATCTCGGCGCCGATGAAGTCGCCGGCACCGATGACGGCGACGGTGGCGTTGCGCTGTTGCATGCTTTGTCTCCATTCTCACTCGTCGTCATTGCGAGGGAAGCGACGCAATCCAGAGTCTTTGCGTGGCCCTGGATCGCTTCGTTGCGCTCGCGATGACTGAGATCATCTTCCGAGGATGTAGTCCTCGACGTCGCGCAGTTGCTCCTTGCCAAAGAACATCTCGTTGCCGACGAAGAAGGTCGGCGAGCCGAACGCGCCGCGCTCGACGGCGCGCTGCGTATTCTCGACCAGCTTGGCCTTCACCTCGGGCTCCTGGGCGCGGGCGAACAGTTTTGCGCCGTCGAGCCCCGACGAAGTGATCGCAGCGACCGCAATCTCCGGATCATCCATCTTCTTCGGCTCCCGCCACATGTGGTGGAAGGCCGCGTCGACATATTGCTCGAACACGCCCTCGAGCTGGGCAGCGATTGCCGCGCGCATCAGGTTCAGCGTGTTGACCGGGAAGTTCGGGTTCCAGACCCAGGGCTGCACCTGGAAGCGCTTGAGAAAGCGCTGCGTCTCGACCTCGTGAAACTCGCGCTTGTTCTTGATGCCGGCGAGCGACTCGGCCGGCGACTTGTTGTTGGTCGCCTTGAAGATGCCGCCGAGCAGCACCGGCACATAGGTGAACTGGACGCCGATGCGCTGGACGATCGCCGGGATCGCCTCATGGCTGAGGAACGCGTTCGGACTGCCGAAGTCGAACAGGAACTCTGGTGCGGGTCGGCTCATGGCGGTCTCCTCGGCGGTTTGTCGTATTGTGGTCCAGCGTCGCGGCTGCGTCCAGAGTTTTATGATGATCATCATATTGCGGCGGGCGGCATGAAGCGCGCGACGCCTCAGATCATTCGTTGCACCGTGCGCTTGCGCCAGACCAGTAGATAGAAGCTCATTTGCAGCAGCGCCATGGCGGCGAACGTGATCGGATACGCCAGCCAGACGCCGTCTAGCCCGATGCTGCGGCTGAGCCAGGTCGCCGCGGGCACCTCGATCAAGGCGATGCAGAACGCCGAGATCGCCAGCGGCATCCACACCGTGCCGGAGGCACGCATCGCCGCCGAGAACGTGGTCGACATGCCGAACAGCACCGAGCTCCACAGCACGATGTGCAGCGAGCGCTGCGCGACCTCGATCACCGCGGGATCGGTGATGAAGAACCCCATCAAGGTGCGCGAGAACAGATAGCCGATCGTAACCAGGCCGCCGGTCAGCAGCACGTTCATCTCGATGCCGGTGCGCACGATGCGGCCGATCTGCTGCGGCGTGCCGCGGCCGATCGCCTGGGCGCCGAAGATCGAGACCGAGATCGCGATCGACAACGCCGGGAATTGCACATAGCCGAGCACCTGGTTGACCGCGCCATAGGCCGCGGTGGCGTCCGAGCCGAAGCCGTTGACCAGCCCGACCAGCACCATCTCGGCCAGCGACATCACGATCATGCCGATGGCGGCGGGAATGCCGAGCCGCAGCACGATGCGCAGCAGCTTTGGATCGGGCCGCATGCCCCTGACGAACGCCGCATCGATGGCCAGCGGATGCCTGCGCCGCCGCAAATAGATGTGAAGCAGCGTCAGGGTGATCAGGGTGGAGATCGCGGAGGCCCATGCGGCGCTGGCGACGCCGAGGCGCGGCATGCCGAGCCAGCCGCGGATCAGCGCCGGCGTCAGCACCAGGCCGAGCGAGGTCGACGCGGCAAGCGCGGCGAGCGGCGTCACGGTGTCGCCGACGGCGCGCATCTGCGACGACAGCAGGATGTAGGCGAAGGTCAGCGGCATCGTCAGCATCATGATGCGGGCGTAGCCTGCGGCCGCGTCGAGGATGTTGGGCGGCGTGGCGAGCGCGCTGAGCAATTCGCGGCTGAACAGTCCGCCGAGCGCGATCAGGCCGGCGAGCAGCAGGGTGATGGTCAGTGTCGTGCCGGCGATCGCCTTCACCTTCGCCGGCTCCTTGGCGCCCCAGGCCTGTCCGATCAGCACGCTTGCGCCGGAGCCGAGACCCATCACGAAGGAGATGAAGAAGAACATCGCCGGGAAGAACACCGAGACGGCGGCGAGCGCCTCGACGCCGATCATCTGGCCGAGATAGACGTTGTTGATGGTGCCGAACAGCGACTGCAGGATGTTGCTGAGCATCATCGGCGCGAGAAATATCAGGAACGGCTTGCGAAGCGGAGCGGGAGTCGACACGGCAGGATTCCGTTCGCCGCTCTCGGATCGAGATGGCGGCGCGTGTTGAAAGGGATGGGACGGGAGCGCATCGGAATGGCTCTCCCGCCAGCTCATCGAAACAGGACAGATCAGTCGGCGCGGCGGCGAACAGCGAGCGCCATCACATGGTCGCGGATGTCGGCGGGCCAGTCTACGATCAAAGCCGTGACGCGTTCGAGATCGCCGGCGAACAGCGCCCGTGCCGCCTCCTCGAAGTTTCGCAGATTGCCGCCCATCGTCGACATGAAATGATAGGCGGCATCGCGCGCCTCGCGGACGCGGTCCTTGTCGCCACTGGCGCGGCGGGCCTCATGGACCAGCTTGCGCAGCGCGACCGAAGCGCCACCGGGCTGCGCGCCGAGCCACTCCCAATGCTCCGGCAGCAGCGTCACCTCGCGCGCGACGACGCCGAGCCGGGGGCGGCCACGGCCACGCGGCTCACTGGGCGCGGGCTCCGCTGTTGTCGCAGGGCTTCCAGCAAGCCTGGCCAAGATCTCCCGGTCGCTGCCGCGCAGATCGAGGTCAATCGGCCGCCCGGTGCGGTCGCTGAAGATCACGACCGGGGCCGGGCTCGCCGGCGCGTGCTTGAGCGCCAGTGCGACCTTCGGCAGCGTTCCTGCTGCGATTCGATCATGGCCTGCGAAAGCGGTGTAGGTATCCATGTCCATCTGCCCCAACTTTTTGCGGCTCATAAACTCCGGATAAAAATCGTTGTCAATATTATCCGGGTAAATTTATCACTCCTCAGAAGGCATTTCCTTACCTCGCCGAACCCGTTCCGTCCTGCTACGGAACAGCGCCCGCCACCTGATCCGCCTTCCGGGGACTTCATGCTCACCGTTCACCACCTCAACAATTCCCGCTCGCAACGCGTGCTCTGGCTGCTCGAAGAGCTTGGCGTGCCCTACGAGATCATTCGCTACGAGCGCCAGCCCGACATGCGCGCGCCGAAGGAACTGCGTGCCATCCATCCGCTCGGGAAGTCACCGGTCATCACCGACAACGGCAACACGGTCGCGGAATCCGGTGCCATCGTCGAATATCTGATCGAGACCTACGGCAATGGCCGCATGATCCCGCCGCCGAAGACGCCGGAGCGGCTGCGCTATTCCTACTGGCTGCACTACGCCGAGGGCTCGGCAATGCCGCTGCTGCTGCTCAAGCTGCTGTTCAACATCATGCCGAAGCGGGCGCCGGCGCTGCTGCGGCCGATCGTGCGCAAGGTGTCGAACCAGGCGCTGACGTCCCTGGTCAATCCGCAGCTCAAGCAGCACATGGCGTTCTGGGAGAGTGAGCTGCAGAAGAGCGACTGGTTTGCCGGCAACGAGTTCACCGCCGCTGACATCCAGATGAGCTTCCCGCTGCAGGCCGCAGCTGCCCGTGGCGGCCTCGAGCAGGGCCATCCGCGCGCGATGGACTGGCTCGCGCGCATCGAGTCGCGGCCGGCCTACAAGATCGCGCTGGAGAAGGGCGGGCCGTACGAGGTCGGTCGCTGAGCGCTACTTGGCGGCGGTCGCCGGCGATCCTGTCGCCGCGATCACCTCGCGCACCAGCCGCGCGACGCCCTTGATGTCGCCGTCCGGGTCGACGGAATCACCGAGCCGGACCACCACCATGCGCTGGCTCGGCATGATGACGAGCCGCTGGCCGAGCAGGCCGAAGGCGAAGAACGCATCCGCCGGGATGCCGGCGCGCGCACGGCCCAGTGCGTGCACATGCTGGCTGCGGTTGGTCCACAGGCCCGCGCCATAGTCGGTGTCGAGCGTCGCGGTCGCCGACATCGCCACCCAGCCTTCGGGCAGGATGCGCGTGCCGCCGACGACGCCGTCACCGAGATAGAGCAGCCCGAATTTGGCCCAGTCGCGCGCGCTCGCCAGCATGTTGGCGTGGCCCTGCATCGTGCCGGTGCCGTCATATTGCAACGTCGCGCTGCGCATGCCGAGCGGGTTGAACAACTCGCGCCATGCGAGCTCGATGGCCTGCTCCGACCCGCCGGCGGCGTCGCGGATGATGCGCGCCAGGATCTGCGTGGTCGCGCTGGAATAGGCCCAGCGCTGCCCGGGCGGAGCCAGCAGCGGCGCATGCACCGCGAAGGCCGCCATGTCGCGATGGATGTCCATCTGGCTCGACGCGTCGAAGCCCGAATTGGTCTCGTCCAGCGCCAGGCCCGACGTCATGCGCATCAGCTGCTCGATCGTGATGTCGTGGCGTGGATCTCCCGCCTCGCGCCATTCCGCCACCGGGGCCGGATTCGACGGGCTGATCCTGCCTTGCCGCGTCAGGATGCCGAGCAGGGCATTGGTGACGCTCTTGGTCATCGAGAAGCCGATCAGCGGCGTGTCGACGCCGATGTTGGGCGCATAGCGTTCCGCGATCAGGCGTCCGTCCTTGACGATGACGACGGCCTTGGTGCGCCGGAACGGCGGAGCGGCCGGCTCCTCGAACGCGTGATCGAGCGCCGCTCTGAGCGTGGCGTCACCGGGCTCCACGGGGGCGCCGTCGGGAAAGTCGGGCAAGGCCGGCGCAGGTCCAACCGCACGCAACGCGGCAATGTCGCTATGCGGCACGTAAGGCGGCTTCTGGCCCTGAAGGGCCACGCAGCCGAGCCCGTCATGGAACGTCGCCCGGGTGGCGTGAAGACCGAGCAGCGAGGCTTCCACCATGCGCGTGTCGGTTTCGACGCGGTAGCGCATCACGGCGCGCAGGCGGCGCAGCCCTGGACGTTCCATCGTCTCCGCGAACACCGCTTGCGGCTCGAGGCCGGAGACGAAGGTCTTGGCGCAGATCATCTCGGCCACGGCGGTGGTCGCCGCGCGCAAGGCCCGGTCGGGCCGATAGGTGAGCCAGCCCGCAACCAGCAGACCGGCAAACACCAGGAGGCCGACAAATAATCTTCGCAAGTTCACCAGAACGCCTGAAATCGTCTTGCGGGCCAGCCACGCGGCTCCCTCTGATCACTTCTAACGCGGCTTCAGCACCTCGCCAACGGAGCGACATGGCGGAACGCGCACGCCGGGCGGCGGCAAATCGTCATCCTGGCAGTCAGGAGCGGATCGGGCGGCGGACGCCTCAGCGTCCCGCCGCGGTCGATCCCTTGCTGCGCGGGTCGGGGGCGCCGACCAGGCCATCCGCCGTCACCAGGATCGAATTGGCCGAGGTGCGTCCCATCGGCTCCTCGATCTTGTGACCTCGCGCCCGCAGATCGGCGAGGACATTGTCGGCAAAACCTTTCTCGACCCGCACCTCGTCGGGCATCCATTGATGGTGCAGGCGCGGAGCGCTGACCGCGTCGCGGACATCCATGTGATAGTCGAGCACGTTCACGATCACCTGCAGCACGGTCGAGATGATCCGGCTGCCGCCCGGCGAGCCCGTCACCAGCACCGGCTTGCCGTCCTTCAGCACGATGGTCGGCGACATCGACGACAGCGGCCGCTTACCGGGGCCCGGCAGATTGGCCTCGAAACCCACCAGGCCGAAGGCGTTGGACGCGCCGGGCGCCGCGGTGAAATCGTCGAGCTCGTTGTTCAGCAGCACGCCGGTGCCTTCGGCGACCAGGCCGACGCCATAGGGGAAGTTCAGCGTGTAGGTGTTGCTGACGGCGTTGCCGTCATTGTCGACGACTGAGAAATGCGTGGTGTTGCTGCCCTCGCGCAGCGGCTTGATGTTGAGGACGTCACCGGCACTGGTGGAGCGCGCGGAATCGATGCCCTCGCGCTGGCGCGCGGCGTAGTCCTTCTCCAGCATCGCCCGGACGGGGGCGTCGACGAAGGCGGGATCGCCGAGATAGCGGGCGCGGTCGGCATAGGCGCGCTTCATCGCCTCGATCAGCAGGTGCAGCGAGGCCGGCGAGCCCTGCTTGAGATCGGCCAGCTGAAAGCCTTCGAGGATGTTCAGCATCTCGACCAGAACGGTTCCGCCCGAGGATGGCAGCGGCATCGAGACGATGTCGTAGCCGCGATAGGTGCCGCGCACAGGGCTCCGCAGCACCGGCTGATAGGATTTCAGGTCGGCCGCCGTCATGATGCCGCCCGCAGCCTGGATCGCCTTGACGAGCCGCTCGGCGACCGGGCCTTCGTAGAATCCGCGCGGCCCTTGATCGGCGACAACGGTCAGCGTCGCGGCGAGGTCGCGCTGCACCAGCCGGTCGCTCTCCTTCAGCGCCGTGCCGTCCGGCCGCATGAAGATCGCGGCAGAGGAAGGCCATTTCGCCAGCCGCGGCGCCATCATCGGCAGCGTGAACGCCACGTCGTCGGCGACCGGGATGCCGTCGCGCGCCAGCACGATCGCGGGATGCAGCAGCTGCGCCAGGCTGAACTTGCCCGAGCCGTATTTGTCCAGCGCCAGCGCGAGGCCGGCGACCGAGCCGGGCACACCGATCGAGAGCGCCGAGTCGCGCGACTTGCTGATATCAGGCTTGCCGTCGGCGCCGAGGAAGATGTCGCGCGTCATCGCGGCAGGGCCGGTCTCGCGATAGTCGATCGCGACGTCCTCGTTGCTCTTGGCAAGGTGAATCACCATGAAGCCGCCGCCGCCGATATTGCCGGCGACCGGGTAGGTGACCGCCATCGCAAAGCCGGTGGCGACGGCGGCATCGACCGCATTGCCGCCGAGCGCGAGGACGCGCTGGCCGACCTGCGCCGCGATCCGTTCCTGCGCGACGACCATGCCATGCGCAGGCGGCTGCGCCGGCGCGGTGACGTTGGGCGGCTCGGGGATGTCGCCGGATCCGGGGTCGAACGCCCACGCCGGCCGGCCTGCCAGCAACACAGCGAACCCTGCGAACAGCACGAATCCTGACAGGAGTCGCCGTCGATCAATCGTGAACCTGGCCATCGCGATTCCGCCGTTGCTGACATCCGCTGGGGATCGTCAGATGTTATAGGGCCTCATCGCCGGCGTAAAACCGCGACACCGTGATCCCAGAGGATTTCCGCATGGCCGTCACCACGATCGAGACCTCCGACGCCGTCGACGGCCGAACCTATCCCGGTCGGGCCGCGGTCGTCAGCTGGATCTTCTTTGATTGGGCGACGCAGCCCTATTTCACGCTGATCACGACCTTCGTCTTCGCCCCCTATTTCGCGGCGCATGTCGCGCCTGATGCCGCCAGTGGTCAGGCGCTATGGGGATTCGCGACCGCCGCAGCCGGCATGGTGATTGCGCTGCTGTCACCGGTGCTCGGCGCCATCGCCGACGCCACCGGTCGACGCAAGCCGTGGATCGCGGTGTTCGGCGGCATGCTGGTGATCGGCTCCGCATTGATGTGGATCGGACGACCCGGCGCGCCCGAGCTGATCCCGCCGCTGCTCGCGGCCTATGTCATCGCCACCATCGGCGTCGAGTTCGCGACCGTGTTCAACAATGCGATGATGCCGACCCTGGTGCCGCCCGAGCGTATCGGCCGGCTGTCCGGCACCGGCTGGGCCACCGGCTATGTCGGCGGCATTCTGTCGCTGGTCATCGTGCTCGGCTTTCTCGCCGCCAATCCCGACACCGGCCGTACGCTGTTCGGGGTCACGCCACTTTTCGGGCTCGATCCCCTGACGCATCAGGGCGACCGCATCTCCGGGCCGCTCACCGGCATCTGGTTCATCCTGTTCGTGCTGCCGATGTTCCTGTTCACGCCGGATTTTCCGGCGCGGCATCGGCTCGGCGTGGCGGTGCGCGAAGGCCTCGGCCAGTTGAAGCAGACCTTGCGCAGCCTGCCGCAGCAGCGCGACGTGGCGCTGTTTCTCATCGCCAACATGATCTACACCGATGGGCTGGTCTCGCTGTTTGCGTTCGGCGGCATCTATGCGGCGGGCACGTTCGGCTGGAACACGATCCAGATCGGCACCTTCGGCATCATCCTCGCCGCTGCCGGCACCTTTGGCGGCTGGCTCGGCGGCAAGCTCGATGATCGGCTTGGACCCAAGCGCGTGATCGCCGGCAGCATGAGCCTGCTGCTGCTCGCGATCATCGCGATCCTGCTGGTGAGCCGCGATTCGATCCTGTTCATTCCGGTGACATCAGTCGTTCCGGGCGGACCGCTGTTCGCCTCGCTGCCGGAGCGCGCCTATCTGCTGCTCGGCTGCGTCATCGGCGCCTGCGGCGCGCCGCTGCAGGCGGCATCGCGCTCGCTGCTGATCCGCATGGTGCCGAAGGAGCGCGTGGCGCAGTATTTCGGCCTGTTCGCGCTGACCGGCAAGGTGACGTCGTTCATCGGCCCGCTGCTGATCGGCATCATCACCGCTGTCACCGCGAGCCAGAAGGCCGGCATGGCCGTGCTGGTGCTGTTCTTCGCGGCCGGGCTGGTGCTGCTGGCGCGGGTGAACGCGGAACGTCATGCCCGGGCTTGACCCGGGCATCCATCTCCCTTCGATAAACTCTTCTCTGGATGATGGATTGCCGGTTCAAGCCCGGCAATGACGACCTGACTAGTGCCGGAAATGCCGGACGCCGGTGAGCACCATGGCGATGCCGTGCTCGTCGGCGGCCTTGATGACCTCGTCGTCGCGCACTGATCCGCCCGGCTGAATGACCGCAGTCGCGCCGGCCTCGATGCAGGCGAGCATGCCGTCGGCGAACGGGAAAAACGCGTCGGACGCGACAACTGAGCCCTTGGTCAGCGGCTCAGCCAGTTTCAGCTCCGCGGCGGCATCCAGCGCCTTGCGCGCGGCGATGCGCGCCGAATCGACCCGGCTCATCTGGCCCGCGCCGATGCCGACGGTCGCCGAGTCCTTTGCATAGACGATGGTGTTCGACTTCACGTGCTTGGCGACGCGGAAGGCGAAGCGCAGGTCGCGCAGCTCGGCCTCGGTCGGCGCGCGCTTGGTGACGACCTTGAGCGTCATGTCGTCGACCACGGCATTGTCGCGGCTCTGCACCAGCAGGCCGCCGGCCACCGTCTTGGCGGTGAGGCCGGCCTCGCGCGGATCGGGCAGGTCGCCGGCGAGCAGCAGCCGCAGATTCTTACGGCCGGCGATGATCGCGATCGCCTCGTCGGTGGCGTCGGGCGCGATGATCACCTCGGTGAAGATGCCGGTGATGGCGCGCGCGGTGGCCGCGTCGAGCTTGCGGTTCATCGCGATGATGCCGCCGAACGCCGAGGTGGAATCGCAGGCCAGCGCCTTTTGATAGGCGGTGACGAGATCGGGACCTTCGGCGACGCCGCAGGGGTTGGCGTGCTTGACGATGACGCAGGCGGCCGTGCGTGCCGGATCGAACTCGGCAATGCACTCATAGGCCGCGTCGGTGTCGTTGATGTTGTTGTAGGACAGTTCCTTGCCCTGCATCTGCCGCGCAGTGGCGACGCCGGGGCGGCGGCCGGGCAACGCGTAGAACGCCGCGTGCTGGTGCGGATTCTCGCCATAGCGCAGCGACTGGATCAGCTTGCCGCCGAACGCGCGATAATCGGGCGCGTCGTTCTGGATGGTGGCGGCGAACCAGTTTGAGATCGCGGCGTCATAGGCGGCGGTGCGGGCATAGGCCTTGGCGGCGAGCCGGCGGCGCAGCAGCAGCGTGGTCGATCCGTCGTGGCGCGCGAGGTCCTCGAGCACAGCCTCGTAGTCGTTGACGTCGACGACGACCGCGACATCGCCGTGGTTCTTCGACGCCGCGCGGATCATCGCCGGGCCGCCGATGTCGATGTTCTCGATGCAGTCGCTGAACGGCGCGCCGCGCTCGACCGTGGCCTCGAACGGATAGAGGTTGACGACGAGCAGGTCGATCGGCGCGATGCCGTGGGTCTGCATCGCTTCGGTGTGCTCGTCATTGCCGCGGATCGCGAGCAGGCCGCCATGCACCTTCGGATGCAGCGTCTTGACGCGGCCGTCCATCATCTCGGGAAAGCCGGTGAGGTCAGAGACATCCTTCACCTTCAAGCCGGCTTCGGCGATCGCCTTGGCGGTGCCGCCGGTGGAGATCAGTTCGACGCCGCGGGCTGCGAGCGCCAGCGCGAAGTCGGCCAGGCGGGTCTTGTCGGACACGGAGAGCAGAGCACGGCGGACGGGACGTAGCTGGTTGGTCATGGCAAAGAGTCCTGTTGCAGGAGTTCAATTTGCCCAGGCGCACGGCGGTCGATCCCGCGCTCCCCGATGGTGCTCCATCCAAAGTCGCCAGTCGCGCGAGAGCCGGGTGGATATCAGCTTTTGCCGGCGGCGACAACGGGGGTGTGTTTCAGCTCGTAGCTATGGCCGTTCGCCGCGCTCACGATGGTACGCTGAATCATTGAGGCAATCTCTGCCGGCATGCACGGTACAACCTCTCCCCGCCCTTCGCGGGGAGAGGTCGGATTGCGCAGCAATCCGGGTGAGGGGCATGGCACATCGGCAACCCCACAAGAGATTTTTCGGACAGGCACGGCCGCGCCAGGACGCGATACGCCGTAGAGATGGATCTTGTGCCAAGCTGAGCAAGGCGAATTTCGCTGTAGATGGATGCACTGCCCGTGCGGCTGCCCCTCACCCCGACCCTCTCCCCGTGAAGAACGGGGAGAGGGAGCGCACAGTGATTGCGGCGCCAGTTCGTATTACCGTCCTAAAAAGGCTGCTTACTGACCGCCACCGCTCACAGCGGCAGCTCCGGCTCACGCCGCGCGTTCCGGCGCGCATTGGTTTCGCTCGGGGAGGTCGACGAGCGCACGAAGCTCCAGCGGATCGAGGGGGCCTGTTGGGCGTCCTGGCGGATGACGAGCTGGGTGGTGCGGCGCGGGCCGTCATTGCCGGCGAGGAACACGCTGTCCTCCAGCTCGACAAGGTCGTCGGCCGTCTCGAACGTCCAGACCTCGCGATTGGGCAGCACCAGCATCGCGCCGCGGCCGTCGCTGAGCCGGCTGGCCTTGACCGCCGGATGCAGATGGAAGCGCAGCGTGTAGTCGGAGCCGGTGCCGCGCAGCCGCGCGCCCTGCGCCGGAGTCACGGTGTCCTCGCCGTCGAGACGCGAGCCGTCATTGGCGGCGACCAGCACGCGGCGATGGATCAGGCCGAACTTCGCCGCGTAGCCATTGTGCGAGGTCGACAGCACGGTGCCGTCGGGCACGGTCTCGCGGAAATTCTCGACGCGGGTCGGGCCCGACACGATCGGCGCGCCATGCAGCAGGCGCTTCATCGCCGACATCTCGACGAAGGTGCAGCACGAGGTGTTGTGATAGGTCAGCGTCGAATGCGCCACGGTGCTGCGCGCGAAGGTCCGCCAATTGTCGCGGCCGGTGGACGGCATGCCGCAATTGATCACGATGCGGCAGGCGCCTGAGGACAGCTCGAACGCCAGGCAGCCGGCATGCGCCTCGTGGCTGAGATGCGGCGGCGGCGGCGGGCCGGTGTCGACGATCACGGTCATCGCGCCGGCATCCAGGCGCTGGAAGCCGGAATGCGGCATGTTCGCCATCGGCGTGCCGTAGGTGTCGTCATAGGCGAGCAGCGTCGCCAGCAGGTCGGACGGCGTGCCGCCCATGCCGTTGAACAGCGCCATGTTGCCGTCGCCGTGGCGGAAGAAGCGCAGCATCGGCATCATGCGGTCGATGGCGTTGAGCAGCGCCGGCGGCGGCGCGATGTTGCGCGCGGCGAAGGTCTGGCGCAGCGGCAGCAGGTCGATCAGGAGCTCGATCAGCGCGCCGGGATTGCGCGAGACGTGGCCGCCGTCGGGCAGGATCTGGCGCTGCAGCTCGTCGGAGAGTTTCCGGCTGGCGCTGCGGACGTGCTTGGACTGGTTGGCGAGGCACAGCGCGGCGTAGCACAGTGCGATCAGCACCTGCAGCCGCGGCACCCCATCCGGAATGTCGATGGTCGAATAGCGCAGATAGCGGATTTCACGGCTCAGCCCGCGCAGATAGCGCCGGTAGAACTTGCCGTCGGAATCCGCCAGCACCAGCGGCGCCTGCGACAGCAGCGAGATCACGCGGCGCGCCAGCACGTCGGCGCGGCGGCTCAGCGGATGCCGCCCGATCTGGTTGGTGATCCAGTCCTCGACCAGCGCACGGGCATTGGCACGGGTCAGCGCGGTGTCGGCTGCGCGAAGATGCCGCAGCCAGCCGAAGCCGAGCAGCGCGACCTCCCAGTCCTCCGACGGCGGCTCGAGGTCGAAGATCGAGCGCCCGTGGCAGGTCACGATCTTGCCGGCGAACACGAAGCGGCCGGCATAGATCTCCGCCGCCCGAGTGGCGTCCGACGTGCGTAGGTCGTGCGGGGCGATGATCAGCCGATCGGCGCGTCCCGGCCACAATCCGGTCACCGATACCGACGCCCCGCCGACATGCGAGATCAGGCTCCGCGCGAAGCGGCCTGCTACCAGCGTCGATATGCGTCTGCGTTGAGCGGCGGACACGCCAAGCCTTGGATTCAGAGGGGGGATTCGGTTGCGGACCCTTCATAGATCGCAACTGCCGCCGATACACCATTTTTGGCCCCGGTGCAGCACCATCGCGGGACCAGAATCTGGTGCAAAATTCAGGATTTAACCGACTGACGCAACGCGGACGCCTCAACCCGCTACCGGCGCAGGCCGACGCACGTCATGCACGATGACACGCTCAAGGCCGCCGCTCCAGTCTCGCCGCATAAAAACCGTCGAGACCCCCGAGACGTGGATCCTGGTGCGGCAAATGGCTGGGAAGAGTTCGCAGATCGCCCGCCTCGGTGATGAGCTCCGCCAGTCCGGCGACCTCGCCCGGGGTAATCGGGATGCGCCGCAGCTCGCTCGTTCCGGCGAGGACGCCGTCGACCAGCTGCTCGCCCTCCTCGGGCTCCAGCGAGCAAGTGCAATAGACCAGGGTTCCTCCTGGCCTGAGCAGGCTCGCGGCCCTGGTCAGCAGCCGCGCCTGCAGGCCCGACAGGCCGGTGATGTCGGCCTCGCTGCGCAGCCAGCCGACGTCGGGATGGCGGCGGATGGTGCCGGTCGAGGTGCAGGGCGCATCGACCAGGATGGCGTCGAAGCTGCCGGCCTGCGCCGGTTGCCACTCGGCAGCGTCGGCGACCACCGTCTCGGCCGTCAGCTGCAGCCGGGTCATGTTGTCCTTCAACCGGTTCATGCGGGCCGGCGAACGGTCCACGGCCGTGACATGGGCGCCGCCATGGGCGAGCTGTGCGGTCTTGCCGCCGGGCGCAGCGCACAGGTCCGCGATGGTCTTTCCGGTGACGTCGCCGAACAGGCGCGCCGGCAGCGCGGCGGCCGCGTCCTGCACCCACCATTGTCCTTCAGCGAAGCCGGGCAGGACGGTCACTGAGCCGTGCAGCAAGGTGCGGACGGTCCCTGTCGGCAGCACCTCGCCATGCAGCCGCGTCGCCCATTGCGACGGGTCCGACTTGACGGTGAGATCGAGCGACGGCTCCTGGCCCAGCGCGGCCGCGATGTCCCTGGCGGTCGCTTCGCCATAATGGGCGGTCCAGCGCTTCAACAGCCACGGAGCAATGTCGAGCGGCTGGCCCTTCACCTCCTCGAGGAGGCCCGCGCCCTCGCGCGCGCAGCGCCGCAGCACGGCGTTGACGAGACCCGCGTATTTGGCGGCGCGCCGGTCGGCCTGCACCAGCCGGACCGAGAGGTCGACGGCGGCGTGGTCGGGAACATCCATCCACAGAATCTGCGCGGCGCCAATCAGCAGCGCGCTCTGCGCGCGGGGTGCATCGGTCGGAACGCCGCGATCGAGCAGCCGCGACAGCACATGGCCGAGCGTGCCCAGCCGCCGCAAGGTGGTTGCGACCATCCGGCGCATCAGCGCGCGGTCACGGTCGGCGAGGTGCTTCAGTCCCGGATGAGCGCCGCTGCCATCGAGCTGGTCGTCGAGCGTGCGATGCTTGTGCAAGACGCCATCGACGACGTCAGCAGCGATCCGCCGTGCTGCGAGGCCGGGGACTTCGGAAGGGGTCGCGAAACGCGGCGGGGGCATGCGGGGGAGTCACTCGCGAAGAGAAGAAAGGCAGTTCCGCGACGATCGGGTGCATGCCATCAGCTTGCGGGTCCTCTGCCACCGGAATATGCCAAATCTAAGAATCGGCTCTGCTTTTATTAGCCCTGTTTTTTCATGGGTGGTCACACGATCTGATGAGGTCCGGAACGATCCGGATGAACGGTGGAATGGTACGATGAGCAACGAGTCCGACAGCGGTCCGAACAGCAAGCCCGCATTGGCCGTGGTCGCCAGCAATGATTCTCCGCGCAAGCCGCTGACGCCTGCCGCGCAGCGCGCGCTGGCCGAGGCCGAGGAACGGCGCCGGCGCGCCGCCGAGCAGGCGACGCCGCGGCCGAAGGAGTTGCAGGGACCGAAGGGCCCGGAACCGACGCGCTACGGCGACTGGGAGAACAAGGGAATCATCTCGGACTTCTGAGACGATGCGCGGCGACGCTCCCCGCGCGCCGGTTGGCCGCCTCAGCGCGTGACCACCACCGTGGTGCCGATCGACACGCGCTCGTAGAGATCGGTGATGTCGGTGTTGAGCATGCGGATGCAGCCGTAGGAGACGTAGCCGCCGACCGAGTTCGGCACGTTGGTGCCGTGGATCGCATATTCGCCGCCCGACAGCGTCATGGCCGCCACGCCCATCGGATTGCGCGGCGAGCCGCCGGGGATCACGTCGGGCAGCTCGGGCTTGTCGCGCCTGACGTCGGCGGGGGGCGCCCAGGCCGGGTTCTTGTACTTGCCATCGATCTTCGTCGTGCCGGCCCATTGCCGCCCGGCCTTGCCGACACCAACCGGATAAACCATCGCGTGGCTGCCATCGAGCACGAGATAGAGCCTTCGCTCGCCGGTCTTCACCACGATCGTGCCCGGCGAAAAGTCGCCGGCGATGCCGACCAACTCGGGCCGGGCCGATGCCGTGCCGCTCGTGACGACCAGCGCGCCGAGGGCGGCCGCTGCAAACGAGACTGCCTTTGCCGTCCTGATCGCCGCCAGCCGCATCGCCATTCCCCCACCCGTTGACGTCGGTGCCCGCTCCCCGACGGAAGCGCTCGGATGGCTTGAGGAAAGGAAAACTTCGTCTCCAAGTAAATGACACAAAAACAACACTCCCGCGGAATCAGCCGCGGGAGTGTCTCGACGCTTGACGAATCGGCGGCCGCGCATGGCGCCCGCCGGCTCGCGATGTCCTACGCCGGCTTGCGGTTCTGCCGATGCTGCACGAGGTCGTCGACGACGGCGGGATCGGCCAACGTCGAGGTGTCGCCCAGCGCGCCCGGCTCGTCCTCGGCGATCTTGCGCAGGATGCGGCGCATGATCTTGCCGGAGCGCGTCTTCGGCAGCCCCTGTGAGAACTGGATCTGGTCGGGCGAGGCGATCGGGCCGATCTCCTTGCGCACCCATGCGACGAGCTCCTTGCGCAGCTCCTCGCTCGGAGTCTCGCCGGCCATCAGGGTGACGTAGGCGTAGATGCCCTGGCCCTTGATGTCGTGCGGGTAGCCGACCACGGCAGCTTCCGAGACCTTCGGATGCGCGACCAGCGCGCTCTCGACCTCGGCGGTGCCCATGCGGTGGCCGGAGACGTTGATGACGTCGTCGACGCGGCCGGTGATCCAGTAATAGCCGTCGGCGTCGCGGCGGCAGCCGTCGCCGGTGAAGTACTTGCCCTTGTAGGTCGAGAAGTAGGTCATCTCGAAGCGCTCGTGGTCGCCATAGACCGTGCGCATCTGGCCCGGCCACGAGCGGGTGAGGCAGAGATTGCCTTCCGTGGGGCCTTCCAGCGTCTTGCCGTCGGCGTCGACGATCTCCGGCACCACGCCGAAGAACGGCCGTGTCGCCGAGCCCGGCTTCAGCCTGGTCGCGCCGGGCAGCGGGGTGATCAGGATGCCGCCGGTCTCGGTCTGCCACCAGGTGTCGACGATCGGGCAGCGGTTGTCGCCGACGACGCGGTGATACCACTCCCACGCTTCCGGATTGATCGGCTCGCCGACCGAGCCGAGCAGGCGCAAGGATGCGCGCGAGGTCTTGGTCACCGGGCCGTCGCCGCCCTGCATCAGCGCGCGGATCGCGGTCGGCGCGGTGTAGAAGATGTTGACCTTGTGCTTGTCGACGACGTTCCAGAACCGCGAATTGTCCGGATAGTTCGGCACGCCTTCGAACATCAGCGAGATGGCGCCGTTGGCCAGCGGTCCATAGAGGATGTAGCTGTGGCCGGTGACCCAGCCGACGTCGGCCGTGCACCAGTAGATGTCGCCCTCGTGATAGTCGAACACGTATTGGTGCGTCATCGACGCGTAGACGAGATAGCCGCCGGTGGTGTGCAGCACGCCCTTGGGCTGGCCGGTCGAGCCCGAGGTGTAGAGGATGAACAGCGGATCCTCGGCGTTCATGTGCTCGACCGGGCATTCGGTCGTCACCATCTCCGCGGCCTCGTGATACCAGAGATCGCGGCTCGGCTTCATCTCGATCTTGCCGCCGGTGCGCTTGACCACGACGACCCAGTCGACATTGTCGACCTTGTTCAGCGCGGCGTCGACATTGGCCTTCAGCGGCACCTTGCGGCCGCCGCGCAGGCCTTCGTCGGCGGTGATGACGACCTTGGAGTCGCAGTCCTTGATGCGCTGGGCGAGCGAATCCGGCGAGAAGCCGGCAAACACCACCGAGTGGATGGCGCCGATGCGGGCGCAGGCCAGCATCGCATAGGCTGCCTCCGGGATCATCGGCAGATAGATGGTGACGCGGTCGCCCTTCTTGACGTTGCGGTTGCGCAGGATGTTGGCCATCTTGCACACTTCGTCGTGCAGCTGACGATAGGTGATGTGCTTGGAGTCGGCCGGATCGTCGCCTTCCCAGATGATCGCGGTCTGGTCGCCGCGGGTCGCGAGATGCCGGTCGATGCAATTGTAGGCCGCGTTGAGGACGCCGTCCTCGAACCATTTGATCGAGATGTGGCCGGGGGCGAAGGAAACGTTCTCGATTTTCGTCGGCGGCTTGATCCAGTCGACGCGCCTGGCCTGCTCGGCCCAGAAGCCGTTGGGATCCTTGATCGAGCGCGCGTACATCTCCTGGTACTTCGCGTCGTCGACAAAGGCACGTTTCGTCCACTCGGCCGGAACGTCGTAGATCTTCTCGGACATTTCACACCCTCCACCATGCGGCCCGCGGATGAACCCCGTTCACAGGCCGTCGTTATCTGCACTATGCGTCCGCGTAACCGGCGGCGACAAGCCAAGACAAGTAGGACCTTCGGCGGGGAGGCGTTCTGCGCAGGATCAAAGAAATGTGCGCGGAGGTTGCGGCAGCCGTTCCTCGGCCGGCGCGCGCGACGCTGGTCGATCGTCAAGGTTACCCCTGATCAGCCCGGATGACGGTATTTTTGAACCATTTTGCCCAAAATTAGGGACTCGCCATTCTGCCTTCGACGCCCTAAATCGCCTTGAAGCTGTGGATAACCCGTCCGGAACCAAATCCCGGCTCGGGGCATTGAGCGGACAAGCACGGCGGCAGGGCGTCTAAAGCAATGATCGACCAGCAGAATTTCGAGAGCCCGCGGGTCGGCCCGGCCGATGCCGAGGTTGCGCTCGCGAAGGCGCTGGGCCAGTGGCCGCCGAAGCCGGGCCGCCGCAAGCTGACGCTGAAGGACCTCGCGCACGCCAAGACCGCCAATGCGCAGGCCAGTGCCAAGAGCTCGGTCGAGGAGCTGGCCAAGCGCATCGGCCTGAAGCTCGGCGACCAGACCGAGCTGACGATCCGCCGCATCAAGCGCGGCAAGAGCTACACTTTCCTGCGTGCCAACGGCACCCCGATCCGGCACGCCGGCACCATCCGCCGCCTGCATGCGATGGCGGTGCCGCCGGCCTATCGCGAGGTGCGCTACGCGCCCGATCCGAACCTGCATCTGCAGGCGGTCGGCGTCGACGCGGCCGGACGGCTGCAATACCGCTATCACGCCGACTGGGAGAAGGTGCGCGAGCATCGCAAGGCGCATCGCCTGGCCAAGCTGGTCGGCGCGCTGCCGCGCATCCGACGCGCGGTGTCGAAGCATCTCGCCGGCGACGAGCCGACGCGCGAATTCGCGCTGGCCGCGGTCATCGAGCTGATCGCGCGCACCGCGATCCGTCCCGGCAACGAATCCTATGCGCGGCTGAACGGCACGCGCGGCGCCACGACGCTGCTCAAGTCGAACGTCACGCTCGAGGACGACAGCCTGGTGCTGACGTTCAAGGCCAAGGGCGGCAAGGCGGTGCGCAAGGAGTGCGATGCCGCCAAGCTGGTGCGCGCTGTCGGCATTCTGCGCGGCGTGCCGGGCCGGCGCATGTTCCAGTATCGTGATGCGCAGCGCGTGGTCCGCGCGGTGTCGACCACGCAGGTCAATGCCTTCCTGCGCGAGATCGCCGGCATCAAGATCTCGCTGAAGGATTTCCGCACGCTGATGGCGTCAGCGGTCGCGCTGGAGACGCTGTCGCGGATCACGCCGGCCGCGAGCGCCCGCGGCCGCAAGAAGCAGATTCTGGAAGCGATCCGCGCCGCCGCCGACGAGCTCACCAACACGCCGGCGATCTGCCGCCGGAGCTACGTGCACGACACCATCGTGACTGCGTTCGAGGACGGCATTCTCGAACGCTTCGCCGCCACCATGAAGGGGCAGCGCTCCCAGACCCGCCGCGAGCAGCTGCTGGCCCAGGTTGTGATGGCCGCAGCCGCCTGACGCGGCCAACCGTCACGCCTGGCAGCGCGGTCCGATCTTGTTCGTGGCGAGGAAGCGGGCGATCGGGTCGAGCTGCTTGCAGGACACCGCCGCGGTCTTCGCTGACTCCGGATTGCGCTTGACGGGCCGCAGCACCGCGGCCTTGCCGCTCGCCTTTGCCCTGCGCGCGATCGACGCGTTACGCCCCGCACGCACGGCCTTCGAGACCAGCGGCAGACGCACGCCGTCATTGAGGTCGACCGGTTGCGTCTCGAAGCTGCGATCGGAGTCGCTTAGCGTATCGACGCCGGGAATGGGCTCGCGCATCAACGCGGATGTCGTCTCGTTGCCGAGGTCGCCCGGCGAGACCGCGGCCAGCACCATCTTGGTTGCAAGCAAGCAGCAGATTATCACGAGGCAGAACCCCGCAATCCAGATCGTTCTGTTCACTGTTGGAAACCCCCGCCGATCGCACCGGACAGTGCAGGACATCCCCTTCCCGCAGCCGGCGCCGTGACCACCAATCAACCTTAAGAAAGTCTTACTCGCAATATTTTCGGCAGCTTTGGCCGCCCTCGGCTGGCATCGTAGTTAATGGCCGAGTTTGCTCATTGGTCGTCGGCCAATGGCCCACATCGTACTGATCAGTTGGATACCGGCTGCGACATTGCGGCGCGCGGCATCTCGGCCAATGAACGGGCGAGACGATCGAGGGCGCGGTTGGTTTCACGGATCACGTTAAATTTTGACGCGAAACTCGCATCCCCGAGAAAGCGTAGCTCGGCCCGACACGACGCAAGAGCACACCTGCTCACGAGCATCGAATGTCGCAGTTGAACTCATCTTGCGGCCCTGCCGCCGCCTTTCATAGGGAGCTACCCATGTCCAAGCGCATTGCCCTTCTCGCTGCCGCCGCCTTCAGCACGCTGTCGCTGACCTCGACCTTCGTTGCGCCCGCACGCGCCGAGGAGAAGACCGTGATGGTCGGAGGCGCGGCGATGTTTCCGTCGAAGAACATCGTGCAGAACGCCGTCAACTCGAAGGATCACACGACGCTGGTCGCCGCGGTGAAGGCCGCCGGCCTGGTGCAGACGCTGGAAGGCAAGGGCCCGTTCACGGTGTTCGCGCCGACCAACATGGCGTTCGGCAAGCTGCCGGCCGGCACCGTCGATACGCTCGTGAAGCCGGAGAACAAGGCGACCCTGACCAAGATCCTCACCTATCACGTCGTGCCCGGCAAGCTCGAGGCCGCCGACCTGAAGGACGGCCAGATGCTGAAGACGGTCGAGGGCGAGCAGCTCACCGTCAAGCGCGAGGGCAGGAACGTCATGATCGTCGACGCCAAGGGCGGCACCTCGATGGTGACGATCCCGAACGTCAACCAGTCGAACGGCGTCATCCACGTGGTCGACACCGTGCTGATGCCGGCGTCGTAAGGATCAGGCCGGAACACCGGACACATCCGTTTCTTCCTCCTCCTCGCGGATGTGACCAGGAGCGAGCCGGGGCCACCCCCGGCTCGCTTTTTTGTGAGAGGCCCGCCAGCGAAAGCACCGATTTGCCGGTTTGCGCCCGTAACGGACCGCCAGCATTTCGCGTATATCTGTGGGAACCAGAGCCACCCCGAACCACCGAGCCCGCCATGTCCAGCATCGCCGCCACCGACACGACGATCAGCACGCCGAAAGCCAAGGTGATCCAGCCGGCCTGGGTGCGCGTCATGCACTGGATCAATGCCGTCGCGATGATCATGATGATCATGTCGGGCTGGCAGATCTACAACGCCTCGCCGCTGTTCGACTTCCGCTTCGACCGCAGCATCACGCTCGGCAGCTGGCTCGGCGGCGCGCTGCTGTGGCACTTCGCCGCGATGTGGCTGCTGATGCTGAACGGACTGGCCTATCTCGTTACGGGTCTCGTCACCGGCCGGTTCCGCCGCAAGCTGCTGCCGATCTCGCCGGCCTCCGTGCTGTCAGATCTCAAGGCCGCGCTGACCTTCAAGCTGTCGCATGACGATCTCTCCGCCTACAACGCCGTGCAGAAGCTGCTCTATCTCGGCATCATTCTCGTCGGCATCGTCGTCGTGCTGACGGGCCTGTCGATGTGGAAGCCGGTGCAACTGCACTGGCTCGTCAGCCTGTTCGGCGACTACCCGGCGGCGCGCTACGTCCATTTCGTCTGCATGGCGCTGATCTGCGCCTTCCTGGTGGTTCACATCGTGCTCGCGCTGCTGGTGCCGAAGAGCCTGCGCGCGATGATCACCGGCCGCTGAGAGGAGACTGCATCATGGCCAAGCGCCCGTTCCTCATTCCCGGCGTCGACAAGCGGCTTCTGATCAAGGACTCGCTGAAGGCGATGCCCGACCTCACGCGGCGCCGCTTCATTGCCGGCGGCGCGAGCCTCGGCGCGCTCACCCTGCTGACCGGTTGCGACGTCGTCGACGGCGACAGCGCCGAGGAGCTGTTGAAGAAGGTCTCCAAGTTCAACGACGCCGTGCAGTCCTGGATGTTCAATCCGGACGCGCTGGCGCCGACCTTCCCGGAGAGCGCGATCACCAAGCCGTTCCCGTTCAATGCCTACTACACGCTCGACGAGGCGCCGGAGATCGATGCGGCCGACTGGAAGCTCGAGGTCCGCGGTCTGGTCGACAACAAGAAGTCGTGGACGCTGGAGGAACTGCATGCGCTGCCGCAGGTCACGCAGATCACCCGCCACATCTGCGTCGAGGGCTGGAGCGCGATCGGCTCCTGGACCGGCACGCCGCTGCGGGACTTCCTCAAGCTGATCGGCGCGGATACTCGGGCGAAATATGTCTGGTTCAACTGCGCCGATGCGCAAGGCTACAACTCGCCGCTGGACATGCGCACCGCGCTGCATCCGCAGACACAGATGACGTTCAAGTTCGCCGACCAGATCCTGCCGCGCGCCTACGGCTACCCGATGAAGATCCGTGTTCCCACCAAGCTCGGCTTCAAGAACCCCAAATACGTCGTCGCGATGGAAGTCACCAACGACTACAAGGGCGGCTACTGGGAGGACCAGGGCTACAATTCGTTCAGCGGGAGTTGAGCTCCAGCTGATATGGCCGGATGACGGCGCCAACCTCCGCTGTCGTCCCGGCCTTGAGCCGGGACCCATAACCACCGGCCGGTATGAGGCAGGCAACTGCCAGCCATTTCCCTCGACAGCTTCCGCGGTATGGGTCCCGGCGTTCGCCGGGACGACACCGTTTGTTAGGCGCTGGCGGTGGGTTTCAACTTGCCCTGCAGCGCCGCCATCACCGCGCCCAGCAGCAACAACGCCGCCGAAACGTTCAGCGCATAGGTCAGGCTCCCCATCGCATCGGTGATCGCGCCGACGGCGAACGGGCCGAGGGTCTGCCCGACTCCGAACGAGATCGTCAGCGCCGCGATCGCGCGCGGCCACGCACTTTGCGGCAGGTTGAAGCGGACGAAGGCCGTCGTTGCCGTGGTCACCGTCGAGAAGGCGAGGCCGAACACCGCGGCCGACAGCGTCAGCATGACCGGCGAATGGCCGAGGGAGGGCAGGGCAGCGCCGACGGCGTTGATGGTGAGGATGAGCGCGGTGGGCCAGCCGCCGCGGTCGAGCGCCAGCACGCGGCGCCACACCCAGGGCGTGGTGAAGCCGGCGAGGCCAATCAGGCACCAGAATCCGGATTGTGCCGCGGCGCCGCCGCCGAGATCGCGGACGTAGGCGATCATGAAGGTGAGATAGGCGATGTAGCCGGCGCCATAAAGGAAGTAGCCGAACAGATAGACCGCCATCGGCCGCAGCGAGACGCGGTCGGCGCGGGTCTCCGGCATGGCGGCGTTCGCCGGGGCCGGCATCAGCAGCAGCGGCACGATCAGCACCGCGCCGACGCCGGCGAGCACCGCCCACACGATCCACCACGAACCGGGCCCGAACGCCTGCAGCACGAACGGTGCGATCAGGCCCGAGATGACGATGCCGAGCGGCGGCCCGGCATAGAACAGGCTCAGCACGAAGCTCGCCTGCGCCGGCCGCGCCAGGGCGACGCGCGCCGCCAGTGCGCCCCCGGCCACCAGCGCGACGCCGGCGCCGATCCCGGTCACGAGCCGCGCCGCGCTGAGCGCAACGAAGTCGCCGGTCATGGCGCAGACGATCAGCGACGCCAGCGCCGCCAAGGTGCCGCCGCGCACCGCGGCGAGCCCGCCGAAGCGCCGGGCCATGTGCGAGGCGATCAGCGCGCCGATCAGATAGCCGGCGGCGTTGACGGTGTTCATGAACCCGGCCGCCGAATACGACCAGTGCAGCGTGTCGCGCATGTCCGGCAGCACCAGTGCATAGGCGAAGCGGCCGATGCCGAGACCGATGATCGGACCCAATGACAGCGTGAGATTGGTCAGCGCCGGGCGGGCCGGTGTCGGGTGGGACGGGGGCTTTGGCAAGAACTGCTCCGGCGCGGCGCTCGGCCGGTAATTCATGCTGTTCGGCCGCGATTTCGCAGCACATTACCGCTCGCCCGATCACGGCAGAAGAGGGGCGCCGGCAATGGTGGCTTGCCAAGGGCGCAGGAGGGCTTTAGCACTCCGCCGATTTTGACAGCTCCCGTCATTGCCGGCCGCCCGCCCCGACCCGATCGGCGGCAGGCCGGCAATCCCAAGAATGATGGCTGCCCGCGCAAGGCCCGGGCATGACAAGCCCTACGAGGACAACGACTATGGCGACCCACAAGCTCCTGCTGCTGCCCGGCGACGGCATCGGCCCCGAAGTGATGGCCGAGGTGAAGCGGCTGATCGGCTGGCTCAACGGTAAGGGGCTCGCGTCGTTCGAGACCGAGGATGGTCTGGTCGGCGGCGCCGCCTATGACGCCCATGGTGCCTCGATCTCAGAAGCCGACATGGCCAAGGCCAAGGCGGCCGACGCCATCATCTTCGGCGCCGTCGGCGGTCCGAAGTGGGACGGCGTTCCTTATGAGGTCCGCCCCGAGGCGGGTCTGCTGCGCCTGCGCAAGGATCTCGGCCTGTTCGCCAATCTGCGTCCCGCCGTGTGCTATCCGGCGCTCGCCGATGCCTCCAGCCTGAAGCGCGAGATCGTCGAGGGCCTCGACATCATGATCGTGCGCGAGCTTACCGGCGGCGTATATTTCGGCGAGCCCAAGACCATCACCGATCTCGGCAACGGCCAGAAGCGCGCCGTCGACACCCAGGTCTACGACACCTATGAGATCGAGCGCATCGCCCGCGTCGCCTTCGACCTCGCGCGCAAGCGCAAGAACAAGGTGACGTCGATGGAGAAGCGCAACGTGATGAAGTCGGGCGTGCTCTGGAACGAGGTCGTCACCGCGGTCCACGCGCGCGAGTACAAGGACGTCACGCTCGAGCACCAGCTCGCCGATTCCGGCGGCATGAACCTGGTGAAGTATCCGAAGATGTTCGACGTCATCGTCACCGACAACCTGTTCGGCGACATGCTGTCGGACATCGCCGCGATGCTGACCGGCTCGCTCGGCATGCTGCCGTCGGCTTCGCTCGGCGAGGTCGACGCCAAGACCCACAAGCGCCGCGCGCTGTACGAGCCGGTGCACGGCTCTGCGCCGGACATTGCCGGCAAGGGCCTCGCCAACCCGATCGCGATGCTGACCTCGTTCGGCATGGCGCTGCGCTACTCGTTCGATCTCGGCAGCCTCGCCGACAAGCTCGACGCGGCAATCGCGGCCGTGCTGGCCTCCGGCCTGCGTACCGCCGACATCAAGGCCGAGGGCTCCACGCCGGCGTCGACCACGCAGATGGGCGAAGCGATCATCCAGGAGCTGGAGAAGCTCACGGCGTAATTGGCGCCGAGTTCGCGCTCCGCGCACGGTGCGCCCCCCTCCCCGCAAGGGGGAGGGGGGGGGCTCACCCCCGTTGCCGAGATTGCTCGAATCCGTCTCACGCGCGTTGTGTTCGATTGAGTCATCAAGCGTTGCAGCCCGTGTTCGTCTGCCGCGTTCAGCGCCCGCGCCTGTCAATTTTGCCTATGGACTTTCATTTCGGGATGACTAGCCTCACCCCAACGCCGCGCCGTTGAATGGACGTGGACTCGCAGCCGTCGGGAACGACGGATGCGAAGGTTGGGAGGACGAATGTGATCGCGGCTGCGATGCGATATGTCGCTCGCCATGCATGGGGTCGCCGCCAATTGCGGAGCCACGCTGCGGCGACGGCGGGCGACCTGCTTGATCACGCGCGCTGACGCATGACCGCGCCGCTCATTTCCGTTCACGGCCTGTGCAAGAGTTTCCCCGGCGTGCGGGCGCTGCACAATATCAGCTTCGACCTGGTTGCGGGCGAGGTCCATGCCGTGATGGGCGAGAACGGCGCCGGCAAGTCGACCTTGATGAAGATCCTCGCCGGCGTCTACCGCAAGGACTCTGGCGAGATCCTGTACGACGGCGCGAGCGTCGACTTCCCCGGACCGCGCGAGGCGCAGGCGGCCGGCATCGGCATCATCCATCAGGAACTGCAGCTGATGAACCACCTCACGGTGGCGCAGAACATCTTCATCGGCCGCGAGCCGATGAAGGCGTTCGGGCTGCTGCTCGACGAGGACCGGCTCAACCGGCAGGCGGACGAGCTGCTCGGCCAGCTCAATCTGGCGATCGACCCGCGCACCGTCGTCGGCGGGCTCACGGTCGCCAAGCAGCAGATGGTGGAGATCGCCAAGGCGCTGTCGTTCAACTCGCGCGTCCTGATCATGGACGAGCCGACGGCGGCGCTGAACAATCGCGAGATCGCCGAGCTGTTCAAGATGATCCGCGCACTGAAGGCGCGCGGCGTCGGCATCGTCTACATCTCCCACAAGATGGACGAGCTGAAGCAGATCTCCGATCGCGTCACCGTGCTGCGCGACGGCGAGTATGTCGCGACGGTGCCTGCTGCGACCACGCCGATCGAGACCATCATCGGCATGATGGTCGGGCGCACCTTGAGCGACGCGCGCGTGGCCGGCGCGCAGCCCGCCGGCGAGATCGCGCTCGAGGTGCGCGGCCTCAATTGCGGCCCGCTGGTGCGCGACGTCAGCTTCGCCTTGCGCAAGGGCGAGATCCTCGGCTTCGCCGGCCTGATGGGCGCCGGCCGCACCGAGGTCGCGCGCGCGATCTTCGGCGCCGACGCCGTGCCCACCGGCGAGATCCGCGTCAACGACCGCGCCGTGACCATCCGCACCCCGGCACATGCGGTCTCCCATGGCATCGGCTATCTCTCCGAGGACCGCAAGCGCTTCGGGCTGGCCACCGGCATGGACGTCGAGTCCAACGTCGTGATGTCCAATCTCGCGAGCTATCTCGCGATGAAGTTCATGCTGCGCAAGCGCGCGATCCGTGACACCGCCGGCCGCTTCATCAAGATGCTCAACATCCGCACGCCGTCGGCGTCGCAGCAGGTCCGGCTGCTGTCCGGCGGCAACCAGCAGAAGATCGTGATCGCCAAATGGCTGGATCGCGATTGCGACATCCTGTTCTTCGACGAGCCGACGCGGGGCATCGACATCGGCGCCAAGAACGAGATCTACCGGCTGCTGCGCGCGCTGGCCGACCAGGGCAAGGCGATCGTGATGATCTCCTCGGAGCTGCCGGAAGTGATCAGGATGAGCGACCGCATCGTCGTGATGTGCGAGGGCCGCATCACCGGCGAGTTGTCGCCGGACGAGGCTACGCAGGAGCGGATCATGCAGCTGGCCACCCAGCGCGAAACCATGAAGGCAGGCTGACGGCATGAGCGACCCGGCACTGGTCAAGGATCACAAGGACGGAATCGCGCCGAGCAGCGCTGTCGCCGCGTTGCGTCGCCGGCTGCTCGGCCCCGCGGCGCTGCAGAAGCTGCTGGCGTTCGCAAGCCTGGTGCTGCTGATGATCTATTTCAGCTTCGCCTCGCCGGCCTTCATGCAGACCGACAACATGATCAACATCCTGCAGGCGACGGCAGTCAACGGCGTGCTGGCGATCGCCTCGACCTTCGTCATCATCACCGCCGGCATCGACCTGTCGGTCGGCACGCTGATGACGTTCTGCGCGGTCATGGCGGGCGTGTTCCTGACCTATTGGGAGCTGCCGATGTGGACGGGCGTCATCGCTGCGATCGTCACCGGCGCGCTGTCGGGGGCGTTGTCGGGCACGGTCATCACCAAGATGAAGGTGCCGCCGTTCATCGCCACGCTCGGCATGATGCTGGTGCTGAAGGGCCTGGCCCTTGTCGTCTCCGGCAGCAAGCCGATCTACTTCACCAACACCGAGAACTTCTCGATGATCTCGCAGGATTCGCTGCTCGGCGCCATCGTGCCGGACCTGCCGATTCCCAATGCGGCGCTGATCCTGATCGTGATGGCGGTGCTGGCCTCGATCGTTCTCAACCGCACCGCGCTCGGCCGCTACACCTTCGCCATCGGCAGCAACGAGGAGGCGGTGCGTCTCTCCGGCGTCAATGTCGACCGCTGGAAGATCATCATCTACGGCCTCGGCGGCGCGATCTGCGGCGTGGCGGGCCTGCTGATCGCCTCGCGCATCAATTCCGCGCAGCCGGCGCTCGGCCAGGGCTATGAGCTCGACGCCATCGCCGCGGTCGTGATCGGCGGCACGTCGCTGAGCGGCGGCACCGGCACCATCCTTGGCACCATCATCGGCGCCTTCATCATGAGCGTGCTGACCAATGGCCTGCGTATCCTCTCGGTGGCGCAGGAATGGCAGTTCGTCGTCACCGGAATCATCATCATTCTCGCCGTCTATGCCGACATGCTCAGGCGAAACCGCGCCTAATGCCAGAGGAGACCACGCCGGCCGCCCTCAGCGGCGGCCATTGCAACAACAACCATGTCAAACGAGACAATCAGCATCACCAACGGAGGAACCCCCATGTTGAAGAAGCATCTCCTGGGCGTCGCGCTCGGCGCCCTCATCGCTGCCGGCGTGTCCGCAGGCGCCCGCGCCGAAGACGTCTACATCCCGCTCGTGTCCAAGGGCTTCCAGCACCAGTTCTGGCAGGCCGTGAAGCTCGGCGCCGAGCAGGCCGCGAAGGCCGCCAACGTCAAGATCACCTTCGAGGGACCGGAAACCGAGGCCATGGTCGACAAGCAGATCGACATGCTCTCGGCTGCGCTCGCCAAGAAGCCGCAGGCGATCGGCTTTGCCGCGCTCGACTCCAAGGCCGCGATTCCGCTGCTGAAGAAGGCCGAGGCGGGCAAGATCCCGGTGATCGCGTTCGACTCCGGCGTCGACAGCGACATCCCACTGACGACCTGCACCACCGACAACCTCGCCGCGGCGGGCCTCGCCGCCGACAAGATGGCGGGTCTGATCGGCGATGCCGGCGAGGTCGCCGTCGTCGTGCACGACCAGACCAGCCGCACCGGCATCGACCGCCGCGACGGCTTCCTGAAGCAGATGAAGGACAAGCATCCAAACATCAAGATCGTCAGCGTGCAGTATGGCGGCGGCGATCAGCTGAAGTCGACCGAGATCACCAAGTCGATCCTGCAGGCCAACCCGAACGTCAAGGGCATCTTCGGCGCCAACGAAGGCTCGGCGATCGGCGTGCTCAACGGCGTCAAGGAGATGAAGAAGAAGATCGTCGTGATCGGCTACGATTCCGGCAAGCAGCAGAAGGCCGCGATCAACTCGGGCGAGATGGCCGGCGCCATCACCCAGAACCCGATCGGCATCGGCAGCTGCACCGTCGACGCCGCCGTCAAGGCCCTGAAGGGCGAGAAGCTGCCCAAGGTCACCGACACCGGCTTCTACTGGTACGACAAATCCAACATCGGCGACGCCAAGATCGCAGCGGTGCTGTACGACTGAGACGATAGGGGCGGACGAGCGGACAATCGCACGGAACGACCGGGGATTCCCGCTCGTCCGCTTCCACGTCGTGATTGCGGTCAAACTTCCTTCTGGGATCGCGTCGCGAGCGACACGTACCAGCCGCGGTGTCACAGCATGGAGAATTCCTGCAACGTACGCAGCACCGTGAGAACCGCAGGGTCGGCGGACTTTGATGCCCGGTGCGCAAGACCAAGTGATCGGATCAGGTTCGGGCGTAGCCTTCTCACTTGGAAATTGCTGCGATCATGGTCATGAGCGTGTGGAAGCGGCAGGATTGCTGCGGCTTGGCCTGCTGAGACCAGGCTCAATATTGCTTCAGGATAGTTGATCTGCATTCGCGGCTTTGGGACGAGCCCGGCCTTTCCGAACCAAGCGGCGACGAGAAGGTACATCTGGGTCTTGGGCTCGAGCGTAATCCATGGACGAGTGGCCAGCCATTGCGGCGTCACCCGTGCAGGAGCTTCCCAATCGTTGGGCACAAAGGCAGCCATCGGGTCATTGCGCCAGGTCGTAATCCTGACCCCGGCGCAGAACGGTTGCGGGACTGCAACAATCCCGATGTCGATCCCACCG
The DNA here is from genome assembly GCF_051167715.1 of Bradyrhizobium sp. HKCCYLS20291. Lineage (NCBI taxonomy): Bacteria > Pseudomonadati > Pseudomonadota > Alphaproteobacteria > Hyphomicrobiales > Nitrobacteraceae > Bradyrhizobium > Bradyrhizobium sp. HKCCYLS20291. Next base: position 92,005 of record NZ_JBNPTO010000018.1, on the reverse strand, counting down.
GCCTGCAGCCTTATCATGGCTTCGGCAGAGCTCATGACCTGGAGCTTGATTTCGACGCCTGCGTTGCGTTGGCCAAGCAGCGACAACACAGCTGGCAGCAGTTGGGAGTTCACCCCGGCAGAAGTCGCCACTCGTACAATTCCCTCCTTTCCCTCGGCGCGCCTTCGAACCCGCTGGCCCAGGTCTTCCGCGTTCGCCAGCAATTGACGTCCGCCCTCAACCAAAGCGACGCCAGCCGGCGTCAGGCTGGCTCGACGATGTCCGCGATCGAGTAGTCGTGTGCCAATCCGCGATTCCAGCTCGCGGAGGTGCAGGCTGACGGTCGGCGGTGCGAGATGCAGCGCTTGCGCGGCTGCCGCCAAGGTTCCGAGATCTGCGATGGCGATGAGAGTCTGGAGCTGGTCGAGATTGAAGTTTCGCATTCAGATTTTCTGACGGCTCACGCTAGAAAATTCAACTTTACCCGCGACGGATGGAAATTCAAACAGGGACCGCTCCGTCAGTGTTGACCTGACCGCAAAAGCTACGCGCTGAGGAAATCGACGCTGTGACGAATGATGTCCTTTTGGCCGTATTGGTCGCCGCGTTGATGAATGCCGTTTGGAACAGCGCAATCAAGATTGGAGGTGACAAGGTCGTCGTGATGGCACTGACGACCCTGGTCGGAAGCGTCGCTTCTCTTCTTGCGCTCCCGTTCATTGGAGTGTCGCTGGCAACGTCATGGGAGCTGCTGGCAGTCTCCATCGTGCTCCACACGGTCTACCATCTTGTCCTTGCATCCGCTTACCAGCATGGTGATCTTGGACATGTCTATCCAATTGCGAGGGGCGGGGCGCCGCTTCTGGTGACGCTGGCCGCCGCGACGGTCTTGCTCGAGCTGCCGACCGTTCCAGAAATGATCGGAATTGCGTGTCTCAGCGTCGGCGTGCTGGCCATTGCGGTTGGGAATCGCAGGGGTGAGAGCGGCCGGCGGGGGACGGCCTACGCGCTTTTGACGAGCGCCATGATCGCTTCATATACCTTGATTGACGGCCTCGGCGCCAGGAATTCGGCCTCGGCCTTGCAGTTCGGCGTGCTTCTCACGATCGGCGACGGCATCGCTACGGCGCTCATCGTCGTGATGTGGAGAGGCAGGTCGGCATTCGTCAACACGGATCTCAGGACCGGATTGCTGATCTCGCTCGCTGGCATCATGCAGATTGGCGCCTACTGGATTGCCGTGTGGGCGTACGCGCGCGCCCCACTGGGTGCCGTATCAGCCCTCAGAGAAAGCAGCGTCTTGTTCGTCACTCTGATCTCAACGTTCCTGCTCAAGGAAAGGCTGGGAATGCAGCGCATTGCCTGCGCGTCCCTGGTGCTCATCGGGATCGTCCTCGTAAGAATCGGGCACTAGCGCAGTTGACGGGCGCTCCCCGACGTCGGTGGAGCATTGAAACAGCAGAACATGACGGTTGCCAACCACGTGCCGAACAGGAGGCAATAGACCTATGGCGTTCAACCATCTTGCTATCGAGGGCGGAAGGCCGGTGCGAACGGCGCACTGGCCACGGTTCGACAAGGGCGATGTCGATCTTGACGAAAGGGAGACTGAAGCCGTCAATCGTGTCCTGCGGAGCAGGCTTCTGTTTCGATATGACGCTCGACCCCTCGCCGATACCGAGGTCGGACGATTCGAAGCCGAGCTGTGTGCATATTTCGGCGTCAAGTACGCGCTCGCGGTTTCCAGCGGGACGGCGGCAATTGCGCTCAGCTTGATGGCGCTGGGTGTGAAGGCCGGCGACGAGGTGATCTGCTCATCCTTTGCCTTCGCTGCCGATCCAAGCAGTATCATACTGTCGGGCGCGCGGCCTGTTCTCGCGGACGTCGATCGGCACATCCACATGGATCCGGCTGACCTCGAGGCGCGGATCACCAGCAGGACGAAGGCCGTCCTGCTGGTGCATCAACGTGGGCAGGCGGGAGATATTGAAGCCATTCTTGATGTGGCCCGACGTCACTCGTTGCCGGTTGTCGAGGACGCAGTCCCGGCGATGGGAGCGAAGATGGGCGTAAGGCATCTCGGCACGTTCGGCCACTTCGGCGCGTTCAGCACGCAGGCCGACAAATCCCTCAATACGGGCGAGGGCGGATTTCTTCTCACGAACCATGCGGATCTGTTCGAAAAGGCCGTGTTGCTGTCGGGCGCCTATGAAACGCGTTCGCGCAAGCATTGCTCGTGGGAAATGATGGCGAGAGAACAAGAGTTTCCGTTGTTCAATTTTCGCATGGACGAGATTCGAGGCGCAATCGCTCGTGTCCAATTGGAGAAGCTGCCGCACCGCCTGGCAACGCTACAGCGGAACTATCGGCGGCTATGCACATTCCTTGCCTCCTATCCCGAGGTGCTGCCGCGTCGCTCTTGCGCCGCTGAAGCAACACTAGGGCACTACATCGTCTTCCAGCTTTCCGACTCCGATTCTGAAGATGCCCAATGGGTGGCTGACGCATTGAGTGCGGAAGGGGTCGATGCCGGCTGCTTCGGCATTCTCGGACGGCCGAACATTCGATCTTTTTGGAATTGGGAGTTTCTCTATCCGGGAAAGACGTGGTCTGAGATCAGGGCGATGCTGTCGGCAACGAGCCGAATGCTGGACCTCACGATCGATGTTCCGCTGTCCCCGGCACTGAAGTTAGCAGATCTGAACGATCTCGAGTCCGCGTTCGCGAAGGTTCTCGATGCACGGAGAGAGCGTCGCGCAGTCCGATTGCCTGCAAGGAATTTGGCGTGATGGTCGCTGATGATGCAGGCCGTCGTGATGGTGCAACGAAGGCCGCGAAGACCGTGGCTGTCGTGACCGGCGCATCCAGCGGAATCGGGATGGCCATTGCCAGGACGCTGGGGAGGCGCGGCTTTGCAGTCATGGCCCATGGGCGCCGTGGCGACCGTCTGCGCGCACTCGCGGAGGACGTCGCCGACTTGGGTTGGATCGCAGGCGATCTGACCGAAAAAGGGGCCTGTGAGCGACTGATCGCTGAGGCGATTCAGCGGTTCGGGCACATCGATTGTGTCATCAACTCTGCTGGTCGGAACCAAACGGGACTGGTCGACGAGATCGACGTCGATGCAGCCTGCGAAATGGTGCGCATCAACGTCGAATGCGCCTATCGGCTCTCGTATCTCGTGTTGAGGTATTTCAAGCAACGCGGGGTGGGGGATCTGATCCATATTTCGAGTGTCATGGGCTACAAGGTTCGTGAGAGTGGTGGCGCCTACGCGGGCACCAAGCACGCGTTGGAAGCCCTGTGCGAGGCGCTTCGCATGGAGTTCGCCAGAACCAGCATTCGCGTTTCTTGCGTTGCGCCCGGATTGTGCAGAACTGAACTGCACCGCGACCAGGCGATCCATCCGTCGATCTCGCGAAACATTGATCCGCTGTCGCCGACCGACGTCGCTGACGTCGTGACGTGGCTCATCGACATGCCAAAACGAATAAACATACCAAAACTGGTGATGCTCCCGCAGGGGCACGTGATCTAATTCATCCAACTCTCACGGTCGACAGTGAGGAAAGAAACGATAGCATGAGTGGTATCAGTCTCACGAGCTATGCGCGAACTGGCGGATGTTCGTGCAAGCTTGGCGCGCGGGAGCTGGCGGCCTTGTGCGCCATTACCCGAGCTGGGTCGTGCAAGTCTTGCTGATCAAGCGAAGGACGATGCGGCCATATTGCCGATAGGCAACGAACTCGCATTGGTGTCATCGATCGATTTCCAGAATCCGATCGTGGATGATGCAGTTGTGGCCGGCGAGATCGCGGCCAAGAACGCCCTCAGCGACATCTTTGCGTGCGGCCTGCGACCGATGTACGCTGATGTCGTCCTGGTCCTGCCCTACGGCGACCATGCAGTGGCGATTGGCCAGGACCTCATGCGGGGCATCTCGCGGGCTTGCCGCGAGGACAATTGCACCATAGTCGGCGGGCACACGATTCTCGGGGAGGCGCCCATCGTCGGTCTGTCGGTGTTCTCCATCTCGCCCTTGGATGTGGTCAAGCGCAAATCGGGCGCGCGGGTAGGCGACGTTCTTCTCCTGACGAAACCGTTGGGCAGCGGCATCGCGATCGCGGCGCACCAGCAAGGTGTCTTGACCAGTGAGGACTATGCTGTGGCGCTGGAAACGCTTCGGCAATCCAATCGGGTCGGAGCGCGTCTGGGATCGCTGAGTCCAGTTTCAGCCATGACGGACATTACCGGCTTCGGCCTGTTGGGGCGTATGACCGAAGTCGCTGAGGGAAGCGGGGTCAAGCTTCGTTTGCGGTCGGGGAAGGTGCCGCTTCTGCCGGGAATCACCGGCGCTGCCCGAGAGGGCGCGGTGCCGAATCTGGGCGAGAAGAATCTGCATGCCTATCAGGACAAGGTTCGATTCGTGAGTGATGTGACGGAGCACAGACGCCTCATTCTTTCTGATCCTCAGACAAATGGAGGCTTGCTCGTCGCTGTCAGGTCGACGGCCCTGGAACAGGTACAGGCCATCATGATGGAGCATTCGATCTCGGCCCACATGATCGGCGACGTAGTGCAGCACGCGGCCAATGACGCGTGGGTCGAGGTCGTTGAGTAGATTGATATCATGGCAACGACCAGCAGTTCTCTCTTTTCCGGTACGATATCCGGTGTCTACCTGGATCACCAGGCGACTGACCGACCACGTCCCCAAGCGATTGAGGCTGTGAAGCGGTGCATGGAGCACTATTTCGGCAACGCCAGCGCGCTTGCGCATGAGCGGGGCAAGCTTTCGCGACATCACCTCGAGAAGTTCAGACGAGCAACGGCCTCGGTCGTGGGTGCTTCAGGAGAGTCCCTGGTCTTCACGAGTGGCGCGACCGAGGGAAACAACTTGGTCATCATGTCCGAGGGGCGGCGGCCAGGAGCCCATTTGGTCGTGTCCTGCATCGAGCACAAATGCGTGCTGGAAAGTGCCATCCGCGCGAAAGAGCTTGGAGCGAGGGTTTCCGTAGTGCCTGTGGACGGCCGGGGCGTCATCGATCTGGACGCTCTCAGAAGAACCCTCGCTGAAGGCGCCACGTTGATCTCGGTGATGACTGCAAACAACGAAATCGGGACGATTCAGCCGTTCGAGGAGATTAGTCGCCTATGCGCCGCGACCGGCGCTCGATTTCACACGGATGCAGCCCAGGCGGTTGGCAAGATCCGAGCCAGCGTGAAGGCGTTTGGTGCAGACTATGTCAGCTTCACTGCGCACAAATACGGCGGGCCTCAAGGCATTGGCGCGGTCGTTTGCAGTGCGACCGTTGTCGACGACATGCGCCCTTTGCTGGTCGGCGGCGGTCAAGAGCGCGGCATGCGGCCCGGCACGACGCCCGTTCAGCTTTGTGCCGGCATGGCTGCGGCTTCGCTGGCCCTGGTGGAGAACATTGATGGCGAAATTTCACGTATGCGCCTCCTTAAGCGCCGCTTATTGGATGGATTGTATTCCGTCGGCCCATTTTTCACGAATGGTGACGCCGAACGCGGACTCTGCAACAATCTCAATGGTGGATTTGATCGGATCCCTGCCGCATTGCTCATGCGAAGGGTCCCGAGCGTGCATTTTTCAGTCGGGTCGGCGTGCACAACTGGGGCTGACGCAAGCCACGTTCTCACGGCGATCGGCTTGAAGTCGCAGCAAATTCAATCGAGTTTCAGGCTGAGCATGGGTTGGTCTACGACCGAGCAGGATATCGACGATGCCGTGGCCGCGTTTGGAGCAGCGCTGAAGACGCTTCGTTGAGGTATTCCGCTTGCGGCAAGCTATCGAGCATGCCCGATTGCTGGCCGCATGTCCGTCACAAAGCGCGTCGTTTTGACCGACGCCGCTTTGTTGCGACTGGCCAGGCCAATCAGATCAGGAGCGCCACGCCACGGGACTGATGGCCGCAGGGTGCGGGACTGTCTCAGCTGCTGCCTTCGCGGCAGGAAGCCTGTTGCGGCCACGCGGCAATCATCGGATCCCCCGGTCGGGTCACTCGAACGAATTCGGATATGCCGAGTCCTGGCGCCGCGCGGGACCGTGAAGGTCTCGCTGCCCGACGGGCGACTCGGTTCGCGGCGCTTGCGCGACTTGCTTCGACGGAGCCGGCCGCGCCCGCGCCATACCGCGCAAAATCCCCTGCGTCCAAACACTCATTTCGCCCGCGCTTTCAGTCTGATGACCGGATTCAGCGCACCCGTTGCAAGATTTTTGTTTCGCTTTTCCAGAATTCGTGCTCTCTTCACCGCATCCTGCTTCACCGGCAAGGGGCGTTTCGCGGTCGTCACGAGGCGTGAGGTGGGGATGCGGTGGCCGCGAGGGCTCGCAGCATGTCCTTGACGGATGTGCGGACGAACGAGGCTCTTGCGGACGTGAAGCTGCGTGGTCCTGGCGCCCCGAAGCTGGCGCCAAGTTCGGTGGTGATGATGATCCGCCGGACGACGGTGGCTAACAGGCCGGACACCGGGGAGAGCGCAGAGTAAGCGTGAAAACCATCGCGCAGGGAGGGCCGGGTCAAGCCGGCTGTACCTGTGGTTCCTGCCCCGTGCATTCTTTCCGCACGGGGGCCACGGGCCTCAGCCGAGGCCCGGCCTTCCCTGCGCCCTTGCTTTGAGAGGGCGACGAGACACCAAATGCTCGGACGCGAAAGCGGGCGCGAGGATGAGATGCCGTGCCTGCAATCACGCCGTGCCCCGAAACGAAAAAGCCGGGCATAGCCCGGCCTTCCCAGATCCAATCATGCCGTGCCGCTCAGTACAGCGGAATGCCCCGCGGATAGCCGCCGAGATCGGTCGGCGCCATCAGCGGCTGCCGGTCGATCGGGCGGTTGAGGTTCTCGCGGGCGAACGACGGATAACCGGCGGTCGGCGGGAAGGCGTAGTCGGTGAACTTGCGATCGCCGGGCAGCACCTCGGTGCCGCCGTCCAGGAAGGAGCGCTTGCTGACGAACACCCGGGTGCGCGGGCCGGCCTGGTAGGAATAGTTCGGGCTGCCGGCGGTGCTGACCACTGTCACGCGGCGCTTGCTGGGGGCGGCATCAGCGGACGTGACGGCAAGCGACGCCGCAGCAAGACCGGTCGCGGCGACCGCCGCCAAGGTCAAGGCCCGGGTCATGGCAGAAAATTCAATCATCACGTCCTCTTCCTCGCGCCAAAAGGGGCGGGCGCTCGCCATGCGCATGATTTGGCCCGCACAATATCTGCGTCGGCTGTGGCATCACAAGGTCATTCCGGCGGCGACGGCCAAGATAAATGCCCGCTGTGGCGGGAAAGTTGCATCAAAATCCGTAACTTGCCGCGAGCGCCGAACGTTTGGACAGGGCCCGAAACAGTCCGCAACAGGCAGACGCGATCCGTTGGCTCAGAGCGGGCCGCGCAGCTTGGGATTGTCGAGCGCGCTGATCCAGTCGTTGAGGGTCTTGGCGACCCCCGGTACATCGCAGTCGGTGCGGCGCGGCTCGGCCTGGGCGAACAGCTCGGTCAGGGCCGGGTCGTGGGCAGCCGACGACAGCAGGGTCAGGCGGTTGAGCATGCAGCCGACCGCGGCGCGCCGGGTCTGCAGCGCGACGCCCTGGCAGGACCATCCGGAAATGCGCAGCGCCGGGACGGCGATCGTCTTCAGAAAGCCGAGGCAGGCGCCTGGGCCGTCCGGAGCGCCGGCCTGGCGCAGCAGGCTGACCGGGCCGAACCGGCTATCGACGATCCCCGCCGCTTCGAGATCGGGCGCGTGGCGACCCATGCGCGACGCGAGCTGCCCGACCGGGTTGCGCATGCCCTCGCGCTCCGGTCCGATCCGGTAGACTTCGATTTCGGCCGCTGGCCGGCCCGCCCGCTCACCCCAGCGCAGCACGTCCTTGCGGCCGCCCGCCGCATGGGTGAGCACGGTGTAGGTCGCGGTCTTGTCGGGCTGGTCGGTGAGGCGGAGCGAAAACGCCGGAGCGGCGCCGTCGGCTGGGGCCCAGCCCGGCCGGGCGGCGAAATCGACCCCGTCGCCGCCGTCGAGACGGCTCCAGGCGGCCGCGCCGAGCATGGCGATCAGCGCCAGAGCCCCCACATAGGCGAACAGGCGCGCGAACGTCCCGCAGATCTCATCGACCACGGCCTTGAGGGCCGACGAGATCGGGGGATTGCGGGGCGCGGCGGCTGTTCTGGCCGAATCGGGAAGCATCGAATGCGAGACATCGTGGTAACGTTGTGTCAGGGACGTTTCTCGCATAGAAGCGCTGCCGCTTCCGTTTCCGCTGATAAACGCGGTCGGCCATATTTCTTCGGAGAGTGAACGATGGGTTACAAAGTCGCAGTGGTCGGCGCGACCGGCAATGTCGGACGGGAAATGCTCAACATCCTCGATGAGCGCAAATTCCCCGCCGACGAGGTCGTGGCGCTCGCCTCACGCCGCAGCGTCGGCGTCGAGGTGTCCTATGGCGATCGCACGCTGAAGGTCAAAGCGCTCGAGCACTACGATTTTGCCGATGTCGACATCTGCCTGATGTCCGCCGGCGGATCGGTATCGAAGGAATGGTCGCCGAAGATCGGCGCCGCCGGCGCCGTCGTGATCGACAATTCGTCGGCGTGGCGCATGGATCCCGACGTGCCGCTGATCGTGCCGGAGGTGAATGCCGCCGCTGCCGCCGGCTTCACCAAGAAGAACATCATCGCCAACCCGAACTGCTCGACCGCGCAGCTCGTGGTCGCGCTGAAGCCGCTGCACGACAAGGCGCACATCAAGCGCGTCGTGGTCTCGACCTATCAGTCCGTCTCCGGCGCCGGCAAGGATGCGATGGACGAATTGTTCTCGCAGACCAAGGCCGTCTACACCAACGATGAGCTAGTCAACAAGAAATTCCCCAAGCGCATCGCCTTCAACGTCATCCCGCACATCGACGTCTTCATGGAAGACGGCTTCACCAAGGAAGAGTGGAAGATGATGGCGGAGACCAAGAAGATTTTGGACCCGAAGATCAAGCTGACCGCCACCTGCGTGCGCGTGCCAGTGTTCGTCGGCCACTCCGAGGCGGTCAATGTCGAGTTCGAGCAGCCGATCACCGCGGACGAGGCGCGCGAGGTGCTGCGCCGTGCGCCGGGCTGTCTGGTGATCGACAAGCACGAGCCGGGCGGCTACGCGACGCCGTATGAGGCCGCCGGCGAGGACGCGACCTATATCAGCCGCATCCGCGAGGACGCCACGGTCGAGAACGGCCTCGCCTTCTGGTGCGTCTCCGACAATCTGCGCAAGGGCGCGGCGCTGAACGCGATCCAGATCGCCGAAGTGCTGATCAACCGCAAGCTGATCACCGCGAAGAAGAAGGCGGCGTAAGGACCACTGTAAGGGACCACCGGTGCGCTCCCAAGATGGGAACTGAAGTTTTGCATTCGACTGCCTCCACGTCGTCATGGCCGGGACAAGCCCGGGCATGACGGAGTAACTCATCAGTAGGGTTGTTCGTTGGGACAGCCCTGTATCTCGATACGCGATGGCCCTGCCGCAAGCGGGGCGAGGTTTGCAGCCGGCGGGCTGCATGATGTGTAGGACGACAGAGCGGATTCGGGTGGGATCGAAACGTGGCTGACAGCAAACCGACCGAGCCGGCAACGGTGCCGGCGTCCATCTCGGACAAGCACAAACCGTCGGCGATCGAGCGCGGGCTCGAAGGCTTCCTGTTCAGGAGCCGTTGGCTGATGGCGCCGTTCTATGTCGGCCTCGTCGTCAGCCTCGCCGTGCTGTTGTTCAAGTTCGTGCTGCTGCTGTGGGAGAACATCATCCATCTGCCGAGCGCGAAGGAGAGCGACATCATCCTCGGCGTGCTCAGCCTGATCGATGTCTGCCTCACCGGAAATCTCGTGCTGATCGTGGTGTTCTCCGGCTACGAGAACTTCGTCTCGCGCATCGATCCGAACGGCCATCCGGATTGGCCGGAATGGATGACGAAGGTCGACTTCGCCGGGTTGAAGCAGAAACTGCTGGCCTCGATCGTCGCGATCTCGGCGATCCAGCTGTTGAAGGCGTTCATGAACCTCGACGCCGGCTACGACTCGGTCAAGCTCGCGTGGCTGGTCGGCGTGCACATGACCTTCGTGGTGTCGACCCTGATGCTGGCGCTGTCGGATCGATGGTCAGGCGAGCATTGATGGGGGGCGAATAGAGAGTAGCGAATGGCGAATAGGGAATTGAGATCGAATCTACTCGCACCCCCCAATTCGCTACTCGCCAGCGCGCGCGCTCTTGAATTCCTTCGCCACCTTGTCGAGCACGAACAGAGAGCCCTCGGCGACGCCGAAATAGGCGCCGTGGAGCTGCAGGTCGCCGGCCTCGACGCGGCTGCGCACGAACGGGAACGTCATGAGGTTCTCGAGGCTGCGGAACACGGCGGCCTTCTCGATCCGGGTGACGAAGTCCTGAAAGCTCTCGCGGTCGCGCTGCTCGACGACCTCGCCGGGCTTGATGAACATCGACATCCAGCGGCCGATGAAGTCGCCCGGCGACAGCGGCGCCGCCTTGTCGACGAAGGCGCGGATGCCGCCGCATTGGGCATGGCCGAGGATGACGATGTGCTTCACCTTCAGCACCGTGACGGCATATTCCAGCGCCGCCGACACACCGTGGGCGTTGGCATCGGGCTGATAGATCGGCACCAGATTGGCGATGTTCCTGAGCACGAACAATTCGCCGGGGCCGACGTCGAAGATCACCTCCGGCGAGACGCGGGAGTCGCAGCAGCCGATCACCATCACTTCGGGGGATTGGCCACGTTCCGAGAGCTCCAGATAGCGGCTCTGTTCGGTCGGCAGGCGCTGGGTGGTGAAGGCGCGATAGCCCTCGAGCAGACGATGCGGGAACGAGATCATGGGCCTTGCCTAAACACATGCGGCTTCGGGGAACAAGCCTTTCGGCCCGGCGACCGAAATGGTATCGCGGGACGCCTCGATAAACCAAGGGAAACGCCGACATGATCCGCCCGCGCCGCAGTCTTCTGTTCATGCCCGGCTCCAATGCGCGCGCGCTGGAGAAGGGACGGAACCTGCCGGCCGATGGCCTGATCCTCGACCTTGAGGACTCGGTGGCCCCCGACGCCAAGGCGGCGGCGCGCGAGCAGATCGCCAAGGCGGTCGCGGCCGATGGCTACGGCAAGCGGGAACTGCTGATCCGCATCAACAGCCTGGATACGCCGTGGTGGAGCGACGATGTCGCCATGGCCGGACAGGCGGCGACCGACGGCATCCTGGTTCCCAAGGTGTCGACCGTCGAGGATCTCCGTACGGTGACCAACCGTCTCGCCGAGGTCGGCGCCGATCCGGCGCTGAAGGTGTGGGCGATGATCGAGACCGCGCGGTCCGTGCTCGATGCCGACCGGCTCGCCGCGACGGTGCACGAGGCCGGCTCGCGGCTCGCCGGCTTCGTTTTCGGACCGAACGACATCTCGCGCGAGACCCGCATCCGCATGGTGCCGGGACGTTCGACGATGCTGCCGATGATCAGCCATTGCATCCTGGCGACGCGCGCGCATGGGCTGGAGATTCTCGACGGGCCCTACAGCGATTTCGCCAACACCGACGGCTTCACGCAGGAATGCATCCAGGCCCGCGACCTCGGCTTCGACGGCAAGACCCTGATCCATCCCGGTCAGATCGACGCCTGCAACGCGATCTTCACGCCGCCGGCGGCGGAAGTCGCCGAGGCCCGCAAGATCCTCGCCGCGTTCGAGCTGCCGGAAAATGCGTCGCGCGGCGCCATCCAGCTCGACGGCCGCATGGTCGAGCGGCTGCATGCCGAGATGGCCAAGCGCACGATCGCGATCGCGGATGCGATCGCGGCGGTGGCGAAGTAGTTGCGACGGAGGAGGACGCGCCGCGTCAGATCTGCCTGAGGCTGAGGATGTAGTTGACGAGATCGCCGCGCTGCTCCGGCGTCAGGATGACGTTGGGCATGGTCGGGTGGCTGCTCTGCAGGAACACCTTCAGCGACAGCTCGGTCGTCGACGGCATGTTGGCGACGGCGGCGAAATCCGGCGCCGTCCTGGTCTGGTTGCGCGCGCCGCTGGCGTCGATGGCGTGGCAGGGGCTGCACCAGGCTTCCGCCAGCTTGCGGCCGGCCTGCACGCTGTCCGCCGCGGGCGTCGCGCCGCCGGCATAGTGCAGCCGGATCAGCAGCATCGCGGCAAGCGCGAGCAGGATCGCGGCGCCGACATGGAGCCAAGTGTTGCGGTGGAGATTCGGCCGACTCATCGCGTTGCTCCGCTGAATTGGAAGGGCGGACGGCGATCAGTGCTTGACGATGGCGGCACCGAGGCGGTCGATGGTCGGAGCGTTGAGGCAGTATTCCTCATAGTGCTCGCCGGCCTTGCCCGCCGCGAGGTCGCGATGGCAGCGCGGCTTGTCCTTGCACATCGCGCAGACCCGCTCCATGTCGCGCAGCACCAGCGGCTCCGCGCGCGACAGCGCGGCCTCGTCAATGCCGAGCGCCTTGAGCATCAGCGGCAGCTCGTCGGCAGCGTGCTCGCCGTGGCGGACCAGCTCGTCGAGATCCGCCGGCGTGACCTGCAGGTCCATCGCGATGCGGTCGAAATCGTCGCGATCCAGCTGCCGCAGCTCGCTGAGCTCGCGCCGGTGCCGCAGCCATTGCGAGAAGGTGTCGATCAGGAACTGGACCCGAGGATAGGGCTTGGCTTGGGCAGGCATGGCAAGTCTCCGATGATTGCCTGCAATCAAACACCGGCCGGCGAGACGAACGTTGCGGTAGATCAAGCAGCGGAACTGCTCTGCCGGAGGCGCAGGTCGTCAGGCGCCGAACCGCTCGGTGGCCCACGCATAGAGACTGCCCGGGATGGGCGCCTCGCCGCCGCGGCCTTTGGGCGAGATGTGCAGGCCGACGATGCCGGGATCGTTGATCAGGCCGGAGAAGTCGGACGGATCGAAGAACGCCCGGGGCTCGGCGTGGACGGCATAGAAGCTGCGCTTTGGCAGCGCGTGGCGCAGCGAGCCGTGGCGCCGGGCCAGGGCGGTGAGCGCGGCCGGGCCGAAGATGGCGACGCGGATGTCCGACAGGCGGTCGGAGCCGCCGCGCAGCCGTCGCAGCGCAAACGTGACCCGGTGGCGCAGCGACAGCCAGTTCGGCGTCAGCGCGTCCTGCGCCATCAGTGCATCGAACTCGGCGACGATCGGGTCATCCGGCGGCAGGTACAGCACGGAGTTGCCGAGCTGCCGTGGCCGCTCCCAGGCGAAATAAGGCAAGGCGGGATCGAGCTCGACGGGACGCAGCAGCAGCACGTCGGCGTCGAGCCAGAGCCCGGCACGTTGCGCCATCAGCCGCATGCGGAAGAAATCGCTGAACTGCAGTGTGGTCCAGTCGCGCCAGCTGCCGTCCGGCAGCGGCGGCCTGAGACGCTCGGAGAATGCGTAAGGCAGCACGGCCTCGGCGTCGGCATTGCCGACGCCATCGGGCAGGCCGGGCAGCGGATCAAAACTGTAGACCGTGACATTGTGGCCGGCGGCCAGCTGCGAGCGCAGGCAGGTCTGGCGCAGCCGGTCGAGTGGGCCGCGCCAGAACGTCACGACCTCGGGCAAGACGCGCGGCAACGGCGGACCTGTGTTCGGGGTGCTCTCGAAACAAGACCCCGGACGAGGTCCGGGGCCCGCGAACTCTCTGCCGTCAGGCGTGGCTCAAGCCCAGGCGCGCTCGGCGAGCTTGGCCTCGAAGCTGTCGATCGAGGCCTTCTTCTCCAGCGTCAGCCCGATGTCGTCGAGCCCGTTGAGCAGGCAGTGCTTGCGGAACGGGTCGATCTCGAACTTGACGGTGCCGCCGTCGGGGCCGCGGATTTCCTGGGCGGCGAGGTCGATCGTCAAGGTCGCGTTGGCGCCGCGCTCGGCGTCGTCGAACAGCTTGTCGAGATCGGCTTGCGACACGCGGATCGGCAGGATGCCGTTCTTGAAGCAGTTGTTGTAGAAGATGTCGCCGAACGAGGTCGAGATCACGCAGCGGATGCCGAAATCGAGCAGCGCCCAGGGGGCGTGCTCGCGGCTCGAGCCGCAGCCGAAATTGTCGCCGGCGACCAGGATCTTGGAATTGCGATAGGCCGGCTGGTTGAGCACGAAATCCGGGTTCTCGCTGCCGTCATCCTTGTAGCGCTGCTCGGAGAACAGGCCCTTGCCGAGGCCGGTGCGCTTGATGGTCTTCAGGTACTGCTTGGGGATGATCATGTCGGTGTCGACATTGATGATCTTCAGCGGCGCGGCGACGCCTTCCAGCGTGGTGAACTTGTCCATCGGGGAGCACCTTCGAGAGTATCGGGCAGGCCGCTGTTTAGCCCGATTGGGCGTGCGGATAAAGACCAAATCCCCGTATCCGGCCGCCGCCCGGTCAGTCGACGGAGGCCTCGATCGCTTCCATGTCGTCGTCCGACATTCCGAAATGATGCCCGATCTCGTGGATCAGGACATGGCGGACGATATGGCCGAAGCTCTCGTCATGCTCGGCCCAGTAATCGAGGATCGGACGCCGGTAGAGCCAGATCATGTTGGGCAGCCGCGGCAGGTCGTCACCGCTGCGGAACGGCAGCCCGGTGCCCTGGAACAGGCCGAGCAGGTCGAACTCGCTCTCGGCCTGCATCTCGTCGAGCACCTCCTCGGTCGGGAAGTCGTCGACGCGGATGATGACGCCTTCGCACATCTTGCGGAAATGGTCCGGGAGACGCTCGAACATCTCGTGGGCCATGGCTTCCATGTCGGCCAGCGAGGGTGCTTTCAATTCAGTCCACATGGTCGCCTTCTAGCCGGGCTTTGATCATGATGCATCCGGGTCTCGACATGTGTCGCAGTTGCCGTTGACGCCGGGAGTGAAAACGGCGACCGTTCGCCGCGGACGATTTGTTGTGGGGGTCTCGCATGAGACGGATGTCGGTGATGCTGGCCGGAACGGCGCTGGCAGCTTCTGTCATGATCTTGGTTTCGGCGCGCGCGCAGGCCGAACAGGCCGGCGGCGTGCAGTTGCTGACCGTCCAGGGCAACGAGATGACGGATGTCTCGGCGCAGCGGCGTCCGCGGCGTGTTCTGATCTATCCGCGCTATCAGGGACACTGGGAGCCCGATGTCGTGCCGCGCTACAATCCGGGCCCCAATGCTGTCAGGGTCTGCAATGCGGCCTACGTTCAAGAGCATCGGCCGAGCGGCACCGTGATCGTTCCGCATATGAGCTGCCATTGGCGGCGTGGTTGATCCGGCGTTCCCGCCGCAGCATCGGTCACCGGCGCACTTTGTCGCGCGGTGCGGCGGAACCGCGCGCGGCCGTTTGGCATTCTGCTTCCTGCGCAGGTCTTCATGTCCCATTCACGTCACTCGTACGAAACTGATCTGCGTCGCGCTGCTGCGGCTGCCGGTCGACTGATGCGGTCGGGGCATGGTGCTCGACGTGATGCGATGCAAGGAGAAGTACATGACTGTGACGAAGCTGTTGGGCATCGCGGCCATTGGTGCCGTCCTGGCGATGACTGCGCCCGCCGAACGCGCGCAGGCGCTGTCGCTGATCAACCCGGGCGCCGCAACGTCGGTGCAGCAGGGAGCGGCGCAGGAGACGACGCAGGCGCATTGGCACGGCCGTCGCCATTGGCATCCGCGCCGCCACCATTGGCATCCGCGGCGCGCATGGCACCGGCATCACCGTCACTGGTGACCTGCTGCCGTTCAGCCGATGATCGACGTCGAACAGGCCCGCATCGCGGGCCTGTAGCTCGATAGGGCCGGCAATGAGGTCTGCCATGGCGTCGTTCATCCGCAAAGCCTGGCTCGTCATCGGCATCGGTGCCGCGCTGCTCGCAAATTCCGCCGCAACGTCTCCCGCTGGCGCCACCTCGGTCGAGCTGGCAACGAAGTCCACCGCGACGAAGCCCTCCGCGGGCCGACATGGCCGCTGGCGCAAGCCAGCGCAGGCCGTACCACGCTACTGTGGTCGCCCCTTGGACTACGCGCCCGCCTATGCGCCAGGCCCGTTCGTGTTGTTCACGCCATTCTACGAATGATCCTGGCAATGATGGGGCAGCCGTTCGTAGATCGCATGGACGTGGAGTCGGCGGCCAAGGCTGCGGACGAGAAGCACGACCGCCTCGGCGCCGGCTTTGCGATCCCTCGCGATCTCCTGATACGCGGGTGAATCGCCCAGGCGCGAAAATCGCGCTCGTCGGGAAACGACATCAGCACGATCTTGTCGTCGTCCCAGTGCCCTTCGACAGGGTGCCTCATCGGCGGCAAGCAGTCAGCCGTTCAAGTTTCGGAACACGTCGAAGAAGCGCGCCTGATAGCGAACGTAAGCCGCGCGATCCTCATCCTGAGTTGAACGACAACGTAGACACCCACGCGCTCGTCCCTGCCGCGACGCCACGCCGCAGATGCGCGTGAGACGTGCATCATTCATGCCGCATTCACGTCGCTATCTCTACGTTCATGTTGGGGGTGCGCCAATCCACCGATCGGACGAACAGCATCGGCGCTGCATGGGTCCATCGTTGCACAGCATTCAGGGAGAAGGGACCATGATGAGGATGAAGGACCAGCGCGCTGGTCTCGCGCGTCGCCTCGGCTTGGCGGCGGCAACACTGTTTCTGATCGCGGGCGCATCCGGTCGTCCCGCCTCTGCGATGTCGCCGGTCAGTCCCGGTGCTGGACCATCGACACAGACATCTCGTGAGGCTCTCACGATTCAAGTCCGTGGCGGTCATGGCGGAGGCGGCGGTGGACATCACGGCGGCGGCGGTGGCGGGTTCCGCGGCGGTGGCGGTTTCCATGGCGGTGGCGGCTTCCATGGCGGAGGCGGCGGCTTCCATGCCGCTCCCGCCTTCCATGGCGGCGGCGGAATGTTCAGAGGTGGCGGTGGTCCGGCGTTCCACGGCGGCGGAGGTCACGCCTTCGGCGGAGGCGGTCCGCGTCCCGTGTTCCACGGCGGTGGCCCTCGGCCGGTGTTCCATGGCGGCGGCTACCATCATCGTCCGCACTACGTCTATCGTCCCTACTTCCACCATCACCGGCGGCACTTCTACGGCTATCGCAGCTACTACACTCCGACCTACACGACGGGCTATTACTATCCCTATCGCCGCTGCCGCATCGTCTACACCTATTACGGACCGCGCCGCATCTGCCACCACCGGCACTGGCGGGGTCACCACTGGCGTCATCACCACCGGTGGCATCATCGTCACCATCGCCATCACTGGCGCTACTACTGACGACGCAGAGAGCTGCATCGAGACATTGAAGGACGCCCAACGGCGTCCTTCTCTCGTTTTGGCGCAGTGGGTCCTTTTGGCGCTATGACGCCGCGGCGCTCAGCGCCAGTCCTTGAACTGCCAGTTCTTCACGCTCAGCCGCCAGGGCACCAGCGTCTCCAGCCGCCATTCGGCGAAGCGTTGCGGCGGCCAGTTCGACAGCCGGCGCTCCTCCTTCGGTGCCTCGGCCTTGGCGATGATTTTGGCGGGCGGCGTCTTGCGGCGCTGGCGTGTCGCGTCGCGGATGAGGTCGACGTATTCCGGCTTGTTGGCCATGGCAGGCTCCTCGGCCCGTTCCTCCGCAGACGCGATGCGTCCGGTGGTAGGATCGTGCGCCGAGAAGTTTAAGAAGCCCTTGCCTGGCCGCGTCGAGGTTGAGTCGAAATGAAAGCGCGGCGGCTTCGTCCGAAGCCACCGCGCTCGTTCGCAGATCGGTCGCCGTGCAGGCTGGCTGCTGCGGCGAAGTGAGGGCTCAGCGCCAGTCGCGCACGTCGACGAAATGACCGGCGATCGCGGCGGCCGCGGCCATCGCCGGCGACACCAGGTGGGTGCGGCCCTTGAAGCCCTGGCGGCCCTCGAAGTTGCGGTTCGAGGTCGAAGCGCAGCGCTCTTCCGGCGCCAGCTTGTCCGGGTTCATGGCGAGGCACATCGAGCAACCCGGCTCGCGCCATTCGAAGCCGGCCTTGGTGAAGATCTTGTCCAGACCCTCGGCCTCGGCCTGCTCCTTGACGATACCCGAGCCCGGCACGACCATCGCGTTGACATGACCGGACACGGTTTTGCCCTCGGCGATCTTGGCGGCCGCGCGCAGATCCTCGATGCGGCCATTGGTGCAGGAGCCGATGAACACGCGGTCGAGCTTGATGTCGGTGATCTTCGTGCCCGCGGTCAGGCCCATGTATTTCAGCGCGCGATGCTTGGAGATGCGCTTGGCCTCGTCCGCGATCTTGTCGGGATCCGGCACCACGCCGGTGATCGAGATCACGTCCTCGGGCGAGGTGCCCCAGGTGACGATCGGCGGCAGCTTGGCGGCGTCGAGCCGCAGTTCGTGGTCGAAATGCGCGCCCTCGTCGGAGCGCAAGGTCTCCCAATAGCGCATCGCCGCATCCCAGGCTGCGCCCTGCGGCGCCTTGGGACGGCCGCGCAGGAAGTCGTAGGCCTTCTCGTCCGGCGCGACCAGGCCGGCGCGGGCGCCGCCCTCGATCGACATGTTGCAGACGGTCATGCGGCCTTCCATCGACAGCGCGCGGATCGCCTCGCCGGCATATTCCAGCACGTAGCCGGTGCCGCCAGCGGTGCCGATCTCGCCGATGATGGCGAGGATGATGTCCTTGCCCGTCACGCCGTCCGGCAGCTTGCCGTCGACGGTGACGCGCATGTTCTTCGCCTTCTTCTGGATCAGCGTCTGCGTCGCCAGCACGTGCTCGACCTCTGACGTGCCGATGCCGTGCGCCAGCGCGCCGAACGCGCCATGCGTCGAGGTGTGGCTGTCACCGCAGACGATTGTGGTGCCGGGCAGCGTAAAACCCTGCTCCGGGCCGATGACGTGGACGATGCCCTGGCGGCGATCGAACTCGTTGTAATATTCGACGCCGAACTCCTTGGCGTTCTCGGCCAGCGCCTTGATCTGCTCGATACTCTCCGGATCCGGGTTCGGCTTGGAGCGATCGGTGGTCGGCACGTTGTGATCGACGACGGCCAGCGTCTTCTCCGGCGCATGCACCTTACGCCCCGTGGCGCGCAGGCCTTCGAACGCTTGCGGCGAGGTCACCTCGTGGACCAGATGGCGGTCGATGTAGAGCAGGCAGGTGCCATCCTCGGCTTCGTGCACCAGATGGTCGTTCCAGATCTTGTCGTACAGTGTGGTCGGTTTCGACATGAGCGAATGCTCCCGGAAATTTAAGGTTTGAAACAGGACGCGTGACGGGCACGCGTGAACAGGCAGAGAGGCGCTGCGGCTTACAGCGCGCGCCTAAGCTCGGATGTCGCTGAGGTTGCGAACCGTCCGAAGAACCGCCCGGGCAGCCGGCTATGATCGTCGATGACGACGCGGCGGCAGGCCATGCTGGTGCGATCTAGAACCATTTCAGGCAGATATATAGCACGCGGACCGGGGAGTGCGAGATGCGTTTCTCTCCGGGCGTCATTGCGAGGAGCCAACGGGTCCGCGCGCAGCGCGGCCCGATAACAGGCTCTGCGACGAAGCAATCCAGAGTCCTTGCTCGGCCGTGGATTGCTTCGCTTCGCTCGCAATGACGGTGCTGCCCAAAACAAAAAAGCGCGGGCCAGCCCGCGCTTTTCGTCAATCCAATGGGAGCAACGATTACTCGTTGACCGCGGTCTGCTGGCGGTCCTGCTTCTCGACGATGCGGGCCGACTTGCCGCGCAGCTGGCGCAGGTAATACAGCTTGGCACGACGCACCTTGCCGCGGCGCACGACCTTGATCGAGTCGATCATCGGGGACAGGATCGGGAACACGCGCTCCACGCCCTCGCCGTAGGAGATCTTGCGGACGGTGAAGCTCTCATTGATGCCGCCGCCGGAACGACCGATGCAGACACCTTCATAGGCCTGCACGCGGGTGCGCTCGCCTTCGACCACCTTCACGTTCACGATCACGGTGTCGCCCGGGCCGAACTCCGGAATGGTCTTGTTGGCGGACAGCTTGTCGAACTGCTCTTTTTCGAGCTGCTGAATCAGGTTCACGGGTAAATCTCCATCGGCGGCGCGCCCAGCCGGGTCACGCGGGGGCTGCGCTTGTTCCTGCCGTCACTTGCGGAATTGGGCGCTCCTATAAGGCAAAGCGGAAGGCTTGTCACCCGTCTGTCGTGTTTTTTGGCGCTTTTTGGCCGGTCCTGCTTTGTTCCCTGGGCTGACGCGCGTGCCAATCGGCCCACAAATCGGGCCTTCGCGATTCAGTCAGGGCCTCCGCCTGCGCCTGACGCCACGCCGCGACCTTGGCGTGATCGCCTGATGTGAGCACATCCGGAATGGTACGGCCCTCGAACGACTGCGGCCGGGTGTATTGCGGGTACTCCAGTAGGCCGTCGGAAAAGCTCTCATCGGTGCCCGATTCGAGCTTACCCATCACGCCCGGCAGCAGCCGCACGCAGGCATCGATCAGCACCAGCGCGGCGATCTCGCCGCCCGACAGCACGTAGTCGCCGATCGAGACCTCGATCAGCTCGCGGGCGTCGATGACGCGCTGGTCGATGCCCTCGAAGCGGCCGCAGACGATCAGCGGCCCCGGGCCCGCGGCGAGCTCACGGACGAACGCCTGGGTCAATGGCCGACCACGCGGGCTCATCAGCAGCTTCGGCCGTTCCAGCGCGATCGTCGCAGCGTCGATCGCCGCGGCCAGCACGTCCGCGCGCAGCACCATGCCGGGGCCACCGCCGGCCGGCGTGTCATCGACGCTGCGGTGCTTGTCGGTGGCCGAGGCCCTGATGTCCCGGGTTTCCAACGCCCAGATGCCGGAGGCCAGCGCCCGTCCGGCCAGGCTGACGCCGAGCGGCCCGGGAAACATCTCGGGAAACAAGCTCAGTATGGTGGCGCGCCAGGGCGCGGCGGACGGTGGAGGCGAAACGGTCATGACGGTCTGTTAAGGCATGGAGGCGGTGAGATCGAGCCTCCATCCGACGTCGCCGCATCGTTTCGCGCTTGCCACCGGCGTCGCCGCCGTGCGCTTGACGTCTGGCGCGATCAGCTCCCCCCTGCCTTTCGGCCGTAATCGACCAACTCGATGCTTTCCTGGGTCTTGAGGTGCTTGTCGACCCGGGTGACCTGCAATTTCTTGACCCAGTGATCGATCGATGGGGCGTACCACGTCTGAACCGTGGTCTCGTTGACGCCGACGGTCGGGTTGGCAAGGCGCGATGTATAGCTGGTCTCGATCTTGTACGTCTCGAACGTGCCGGCCTTGGTCGTCACTGTCTCCTGCGCGACGACTTTCGATGTGCCGCTTCGCTTCAGGACGATGTGATTGTCTGCGTTCTTGTCCTCGGACTTGAATGTCCAGCCGGCGCCGACCTTCAGCGGCGCCTTGATGCCCTGGCCGTCGTTCGGATTGAACGTCCAGGGTGAGGTGCTCTTCAAGTTCCAGGATCGATCATACAACCGCAGTGCGTTCCTCGTCGTTCCGACGAGCGAAAAACGAACGGCGATCTCGGTGGCATTGACCTCGGTCACGACCTCTTCGCGCGAATCCAGCAGCTTGCCGGTGATCTCATCGTGCACCTCCCAGGTCCAATGGTCCCCCGCTCGTGGCTCTTCCATGGATGCTGGTCGGGCCTGCTCCGGCTTTCCCTGTCCGGAAGCTGCGGGCGTTGCCGCTTGTTGTGCAGCCGCGCTGCCCGCCCATAGTCCCAACAACCCAATCAGCGCGTAACGCATCTCAAAGTCCCCCTCGGTCCAGATGCTCATCGTAGGTCATCGAGATTCATGCCGGATCCCAGCGTGCAGCTCGAATTTGGAATCCGTCATCAATCACGGCGGCCATATTCGACCAGCTCCGCAGAGCTCTTCTCGCGCAGCTTGCCGTCGATGCGCGTTTCGCCCATGCGCTTGACCCAATGGTTGACCGCGGTCGAATACCAAGTCAGTTGCACCACCTCGAGCTTCTTGGTCGGATCGTTGCTGTTCTGCAGATGAATAGTGGTCTGGATCTTGAGGACGTCGAACGTTCCGGCGCGTGTCGTGATGCTCTCCTGGCCGAGCACCTTCGAGGTCCCGGATCGCTTCCACATTGCGCCGGCCGAGGAATTGACCTCGGTCGATTTGAGCGCCCAAGTCTTGTTTGGCGCCAGCGGATTGGCGACGCCCGAGCCGTCGTTCGGGGTGTAGCGCCAGACTCCGTTGTTCTTCAGATTCCAAGCGCGGTCGAAGGTCAGGAAGCTCGTGTTGTTATTTCCAAGAGCGGTGACACGGATGCTGATTTCCGTGGCCGTGACGTCTGTGATCGTCTGCACGATGGTCGATTTGAAGTCGCCGGTGATCTCGTCACGGATGTCATAGGTCCAATGGTCGCCGACGAGAGGTTCCTCCTGACTCTCCGTCGACTTCGTTGAGTCGGCGGGAGTAGCCTGGGCTGTCGGCGGATCATTGGGTTGGGCGGAAGCGATCTGTGCACTTCCCATGAGCCCAGCGACGGCAAGAACCACCCAGCGTGACATGCGTCCCCCAAAAAACAACTATAAGTTGAATACCGAAGCAGCGAAAGTTCCACATCAGTGGAACTACCGGTGCGTCAATGTATGTCTCATTGCAAGGGGATATTTCCAGGATCGGCGGCCTGGAGCCGGGAAAAGCCGTGAGCGATGCTGGGTTGCTACTCGTCGTGCATTAGTCGCACGACGGGCCGGGCCGCGAAGCTGATTTAGCGCTCGCGCTCCTCACCCTCGATTTCCGGCGGCAGCTCGATGATCACGCGGCCGCCATTTAGATCGACCGTCGGCACCACAGCATTCGTGAAGGGCAGCATCAGCGTGCTGCCGGAGGGCGGAGCGATCTCGATGATGTCGCCGGCGCCGAAATTGTGGATGGCGAGCACGCGACCGAGTGGCGCGCCTGCGGTGGTTTCCGCGGCGAGGCCGATCAGGTCGGCGTGATAGTATTCATCGTCATCGGTCTCGGGCAGGCGGTCGCGCGGCACATAGAGCTCGAGCCCATTGAGCCGCTCGGCGGCATTGCGATCCGTGACGCCCTTGATGCTCGCGACCAGGTGGTCCTTCGCCTCGCGCGCCTTGGCGACTTCGAACGATCGGCTGCCGTCCTTGGTCGTGAGGGGGCCGTAATGCAGCACGGCCAGCGGATCCTCGGTGAAGGTCCATAAGCGAACCTCGCCGCGCACGCCGTGCGCGGCGCCGATCTTGGCGACGCAGATGAGCTTGGACATCAGGAGGCCTCGTCCTTCGAGACGCGCGCCGTGGCGCGCTCCTCAGGACGAGGAGCCAGATCCTCATGCTGAGGAGCACGGCGTGAGCCGTGCGTCTCGAAGCATGAGGCCACGATCGTCAAAGGACGTTAGCCCTTGGCGGCGGCTTCGGCCTGCGCCTTGCGCTCCTTGCGCGGCACGGCCTTGATCGGGTTCTGGCGGGCTTCGCGCTTCTTGACGCCGGCAGCATCGAGGAAGCGGGCGACGCGGTCGGACGGCTGGGCGCCCTTGGCGAGCCAAGCCTTCACCTTCTCCATGTCGAGCTTGAGGCGCGCCTCGTTGTCCTTCGGCATCAGCGGATTGAAGTGGCCGAGACGCTCGATGAAGCGGCCGTCACGCGGGAAGCGCGAGTCGGCGACGACGACGTGATAGACCGGGCGCTTCTTGGTGCCGGCACGGGCGAGACGAATGACGACGGACATGAAAGTTCTCCTGAGTGTCGATTGAAGGGTTTGGTGTCAGCTAAGCCGTCATTCCGGGGCACCGCGCAGCGTGAGCCCGGAATCCATACGCACGATCGTGGTTATGGATTCCGGGCTCGCGCTGCGCGCGCCCCGGAATGACGAATGGAGAGAGGAGCGGGTCATCCTCATTATTTCTTCTTCCCCGGAGGCAGCCCGAGGCCCGGCAGCGTCGGCTTGCCGCTCAAACCGGTGAGGCCGGGGAGGTTCGGGAGTCCGCCGCGCAGGCCGGCAGGGAGATCCTTGGGCAAATTCGGCAGGCCGCCGGGCATGCCGCCCGGCATCTTCTCGGCGAGCGCTTTGAGCTGGTCCGGCGAGGGCATGCCGCCACCGCCGCCAAAGCCCATCGCCTGGGCGATGCCGGCGAGCGGGCCGCGCTTGCCGGAGCCCATGGCCTTCATCACGTCAGCCATGTTCCGGTGCATCTTGAGCAGCTTGTTGACGTGCTCGACGCTCTGGCCTGAGCCGGCGGCGATCCGCTTCTTGCGGCTCGCCTTCAGCAGGTCGGGATGCTTGCGCTCGTCGCGGGTCATCGAATCGATGATCGCGACCTGGCGCTTGAGGATCTTGTCGTCGATCCCGGCCGCCGCGATCTGATTCTTCATCTTGGAGATGCCGGGCATCATGCCCATCAAGCCGCTGATGCCGCCCATCTGCGACATCTGCAACAGCTGCTCGCGCATGTCGTTGAGGTCGAACTGACCCTTGCGCATCTTCTCGGCGGCGCGCGCGGCCTTCTCGGCGTCGATGTTCGCCGCGGCCTTCTCGACCAGCGAGACGATGTCGCCCATGCCGAGGATGCGGCCGGCGATACGCGAGGGATAGAAGTCTTCCAGCGCGTCGGTCTTTTCGCCGGTGCCGAGCAGCTTGATCGGCTTGCCGGTGACCGCACGCATCGACAGCGCGGCACCGCCGCGGCCGTCGCCGTCGATACGGGTCAGCGCGATGCCGGTGAGGCCGACGCGCTGGTCGAACGAGCGGGCGAGATTGACGGCGTCCTGGCCGGTCAGGGAGTCCGCGACCAGCAGCACCTCGTGCGGGTTGGCGACCGCCTTGATCTCGGCGGCCTCCTTCATCATGTCCTCGTCGAGCGTGGTGCGGCCGGCAGTGTCGAGCAGCACGACGTCATAGCCGCCGAGCTTGGCGGCCTCGATGGCGCGGCGCGCGATCTGCGGCGGCATCTGGCCGGCGACGATCGGCAGCGTCGGGATGTCCAGGTCGCGGCCGAGCACCGCGAGCTGCTCCATGGCGGCCGGACGATAGACGTCGAGCGAGGCCATCAGCACCTTGCGCTTGTCGCGCTGGACCATGCGGCGGGCGAGCTTGGCCGTCGTGGTGGTCTTACCGGAGCCCTGCAGGCCGACCATCATGATCGGCACTGGCGGCACGGCGTTGAGGTCGATGGTCTGGCCGTCGTCGCCGAGCGTCTTGACCAGCTCGTCATGGACGATCTTGACGACCATCTGGCCGGGGGTGACCGACTTGACGACGGTGGCGCCGATCGCCTGCTCGCGCACGCGCTCGGTGAAGCTGCGGACAACCTCCAGCGCGACGTCGGCCTCGAGCAGCGCCCGGCGGACCTCGCGCATCGCGGCGTCGACATCGGCTTCCGAGAGCGAACCGCGCCCCGTCAGCCGATCGAGAATGCCGCCAAGCCTTTCCGACAGATTGTCGAACAATGCCGTATCCTTTGCCCTTGTCGGGCGCTCGCTTCATTGCCGCCCGTCATCGCCGCGTGCTGCGGCCCATGACGACCATATAGGCCTCGGCATATCGGCCGAAACCGTCAGTCCAAACACGTTTGCGCCCGAGGGCGCACAGCGCTGTCGGGCGGTGACCTCCGGCCTCCAGGGCCGGGCGGTGGCTCGAAAAGACGAAACTTTCCGAATTTCGGCCGGGTTAAACCCCCCGCAGCCGAAAAAGTCAAGGAAACTTGCTTGCCGACGTCCCGTTGCCGGACCCTGTGGGGCCGCTTACCTCTTGCGCCAGTTCAGCTTTCCCGTGTCAGCTTTCCCTTCGCGAGGACGACCTTGCTGCGCCGCTCCAGGACCTATTCCGGCCCCGTCACCGACCATTTCGACGGCAAGCGTTTCTACGATCCCGACGGCGCTCCGCCCAAACCGCTCTCCCAGGTGCTGCGCTGGCAGTTCGACCGCAACGGCAAGCGTTCCCGCTGGCCGTCCTGGGCGCCGAGCCCGCATGCCGACACGCCGCCGCACCGGATCGACGGCGAGACGGTGCGGCTGTCCTTTATCGGCCATGCCAGCTGGCTGGTCCAGACCGGCGGGCTCAACATCCTGATCGATCCCGTGTGGTCGGAGCGGGTGTCGCCGCTGTCCTTCGCCGGCCCGCGGCGCCACAACGATCCCGGCATCGCCTTCGAAGCCCTGCCGCATATCGACGTCGTGCTGGTCTCGCACGGGCACTACGACCATCTGGACATCCGCACGCTGTCGAAGCTGACCGCGCGTTTTTCACCGCGCGTGGTGACGCCGCTCGGCAACGACCTCACGATGACCGACGCCGACGCCAAGATCCGCGCCGAGGCCTATGATTGGCACGATCGCGTGACGCTGAATGAGGAGGTCGCGGTGACGCTGGTGCCGACGCGGCACTGGACGGCGCGCGGCATCTTCGATCGCAACAAGGCGCTGTGGGCGAGCTTCGTGCTGGAGACGCCGCGCGGCAAGCTCTACATCGTCTGCGATTCCGGCTATGGCACGGGTGCGCATTTCCGCCGCGTGGCCGAGCTGCACGCGCCGCTGCGGCTCGCGATCCTGCCGATCGGCGCCTACGAACCGCGCTGGTTCATGCGCGACCAGCACATGAATCCCGAGGATGCCGTGCAGGCGCTGCAGGATTGCGGCGCCGAGACTGCGTTGGCTCATCACCACGGCACGTTCCAGCTGACGGACGAGGCGATCGATGCGCCGGTGCACGCGCTGCACGCCGCGCTCGATTCCGCCGGCATCCCGCGCGAGCGGTTCGGCGTGCTGAAGCCGGGTCAGGTGGTGGAGATTTAAGCAGGCTGCCGCAACAACAACGGTGTCGTCCCGGCCTTGAGCCGGGACCCATAACCACCGAATACAGTTTTGCGAAGGCTGGCAGCTCCATCTCGCGCAACAACATCGGCTGCGGAGTATGGGTCCCGGCTCAAGGCCGGGACGACACTGAGTTTGTAGTCGCGCTGTCGGCTCATATCCGCTTGCGAATGCGCCGAACTCGAACAAGTGAGCCTTACTGCGGCGGCTTGATCGCCCAGGTCACGCTGACCGTGATCGACAGCGTCTCCTCGCCCTGTGCTACGGGTGTCGGCGCTCCGGCGGCCATCGGTGCCGCAAAGGTCTTGGCGCGGAACACCGGCGTCGGCGCGCCGTCCTCGGCGATGTTGAGCGGCTGGCCGAGCGTGACGCCGGCGGCCTTGGCGTAGATCTCGGCCTTCCGGCGGGCGTCGGCGACGGCCTTCTCGCGCGCCTGGTCGAGCAGCTTCGACGGCTCGGCGACGCTGAAGAAGACGTTTCCGACATCGTTGGCGCCGGCGCCGACCACGGTGTCGATCACGTTCGCGACCTTGGCGACGTCGTGGACCTTGATGGTGACGCGGTTGCTGGCGCGATAGCCGGTGACGCTCGCCTGGCCCGGCCGGTTCGGCGCGTACTGCGGCTGCAACGAGAGCCGCGAGGTCTGAATGTCCTTGTCGGCGATCCCGGCCGTCTTCAGCGCCTGCAGCACCTTGGCCATCGCGCCGTTGTTGGCCTCAGCGGCCTCGCGCGCGGTCTTTGCATCCGACGCCACGCCGGCATCAATCTGCGCCAGATCCGGCGGCGCCTGCACGCTGCCTTCGCCGCTGACCGTGATCGCGGGCGTGTCCTGCCGTGCGATGTCGTCAGCGAGCGCCGGCACGGCGGCCGACGCCGCGAGCGCGGCTAACAAGATCGATCTAATGATCATGGGTCTCACTTCAGCGGCACGTAGACGTTGATGACGAGCTTGTCCTCGGCGGTCTTCAACGGATCGGTCAGGTACTCCTCGATGAAGGTGTCCTTGGCCTCCAGCCGGCGCTCGTCGAGATGGTTGGTGATCGCCTCGTAGGTGTTGTCCATGTTGTCGTAGGAGCCGCGATGCACGAACTTCAGCGCCTTGCCCTCAGGCGACTGGCCGATGCTCATGCCCTTGCCGAGCGTCTTCGGCTCCTGCTCGACCGGAATCTCGGCGAAGAAGGTGAAGCCGTTGTCGTCGGTCGAGGTGTAGACGATCATGCCGTTGCCGGCGGGCTTGACGCCCTGCTTGTCCAGCGTGGCCGACAGCGCCTTGAACGAGTCGATCAGCGTGTCGAAGGCGTTGTCCCAATTCGCGGTGCCCTTGACGAGCACGACCTTCTTGGCTTCGAGCTTGATCTCGTCGCCAAAGGCGTCAGCGCTCTGGGCAGGCGTCGTGGCCGCTGGAGCCTGGGCTGCGCTCGGCGATGACGAGGGCGATGGGCTCGCACTGGCGGCCGGCGTCGGACTGCCGCTGGGCGCCGGGCTGGCGGATGCCGCCGGCGCGGGCGAGGCGGCCGGCGCCGGGATGGCGCTCGGGGCCGGGGCGGGCGAGGCTGAAACCGCCGGAGCCGGGGAGGCGGACGGCGCCTGCGCCCGGGCGATCGGACCGCCCAGCGCCAGCGCGACCGAGCTCACGGCCAGAACGAGGCGGAAAGTGCTAAGATTCATTCGACTATTCTCCAGTGGCCGTGCTGGTTTGCCCGGTTCGTGCCGGCGAATGTCCGGTCCTAACATGCCCGGCGGCGCGGCGTCCCATGACAGATGCGTCATGTCCCGCTGCGGACTGGTCAAGGCCACGCCCATGGCCATATAAAGCGGACACAATTTGGATATTTTGATGAGCGCGCTCGCCAACCACAGCTTCGCCAAAATGAACGGCATCGGCAACGAGATTGTCGTGCTGGACCTGCGCGACGTGAAGCATGTCGTCACGCCCGACGAGGCGCGCGCGGTTGCATCGCGTGTTCCCTACGACCAGCTGATGGTGCTGCAGCCGCCGCGGCTGTCCGGCACCGAGGCGTTCATCCGCATCTACAACAATGACGGGTCGGAGTCGGGCGCCTGCGGCAACGGCATGCGCTGCGTCGTTCGCCAGGTGTTCGAGAGGACCGGGCAGGCCAGCGCCACGTTCGAGACGCGGGCCGGCCTGCTGAACTGCTGGCAGGGGCCGGCGCCGGATCTCTACACGGTCGACATGGGCGTGCCGAAGTTCGGCTGGCAGGACATTCCGCTGGCGGAGGAGTTCCGCGACACCCGCTACATCGAGCTGCAGATCGGCCCGATCGACGCGCCGATCCTGCATTCGCCGTCGGTCGTCAGCATGGGCAATCCGCACGCGGTGTTCTGGGTCGACAACGACGTCAATTCCTATGACCTCGAGCGCTTCGGGCCGCTCCTGGAAAACCATCCGATATTTCCGGAGCGCGCCAACATCACGCTGGCCCAGATCGTCGATCGCGACCACATCACGATGCGGACCTGGGAACGCGGCGCGGGGCTGACCAGGGCCTGCGGCTCGGCCGCCTGCGCCACGGCTGTCGCTGCCGCCCGGCTGAAGCGTGCCAACCGTCTCGTCCACATGACGCTGCCCGGCGGCGAGCTGACCATCGAATGGCGCGAGCGCGACGATCACGTGCTGATGACGGGCACGGCGACCTTCGAGTTCGAGGGACGGTTCGCGCCAGAGCTGTTCGCCAGCGTCGCATGACCGTCGATGTCGTCACCTTCGGCTGCCGGCTCAACGCGTTCGAATCCGAACTGATCGCGCGCCACGCCGAGGCGGCGGGCGCGGACGACACCATCGTCATCAACAGCTGCGCCGTCACCAACGAGGCCGTGGCGCAGGCGCGGCAGTCGATCCGCAAGCTGAAGCGCGAGCGCCCCGCGGCGCGCATTGTCGTCACCGGCTGCGCGGCGCAAACGCAGGCCGGCATGTTCGCCGCCATGCACGAGGTCGATCGCGTGATCGGCAATGATGACAAGCTGCGGCCCGACGCGTGGCGTGCGATCGCGCAGGCGCTGGCGGCGCCGCGCTTCGGCATCGACGCGTCCGAGAAGGTCGCCGTCTCCGACATCATGGCCATCAAGGACATGGCACCGCATCTCGTCGACGGTTTCCAGCACGGCTTGCCGCGCGTGTTCGTGCAGGTGCAGAACGGCTGCGATCATCGCTGCACGTTCTGCATCATTCCGTTCGGCCGCGGCAATTCGCGCTCGGTCCCGATGGGCGCCGTCGTCGATCAGATGCGGACACTCGCTGAGCGTGGCCATGCCGAGATCGTGCTGACCGGCGTCGATCTCACG
This sequence comes from Bradyrhizobium sp. HKCCYLS20291, assembly GCF_051167715.1. Lineage (NCBI taxonomy): Bacteria > Pseudomonadati > Pseudomonadota > Alphaproteobacteria > Hyphomicrobiales > Nitrobacteraceae > Bradyrhizobium > Bradyrhizobium sp. HKCCYLS20291. The sequence continues at coordinate 62,009 of NZ_JBNPTO010000018.1, read as the reverse complement.
AGCTATGGTGCCGATCTGCCGGGTACGCCGAAGCTCGGCCGGCTGGTGAAGCAGATCCTGCGCCACGTGCCCGAGTTGAAACGCTTGCGCATCTCCTCGATCGACTCGATCGAGGCCGATGCCGACCTGCTCGACGCGCTGGCCGAGGACGCCAGGCTGATGCCGCATCTGCATCTGTCGCTGCAGGCCGGCGATGACCTGATTTTGAAGCGCATGAAGCGGCGGCATGCGCGCGCCGATGCGATCGCGTTTTGTCATCAGGTGCGGCGGTTGCGGCCGGACATCGCGCTGGGCGCCGATCTGATCGCGGGCTTTCCGACCGAGACCGAGGAGATGTTTGCGCGCTCGCTCGATCTCGTCGAGGCATGCGGCCTGACTTTCCTGCACGTGTTTCCCTATTCGCCGCGCCCGGGCACGCCGGCCGCGCGCATGCCGCAGGTGGATGGCGTCGTCATTCGCGACCGCGCGCGACGGCTGCGGGCTGTCGGCGAGGCGGCGTTGCAGCGGCGGTTGGATCGGGAGATCGGCTGTGAGCGCCAGGTGCTGATCGAGAGCGCGACGCAGGGGCGGACGGAGCACTATTTGCCGGTGGCCGTCAGCGGTGCTGAGCCCGGCACTGTTCAGCGGCTCACGATCGCGGGGAATGATGGGTCGAAGCTCTTAGTCAAGGACTCCGTCATGCCCGGGCTTGACCCGGGCATCCACGCTGCCTCCAACAACTAAGACGTGGATGGCCGGGACAAGCCCGGCCATGACGCGTGGAGGGGGATGGGCTTCGCTCCACATTCCATCCGCGCCGCCGCAACCGCCTGTAGGCGCATTGGCGCCGGCTCCACCACCTGCACTGCCGCCCGCGAAGCCGTCAGGCAAATTTCGGCAGGTGCAGCGGCAGGCCGTCGCAGGGCACATCGAGCTCTTCGACCTGCCCCTTGCCGACCTCGGTCACGCGCAGCTTCTTGCCTGTCAGGGTGAAGGCGCAATTCGTCGGCTGCGGGCCATCCAGCGTCAGCCGTTCGGCCACACGACCCTGCTTGTCGAGCACCGTGACGTTCTTCTGATTATAGACCGTGCAATAGAGTCGCCCGTCCGTGCCGAACGCCATCCCGTCCGGACCTTTGAAATCGGGATTTGAATCGGGTTGCAGCACATTGCCGAAGACGACGCGCTCTGGCGCCGTCTGGCCGAGGACGTCGTATTGATAGATCTCGCCGGTGAAGGAGGCGTTGGCGTACAGCCGATCGTCGGGACCGAAGGCGATGCCGTTGGTGAAGCGGATCTTGCGATCGATCACGCGCAGCACCTTCATCGCCGATGGTTCGATCTCATAGACGCGACCATCCCAATCCAGGTCCATATAGCCGTCGACGAAGGCCTGGCCATTGATGAAGTCCTTCGCGGCCATGCCCGAGTCGGTCATATAGAGCAGTCCGTTGGGACCGAAGCAGAGGTCGTTCGGAAACAGGAATCGATCCGCACCTTCGCCGTGCATGCGTCGGATCTCGTTTCCGTCAGCGTCGATGCAGATCAGCGCCTGCAGGCCGGCTTCGGCAATCCAGATCCTGCCGTGGCCATCGGTCGTCAATCCGTTCGGGCGCCCGCTGGTAGTCCGGATCACCCGGCGGTGGCCGCCAGCGTCGATCCGCGTGACGCACAGCGTCGATGCCGACATCTCGGTGACATACATCGATCCGTCCGGCAGGCAAACCGGACCTTCCGGTGCCCCGATCCCCGTCGCAAAATGTCTCGCTGCCATTGTTTCCTCCCTGCTCTCTGTGTCGCTCAGGCCGTCCACTTCTACGCGATGACCAGGCCGCTCGCCGGGTCGATCAGGACGAGGCGGTTGAGGTCGATTGTGAGCTCGATCTGCTCGCCGTGCCGTCCAACGTCATGTGCTTGCAGTTCGGCCACCGCATCTACGCCGCCGACCTTGATGGTGGTGAAGGTGCGGGTGCCTGTGGGCTGAATCAGGTCGGTGACCGTGGAATAGCGGACCACACCATCGCGAAGCGGAGCGCCGGTGGCCCGGCCGAAATGCTGCGGCCGGATGCCGGCGAGTACCTGCTGCCCATTTGCCGAGCGAAGCGACGTGACCTTCGCGGGAGGGAGCGGCAGAGACTCTCCCGACTGGAACACGACCGTGACGTCGTTGCCCTCGACTCGCAGGGTCGCCGGTATGAGGTTGATGGACGGTGAGCCGAGAAAGCGCGCCACGAAGCTGGTGCGCGGTTGTTCGAACAGCTCGATCGGGGCGCCCTGCTGTTCGATCTGCCCATCGCGCAGCAACACGATCCGGTCCGCGAGCGTCATCGCCTCGACCTGGTCGTGCGTCACGTAGATCATCGTGGTCGTGATTTCCTGGTGCAGACGCTTGATCTCGGTGCGCATCTCGTCGCGCAATTGCGCGTCGAGATTGGAGAGCGGTTCGTCGAACAGGAACAGGCTTGCCTTGCGAACGATGGCGCGCCCGATCGCGACGCGCTGGCGTTGTCCGCCGGAGAGCTGCCGCGGGTAACGGCCGAGAAGATTGCCGATGCCGAGCATCTCGGCGGCCTCGTTGACCCGCTTTCTGACTTCGAGCTCGGGGGTCTTCCGCGCGCGCAGGCCGAAGGCGATGTTCTCGTTGACGGTCAGATACGGATAGAGCGCGTAGTTCTGGAACACCATGGCGATGTTGCGCTCGCGCGGGCGCAGGTCGTTGACCACGGCGCCGCCGATCATGATCGTTCCGTCGTCCGGATCTTCGAGGCCGGCGATCGTGCGCAGGAGCGTGCTCTTGCCGCAACCCGAAGGTCCCACCAGAACGGCGAACTCGCCGTCCGCAATGGTCAGATCGAGCCCTCGTACCGCGTGTACATTGCCGTAATATTTGTGCACGCCGGATAGCTTGACGTCCGCCACTCAGCTCTCCCTAACCCTTGATGGCACCCAAGGAGATGCCGCGCACGAGATAGCGCTGCATCGCCGACACCGCGACGAATATCGGCAAGGTCCCCAGTACGGACATCGCCGCGATCTTGCCCCAGAAATTCGACTGCCCACCAAAGTAATGGGTCAGCTGCACCGGAAAGGTGATGACCTCCGTGCGAGTCAGCACGAGCGCAAACAGGAAGTCGTTCCAGGCGAATACGAACGTGAACACGGATGTGGCCACGAGGCCGGAACGAACCATCGGGAACACGACCTTCCAGATCACCTCCCATCGCGTGAGGCCATCGACCAGCGCGCTCTCCTCGAGCTCGAGCGGGACATCCACGATGTAGCCCCGCATCATCCAGATGACGTAGGGGAGGTTGAAGGCGGTGTAGAGCAGGATCAGCCCAAAGAAGCTGTCGACCATGCCCAGATGGACGTAGAGCAGGAAGATCGGGAAGACGACCGCGATCGGCGGGATCATGCGCTGGGAGATGATCCACATCGCAAGGTTCTCGCCGCCGGTGCCGAACCGGGCAAGGCTGTAGGCGCAGAGCGTGCCGAGAACGATCGCGGCGCCGGAGCTGGCGCCTGCCACGATCAGGCTGTTCAAGATGGCCGCAACGTCGCCGTCCTTGAACAGGACGTAGTAGTTCGAGAACTGGAGCTGTGCCGGAAACCACACCGGCGGCACGTGATAGATTTCGTCCGGCGTCTTGAACGAAATCATGAACAGCCAGTAGACGGGAAACAGGAACAGCACGGTCACGATGCCGGCGCCGAGGTAGCGGAGCGCCAGGATGCGGGCTTTTCTCGTCGACAGCTTTCGGCCGCTCACCGCGTCAGCTCCATGCGCTTGAGGACCAGGGTGGTGATGACCGTCAGCAGGGCGATGACGAGGAAGGAGATCGCCGCCGTATAGCTGGTCTCGAATTGCGTAAAGCCCTGCACATAGGTGTAGAGCGAGATCGTCTCGGTCATGGAGCCCGGGCCACCTTCCGTGAGAGCCCAGATGATGTCGAAGATGCGAACGAGATCGAGCCCGCGGATCAGGCAGGCAACGGCGATCACGGGCGCGATCGCCGGCAGGATGATCGCCCGAAGCACGCGCAGATATGACGCTCCGTCGATCTCCGCAGCCTCGAGCTGCGACTGATCGACGTTCGAGAGGGCTGCGAGCAGCAGCAGGAACATGAACGGAGACCACTGCCAGACTTCGCAGATGATGATCGCCGGATAGACGTAGCCGGGATTGACGGTCCACAGGATCCTGACGGGCTCTCCGGCAAAGAAGCTCAGGATCTGTCCGATCGGACCGAAGCGGACGTCGAACATCAGCCGCCAGGTCGCGCCGGCAACGATCGGAGAGATCACGGTTGGCAGCACCAGGAGCGCCACGAAGAGCTGTCGTCCCGGAATGCGGTCGATGAACAGCTGTGCCATGAGGAAGCCGATCACGAGCTCCAGCGGCAGCGCGACAGCCGTGATGAGCGCCGTATGGCCAAGCGATGCCCAGAGGCGGGCGTCGCGGAACAGCTCTGCATAGTTCAGCAGGCCGGCAAAGGAGGTATCATTGTCGGTCATCGTGATGCGCTGAAAGCTCACGATGAGCGAATAGATCAGCGGGAAAAGTCCAACGAGCAGAAGTATGAAAATTGCGGGCGCGACGATGAGATAGGGCAAGCGGTCTTCGAGCAGGCGCCCGAGGCGGCCGGTGCGAGGCTGCTCGGTCCCGTTGGATATTCCGGAAAGCGTCATCATGAATTCCAGGAAGCAGGACCGCACGGAAGGGGTCTCCTTCCGTGCGGCGGCCAGGACGGCTATTGCGGGTAGGCGCCGGGCTTCGATGCCCAGACCTTGTAGACGGCGCGTTGATTGTCGACGCCGACCTTCTCGGTGATCGCGTCGAACTGCTGGGCCAGGCGGTCGAGGATGGCCTTGGCGTCCTCGCCGGCCCACAGGCTCGAGATCGCCTTGGTCATGGCCTCGTCGTACTTGTCCTGCTGCAGCAGGGACAGGTCGAGCAGGCCCTTCTCACCGGACGCCTTGACCGTGTCGAGGTAGGACGGAGCATCAGGCCACAGCGACCGATACTTCTCGCTCGCGTAGTGCGACAGGCGGAACGGGTCGCGCAGCGTATAAGGCAGCTGGACACGCTCGAGGCTGGTCTTCTTGCTGTTGAGCCACTGAATGAAGAGATAGGCGGCTTCCTTGTTCTTGCTCGTGGAGGAGACTGCGAGATCGAAGCCGACGCCGAGCTCCGGCCGGCCGAGCGGGTTGAGCGCATAGCCGACCTTGCCGGCCACTTGCGACTTGGGCACCCACTTCAGCGCCTCTTCTCCGGAGCCATAGCCCGCAGCCCAGCGTCCATAGGGAGGCCAGGAGATCGTCATTGCGGTGGTGCCCTGGAGGAAGGCGGCCAAATTGTCGACGAAGTTCCACTGCTCGACGCCCGGCGGCATGAACTTGTTTTCGGCGACCATCTGCTTAAACACCTTGAGGCCGACGTCGCTGTTCACGGTCGACTTCATGGTGTCAGCATTGAAGAACTTGCCGCCCTCCATGCGGAAACGTTCCTGGAACATGTACTGCGGATAGGGCGCAGTCCGGAAGAATCCTGCGCCGTAGACCTTGGGCGCCATCTTGTCGGTGATGAACTGGCCGATCTCATCGAACTGCTTCCAGTCCTTCGGCGGCGCCAGCTCGTAGCCGAACTTGGCCTTGAACTCCTCCTTCATCTTCGGATCTTCGAAGATGTCCTTCCGATAGTAGAGGAGCATGACGTCGCCGTCGTCCGGAAAGCCGTAGATCTTCCCGTCATACTGCATCTGGTTGTCGCGATAGGCGGCGGCAATGTCCTGCAACTCGTCGCGATAGCCGTATTTGTCGACATACTTGTCGAGGTTTTCGAGCGCACCCGCGCGCGCAAGGTCCGGCATCCAGGATGGAATGACGTTCAGCGCGTCATAGGCGCCGGCCCCGGATCGGAAGTCCTGCATGATCTTGGTGAACATCTGGTCGGTCGGAACCTCGACCACCTTCACCTTGATGCCGGTGAGCTTCTCCCATTTCGGGCCGGAATAGTTCAATGGATCGAGCGATTGAAGGCCGGCCTCCCAGACAATGCTGATCGTCGTGCCCGCGTACTTCTTCGCGGCTTCGACAGCGGCGTCGGCCGCATCCTTGTCGGCGGCCATCGCCGAGGCGGACGTCAGCGCCAAGACTGCGGCTGCGCCTAGAAACGTACTAAGTCTCATCCCGTCTTCCTCCTCTTCTTGAGCGTCCGCCGGCCTTGAGTTGGCCTAGGAGCGCTTCTTGTTATGTTATGGTCTCTGGCAGAGTGGCAGTTCTCGACGGCTGCGAGCCGCCGTGCACGTGCGGTCGATCGAGCAGATTCATCATCGTCGGATGTCATGCGAGGAGCGCGCATGCGGGCCTTGCGTCCGCAACGCGGATTGCGCGCGACTTTGGCCTCGCGGAAGCCGGCCTCCTCCCTGATCGCGCTTGAGCGCGTTGATTTTCGCGCTAGTCTGCGATGCCGTCGAACGCTCGTACAAACGAGAAAATTGCATTCACTGATGAATCAGATTCATCTGAATGTCGCGACCATCTGGAAACAGGTCGCTCGCGCCGGCGTCGCCTGTGCGCTGCATCCTGTTGCCGCGGTGCGGGGCAGACCTGCGGATCACGCCCAGGGTGTATCTGTGCAACGCACTGAAGTGAGCCCAAGCATGCTCCGTGGCCGAGGATGCTGGGACTGTCGAGGCGTCACCCGCGGCTCAGAGTTGCGTGGATGTTCGTCGATCGTTGCTGTGCAGCTTGCAGACGCCTCCGGTGCGGCGGACGTCTGGCCTGAGCGATAGTTACTCCCCCTTCCAACCGCACAACCGCAGCCGTTCCTGCATATGCAGCGGCGCCGGCGCCACCACCTGCACAGGCGGCTTGTTCTTCGACAGCGGGATCGAGATCTCACGCGCATGCAGATGGAGCCGCGGTTCACCGAAGCGCGGGCCGTTGCCGTAGATGTTGTCGCCGACGATCGGCCAGCCTTGCGATGCCGAATGCACACGCAATTGGTGGGTGCGGCCGGTGACCGGCTCCATGGCGAGCCAGGTGAGCTTGGTTGTCTTGGTGGATTGATGCTCGCTCTCACCCCCGGCACCCTGCGCTCCCTCCCCCCCTGCGGGGGAGGGTTGGGGTGGGGGGTAGCTCCGGGCGAGACTGCCCGTGGGGACACCCACCCCCGACCCCTCAGAGCGAGCTCCGCTCGTCTCGCCCCCGCAAGGGGGAGGGGAGTCGGTGCCGCAAGTGGGAGCTGAGTTCGGAGAAGGGAGAGCAACGGCAAAAGACCGGCCCAGCACGCGCCATTTCGTCACTGCCGGCTGACCCTGCGGGTCCGGCTTTTGCCACCAGCCGCGCTCGGCGTTGAGCTTGCCGAGCGGCAGCTCGATCACGCCTTCGTCCGCTTCAGGGCCGCCTTCGACCACGGCCCAATAGGTCTTCGAAATCTTGCCGTGCTTGAACAAAAGCCCGAGCGACGCCGTTGCCTTGCGATGGCGGCCGAGCACCAGGCAGCCGGAGGTTTCCTTGTCCAGCCGATGCGCCAGCACCGGCGGGCGCGGCAGGCCGAACCGCAGGGCGTCGAACGAGGCTTCGAGATTCGGTCCGCCCTTCGGTCCCTTATGCACGGGAATGCCGGCGGGCTTGTCGATGACCAGCATCAGCCCGTCGCGGTGGAGCACGCGGGCGAGCATCTCCTCGTCGGTGGGTTGGTTAATGTCCATGGAAACCGTAACGCGGGTGTGAGCTTTCGTTTGATGGAGGAAAGGGCTAACACCACGCCATGAACGATACCACCTCCGAAACACCCAAGCTGTCATGGTGGCGGCGGCTGTCGGCCGGCCTCAAGCGCACCTCGGGCGCACTCGGCACGGCCGTGGCCGATCTCGTCACCAAGCGCAAGCTCGACCGCGCGATGCTGGACGACATCGAGGACGTGCTGCTGCGCGCCGATCTCGGCACCCAGGTTGCCGCGCGGATTGCCGAGGCCGTCGGCCACGGCCGCTACGACAAGGCGATCAGCGCCGACGAGGTGAAGGCGGTGGTCGCGACCGAGGTCGAGAAGGTGCTGTCGCCGGTGGCGAAGCCGCTGGTTGTCGAACCTGGCCACAAGCCATTCGTCGTTCTCGTCGTCGGCGTCAACGGCTCCGGCAAGACCACCACCATCGGCAAGCTCGCCCAGAAATTCGCCTCCGAAGGCAAGCAGGTGATGCTGGCTGCAGGCGATACGTTCCGTGCCGCCGCCATCGAGCAGCTCAAGGTGTGGGGCGAGCGCACCAGGGCCCCTGTCATCGCTGGGGCGCAAGGCTCCGACTCGGCGAGCCTCGCTTTCACCGCCATCACCGCGGCCAAGGAGCAAGGACGCGATATCCTGCTGATCGACACCGCCGGCCGGCTGCAGAACAAGGCCGAGCTGATGAACGAGCTTGAGAAGGTGGTGCGTGTCATTCGCAAGGTCGACGCCTCGGCGCCGCATGCGGTGCTGCTCGTGCTCGACGCCACGGTGGGACAAAATGCGCTGTCGCAGGTCGAGGCGTTTCATCGTACGGCAGGTGTCACCGGCCTGGTGATGACCAAGCTCGACGGCACCGCGCGCGGCGGCATCCTGGTGGCGCTATCGGAGAAGTTCAAGCTGCCGGTGCACTTCATCGGCGTCGGCGAAGGCGTCGACGATCTCTCCCCGTTCGCCGCCAAGGATTTCGCGCGCGCGATCGCCGGCATCGAGGATTGACGCCGCCGCGCCGCTCCGGCGCGGTGTGATCGAAGACGACCAGCTGCGTCGCCGCTGACGTCAGCCAACAGGACATGGAATGGACAAGACCCAGCCGCATCCGCTGTTCAAGCTCGCGACCGAACTCGGTCCGCTGATCGTGTTCTTCGTCGTCAACGCCAAGTTCAATCTGTTCGCGGCGACCGGCGCCTTCATGGTCGCGATCATCGCGGCGCTGATCGCGTCCTACATCGTGACGAAGCACGTGCCGCTGATGGCGCTGGTCACCGCCGTGGTCGTCATCGTGTTCGGAACGCTGACCTTGGTGCTGCACGACGAGACCTTCATCAAGGTCAAGCCGACCATCATCTACGGCCTGTTCGCGTTCGTTCTCGGCGGCGGGCTGCTGTTCAACCGCTCCTTCATCGCAATCATGTTCGATCAGATGTTCAATCTGACGCCTGCGGGCTGGCGCATTCTCACGTTCCGCTGGGCGCTGTTCTTTGCCGGAATGGCGGTGCTGAACGAGATCATCTGGCGGACCCAGAGCACCGACTTCTGGGTCGGCTTCAAGGCCTTCGGCGTGGTGCCGCTGACCATGATCTTCGCCATCGCCCAGATGCCGCTGATCAAGCGCTACCATCTTGACCCGGCCTCGCTGGAAGCCAGCGATGCGGCGGAGGGGGACGTGAGCAAGGGGTAGCTGCCCAAGTCGCGGTCATTGCGAGGAGCGTAGCGACGAAGCAATCCAGGGTCCCAACTGACGCTCGGAATTGCCTGGCTTCCGGTCTCTCCTCCGTCATTCCGGGGCACGCCGCGCAGCGGCGTGAGCCCGGAATCCATAGCCACGAAACGGTGTGTGACGCGAGATGGTCGTGGCGCCGGTCTTCGCCACATGACCGCTCGTGGTTATGGATTCCGGGCTCGTCGCTTCGCGCCGCCCCGGAATGACGGGAGGAGAGAGCAGGGCCGACATCGCGCTGTGGAGTCCGCCGTATCGCAGCATCGCTCGCAACGACAGCCGACTTTACGAGCCAGCCCTGAGCGCCTTCTCGATCTCCGGCTTCAGCACCGCGTCGATGTTCTGGGTCGTGATCGGGCCGACCAGCTTGTAGACGATGGTGCCCTCGCGGCCGACGACGAAGGTCTCGGGGACGCCATAGACGCCCCATTCGATGCCGGCGCGGCCGTTGCCGTCGACGCCGACGACGTCATAGGGATTGCCGTAGCGGCCGAGGAAGCGGCGCGCATTGTCGGCGGCGTCCTTGTAGTTGATGCCAATGATCTGGAAGCGCTTGTCGTGGCCGAGGTCGACCAGCAGCGGCGCCTCGTCGTGACACGGCACGCACCAGGATGCCCAGACGTTGACGATGCTGACCTTGCCCTTGAGCGCGGCCGGATCGAGCCCGGGCACCGCCGTGCCGTCCTTGGCCAATTCAGGCAGCGCCGGCAGCGGTGTGGCCGGCGCGGGTCGCCCGATCAATGCGGAGGGAATCCGCGACGGATCGCCATTGCCGAGCCGAAACCAGAACAGCGCCGCGAGGCCGAGAAAGACCACGAGTGGCAGCAGCATCAGGAAGGAACGGCGGCGCGGCGGCGGCTGGTCAGTCATTGGATATCCGTCGCTGCGCGGCCGGAGCGGCGGCTGATGCCGCTGTCCTCGAGCGCGCGCAGCCGCGCCTTCTGAATGCGGTAGTCGATGGCGATCCAGCCGATCAGCAGCACGACCACGAGCGCGGCGGCGAGATAGGAGGTCGCGATGAAGGAGGTGTAGGGGCCGAGATCCATATCAGGCCGCTCCCACGATCTGGCTGGTCGCACTGCCCGCGGGCGCGTTGCCGGCATAGGCACGAGCCTGCAGCATTTGCAGGCTGCGCACGCGCCGCCGCAGGATCTCGTTGCGCATCGCGGCGACGTGAAGAGTGACGAACAGGAACGAGAAGCCGATCGCCATCACCAGCAGCGGGATCAGGAACGACTTGTCGAGCGCAGGCCCGCCCATGCGCATCACCGAGGCCGGCTGGTGCAGCGTGTTCCACCAGTCGACCGAGAATTTGATGATTGGCAGGTTGATGGCGCCGACCAGGGTCAGCACGGCGGCGGCGCGTGCCGCGCGCGTCGGGTCCTCGACCGAGCGCCACAGCGCCATCAGGCCGAGATACATCAGGAACAGGATCAGCACCGAGGTCAGCCGTGCGTCCCACTCCCAATAGGTGCCCCACATCGGCCGGCCCCACAGCGAACCGGTGAGCAGCGCCAGGAAGGTGAAGCTGGCACCGATCGGCGCGGCGGCCTTGGCCGCGACATCGGCCAGCGGATGCCGCCACACCAGGGTGCCGAGCGAGGCGATGCTCATGACGCCCCAGACGAACATCGACAGCCACGCGTTGGGCACGTGGATGAACATGATCTTGACGGTCGCGCCTTGCTGGTAGTCGTCCGGCGCCAGCGCTGAGAGGTAGATGCCGGCGGCCAGCAGGACCACGGTCACCAGCGCAAGCCACGGCAGCAGCCGCGCGGCCAGCGCGAGGAACCGGGTCGGATTGGCGAGGTCGATCAGCGACATGAGAACCTTGTTAAAGGCGGAAGCGGTTGCAGTCCATGAGCACGAAGCGGCTCGGCAAGAGTTGATCGGAGTCAAACCCCGCCGGTGTTCCGTTAGTCCAGGCCGTTGCGCAGGCTGGTTGCGGCCGCGAACGGGCCGATCACGAAGCTCACCAGCGACAGCGCGCACAGGATCGAAAACGGTGCCCCGAACGGCAGCGGGCCGACGATGGCCGCCTGGGAGGCCGCGACGCCGAAGATCAGCACCGGGATCGACAGCGGCAATACCAGAACGGCGAGCAGCAGGCCGCCGCGGGACATGGTCACGGCCAGCGCCGCGCCGATCATGCCGATGAAGGTCAGCGCCGGCGTGCCGGCCAGCAGCGTCAGCGCGACCGCGCCGGTCGCCGTCGCGTCGAGGTTCAGCAGCAGCCCGAGCACCGGCGTGGCGATCACCAGCGGCAGCCCGGCGGCCAGCCAATGCGCCAGCGCCTTGGCGGCGCAGGCGAGCTCCAGCGGCGTCCGGCTCATGATGATCAGGTCGAGGGAGCCGTCCTCGTGGTCGGCGGTGAACAGGCGGTCGAGGGTGAGCAGGCTGGAGAGCAGCGCGCCGAGCCAGAGAATCGCCGGGCCGAGCCGGGTCAGCAGCGCGAGGTCCGGCCCGACCGCGAATGGCATCAGCACCACGACGGTGAGGAAGAACAGCACGCCGATCAGCGCGCCGCCGCCGATGCGCAGCGCGATTCTGATGTCGCGGCGGATGAGGGCACCGAGGGCGGTCATGCGGGGCGGGCCTTGCGGAGAAATGTTTGGGAGCGACCCCGCGGCTCCGAGTTCGCTGCTCTCCCTCCCCCCTTGCGGGGGAGGGTCGGAGTGGGGGGTAGCCCCGGGCGAGACCGCCGTTGTGGACCCCCACCCCCGACCCCTCCCCGCAAAGGGGAGGGGGGCGCACCGATGTTGCCGCAGAGAGTTGCCTGTCCCATCACCATCAATTCATGTCCCGATCCGCAGCTCGCGCGTGTCGATGCCGAGCGGGCCGTGCGTCGCCGCCACGATCAGTCCGCCACCAGCGAGATGCTCGCGCATCAGCCCGGCGAACATGGCCTGTCCGGCGACGTCGAGCGCGGCGGTTGGCTCGTCGAGCAACCAGATCAGGCGCGGCACGGCGAGCAGGCGGGCGAGCGACAGCCGGCGGCGTTGGCCGGCGGAGAGATAGCCGGCGGGAAGATCGATCGCATGGGCGATGCCGACCGCCGCCAGGCAATCCGGAATTGGTCGCAACACGCCGCCGCCGAGGAAGTCGGCCCAGAACGTCAGGTTCTCAGCGACGCTGAGCGCCGGCTTCAGCGCGTCGCGGTGGCCGAGATAATGCGCCTGCTCGGGCACCGTCAGCTCGCCTTCGCCGCCCTCGATGGCGATGGTGCCGCCGGCCGGCAGCAGCAGGCCGGCGATCAGCCGCAACAGCGACGTCTTGCCCGCGCCATTGTGCCCCGTCACGGCCAGCGCCTCGCCCGCGGTCGCTTCGAACGCAAGTCCTGCGAACACTTCGCGGCCGCCGCGCACGCAGCGGACGTCGCTGCCGAACAGCTTCGGAGACTGTGTTGGAGACAGCTGCATGGTCCGTTGTGACAGCCCCTAGGGAATTGATGGCTAGCGCGTGAGAATTTGTGGGTGATGCCACGTCGCTGCTTGCTTGTGGCTGTGGCGGCGCAACTAGAAAGCTTCTATAAGCCCGACCTTGATGCAGCACACAATCGCCCGCTGCAAGCCATCCGGCGCCACGCGCTGACGGTTCTCAAGTACCCCCTCCGGGTATCCAGATCAATTGGGATTTCCACGCATGACCTCGCTCGACAGCTTCAAGTGTCGCAAGACCCTCAAGGTCGGAACGAAGAGCTACATCTATTACAGCTTGCCCACAGCCGAGAAGAACGGTCTCAAGGACATCTCGAAGCTGCCGTATTCGATGAAGGTGCTGCTCGAGAACCTGCTGCGTAACGAGGACGGCCGCACCGTCACCAAGGACGACATCGTCGCGGTGTCGAAATGGCTGCGCAAGAAGTCGCTGGAGCACGAGATCGCCTTCCGTCCGGCGCGCGTGCTGATGCAGGATTTCACCGGCGTCCCTGCGGTGGTCGACCTCGCCGCCATGCGCAACGCGATGCAGGCGCTCGGCGGCGATGCCGAGAAGATCAACCCGCTGGTGCCGGTCGATCTCGTCATCGACCACTCGGTGATCGTGAACTACTTCGGTGACAACAAGGCGTTCGGCAAGAACGTCGCCGAGGAGTACAAGCAGAACCAGGAGCGTTACGAATTCCTGAAGTGGGGCCAGAAGGCGTTCTCGAACTTCTCCGTCGTGCCCCCGGGCACCGGAATCTGCCACCAGGTGAACCTCGAATACCTGGCGCAGACGGTCTGGACCAAGAAGGAGAAGATGACGGTCGGCCGGACCAAGGGCACCTTCGAGGTCGCCTATCCGGATTCGCTGGTCGGCACTGATTCGCACACCACCATGGTCAATGGTCTCGCCGTGCTCGGCTGGGGCGTCGGCGGCATCGAGGCCGAGGCCTGCATGCTCGGCCAACCGCTGTCGATGCTGCTGCCCGACGTCGTAGGGTTCAAGCTGACCGGCGCGCTGAAGGAAGGCGTCACCGCCACCGACCTGGTGCTGACCGTCACCCAGATGCTGCGCAAGCTCGGCGTGGTCGGCAAGTTCGTCGAGTTCTTCGGCCCCGGCCTCGACCATCTCTCGGTCGCCGACAAGTCGACCATCGCCAACATGGCCCCCGAATACGGCGCGACCTGTGGCTTCTTCCCGGTCGACACCGCCACCATCGACTATCTGAAGACCTCGGGCCGCAAGGGCCCGCGCGTCGCGCTGGTCGAGGCCTATGCCAAGGCGCAGGGCCTGTTCCGCACCGCCAAGTCGGCCGACCCGGTGTTCACTGAGACGCTGAACCTCGATCTCGCCGACGTCGTGCCGTCGATGGCCGGTCCGAAGCGCCCCGAAGGCCGTATCGCGCTACCCGCGGTGGCCGAAGGTTTCGCGACCGCGCTGGCCGGCGAATACAAGAAGCCGGATGCGGCCGAGCAGCGCTTCGCTGTCGAGGGCAAGGACTTCGACATCGGCCATGGCGACGTCGTCATCGCCGCCATCACCTCCTGCACCAACACCTCGAACCCGAGCGTGCTGATCGGCGCCGGCCTGCTGGCCCGCAACGCCGCAGCCAAGGGCCTCAAGGCCAAGCCGTGGGTGAAGACCTCGCTGGCTCCGGGCAGTCAGGTGGTTGCTGAGTACCTCGCGAACTCCGGCCTGCAGAAGGACCTCGACAAGGTCGGCTTCAACCTGGTCGGCTTCGGCTGCACCACCTGCATCGGCAATTCCGGTCCGCTGCCGGAGGAGATCTCGAAGTCGATCAACGACAATGGCGTCGTCGCGGCGGCCGTGCTGTCGGGCAACCGCAACTTCGAAGGCCGCGTCTCGCCGGACGTGCAGGCCAACTATCTGGCCTCGCCGCCGCTGGTCGTGGCTTACGCGCTGGCCGGCACCGTGACCAAGGACCTCGCGGTCGAGCCGATCGGCATCGGCAAGGACAAGAAGCCGGTCTACCTGAAGGACATCTGGCCGACGACCAAGGAGGTCAACGACTTCGTCAAGAAGTTCGTCAAGGCTTCGATCTTCAAGAAGCGCTACGCCGACGTGTTCAAGGGCGACACCAACTGGCGCAAGATCAAGACCGTCGAGAGCGAGACCTATCGCTGGAACATGTCGTCGACCTACGTGCAGAACCCGCCGTATTTCGAAGGCATGAAGAAGGAGCCGGAGCCGATCAAGGACATCGTCGAGGCCCGCGTGCTGGCGCTGTTCGGCGACAAGATCACCACCGACCACATCTCGCCGGCCGGTTCGATCAAGCTGACCTCGCCCGCCGGCAAGTTCCTCAGCGAGCACCAGGTCCGCCCGGCCGACTTCAACCAGTACGGCACCCGTCGCGGTAATCACGAGATCATGATGCGCGGCACCTTCGCCAACATCCGCATCAAGAACTTCATGCTCAAGGGCGCCGACGGCAACATTCCCGAGGGCGGCCTGACCAAGCACTGGCCCGACGGCGAGCAGATGTCGATCTACGACGCCGCCATGAAGTACCAGGAAGAGGGCGTGCCGCTGGTGGTGTTCGCCGGCGCCGAATACGGCAACGGCTCGTCGCGCGACTGGGCGGCCAAGGGCACCCGTCTGCTCGGCGTCCGCGCCGTGGTCTGCCAGAGCTTCGAGCGCATCCACCGCTCCAACCTGGTCGGCATGGGCGTGCTGCCGCTGACCTTCCAGGAGGGCACCTCGTGGTCCTCGCTCGGCCTCAAGGGCGACGAGAAGGTCACCATCAAGGGGCTCCAAGGTGATCTGAAGCCGCGCCAGACCCTGACCGCCGAGATCGTCTCGGCAGACGGTGCGGCGCGGCAGGTGCCGCTGCTCTGCCGGATCGATACGCTGGACGAGCTGGACTACTATCGTAATGGCGGCATCCTGCACTACGTGCTGCGGAAGCTCGCCGCTTAACCAAAGCGCGATGCGACAGTTTGGCTCACTCTGAAGTGAGTAGCGGGTGATGAAGGAGGCGGCCTATGACAAAGGCCGCCTCCTTTGCGTTTGCAGACTTTTAACTACGAGGGCGGCTTCGCAGATCGTTGACGCGGCAAGGCGCTGACAGTGTTCCAGACAGGACAGTGGCGATGAGTGGACAGATGTCGTGGTGGTCACGCGCGGCCTTGGGCGTCTGTGCTGTCATCGCTTTCGTCCGGCCTGCCTCTTCCGATCCGCGTGCGGTCATCGAACTCTTCACCTCGCAGGGCTGCTCATCCTGTCCGCCGGCCGACAAGATCCTCGGTGACTTGACCAGAGATCCGACGGTCATCGCGCTCTCGCTGCCGATCGATTACTGGGACTATCTCGGCTGGAAGGATACGCTCGCCGACTCCCGCTTCACGGCGCGTCAACGCGCCTATTCGCGGGCGCGAGGCGACCGCGAGGTCTACACGCCCCAGGCGGTCGTGAACGGCTCGGTGCACGTCATCGGCAGTGATCGAGAGGCGATCGAGGGTGCAATCGAGGAGACCGTCCAAGGCGGCACCGTGATGTCGCTGCCGGTGAGGCTGTCGGTCGACGGCCAGGTCCTCGCCGTCTCCGTGGACGCTGCCAATGACCGGATGTCGCACCGGCACGGCGAGGTTTGGATCTGCGCGATCACCCGGGTGGCCCCGGTCTCGGTCGGACGCGGTGAGAACAGCGGCCGCGATCTGACCTACTACAACGTCGTTCGCAGTCTTCTGAAGCTGGGCGACTGGAATGGCGCTCCGGTCAGCTGGAACGTGCCACTGGAGAAGATCGCGCGCGAGGGCGTCGATGGTACGGTCGTCTATGTTCAGGACGGCAGTCGTGACCGCCCCGGGGCGATGCTGGGGGCCGCCTTTTCCGAGCTGCCCTTGCTCGGACGCGTGTCAGCGACGACTCGGGGTCCCGAGCGCTGATCCTCTGCCGTCGTGATCTTTCGTTTTCGCTGACCTGAGCTCGGCGTGTCACGTCCATCGGACGGGTGCACGCCACAAATCCTCGCACCAAGGCCAAAAAAGCAAAAGGACCAACTCGCGTTGGCCCTTTGCCTTTACTTGTGAATAGGCCCGATCCTGACGACCCCGGGGGGCTGGGGGCTGAGGAATCCGGAACCGAAAGGACCGGGCCAACGCACACGAATCTTATGCCTAACGTCGGGGGCGGTCGCTGGGCGGAAAGGCGGCGCGATTATGATTCTGCTAACGATCCCGTGACGGTTGCGTGTTCGTGGAACTCGCGCACCTCGGCTGAGAGCGCCGAGATCAACAATGAAAACCGCCCCTTGCGGCCGTGGGCGGTTGGCGCGATCATGTCACATAGATGACAGGAGGACGCCCATGAACCTCACCCCGGAGGATGCCGATCCCAGCGAGAACCGCGCGGCAGCCCGCAATGCGGCTGCGGCGCCCACCCGGGTGACGTTCGACCGGCTCGAACTGAACCGCATCCTCAATCTCTATGGCCGCATGGTCGCCGACGGCGAATGGCGCGACTACTCGATCGACTTCCTGCGCGACCGCGCCGTGTTTTCCGTCTTTCGCCGTGCTTCCGAGGTGCCCCTCTACCGCATCGAGAAGGACCCGCGCCTGGCCCGCAAGCAGGGCATGTACAGCGTGATCTCGGCGACCGGCCTGATCCTGCGCCGCGGCCACGAACTCGAGCGTGTGCTGCTGGTGATCGCGCCGAAGCCGGCGCTGGTCTGACCCGGCGCGCTTCGCCGCGAGCGCGGCATCAGGACATCACTGCAGCCCGCTCAAGCCGGAACGTTGCTGCTGCCCGGTCCGAGCGGCCGCTGCATCATCACCGTATCGAGCCAGCGGCCGAATTTCAGCCCGACGCTCGGATGGGTGCCGATCATCTCGAAACCGCAGGCGGTATGCAGACCGACCGAGCCGGCATTGGCGGAGTCGCCGATGACCGCGATCATCTGGCGGAAACCCCGGGCTTCGCACGCATCGATCAGCTGCCGCATCAGCCGCATCCCGATGCCGCGGCGCTGGCTGGCAGGGGCGAGATAGACCGAGTTCTCGACGGTGAAACGATAGGCGGGACGGGGCCGGTAAGGCCCGGCATAGGCATAGCCCACCACTTGTCCGTCGAGCCGGGCGACGAAGTAAGGAAAGCCGCCGTCGCTCAGCGCGCGGAAGCGGCGGGTCATCTCGGCCAGATCCGGCGGGTCGAGCTCGAAGGTGGCCGTGCCCTCGCGCACGGCTTGGCCGTAGATGGCGGTGATGGCGGGAAGGTCGGCCTCCAGGGTGGGCCGAATTTCGATGTCGGACATGGTCAAACCATACCAAGGCGCGGGCGGCGATCAATCCGGCTCCCGGCATGGCTGGGGCCGCGTCAGTGCGAGGCGTGTCATGGGCCGTCCGCAAACGAAAAGCCCCGGCGCTGAGGCCGGGGCTTTGAGGATCGCTCGTGAAGGAGCGGTTGGATCAGTCGCGCTGTCCGAGCAGCTGCAGCAGCAGCGTGAACAGGTTGATGAAGTTCAAGTACAGCGACAGGGCACCGCTGATCGCTGCGCGCTCGGCGATATCGCCGCCCGCGGAGGCGTAGCCGTAGATGTACTCGTTCTTCAGCCGCTGCGTATCCCAGGCGGTGAGGCCGGCGAACACGAACACGCCGATCACCGAGACGATGAACTGCAGCATCGAACTGCCGAGGAACAGGTTCACGACGCTCGCCAGCACGATGCCGATCAGGCCCATGAACAGGAACGAGCCCATGCCCGTCATGTCACGCTTGGTCGTGTAGCCGTACAGGCTGAGCGCGCCGAACGTCGCTGCGGTGATGAAGAACACCCGCACGATCGAGGTGTGGGTGTACACCAGGAAGATCGACGACAGCGACACGCCCATCAAGGCCGAGAACACCCAGAACAGGACCTGCGCGGTCGACGGCGCGAGGCGGTTGATGCCGGCCGAGATCGCGAACACCATGACCAAGGGGGCCAGGATGAACAGCCACTTCAGCGGGCTCACGAACATCGCGTAGCCGAACTGCGTCAGGTAGGCGTTGCCGAACTTGAACACGCCGGCCGCCGGATCGCCGGTCACTGCCGCCATGTAGACGCCGAGCGCCGCGAGGCCGGTGATGGCCAGGCCGATGCTCATGTAATTGTAGATGCGCAGCATGTAGGCGCGCAGACCGGCGTCGACGGTCGCGGCATCAGCGCGCCCGGCCACCCGGCCAAAGGGTGAAGCATAGTTGCGGTTGAGGTCCGACATGGTCGATTCCCGTTGGTTGTCCGGCGCTCCGGTCCTGGCAGGACCTTCGGCCGGCGCTCGAAAAACCCTATCTCATACCCGCCGCCACAGATATTAAATTTGCGTCATCGGCAAATTCGCCATCTTTCGGCAGATCTTTTTGGTGGCTCTCTGAGCCCATTCCCTAAATGGGAAACTAGCATATTCGGTGCAAGCTTCCACGCGCGGCTGAATGTCGCTCCGCGCGCGTTAGCGCCGTATTTAACGCGTTAACCGTGCGGCAAGAGCGCACAATCCTTAGGGTTTCCGCGCTCAGAGATTGCGGAGCACGGTCGCCGGCTTCTGGTTCAGCGCCAGCAGGGTGCCGGCCAGGCCGAGGCCCACGGTCACCACCAGGGCCGCCAGCACGACCAGGGCGGCGCTGCCGGCCTGCCAAGCGAAGCTCAGGGTCATCAGCCGCGTCACGATCAGCCACGCCGATACCGACCCCGCGATGACGCCAAAGGCCGCCGTCGCAAAGCCGATCATGAGGTATTCGAGCGCATAGGCGCCGAGCAGCCGTATCCGGGTGGCGCCCAGGGTCTTCAGGATGACCGCGTCATAGACCCGGTGCCGGTGACCGGCCGCCAGCGCACCGCCCAGCACCAGGATGGCCGAGATCAGCGTCACGGCGCTGGCGCCGCGGATCGCGAGCGCCAGGTTGGAGACCACCCCGCCGACCGTCTGCATCACCTCGCGCACCCGCACGCTGGTGACCATGGGGAACGCGTCGGCCACCTTGCGGATGATCCGGGCGTCCTCGGCCGCATCGGAGCGCGCTTCGGTCAGGGTGGCGACGTGGGTGTGGGGAGCTCCCCTGAAGGCGTTGGGCGAGAACACCAGCACGAAATTGATGCCCAGGCCCTGCCAGTCGATGCTGCGCATGTTGCCGATCCGCGCCGTGATGTCGCGTCCGAGCACGTTGACGACCATGTCGTCGCCGAGCTTCAGACCGAGGCCATCGGCGATGCGCTTCTCGATCGAGACCAGCGGCGGCCCGCCATAGCTCTCGCCCCACCACTCGCCCTCGACGACCTTGGAGCCCTTCGGGATCTCGCCGGTATAGGTCAGGCCGCGGTCGCTCTGCAGCACCCATTCGGTGTCGGAGGTCGGCTTGAGATCCTCGGCGCGCACCCCGCGGGCGGAGACGATCCGGCCCCGCAGCATCGGCACGTCATCCACGGTGGATTGCGGTGCAAGGCCCTTCAGGAAATCGCGGAAACGGTCAGCCTCGCCCGAGGGCACGTCGATGAAGAAGAACGACGGCGCCTGCTCCGGCAGTTGCGCCATGAACTGCCGCCGCAGATTGCCGTCGATCTGGGTGATCGTGACCAGCACCGCGAGGCCCAGTCCGAGCGACAGCACGACCGACGGCGTCAGCGCGCCTGGTCGATAGATGTTGCTGACGGCCAGCCGCAGCATCGGGAAGCGGCTGCGCGGCAGAGTGCGCGCAACCGCCATCACGGCGGCGGCAATGCCCCGCAACAGCACGAACACGAGCGCGGCGGCCACCACGAACACCGCGGCGATCTTCTTGTCGTAGGACAGGCCGATGACGACCGCGATCAGCAGCGCGACGGTGCCGGCGATCAGCGCCAGATAGCTCCAGCGCGGCCGGTGCCATTCGGCGATGACCGCCTCGCGAAACAGCGCCGCGACCGGCACGTCGCGGACACGCCCGAGCGGCCATAGCCCGAAGGCGAGCGCGGTGAGCAGGCCGTAGAGGAAGGACAGCGCCAGCTCGTCCGGGTGAACAGCCGCGATCACCGGCAGTGGCAGGATCTTGCCGAACAGTCCGACGATGACAAAGGGCAGGGCGGCACCGGCGCACAGCCCGATGATCGAACCGATCGTGGCCAGCACCATGACCTGCACGAGGTAGATGCCGAACACGTCGCGGCTGGTGGCGCCGAGCGCCTTGAAGGCCGCGATCACCTCGGTGCGGCGGTCGACATGGCTCTTCACGGCATTGGCGACGCCGACCCCGCCGACCAGCAGCGCGGCGAGGCCGACCAGGGTCAGGAACTGGGTGAAGCGACCGATCGTCCGCTCCAGCTGCGGCGAGGCATTGCTGCGGCTGCGGATTTCCCATCCGGCCTGCGGCAAGGCCAAGCGGGTGTCGGCGATGAAGGACGCGGCGGCGCGGTCGTCGGTCGCGTTGTCGGGCAGCCGGACCCGGTAGGTCCAGCGCACCAGGCTGCCGGGCTGCAGCAGCGGCGTCGCCCGCAGGCCGGCTTCGCTGATCAGAAAGCGCGGCCCGAGGCCGATGCCGCCGGACAGCTTGTCCGGCTCGGCAGCAAGAGCGCTGCGGATCTGGAAGCGCACCGTGTCGATGGTGACGATGTCGCCGACCTTCAGGTCGAGGCGCGCCAGCAGGGCCGGATCGGCGGCGGCACCAAACGCGCCGTCGCGCTCGGCCAGGATGTCGGCGAACGGCAGATCGGGCTGCAGCTCGGCCTTGCCGAGCAGCGGGTACGCGCTGTCGACCGCCTTGAGCTCGACCAGCGCCAGCTTGGCATCGCCCGAGCGCACCATCGCGCGCAACGTCGCCGCCAGCGAGACCTCGCCGCGCGAGCGCAGGAAGGCGATCTCCTCCGGCTTGGCCTCGCGCTGAAACAGCGAGAACGCGACGTCGCCGCCGAGCAGCGTGCGGCCCTCCCGGATGAGGCCGTCATTGAGGCTCGCGGCCACCGAGCCGACGCCGGCGATGGCCAGCACGCCGAGCGCGATACAGGCGATGAAGACGTAGAAGCCGCGCAGGCCGCCGCGCAACTCGCGCAGGGCGTAGCGCACCGGCAGCGCCGCGATGCGGCGGCCTGGGATCGGTTCGGACAATGTGCTCATGCGTCGGCGGGCTCGTGCGCGCCGTCGGCTTCGATCCGCCCCGAGCGCAGCCGCACCACACGATCGCAGCGATGCGCGAGGCCGCTGTCGTGGGTCACCAGTACTAGCGTCATGCCGCGCTCGGCATGCTTGGTGAAGAGGAGGTCGACGATCTGCTGTCCCGTCGTCTCGTCGAGATTGCCGGTCGGCTCGTCCGCGACCAGGATCGCCGGATCCGGCGCCAGCGCGCGGGCCAGCGCCACGCGCTGCTGCTCGCCGCCGGACAGCTGCGTCGGATAGTGATGCAGCCGGTGGCCAAGGCCGACCTGTTCGAGCTCGCGCGCGGCGCGCTCGGCCGCTCCCGAATCACCCGCCAGTTCGAGCGGCACGGCGACGTTCTCCAGCGCCGTCATGGTCGGGATCAAATGGAAGGACTGGAAGACGATGCCGACCTGCCGGCCCCGGAACCTGGCCAGCGCGTCCTCGTCGAGGGCATTGAAAGCCGTGCCGTTGACCACCACCTCACCACGGTCAGGACGTTCCAACCCCGCCATCACCATCAGCAGCGTGGACTTCCCCGATCCCGAGGGGCCGATCAGGCCGATCGTCTCGCCCTGTCCCACCCGCAGGCTGATGTCCTTGAGGATATGAACCCGCGCCGCGCCGGTGCCTAGCGAGAGGTTGACGTTTGAAATGGTAATGGTGTCCGGCGCCGTGCCGGCCAAGCGCGAGGTTTCGATGAGACTGTCCATGGCTCGGTCATATGGCAACTCCGCAAGCCGGGTCGAGAGGCGCGGACATTTCTTCGTGCACATACTCGTGTTGATGCTCGGCTTGATGACAGTCGGCCCGGCATTGGCTGGGGCTGATCCCGCCAAGCCGATCAAGCTCGTCGTGCTCGGCGATTCCTTGAGCGCGGGGCTTGGCCTGTCGGCGTCGGATTCTTTCCCTTCCAAGCTGCAAAAGGCATTGCAGTCCAAAGGGCTGCCGATCGACCTCACCAATGCCGGGGTGTCCGGCGACACCTCCTCTGGCGGTCGCGACCGGCTCGACTGGTCGGTGGCCGAGGGCACCGAGGCTGTGATCGTCGAGCTCGGCGCCAACGACGCGTTGCGCGGCATCGATCCCGCCGTCACCCGCAAGGCCCTGACGGAGATCGTGACCCGGCTGAAGGCGCGCGGCATTGCGGTCATGCTGTGCGGAATGCTGGCGCCGCCGAATTACGGCAGCGACTACGCCGCCAAGTTCAACGTGATCTACCCCGACCTCGCCAAGCAGTTCGACGTGCCGCTGTATCCGTTCTTCCTCGACGGCGTCGCCGCGGACGCCAAGCTCAACCAGGCGGACGGCATTCATCCCACGGCTGCCGGCGTTGACATCATCGTCTCCCGGATGCTGCCCACTGTCGAAGCATTCCTGCGTCCGCTTCGTGGGCAATGACGGAACGAAGCCGTCGGCCGGACATTTGCGATAACCTTAAAGACCGGGTTTTCCGCAGGTTTTCACCGCGTTAACGCTGCTTCCGTCGCGGAGTCATATAAGTTCGGTAGGAATGTTGCATTGGCGATTCGTCGTCGATCATTCGTCAAGGCATGATCTCGTCACCTTTCGAGATCAGCCTCCAGCATCGGGAGTCCTGAAACGATGCCGCGTCTGTTTACTGGACTGGAGATCCCGGCCGAGGTCGGCCAGACGCTCTCCAATTTGCGGGGTGGCCTTCCCGGCGCCCGCTGGATCGATCCTGAAAATTACCACGTCACCCTGCGCTTCATCGGCGACATCGACGGCGCGTCGGCGAACGAGATCGCCGCGATGCTCTGGCGGGTCAACCGCAAGCCGTTCGAGGTGACGGTGCAGGGCCTGTCCACTTTCGGCGGCCGCAAGCCGCGCGCGGTCATTGCCAACATCGCGCCGAGCCGGCCACTGATCGAGCTTCAGGCCGAGCTGGAGCGGATGATGCAGCGGATCGGCCTCGATCCGGAGGGACGCAAATTCGTGCCGCACGTCACGCTGGCGCGGTTGCACGACGCGTCGAGCCAGGATGTGGCCGACTATCTGTCGGTCCGCGGCTACTTCCCGAGCCGGGTATTCGTCGCCGAGCGCTTCGTGCTGTTCTCGTCCCGTGCGTCTACGGGCGGCGGGCCGTACGTCGTGGAGGACGCCTACGATCTGTGCGCGGGCTGAGGCCGTGCAACGTCGTTAGCCCGCGACTAACGCGAGCAACGGCGTTTGCGTGCCATATACCACGATCCTACAGCCCGGCTGCATGGCGGCTTCCACCATTTGCGGATTGCATTTTCCGTTAGTCTCATGACCTAGAGTGGGCTCATGCTGTCCACTCCCTCAGACGCGTTCCGCGCGCAATACCAGTCGCTGGTCGACACCGGTGCGATCGAGGCCGACCCGGCCCAGGCCGAGGTCGCCGACGCACTGGCCGCGCTGGAGCGCCGCCTTTCGACCTACAAGCCGACGCGCAAGCAAGGTTTGTTCGGCCGCCTTTTTGCCGACAAGAGCGAGCCGCCGAATGGCCTCTATGTCCATGGCGAAGTCGGGCGCGGCAAGACCATGCTGATGGACCTGTTCTTCCAGAACTGTCCGGTCGAGCACAAGCGCCGCGCGCATTTTCACGAGTTCATGGCCGAGGTGCACGAGCGCATCTACGGCTATCGCCAGAACATCGCGCGTGGCGAGCTTGCCGACGGCGACGTCATAGGACTGACGGCGCAGGCGATCTTCGATCAGGCCTGGCTGCTGTGCTTCGACGAATTCCACGTCACCGACATCGCCGACGCCATGATCCTGGGGCGTCTGTTCGCCAAGCTGTTCGAGCTCGGCACCGTCGTCGTGGCGACCTCGAACGTCGCTCCGGAAGATCTCTACAAAGGCGGCCTCAACCGCGCGCTGTTCCTGCCCTTCATCAAGCAGATTGCCGATCACATGGACGTCGTGCGGCTCGATGCGCGCACCGATTTCCGGCTGGAGAAGCTGGCGGGCGTGAAGATGTGGCTGGTGCCGCCCGGTGTCGATGCCCGTACGGCGCTCGACAACGCATGGGCGCGGCTCACCGGCCACGCCAAGTGCAAGTCGCGGGACATGACCATCAAGGGGCGTATCCTGCACGTGCCATGCTCGGCCAACGGCGTGGCTCGCTTCGGTTTTGCCGACCTGTGCGAGAAGCCGCTCGCAGCCTCGGACTATCTGCGGCTCGCGCACGACTACCACACCATCCTGATCGACGACATTCCGGTGATGGATCTGGCCGAGCGCAACGCCGCCAAGCGCTTCATCACCTTGATCGACACGCTCTACGACAATGCCGTGAAGCTGATCGCCTCTGCCGAAGCCGACCCGATCTCGCTCTACGTCGCGACCGAGGGCATCGAAGCCATGGAGTTCAAGCGCACATCGTCGCGCCTGATCGAGATGGGCTCGGAGTCGTATCTGGCGCTGCCTCACGGACGGAAGGACTCCGCCGCATCCGGGACTTCTACGGGTCTGGTCGAAACCTGACAAACA
This sequence comes from Bradyrhizobium sp. HKCCYLS20291, assembly GCF_051167715.1. NCBI lineage: Bacteria > Pseudomonadati > Pseudomonadota > Alphaproteobacteria > Hyphomicrobiales > Nitrobacteraceae > Bradyrhizobium > Bradyrhizobium sp. HKCCYLS20291. The sequence continues at coordinate 36,589 of NZ_JBNPTO010000018.1, read as the reverse complement.
AGGATCCAACCGGCAGCACCCGCCGCCGGGCAGATGGCCGCGAAAAGGCCACGTCAATCATGCTGAAAGGATCATCAGCGCCCGTCGCCCGGTCCTGATCGAAATCAAGGCACGCCCGTCAATTGGCCATAGCGTGACTTGAACGGCCGGGGCGAAAGGGATAACCACCCAGTCGACTTTTCAACCTCCCTCACTCCTTCGGGTTCAAAGGAAAATTTGCCATGGCGCGCGACAAGATTGCTTTGATTGGCTCCGGTCAGATCGGCGGAACGCTGGCTCACCTCGTCGGCCTCAAGGAGCTCGGCGACGTCGTGATGTTCGACATTGCCGAAGGCGTCCCGCAGGGCAAGGCGCTCGACATCGCCCAGTCCTCGCCGGTTGACGGCTTCGACGCGCACTACTCCGGCGCCAACTCCTACGAGGCGCTCGACAACGCCAAGGTGTGCATTGTGACCGCCGGCGTGCCGCGCAAGCCGGGCATGAGCCGCGACGATCTCTTGTCGATCAATCTCAAGGTCATGGAGCAGGTCGGCGCCGGCATCAAGAAGTATGCCCCCGACGCGTTCGTCATCTGCATCACCAACCCGCTCGATGCGATGGTCTGGGCGCTGCAGAAGGCCTCCAACCTTCCGGCGAAGAAGGTCGTCGGCATGGCCGGCGTGCTCGATTCCGCCCGCTTCCGCTACTTCCTGGCCGATGAGTTCAACGTCTCGGTCGAGGACGTCACCGCCTTCGTGCTCGGCGGCCATGGCGACACCATGGTGCCGCTGACCAAGTACTCCACCGTTGCCGGCATTCCGCTGCCGGATCTCGTCAAGATGGGCTGGACCTCGCAGGCACGCATCGACGAGATCGTCGACCGCACCCGCAACGGCGGCGCCGAGATCGTCAACCTGCTCAAGACCGGCTCGGCCTACTACGCACCGGCGGCGTCGGCGATCGCGATGGCCGAGAGCTATCTGCGCGACAAGAAGCGCGTGCTGCCCTGCGCCGCCCATCTCAACGGCGAGTTCGGCGTCAAGGACATGTATGTCGGCGTGCCGGTTGTCATCGGCTCGAAGGGTGTCGAGCGCATCGTCGAGATCGAGCTCGCCGGCAAGGATCGCGAGGCGTTCGACAAGTCCGTCGCAGCCGTCCAGGGCCTGGTCGACGCCTGCAAGAAGATCGCGCCCGACCTGCTCGGCCGCTGACCATTGTAGCGGCGGGCCGCAAGACCCGCTGAGATCGAGTTGCAGGATGCTTGGTATATGGTATACCAAGCATCCACAGAACAATTCCAGACGTCACCCCTTCGCGGGTTTGGGGAGCAAGCGCTTATGAACATTCACGAATATCAGGCCAAGGCACTGCTGCACGAGTTCGGCGTGCCGATTTCCAAGGGCGTGCCGGTTCTCCGTCCGGAGGACGCGGATGCGGCGGCTAAGACGCTCGGCGGTCCGGTCTGGGTCGTGAAGAGCCAGATCCACGCCGGTGGCCGTGGCAAGGGCAAGTTCAAGGAGGCCTCGGCCGGCGACAAGGGCGGCGTTCGCCTCGCCAAGTCGATCGACGAGGTCAACGCGTTCGCCAAGCAGATGCTCGGTGCGACCCTGGTGACCGTGCAGACCGGCCCCGATGGCAAGCAGGTCAACCGCCTCTACATCGAGGACGGCTCCGACATCGACAAGGAATTCTATCTGTCTCTGCTGGTCGATCGCGAGACCTCGAAGGTCGCGTTCGTCGTCTCGACCGAAGGCGGCGTCAACATCGAGGACGTGGCCCACAGCACGCCTGAAAAGATCATCACCTTCTCGGTCGATCCGGCCACCGGCGTCATGGGCCATCACGGCCGCGCCGTCGCCAAGGCGCTGAAGCTCTCCGGTGACCTCGCCAAGCAGGCCGAGAAGCTCACCACCCAGCTCTACAACGCGTTCGTCGCCAAGGACATGGCGATGCTGGAGATCAACCCGCTGGTCGTCACCAAGCAGGGCCAGCTCCGCGTGCTCGACGCCAAGGTGTCGTTCGACTCCAACGCGCTGTTCAAGCATCCCGAGGTCGTCGCGCTGCGCGACGAGACCGAGGAGGACGCCAAGGAGATCGAGGCCTCGAAGTACGACCTCAACTACGTCACGCTCGACGGCACCATCGGCTGCATGGTCAATGGCGCCGGCCTCGCCATGGCGACGATGGACATCATCAAGCTGTACGGCATGGAGCCCGCCAACTTCCTCGACGTCGGCGGCGGCGCCAGCAAGGAGAAGGTCGCGGCTGCCTTCAAGATCATCACCGCCGATCCGAACGTGAAGGGCATCCTGGTCAACATCTTCGGCGGCATCATGAAGTGCGATGTCATCGCCGAGGGCGTCGTGGCCGCGGTCAAGGAAGTCGGCCTGAAGGTGCCGCTGGTGGTGCGCCTCGAAGGCACCAATGTCGATCTCGGCAAGAAGATCATCAGCGAGTCCGGTCTGAACGTGCTGCCCGCCGACAATCTCGACGACGCCGCGCAGAAGATCGTCAAGGCCGTCAAGGGAGGCTGAGCGCCGCTTCGGGCGCTCGCTTCGACCTCACCGCAACGCTTTTAGAGAAAGCACGATGTCCATCCTCATCGACAAGAACACCAAGGTCATCTGCCAGGGTTTCACCGGCAAGAACGGCACCTTCCACTCCGAGGCGGCGATCGCCTACGGCACCAAGATGGTCGGCGGCACCTCGCCGGGCAAAGGCGGCTCGACCCATCTCGGCCTGCCCGTCTTCGACACCGTCAAGGAGGCCCGCGAGGCCACCGGCGCCGACGCCTCGGTGATCTACGTGCCGCCGCCGGGCGCTGCGGACGCGATCTGCGAAGCCATCGACGCCGAGGTGCCGCTGATCGTCTGCATCACCGAGGGTATCCCGGTGCTGGACATGGTCCGCGTCAAGCGCTCGCTTGTGGGCTCCAAGTCGCGCCTGATCGGGCCGAACTGCCCGGGCGTCATGACCGCCGGCGAGTGCAAGATCGGCATCATGCCGGCCAACATCTTCAAGCCCGGCTCGGTCGGCATCGTGTCGCGCTCCGGCACACTGACCTATGAAGCCGTGTTCCAGACCACGTCGGAAGGCCTCGGCCAGACCACGGCGGTCGGCATCGGCGGCGACCCGGTCAAGGGCACCGAGTTCATTGACATGCTCGAGATGTTCCTGGCCGACCCCAAGACCACCTCGATCATCATGATCGGCGAGATCGGCGGTTCGGCCGAGGAGGACGCGGCGCAGTTCATCAAGGACGAGGCCAAGCGCGGCCGCAAGAAACCGATGGTGGGATTCATCGCCGGTGTCACCGCCCCTCCCGGCCGCCGCATGGGCCACGCGGGTGCGATCATCTCGGGCGGCAAGGGCGATGCTGGCTCGAAGACGGCCGCGATGGAAGCGGCTGGTATTACAGTGTCTCCCTCGCCGGCGCGCCTTGGCAAGACGCTTGTCGAAAAGTTGAAATCCTGATTCAGGACTTAGTGCTTTTCGGCGCGAATATTTACAAAGAATAAGGTAAACCGTCCTAACCCGAGCCTGACCCCTTTTCACAGGGGTCAGGCATTGCGCCGTTTTGATGGGCGCATCGAAATTACCAGGACGCTACCATGTCTCGCCAAGATGCGAACGCCGCCTTCGCCCTGTCGTCTTTTCTGCAGGGCACCAATGCCACCTACATCGATGAGATCTACGCGCGCTACGAGAAGGACCCCGCTTCGGTCGACCCGGAGTGGCAGGAGTTCTTCAAGAGCCTGAAGGACGCGCCGGCCGACGTTCAGAAGAACGCCTCGGGCCCCTCCTGGGCGCGCAACAACTGGCCGGTCTCCCCCCGCGACGAATTGACGTCCGCGCTCGACGGCAACTGGGCCGTGGTGGAGAAGAAGGTCGGCGAGAAGATTTCGCAGAAGGCGCAGACCAGGGGCGTCGAATTGTCGCCGGCCGACGTCAACCAGGCCACCCGCGACTCTGTCCGCGCGTTGATGCTGATCCGCGCCTACCGCATGCGTGGCCACTTTCACGCCAAGCTCGATCCCCTCGGCATCGAGGCGCCGAAGAACCGCGAGGAGCTCGACCCGCGTTCCTATGGCTTCACCGAGGCCGACTACGACCGCAAGATCTTCCTCGATCACGTGCTGGGCCTCGAATACGGCTCCTTGCGCGAGATTGTCGCGATCTGCGAGCGCACCTACTGCCAGACGCTCGGCGTCGAGTTCATGCACATTACCAACGCGGCGCAGAAGGCCTGGATCCAGGAGCGCATCGAGGGTCCGGACAAGGAGATCTCGTTCACCCGCGAGGGTCGCCGCGCCATCCTGCAGAAGCTGATCGAGTCTGAGGGCTTCGAGAAGTTCTGCGACGTCAAGTTCACCGGCACCAAGCGCTTCGGCCTCGACGGCGGCGAGTCGCTGATCCCGGCGCTGGAGCAGATCATCAAGCGCGGCGGCAATCTCGGCGTGAAGGAGATCGTGCTCGGCATGCCGCATCGCGGCCGCCTCAACGTGCTGACCCAGGTGATGGGCAAGCCGCATCGCGCGCTGTTCCACGAGTTCAAGGGCGGCTCGGCCAATCCCGACGCGGTCGAAGGCTCCGGCGACGTCAAGTATCACCTCGGCGCCTCCTCGGATCGCGAGTTCGACGGCAACCGCATCCATCTGTCGCTGACTGCGAACCCGTCGCATCTCGAGATCGTCGATCCCGTCGTGCTCGGCAAGGTCCGCGCCAAGCAGGACCAGCACGGCGATCCGCCTGATATGCGCATCTCGGTGCTGCCGCTGCTGATGCATGGCGACGCCGCGTTTGCCGGCCAGGGCGTCGTGGCCGAGTGCTTCGCGCTGTCCGATCTGAAGGGCTACCGGACAGGTGGCTCGATTCATTTCATCGTCAACAACCAGATCGGCTTCACGACCTATCCGCGGTACTCGCGGTCGTCGCCCTATCCGTCCGACGTCGCCAAGATGATCGACGCGCCGATCTTCCATGTGAACGGCGACGATCCGGAGGCGGTGGTGTTCGCGGCCAAGGTCGCGATCGAGTTCCGGCAGAAATTCCACAAGCCCGTCGTCATCGACATGTTCTGTTACCGCAGGCATGGCCACAACGAGGGTGACGAGCCGGCCTTCACCCAGCCGGTGATGTACAAGAAGATCGGCGCCCATCCGTCGACCCTGGAGATCTACTCCAAGCGGCTGGTCGCCGAGGGCGTGATGACCGAGGGCGAGGTCGACAAGGCCAAGGCCGATTGGCGCGCCCGTCTCGATGCCGAATTCGAGGCCGGCACGTCCTATCGTCCGAACAAGGCCGACTGGCTCGACGGCAAGTGGGCGGGCTTCAAGTCCGCCGACCAGGAGGAAGAGGCGCGCCGCGGCGTGACCGGCGTCGAGCTCGATCGGCTGCAGGAGATCGGCCGCAAGATCACCAAGGTGCCGGACGGCTTCCGGCCGCACCGCACGATCCAGCGCTTCCTCGAAAACCGCGCCAAGGCGATCGAGAGCGGCATCGGCCTGGACTGGGCGACCGGCGAGGCGCTGGCGTTCTGCTCGCTGCTGCTCGAAGGCCACAAGGTTCGCTTGTCGGGTCAGGACTGCGAGCGCGGCACGTTCTCGCAGCGCCACTCGGTGCTGATCGACCAGGAAGACGAGAGCCGCTACACGCCGTTCAACCATCTGGTCGCGCAGCAGGGCCACTTCGAGGTCATCAACTCTCTGCTGTCGGAAGAGGCCGTGCTTGGCTTCGAGTACGGCTACTCGCTGGCCGAGCCGACCGCGCTGACCTTGTGGGAGGCGCAGTTCGGCGACTTCGCCAACGGCGCGCAGGTGTTGTTCGACCAGTTCATCTCGTCCGGCGAGCGCAAATGGCTGCGCATGTCCGGCCTCGTCTGCCTCTTGCCGCATGGCTATGAGGGCCAGGGTCCGGAGCATTCGTCGGCGCGCCTCGAGCGCTATCTGCAGCTCTGCGCCGAGGACAACATGCAGGTGGTCTACCCGACCACGCCGGCGAACTACTTCCACGTCATGCGCCGTCAGCTGCATCGCGAGATCCGCAAGCCGCTGATCGTGATGACGCCGAAGTCGCTGCTGCGCCACAAGCGCGCGGTGTCGCGGCTCGAGGAATTGGCCAAGGGCACGACGTTCCACCGCATCCTGTACGATGACGCCCAGATGCAGGCGGACGACAAGACCAAGCTGGTGCCGGACGATCAGATCCGCCGCATCGTGCTGTGCTCGGGCAAGGTCTATTACGACCTCTACGACGAGCGCGAGAAGCGCGGGCTGAACGACATCTATCTGATGCGCATCGAGCAGCTCTATCCGGTGCCGCTCAAGGCGCTGGTCGCCGAGCTCGGACGCTTCAAGAACGCCGAAGTGGTGTGGTGCCAGGAAGAGCCGCGCAACATGGGCGCCTGGCATTTCATCGAGCCCTATATCGAGTGGGTGCTGAACCAGACCGGCGGCAAGAGCAAGCGTCCGCGCTATGCCGGCCGTGCCGCATCGGCTGCCACCGCCACGGGCCTGATGTCCAAGCATCTCGCCCAGCTGAAGGCGCTGCTCGACGAAGCCTTGAACTGACCTGCCTTTGAAGTGCGCCCCGCGATCTGCGGGGCGCGAGTACAAGTCCATCGCGTTGATCATCCGTGCCGCATCGCTTGCTCGCCGCAAGGCGATGGCGGACGGGCTTTATGACCGCACGGGTTATTGAGGATAAAGACAATGACTGACATTCGCGTTCCGACGCTTGGTGAATCCGTCACCGAAGCCACCATCGGCCGCTGGTTCAAGAAGGCCGGCGACGCGGTCGCGGTCGACGAGCCGCTCGTCGAGCTCGAGACCGACAAGGTCACGATCGAGGTGCCCGCGCCGTCGGCCGGCACGCTCGGCGAGATCATTGCCAAGGATGGCGAGACCGTCGCCGTCGGCGCGCTGCTCGGCCAGATCAACGATGGTGCTGTCGCCGCCAAGCCGGCTGCTACGGCTCCCGCTCCGGCGAAGCCCGTCGCCGCCGCTCCCGCGCCGGCCAAGGCGCTGCCCGCCGACACGCCGCAGGCGCCGTCGGTGCGCAAGCTCTCGGCCGAGAGCGGCGTCGACGCCACCACCGTGCCGGGCTCCGGCAAGGATGGCCGCGTCACCAAGGGCGACATGCTGGCCGCGATCGAGCGCGCGGCGTCGGCGCCGACTCCGGTCAATCAGCCGGCTGCGTCGGTGCAGGTCCGCGCGCCGTCGCCGGCCGACGATGCCGCGCGCGAAGAGCGCGTCAAGATGACCCGGCTGCGCCAGACCATCGCGCGCCGCCTCAAGGACGTGCAGAACACCGCCGCCATGCTGACGACCTTCAACGAGGTCGACATGACCAACGTGATGGCGCTGCGCAGCCAGTACAAGGACGTGTTCGAGAAGAAGCACGGCTCCAAGCTCGGCTTCATGGGCTTCTTCACCAAGGCGGTGGTGCAGGCGCTGAAGGACATCCCGGCCGTCAACGCCGAGATCGACGGCAGCGATCTGATCTACAAGAACTACTACCACATCGGCGTCGCCGTCGGCACCGACAAGGGCCTGGTCGTGCCGGTCGTGCGCGACTGCGACCACAAGTCGATCGCCGACATCGAGAAGGGCATCGCCGATTTCGGCCGCCGCGCCCGCGACGGCCAGCTCAAGATCGATGAGATGCAGGGCGGCACCTTCACGATCACCAATGGCGGAATCTACGGCTCGCTGATGTCGACCCCGATCCTGAACGCGCCGCAGTCCGGCATCCTCGGCATGCACAAGATCCAGGAGCGTCCGATCGTGATCGGCGGCAAGATCGAGATCCGTCCGATGATGTATCTGGCGCTGTCCTACGATCACCGCGTCATTGACGGCAAGGAAGCGGTGACCTTCCTGGTGCGCGTCAAGGAGAGCCTGGAGGATCCGGCGCGTCTGGTGCTGGATCTTTGAGCCTTAGCGACGACTTGACCACATGAGGCGCGCCCAAACAGCGCGCCTCAAACCTACGGGGGCCATCATGACCGACAGGGTTGCAGTGATCACCGGCGGCAGCCGCGGCATCGGCCGCGCCACCGCGATTGCCGCCGCATCACGCGGCTTCAAGATCGTGGTCGGCTACGCGTCGAACGAAGCGGCGGCGCAGAGCACGGTCGCGGCGATCGAGGCCAAGAACGGCAAGGCGATCGCGGTCAAATGCGATGTCGGCAGCGAGCACGACATTCTCACGCTGTTCAAGGCGGCCGACAAGTTCGGCACGCTGGGTGCGCTGATCAACAATGCCGGCATCGTCGGCCCGACCACGCGCGTCGACGAGATGAGCGCGGAGCGGATCGAGCGTTTGATGGCGGTCAATGTGACCGGCAGCATCCTGTGCGCAAGAGAGGCCGTGAAGCGGATGTCGACGCGGCACGGCGGCCAGGGCGGGGTGATCATCAACCTGTCGTCGGTCGCAGCCAAGCTCGGCTCGCCCAACACCTATGTCGACTACGCGGCGTCGAAGGGCGCGATCGATTCCTTCACCGTCGGTCTCGGCCATGAGGTCGCGAGCGAGGGCATCCGCGTCGCTGCGATCAGGCCCGGCCTGATCGACACTGAAATTCACGCCTCGGGAGGTGAGCCCGATCGCGCTCACCGCCTCGCCCCCAATGTGCCGATGAAGCGCGTCGGCACCGCGGAGGAAATCGCCAATGCCATCGTCTGGCTGCTGTCGGACGAGGCCTCCTATGTCACTTCGGCCATTCTCGACGTGTCGGGCGGACGCTGACGACCGTCACTATCTCAAGACTTGCTAGCTTTACGGAACATTCGATCATGGCATCCTACGATCTCGTCGTCATCGGCACCGGTCCCGGTGGTTATGTCTGCGCCATCCGCGCCGCACAGCTCGGCATGAAGGTGGCGGTGGTCGAGAAGAACGCCACCCTCGGCGGCACCTGTCTCAACGTCGGCTGCATGCCCTCGAAGGCGCTGCTGCACGCGTCCGAGCTGTTCGAGGAGGCCGGACACTCCTTCGCCAAGATGGGCATCAAGGTGTCGGCACCCGAAGTCGATCTGCCTGCGATGATGAACTTCAAGCAGCAGGGCATCGACGGCAACGTCAAGGGCGTCGAGTTCCTGATGAAGAAGAACAAGATCGACGTGCTCGTGGGCAAAGGCAAGATCCTCGGCACCGGCAAGCTTCAGGTCACCGGCAATGACGGCGCCACGCAGACCGTCGAGACCAAGAACATCGTGATCGCCACCGGCTCGGACATCGCGCGGCTGAAGGGCATCGAGATTGATGAGAAGCGCATCGTCTCCTCGACCGGCGCGCTGTCGCTGGACAAGGTGCCGTCGAGCCTGCTCGTGGTCGGCGCCGGCGTGATCGGGCTCGAGCTCGGTTCGGTGTGGCGCCGCCTCGGTGCCAAGGTCACCGTGGTCGAATTCCTCGACCGCATCCTGCCGGGCATGGATGGCGAGATCGCCAAGCAGTTCCAGCGCATCCTCGAGAAGCAGGGTTTTGCGTTCAAGCTCGGCGCCAAGGTCACTGGCGTCGACACGTCCGGTGCGACGCTCTCGGCCACGATCGAGCCCGCAGCGGGCGGCGCTGCCGAGAAGATCGAAGCCGACGTCGTGCTGGTGGCGATCGGCCGCGTGCCCTACACCGACGGTCTCGGCCTGCAGGAAGCCGGCGTCGTGCTGGACAACCGCGGCCGCGTCCAGATCGATCACCATTTCGCGACCAGCGTGCCCGGCGTCTACGCCATCGGCGACGTCGTCGCGGGTCCGATGCTCGCGCACAAGGCCGAGGATGAAGGCGTGGCTGTCGCTGAAATTCTGGCCGGCCAGGCCGGCCACGTGAACTACGACATCATTCCGGGCGTCGTCTACACCACCCCGGAGGTCGCCTCGGTCGGCAAGACGGAGGACGAACTCAAGCAGGCGGGCGTCGCTTATACCGTCGGCAAGTTCCCCTTTACCGCCAACGGCCGCTCCAAGGTCAACCAGACGACTGACGGTTTCGTGAAGATCCTCGCAGATGCGAAAACCGATCGCGTGCTCGGCGCTCACATTATCGGCCGCGAAGCCGGGGAGATGATCCACGAAGCGGCCGTATTGATGGAGTTCGGTGGCTCTGCGGAGGATCTCGCCCGCACCTGCCACGCCCATCCGACGCGGTCGGAGGCCGTCAAGGAAGCGGCACTTGCGGTGGGCAAGCGCGCCATCCACATGTGACCGACGCCTGGGGGCGTGATCGGCAGGCGCGACAAAATGGCCCGCCGCTCACGCTGAACCAAACGGCAAGGTGTGAGGTCCTAACGTCATAGCGGCCTCATATCCGGGGCCTGGCGGAGATGGAGACCAATGCTGCGCCGCCTGCTTCAGCCGTTCTGGGTCCTGCTTGCGATCATCTTCCTGATCGAGGCTTGGCTGTGGGACCATCTTGAGCCGATCGTCGCGCGCGTCGTCGCCGCGATCCCGCTGCGTAGCCTGAAGCACTGGCTCGCCGCGCGCATCGAGACGCTGTCACCGGCGCTGACCCTGGTCGTCTTCGTCGTGCCCGTCGTGCTGCTGTTTCCGCTCAAGCTGCTCGGCATGTGGCTGTTGATGCACCATCAGTGGAAGCTGGCGCTCGTCGTCATCGTATTCGGCAAGATGGTCGGCGTCGGTATCACGGCTTTTATTTTCGACATCACGCGCGGCAAGCTGCTGCAGATGGGCTGGTTCGCCTGGCTGTACGACAACGTGCTGGCGCTGCGCAGCAAGGCGGCCGCTCTGGTCGATCCGATCAAGCAGCGTGTCCGTGACGTGCTGAAAGATCTGCTCCGCAGCAACACAAGCGGCTGGTCGGTTCGCGTGCTTCGCCAGATCCAGCGCTTCCGCCGCAGCGTACAGCAGGCACGGTGAGCGCGTCTACCTGCCGATCCCGGGATCAAGGCCAGTAGCCTTGAACCCGGGATGACGGCAGTCGTGCTGTCGGTCAGCTCAATGCAGATGCAGCAGATGCGGCTGGAAGAGCCCCAGCAGCGTCATGGCAATACCGATCAGCGCCAGACCGCCGGAGGCCCAGGCCAGGATCACCATTCCGGTGATGATCGTCGCCGAGGCCAGCACGATACCGATCTGGAACGCGGCCGACGCCAGCTCATAATGATGGTACTTCGCCGTCGCCTCGTCGCGCTCGTGCTCGGCATGCTTGGCGCGCTCCGCGAGCTGCTCGCTGCCTTCGCCGGTTTCCGGCTCCGAGCGGTAACGGGCTGCATTCTTCTGCCACTCGTCGATCTGCTTCTGCAGCGACGCCTTTGCTGCCTCGTCGGGCAGCGCCGGGAGGTTGAGCTTGCCCTGCTCGGCCGCCGTCTGCACCACGGTGCGGCGCACGGTCTTGGCCTGGAAGAAGGCCCACAGGTTGGACGCCTCGACGTTCTTGCTGATCGATTCGGTCTGCGCACCCTTGCCGAGCGTTTCCGACAGCGCCAGGAACAGCGCGATGATCGCGATCAGCAGCGCGATCTTCTTGTTCTCACCCGAGGCGTGCTCGGCGTGCTCCGCATGCTCCATGCTCTCATGTGCGCTCATCTGTTCCCCTCCGGATCAAGCGAGGGAGACGATTGCCGGAACCACGGTGGTCGCGCAAGGGAAACGATGTGACGGGACGGTGTCAGCGCCGCGGATGCGCCGACGCATAGACCTGCAGCAGGCGCTCCGCATCGATACCTGTATAGACCTGCGTGGTCGACAGCGAGGCGTGGCCGAGCAGCTCCTGGATCGCGCGCAGATCGCCGCCGCGCGACAGCAGATGCGTCGCAAAGGAATGGCGCAGCGCATGCGGTGTGGCGCTGTCGGGCAGGCCGAGCGCGCCGCGCAGCCGCTCCATCGCGAGCTGGATGATGCGTGGGCTGAGGGGGCCTCCCTTGGCGCCCAGGAACATCGGCCCGTCAGCAGCGAGCGGGTAAGGGCACAGCCGGGCATACTCGTCGATCAACGCGAGCACGTTCTGCAGCACCGGCACCATGCGCGTCTTGTTGCCCTTGCCGGTGACGATCAGTACGTCGCCTTCGCCGGCGCGTGGCACCTCGCGGCGCTTCAGGCCGAGCGCCTCGGAGATGCGCAGGCCGGAGCCGTAGAGCAGAGCCATCACGGCGGCGTCGCGCGCGAGCACCCAGGTCTCGCGGGTCTCGCCGGCACGCTCGTCGGCATCGGCGAGGCGCTTGGCGGCATCCATCGGCAACGGCTTCGGCAGGCTCTTGGCGATCTTGGGTGCGCGCACGCCGGAGAGCGCGCCGACCTTGCCCTGGCCCTCGCGCTCGAGAAAGCGGCCGAACGAGCGCAGCCCCGCCAGCGTCCGCATCAGCGAGCGTCCGGCGATGTCATCGGCGCGGCGCATCGCCAGGAAGGCGCGGATGTCGGCGGCCTCGAGCGCGGCGAAGCGCGCCAGCGTGACCGGCTCGCCCCAGTGCGTGCAGAGGAATTGCAGGCATTGCCGGAGGTCGCGCGCATAGGCCTCGACCGTCTTCGGCGACAACCGCCGCTCGCTGCGCAGATGCGCCAGCCACTGCATCATGGCGCGGACGACGCCGTCGTCGGCGCCGATGAGGTCGGTGAGCTCCGGCTCTTTCTCACGAACTCCTGTCGTCTTTGCCATAGCGCGTCGCCAGTGCCTGCCGATCCATCGTGTGGACGATGTCGAACGCATTCGGCGGCAAGGTCGGTGCACCCTCTCCCCTTGTGGGAGAGGGTGCACGGCAGATGCCGAAAGTGCTCGACCTCATCTAAGGACAATCCCATATATCGCATCCTCGTCCTTTACCGTTCGCTAACTTTGCCGGGCGGCTTTCGCTTCCATCCGAGCAAGGCTATCTCCGGCCACATGGACCGCCCGACCGATCTCTTTCCAGGTGCAGCCAGCACGGCCGGCGTGGTCGACGTGCTGGTTCCGGTCGCGCTCGACCACACCTATTCGTACCGCGTGCCGCGCGGCATGGCGCTGAAGCCGGGCGATGTGGTCGGCGTGCCGCTGGGGCCGCGCGAGGTGCTGGCGGTGGTGTGGGCGGAGAACGCCAATCCCGATCCGCGGCTGCACAACCGGCTCAAGGACGTCAGCGAGAAACTCGACGTGCCGCCGCTCAAGCCGGAGCTGCGGTCGCTGGTCGACTGGGTCGCCAATTACACGCTGTCGCCGCGCGGCATGGTGCTGCGCATGGCCCTGCGCATGGGCGAGCAGCTCGGCCCGGAGCGTGTCCGGCTCGGCGTGAGGTTGGTCGGCGAGCCGCCGAAGCGGCTGACTCCGGCGCGCCGCCGGGTCATCGAGGCCGTGTCGGACGGCCTGCTGCATGGCAAGTCCGACCTGGTCCGCGAGATCGGCGTCTCCGCCAGCGTCATCGACGGTCTGGTCGATGAGGGCACGCTCACGGTCGAAGCGATGCCCCGCGCACTGCCGCCGCCGGCGCCCGATCCGTCCTTCGCCCAGCCGGAGTTCTTCGACGCCCAGCTGGCCGGCGTCGAGGCGATGCGGGAGCTCGCCGTCAATGGCGGCTTCCAGGTCGCGCTGCTCGACGGCGTCACCGGCTCCGGCAAGACCGAGGTGTATTTCGAGGCCGTGGCCGAGACGGTCCGACGCGGCCGGCAGTCGCTGATCCTGATGCCGGAGATTTCGCTGACCGGGCAGTTTCTCGACCGCTTCTCGAAACGTTTCGGCGTGCGTCCGTTGGAATGGCATTCCGAGCTGACGCCGCGCACGCGACAGCGCAACTGGGCGGCGATTGCGGCCGGCGAGGCGCCGGTGGTGGTCGGCGCGCGTTCGGCGCTATTTTTGCCCTATGCCGACCTCGGCCTCATCGTCGTCGATGAGGAGCACGACCAGGCCTACAAGCAGGACGAGGGCGCCCATTATCACGCCCGTGACATGGCCGTGGTGCGCGGCCACATCGCCAAATTCCCGGTTGTGCTGGCCTCGGCGACGCCCTCGGTCGAGACCGAGGTCAATGCGCGCAAGGGCCGCTACCAGCGCGTCGCGCTGCCGTCGCGTTTCGGCGGCCAGCACATGCCGCACATCGAGGCTATCGATCTCAGGCGTGAGCCGCCGCCGCGCGGCCGCTACGTCTCGCCGCGGCTGGCGGGGGAGATCCGCACCGCGATCGAGCGCGGCGAGCAGGCGCTGCTGTTCCTGAACCGGCGCGGCTATGCCCCGCTCACCCTGTGCCGCGCCTGCGGCCACCGCTTCGCCTGCACGATCTGCGACGCCTGGCTGGTCGATCACCGCTTCCGCCAGCGGCTGGTCTGCCATCATTGCGGGTTCTCGATGGGGAGGCCGCCGACCTGTCCGCATTGCGCGGCCGAGGAATCGCTGGTCGCCGTCGGCCCAGGCGTGGAGCGGCTGCAGGAGGAAGCGGCGGCGCTGTTTCCCGACGCCCGCAGCATGGTGCTGTCGAGCGACCTGATCACCTCGATCGAGACCATGCGCGCCGAGCTGACCGAGATCGCGGAGGGCCGCGTCGACCTGATCATCGGCACCCAGCTCGTCGCCAAGGGACACAATTTCCCGCGGCTCAATCTGGTCGGCGTGGTCGATGCTGATCTTGGCCTCGGCAACGGCGATCCGCGCGCCGCCGAGCGCACCTGGCAGCTCCTCAACCAGGTGATTGGCCGCGCCGGCCGCGAGCAGGGCCGGGGCCGCGGCTACCTGCAGACCCACCAGCCCGAGCATCCGGTGATGAAGGCGCTGGTCGCCTGCGACCGCGAGGCCTTCTACACCAGCGAGATTGAGGCCCGCGAGCGCACCGGCTATCCGCCGTTCGGACGGCTGGCGAGCCTGATCATCTCGGCCGGCGACCGGCCCACGGCGGAGGGCTTTGCAAGACGATTGGTGGCGTCAGCGCCGCGTGAGGAGGGGGTACTGCTGCTCGGCCCGGCCGAAGCCCCGCTCGCCGTCATCAAGGGCCGCTACCGTTTCCGGCTGCTGCTCAAGTCGGCGCGCAATTTCGATCTGTCGGATTACCTGCGCCACTGGCTGGCGCACGCGGAGAAGCCCAGGGGCAATCTCAAGCTCGAGGTCGACGTCGACCCGCAGAGCTTCCTGTAGCGATTTGCACCGCTCTCTCCACCGTCATTGCGAGGAGCGCAGCGACGAAGCAATCCAGAGTCCCGACGGGGCCCTGGATTGCTTCGCTGCGCTCGCAATGACGCGCGGATAGATGGGGTAGCTTACGACACGATCTCGGCGGTCACGCGGCCGACGCCGGCGCGGGTCAGGCCGATGGCGCGGGCGGCGCCGGTCGAGAGGTCGAGCACCCGGCCGCGGATGAACGGGCCGCGATCATTGACGGTGACGACGACACTCTGGCCGCCATGGGTGACGCGCAGCTTGGTGCCGAAAGGCAGCGAGCGGTGGGCGCAGGTCATCGCGTTGGCGTTCATGCGCTGGCCGGAGGCGGTGCGGCTGCCGGACTCGTTGCCGTAGTACGACGCGATGCCGGAGAAGCTGCGGCCGGTGCCGGATGACGGCGAGACCGACGCGTGGGCGTTCATCCAGGACGAGTTGTTCGACCAGCCATTCGCGAACGTGTTTGCCGCGGGCTCAGCGGCCTGGCGCGCCATGTGATGATGGTGATGGCGAGCATGATGATGATGGTGATGCCTGGACCGGGCCGAGGCTTCGGTGGTGGTGCCGCCGACGATCAGCGTAACGGCAATAGCGAGCGCGGTGCGCGAGCCGGCGATCTTGCCAGCCGAGAAGTTCTTCAGATTCAGCATCTCAGTCCCTCGAAACAGTATTGCTGCGTTCTGCAGCCAGTGGACCCCCGTCACGTGTTGAGGCGGGCGCCGTTTGGTGGGCCAATGAGGCATGAATGGGGCAGTAGATTTTGTTCCGTTTCGGCCAGATGATCTTGCGACTGTCTTTCAGAGCTAGGGAAAATTCCGTAATCCGATGGTTTAACGCTTCATTAACTTAAGAATACTTCGTGATACTGTTGACCGAAGTCTCCGTCACGCGTGCCAAGATGTCGGCAAGTAATGCGTGCCGGTGTCAGGCGACGGCCACCGCAGGTAAGAACCGGTAGTCAAGGGTTCTGAGGCATGGCGGCCATGCAGCAACAGCTGGAACGCTCTTTGGTTCAACGGTATCGAAGTCCGGCGAGTGTTGGGGCGAGCGGAGAGCTGAGACGGTCGCGTCGTGCTGCGGGGCGCGCTCTCGGTGCGGCGCGGCAACAAGGTGCCGAATAGCGGGCCACCGCTTGTTGCGGCTGCGCTTACGCTATGTTAGCAAAGCGCCGCTTTTCGTGATCAAGCTGCTCCCTGCGGCGATCGAAAATCAAAGTCCTGCTTGAATTCCAAGGGCTTAACTGGTTTGTGCTGCACCAGCGCGCCGGTTTCCCTCTTGTGGGTTGGGCACATATAAAAAAGAGCACGTCTGTGGCTGCTGAAGATCCCTCCGTATCCGGTGTGTCCGGACGTTACGCGACGGCCCTGTTTGAACTGGCCCGCGACGAAAAGTCCGTCGATACGGTCAAGGCCGATCTCGACAAGTTCAATGCCCTTCTCGATGAGAGCGCCGACCTCAAGCGTCTGGTCCGCAGTCCGGTGTTCGGCGCCGACGTGCAGCTGAAGGCGCTCAATGCCGTGCTCGACAAGGCCGGCATCAGTGGTGTCGCCGCCAACGTGCTGCGGGTGCTGACCACCAACCGCCGCCTGTTCGCGGTCTCCGACGTGATCCGCGCCTTCAACGCGCTGGTCGCCAAGTACAAGGGTGAGGCCACGGCCGACGTCACCGTCGCCGAGCCGCTCTCCGACAAGAATCTCGACGCCTTGAAGGCCTCACTGAAGACGGTGACCGGCAAGGACGTTGCGCTCAACGTGAAAGTGGATCCAGCGATCATCGGCGGGCTCGTCGTCAAGCTCGGCAGCCGGATGATCGACAGTTCGCTTCGCACCAAACTCAACTCGATCAAGCACGCGATGAAAGAGGCAGGCTGATGGACATCCGCGCCGCGGAAATTTCCGCGATCCTCAAGGACCAGATCAAGAATTTCGGGCAGGAAGCCGAAGTCACCGAAGTCGGACAGGTGCTGTCCGTCGGTGACGGTATCGCCCGCGTCTACGGTCTCGACAACGTCCAGGCCGGCGAGATGGTCGAGTTCGAGAACGGCACCCGCGGCATGGCGCTGAACCTCGAAACCGACAACGTCGGTATCGTCATCTTCGGCGCCGACCGCGAGATCAAGGAAGGCCAGACCGTCAAGCGCACCCGCGCCATCGTGGACGCGCCGGTCGGCAAGGGCCTGCTCGGCCGCGTCGTCGACGCGCTCGGCAACCCGATCGACGGCAAGGGCCCGATCCAGGCGACCGAGCGCAAGCGCGTCGACGTCAAGGCGCCCGGCATCATTCCGCGCAAGTCGGTCAACGAGCCGATGGCCACCGGCCTGAAGGCGATCGACGCCCTGATCCCGGTTGGCCGCGGCCAGCGCGAGCTGATCATCGGCGACCGTCAGACCGGCAAGACCGCGATCGCGCTCGATACCATCCTGAACCAGAAGCCGCTGAACGTTGCTGGCGCTCCCGAGAGCCAGAAGCTGTACTGCGTCTATGTCGCCGTCGGCCAGAAGCGCTCGACCGTCGCCCAGTTCGTCAAGGTGCTCGAAGAGCAGGGCGCGCTGGAATACTCGATCGTCGTCGCCGCGACCGCGTCTGATCCGGCGCCGATGCAGTATCTCGCGCCGTTCACCGGCTGCACCATGGGCGAGTACTTCCGCGACAACGGCATGCACGCCGTCATCATCTATGACGATCTGTCCAAGCAGGCCGTCGCCTACCGCCAGATGTCGCTGCTGCTGCGCCGCCCGCCGGGCCGCGAAGCCTATCCCGGCGACGTGTTCTACCTGCACTCCCGCCTGCTCGAGCGCGCCGCGAAGCTCGGCAAGGACCATGGTCTGGGTTCGTTGACCGCCCTGCCGGTCATCGAGACGCAGGCCAACGACGTGTCGGCCTACATCCCGACCAACGTCATCTCGATCACCGACGGCCAGATCTTCCTGGAGACGGACCTGTTCTTCCAGGGCATCCGCCCTGCCGTGAACGTCGGTCTGTCGGTGTCGCGCGTCGGCTCCTCGGCGCAGACCAAGGCGATGAAGAAGGTCGCCGGCAAGATCAAGGGCGAGCTGGCGCAGTACCGCGAGATGGCGGCGTTCGCGCAGTTCGGCTCCGACCTCGACGCCTCGACCCAGCGCCTCTTGAACCGCGGCTCGCGCCTGACCGAGCTCCTGAAGCAGCCGCAGTTCTCGCCGCTGAAGATGGAAGAGCAGGTCTGCGTGATCTGGGCCGGCACCAACGGCTATCTCGACGCGCTTCCGCTCGGCAAGGTTCGCGCCTTCGAGGACGGACTGCTGTCGGTGCTGCGCGGCAAGAACGCCGACCTGCTGAACGCGATCCGCGACAGCAAGGACCTGTCCGACGACAGCGCCGCCAAGCTGAAGGCGGTGGTCGAAGGCTTCGCCAAGACCTTCGCCTGATCGCGAAGGGACGGCCGGCTTCCAGCCGGCCATCCACGCCTTCGGGGTGGGACAACGTGACATCTCATGCCCGGCATCAGGCCGGGCATGACCAATCTCAGGGTTGAGCGGTCGGGTCTCCAGGGGATCGGCCGCCGGGGTGAGCTAGACGAACAATGGCGTCACTGAAAGACATGCGGGTCCGCATCGCCTCGACCAAGGCGACGCAGAAGATCACCAAGGCCATGCAGATGGTCGCCGCCTCCAAGCTGCGCCGCGCGCAGCAGGCGGCTGAGGCGGCGCGTCCCTATGCCGAGAAGATGGACGCCGTGATCTCCAACATCGCGAGCGCCACCATCGCTTCCGCTGGCGGGCCGAGCCTGCTCGCGGGCACCGGGCGCGACCAGGTGCATCTGCTGCTGGTCTGCACCGGTGAACGCGGCCTGTCCGGCGCGTTCAACTCCTCGATCGTGCGCCTGGCGCGTGAGCGTGCCCTCGCCCTGATGAACCAGGGCAAGGAAGTGAAGTTCTTCTGCGTCGGCCGCAAGGGCTACGAGCAGCTGCGCCGCCAGTTCGACAAGCAGATCGTCGAGCACCTGGACCTGCGCTCGGTGCGCCAGATCGGCTTCGCCAATGCGGATGACATCGCCAAGAAGGTGATCGCCCGCTTCGAGGCCGGCGAGTTCGATTTCTGCACCCTGTTCTACTCGCGCTTCCGCTCGGTGATCGCGCAGATCCCGACCGCGCAGCAGATCATTCCACTGGTCGTCGAGGCACGTGCCGCCAACGCGGCGCCGCTGGCGCCTTACGAATACGAGCCGGAGGAGGACGAGATCCTCGCCGGTCTCCTGCCTCGCAACCTGGCCGTCCAGATCTTCCGCGCGCTGCTCGAGAACAACGCCTCGTTCTACGGTGCGCAGATGTCGGCGATGGACAACGCCACCCGCAACGCCGGCGAGATGATCCGCAAGCAGACGCTGATCTACAACCGCACGCGTCAGGCGATGATCACCAAGGAACTGATCGAAATCATTTCGGGCGCCGAAGCGGTCTAACCGGATCGCGCAGCGCCCGTTGAAGCGCAACTTTGGAACATATCCCGGTCGAGCCGACCGTGGTTTCGTATACGGATCGTAAGGAGAGACACTCAATGGCTACCGCAGCCAACCAGATCGGTCGCATCACCCAGGTCATCGGCGCCGTCGTCGACGTGCAGTTCGAAGGTCACCTGCCGGCCATTCTCAATTCGCTCGAAACCAAGAATGGCGGCAACCGCCTGGTGCTCGAGGTCGCCCAGCATCTCGGTGAATCCACCGTGCGCGCGATCGCGATGGACACCACCGAGGGTCTGGTGCGCGGCCAGGAGGTGAGCGACACCGGTTCGCCGATTCGGGTTCCGGTCGGCGAAGGCACGCTCGGCCGCATCATGAACGTGATCGGCGAGCCGATCGACGAAGCCGGCCCGGTCAAGGCGGAAGGCCTGCGCCCGATCCACGCGGACGCGCCGAGCTACACCGACCAGTCGACGGAAGCTGAAATTCTCGTCACCGGCATCAAGGTCGTCGACCTCCTGGCGCCGTACGCCAAGGGCGGCAAGATCGGCCTGTTCGGCGGCGCCGGCGTCGGCAAGACCGTGCTGATCCAGGAGCTGATCAACAACGTCGCCAAGGCGCACGGTGGTTACTCGGTGTTCGCCGGCGTCGGCGAGCGTACCCGTGAGGGCAACGACCTCTATCACGAGTTCATCGAGTCCAAGGTCAACGCTGATCCGCACAATCCGGATCCGAGCGTCAAGTCGAAGTGCGCGCTGGTGTTCGGTCAGATGAACGAGCCGCCGGGCGCCCGCGCCCGCGTCGGTCTGACCGGTCTGACCGTCGCCGAGCACTTCCGCGACCAGGGCCAGGACGTGCTGTTCTTCGTCGACAACATCTTCCGCTTCACCCAGGCGGGCTCGGAAGTGTCGGCGCTGCTCGGCCGTATTCCTTCGGCCGTGGGTTATCAGCCGACGCTCGCCACCGACATGGGCGCGCTGCAGGAGCGCATCACCACCACCAACAAGGGCTCGATCACCTCGGTGCAGGCCATCTACGTGCCGGCCGACGACTTGACCGACCCGGCGCCGGCCACCTCGTTCGCCCACTTGGACGCCACCACCGTGCTCAACCGCGCGATCTCGGAAAAGGGCATCTATCCGGCGGTCGACCCGCTCGACTCGACCTCGCGCATGCTCTCACCGCTGGTCGTCGGTGAGGAGCACTACAACACGGCGCGCATGGTCCAGCAGATCCTCCAGCGCTACAAGTCGCTGCAGGACATCATCGCCATCCTGGGCATGGACGAGCTCTCGGAAGAGGACAAGCTGACGGTCGCCCGCGCCCGCAAGATCGAGCGCTTCCTGTCGCAGCCGTTCCACGTCGCCGAAATCTTCACCGGTTCGCCCGGCAAGTTCGTCGACCTCGCCGACACCATCAAGGGCTTCAAGGGCCTGTGTGAAGGCAAGTACGACCACCTCCCGGAGGCCGCCTTCTATATGGTCGGTAACATCGACGAGGCGGTCGAGAAGGGCAAGAAGCTGGCGGCGGAAGCCGCCTGAGACGCGAATAGCGAATAGGGAGTAGCGAATAGTCGTTCGCTGCTCCCTTCTTCCCTACTCGCCATTCGCTACTCGCTATTCGCAGGTTTTCCATGGCTACTTTCCACTTCGATCTCGTCTCGCCGGAAAAGATCGCCTTCTCGGGCGAGGTCGACCAGGTCGACGTCCCCGGCCAGGAGGGTGATTTCGGCGTGATGGCGGGCCACGCGCCGTTCGTCGCCACCTTGCGTCCGGGCGTGCTGACCGTCACGACCGGCGGATCGCAGCAGAAGATCATCGTGCTCGGCGGCCTCGCCGAGATCTCCGACAAGGGTCTGACGATTCTCGCCGACGTCGCGACGTCGCTGAAGGATCTGGACCACGCCGCCTTCGCCGCCGAGATCGCGGGCATGGAAGCCAAGCTCAACGAGAAGCAGGGCAACGAGCTCGATCGCGCGATCGAGCGGCTCGATCACTTCAAGACGATCCAGCAGCAGCTCAACACGACGGCGCTGCACTGATTCCGCACGCGACATGTGAATGAACGTTCATGGCCGGGCTCTGCCCGGCCATTTTCGTCTGTGGCTCGAACGTCCTGGGCCGGCCGATGACTACTACAAGGGATGCCGGTTGCGTGCTCGCCGATCTCTGGGCATGCTCCCGACGATGCGACCGGGCGTGGTGAAATGGCAGGCCAGACCGTTCTGAAGCGCAAGATCGCGGCGATTTTCGCCGCCGACATCGCCGGCTACTCGCGCCTCGTCGCCGAGGATGAAGAGGAGACGCTGCGGCGCCTGGAGGCCTATCGCGAGGTCGTCGACGACTTCATCGCGCGCGCCGGCGGCCGCATCTTCAACACGGCGGGCGATGCCGTGCTTGCGGAATTTCCGAGCGCGGTCGAGGCGGTGCGCTGTGCGATCGACATCCAGGAGAGTCTGCGCACGCGCAACATGGCGTTTCCGCCGAGCCGGCAGATGAGCTACCGCATCGGCATCACCATCGGCGACGTCGTCGAGCGCGATGGCGATCTGCTCGGCGACGGCGTCAACATCGCCTCGCGCCTCGAGGGTCTCGCCGATGTCGGCGGCATCTGCATTTCGCGCACGGTGCACGAGCAGGTCGCCAACAAGCTGTCGGTGCAGTTCGCCGACATGGGCGCCCGCGAGGTCAAGAACATCCCGACGCCGGTGCACGCCTTTCGGGTCGCGATGCGCCGCGAGGACGGCACCTACGCCCCGCCGCAGGATCAGAAGGTGGCCAAGCCCGGCGGCGCCCGCCGGCTGATCTCGGCCGTCGCAGCCGTCGTGGCCATGATGGTCGCGGCCGGCGTCGGGACGGCACTGTATCTGGATCACCGCGATCCGCCGGCGGCGCAGCGGGATGCGGCCAAGTCGGCGGCCGAGGCGCTGGCCCGGCTGTCGGCGGCACCGGCCAAACAGTCGCCGCAGTCGCCCGCCGCCGCGTCGCCATCGCCGGCGGCCGCCACCGCTGCGGTGGAGCCGAGCACATCGCCGCAGCCGGCCGGCTCGCCGTCATCAGCGGCAGCGCCCGAGAAGTTCGCGCCCGAGGCGGTCCCGTTCGTGACGGAACGCACCCGCATCGCGCTAGCGCGCGACTACGTGCCGGCCCAGGACTACAAGGCGTTCGCGACCACGATCAACGGCATCAACGCCTATGTGAGCGGCCAGCCCAGCGAAGAGGCCGCCAAGGCGGCCGCGCTCGAGCAATGCCGTCAGCGCGTCGAAAGCGTGAACGGTCCGCGCAAGTGCGACCTCTATGCGGTCGGCGATAGCGTTGTCTATCCGCATAGCAAGCCGCCGCTGCCGCCCCAGCCGTGGGTGCGCCACGACCCGTCGACCGAGCGCGCATTTTCGGTTGCGGAGATGCCGCTGGCGCATGATGCCGGCAAGGCGCGGCTGGAAGCGAACTACAAGCCCGGGCGGCGCTCCAAGGCGATCGCGCTCGGACCCAACGGGCAATTCTTCTTCGGTGTCGGTGCCGACCTGGTCGAGGACGTCGTGCGGCGCAATCTCGAAGCCTGCGGGGCGCAGGCTGGCACGGCGTGCATGATCGTGGCGCTCGACGACACCTTCGTGGTGCCCGTTCCGACGGTGATGAAGGCCACCGGTTTTTTCCATGCGGCCAGCCATTCCGCGATTGCAGTCGATGCCCGCGAGGAGGTCGCGCGTCGTCTTGATGCGTCTCCGTCGGGCTGGAACGCGATCGCCGTCGGCACCGGAGGTCATCCCGGCTATGGCTTGAACGGCGACCGTGAGGAGACCGCAATCGGCGGAGCACTGGCCGATTGCTCCACCCGCGACAATGATTGCCGCGTGATCGCGATCGGCCCGTTCACGGTCGAGGGCAATTAGCTCGACACTCTCCGCCGTCACTCCGGGGCATCGCGCGGCGATGAGCCCGGAATCCATAACCACGAACGGTGGTTGTCTCAAAGACAAGCGCCGCATCCATCCCGCTCCTCATCACCGATCGTGGTTATGGATTCCGGGCTCGCGCTACGCGCGCACCGGAATGACGAGCGGACAGGGCCTGCGCGCCTTGACGCAACGACGACTATCAGGCGTTGGCGAGATGTCGAAACGCCTGCGCCACCGCGCGGTACACGTCGCGCCGGAACGGCACGACCAGGTCGGGGACACGCTCCAGCCGCTCCCAGCGCCAGCCGTCGAACTCGGCCGGCTGGCCGTTGCGGGGCGTCACCGGATCGATCGCGGCCTCCTGGCCGGTGAAGCGCATGGCGAACCATTTCTGGCGCTGGCCACGAAACCGCGCCAGCCGATGGTTCGGGTCCTCGAAGGGCGGAAACTCGTAGGTCAGCCAGTCGCTCTCACTGATGATCTCGGCGTCCTGGATGCCCGTCTCCTCCCACAATTCGCGGCGTGCGGCGGCCTGCAGGTCCTCGCCGGGATCGACGCCGCCCTGCGGCATCTGCCATTCGAGGCCAGGCAGGATGATCTCCGGCCCGTCGTCGCGGAAGCGGCGCCCGAGAAAGACGAGACCGTCGGCGTTGAACAGCGCGATGCCGACGTTCGGCCGGTAGGGTCTGTTTTCGGTCATGCTCGTTCCCATCGTTGGACGCTCGCATAGCACGACACCGTGACGGCGTTATCGCGACCGATCTGCACGGATTCATTGCAGCCGATGCGCAGAAGCCGAGGGCTGCGACTCATGCGTTCTGTTGACTGAAGGCGCGCGCGCGCTCAGCCACCGGCGAGCGGGGCGAACTCCTTCGCCACCCGCTCATAGACGGGACGCTTGAACGGTACGATCAGGCCCGGCAGGTTCTTCAGCGGTTCCCAGCGCCAGGTGATGAACTCGGCCTTGTGGCCGCCGCCTCCCGGACGCTCCACATCGATCTCGGCATCGGCACCGGTGAAGCGCAGCGCGAACCATTTCTGCCGCTGACCGCGATAGCGTCCCTTCCAGGCGCGGCCGGCGACGGTGCGCGGGATGTCGTAGGTGAGCCAGTCGCCGATCTCGGCCAGCTTCTCGACCGAGCGCACGCTGGTCTCCTCGTAGAGCTCGCGCTTGGCGGCTTCCCAGGTGTCCTCGCCGGGATCGACGCCGCCCTGCGGCATCTGCCAGACATGGGTGTCGTCGACATGCTCGATGCCACCAGCGCGGCGACCGATGAATACCAGCCCTTCCGAGTTGATCAGCGTGATGCCGACGCAGGTGCGGTAGGGCAGGTCCTCGTAGCGCGTCATTCCGTGTCGGCCTTCCTGCGTGATCCCTGCGCGTGTCGCCCAGGTCGCGGTCACGCCGCCTGCGTGCGTTCAGTTCGATTTTGATTTCAGCATTGCGGTTGTCAATGGCACCAGCAGGATACCCTTGCGGTCGAGCCCCTTGATCCAGGTGCCGATGCGGTCGATCGAGACCGGGAGGGCCGACGCCGTGCCCACCGCGATACCGCGCTCCTTCGCAAGGCTCTCGAGCTTGACCAGCGCACTGTCGATCTCGACCGGCGTCGGGACGGCATCGATGGTGACGTCGCCCTTGGCGAACGGAATGGCGCGCCCGGTGGCCAGCGATGCCGCCACGCTGCGCGGCGCGGCGCCGTCGTCGAACAGGGCAAGGCCGCGCTTGGCGGCCTCGTTCACGACCGGCTGCATCGCGGCTTCAGTGGCAACGAACCGCGCACCCATGAAATTGCCGATGCCGACGTACCCCTGCAGCCGGCTCATGTGCCAGAACAGCCGGTCGATGTTCTGATCCGGACCGAGCGTCGCCAGCAGCGTCTGCGGGCCTGGATCGTTGTCGGGATAGTCGTACGGCTCCATCGGCACCTGCAGCAGGATCTCGTGGCGCTGCGCCCGCGCCCGCTCGGCGAGCTTGGTCGGATCCGAGCCGTAGGGCGTGAAGGCGAGCGTCACGGCCGGCGGCAGCTTCATGATCGCGTCGACGGTCTTGGCGGCGCCTACGCCGAGGCCGCCGATCACGATGGCGACTGCCGGCATCCGCGCTGCCTTGGCGCGGTCGAACTCGGCGGCGTAGGCGGTGAACGGCTTCAGGCCGTCGGCCATCACCGGGATCATGCCGTAGCGCGACTTCTCGAGGAGGCGCGGATCGACGCCGGGCATCTGGCTCGGCGCCGTCGAAGATCCCGGTTCCGCGGTCTCGCTCGCGCCGCCGCCGATCGCCACCTCCTGCCGGGTCCCGCTGGAGCCGTCGATGATGGTGACGGTCTTGCGCTCGCCGCCCTCCTGCTTGGCGGCCGGCGCGCCGTGGGAGTCATGCTTGGCCTCGGGCTTGGCTGCTGCCGGCTTGTCCTCCGGCTTGGCGCCCTCGTTGATCGCGATCCGGGCGACCGGCTCGCCGCCGAACGGGTTGTCCGCGAACATGGCAAAGCCGGCGAACACGACCAGGACCAGTCCGAGCAGCACGGCCACGGCTTGCAGCAGGGTGAAGGGAAGCCGAATGCGGCGCCCGCGACGCTTCTCCGTCTGTCCGAGCGGTGCGCTCAGCTCGTCGGCCGTCTCTGTCATCGATATTCCCGAATCAATCGGGCCGACGATATCACGGCGGGGAGTCCGGCGCAGGGCGCTTGTCCGGAGCCCGTAGATCGGCGGATCAAACGGCAGCGGCTGTGCCGCAAAATCAAAAGGGCGGCCCGAAGGCCGCCCTTTCAAAAACCTGTCTCGTGCAAACCTGTCTCGTGATTGAGCCGGTATCAGTTCGGCTTCGCAGCCGGCTGATTGGTCGTCGGCTTGTCGGCCGCCGCCTTGTCGGTCGTCGCGGCCGGCGCCGGATTCGCCGAGGAGCTGCTCTTGATGCCATGCAGCAGGTCGGCCGCCATCTTGAGCGCCTTGTCGTCCTTGGCGTCCGGCGGGACGTAGGATTGCGAGCCGGTCTTCTCGTCACCGTCGTTCTTCAGGTGGCCGCGCAGCGAGGCCTCGCCCTTGGTGTCGGTGCGCGACTTCAGCTCATCCGGCACGTCCTGCAGCACCTCGATGTCCGGCACGATGCCCTTGGCCTGGATCGATTTGCCCGACGGCGTGTAGTAGCGCGCGGTGGTCAGGCGCAGTGCACCGTTGCCGGAGCCGAGCGGGATGATCGTCTGCACCGAGCCCTTGCCGAACGAGCGGGTGCCGACCAGCGTCGCGCGCTTGTGGTCCTGCAGCGCACCGGCCACGATCTCCGACGCGGAGGCCGAGCCGCCATTGACCAGCACGATGACCGGCTTGCCCTTGGTGAGGTCGCCGGCGTGCGCCGAGCGGCGCTGCGTCTCCTCGGCGTTGCGGCCGCGGGTCGACACGATCTCGCCGCGCTCGAGGAACGCGTCGGACACCGTGACGGCCTCTTCGAGCAGGCCGCCCGGGTTGTTGCGCAGGTCGATCACGTAGCCCTTCAGCTTGTCGCCGATCTGGTTCTGCAGGTCGGCGACGCTCTTCTTGAGGCCTTCGGTGGTCTGCTCGTTGAAGGTGGTGATGCGGATGTAGGCGATGTCGTCCGACTCGATGCGCGAGCGCACCGAACGCACCCGGATGTTGTCGCGGGTCAGCGTGATGTCGAGCGGATTGTCGGCGCCCTTGCGCACGACCTTCAGCTTGATCTTGGTGCCGACCGGGCCGCGCATCTTCTCGACCGCCTGGTTGAGCGTAAGGCCCTGCACGGCCTCCTCGTCGAGATTGGTGATGATGTCGTTGGCCTGGATGCCCGCCTTCGAGGCCGGCGTATCGTCGATCGGCGACACGACCTTGATCAGGCCGTCTTCCATCGTGACCTCGATGCCGAGGCCGCCGAACTCGCCGCGGGTCTGCACCTGCATGTCGCGGAAGCTCTTCGCATCCATGTAGCTCGAATGCGGGTCGAGACCGGAGAGCATGCCGCTGATGGCGGATTCCACCAGCTTCGAATCGTCCGGCTTCTCGACATAGTCGCTGCGCACGCGCTCGAAGACATCGCCGAACAAATTGAGCTGGCGATAGGTATCGGCAGTCGCGGCCCGCGCGGTCGATCCCATCAGCACTGCGCGCGGCTGGGTCACGAACAAGGTCAATGCCGCACCGGTGACCGCGCTCAGGAGAATTACCGAAGTCTTACGCATCATCCGCGTACCTTTTCGCCTTCATTTGCGGCCCACCATGGGCCTGGATCGATTGGAGTGCCGTCCTTACGGAACTCGACATAGAGCACTGGTTGACTCGCATTGGTAGCGAGAATGGATGCGACTTGGGATGTGATGCCCATGGTCGCGACCGGCTCTCCCGTCTGAACAAACTGCCCGATGTTGACGGAAATGCGCTCCATCCCGGCGATCAGGACATGATACCCGCCACCGGCGTTGAGGATCAAGAGTTGTCCGTAGCTGCGGAAGGGGCCCGCATACACAACCCAGCCATCACACGGGGTTGTGACCTGAGCGCCCGGACGGGATGCCAAGGAAATGCCTTTATCGACGCCGCCGGCGCCGTCGGACGCGCCGAATTCCCGAATCCTGGTGCCGTTGACCGGGTAGGTCAGCATGCCCTTGCTGGATGCAAACGCGATCGCCGGCGCCTTGCGCCCGGGATTGCGCAGCGCATTCGCATCCGGCTTTGAGTTGACCGGAACGCCCTGCAGGCTCGCCGTCGAGGCGGCCTTGGCGGCGCTCTTGATGTCGAGTTCCATGGTCGAGATCAGGCCCTGCAGCGAATCGACCTGCTGCGCGAGCATCACGGCGCGGGCGCTCTCCGCCTCCATGTCCTTCTCGGCCGTGGTCTGCTTGCGCTGGCGTTCCTCGACCAGCGCGGCAAGCCGGGTCTGATCGGTGCGCAGCTTGTCGCGGTCGCCGGAAAGCTTGTCGCGTTCTGTTGCGATGGTCTTGCGAATGGCGACGAGCTCGCCGAGGTCGGTGGAGAGCTTCTCGGCACGGCCGCGCATCTCCGGCACGACCGCTCCCAGCAGCATGGCGGTGCGCAGCGACTGCAGGGCATCCTCGGGCCGGACGAACAGGGCCGGCGGGGTTCGGCGGCCTGCACGCTGCAGTGCAGCGAGGACCTCGATGATCTCGCCGCGACGGGATTCCAGGGAGGTGCGCAGATCCTGCTCGCGGCCATCGAGGCCGCGCAGCCGCGTCTCGGCCTCGCCGACCCGGATTTCGACGCTCCGGACCTGGGATGCGACGTCGATCAGTTGCTGATTGAGCTTGCCACGGTCCTCGCCGAGGGCGCCGATCTCCGCCTTGAGGCGCTCCTGCGCCTCGGCGGCGGCCTTTTGCGCAGCACGGGCCGCCTCGAGCTCCTGCTCGCGCTGCTTCAGCTGCTCAGGTGTCGGTGGCGGTCCGGGGGGAGTAGCCGGAGCGGTACTGGGAGCCGTGATGGAGGGGCGGAGGCCGTTCTGGGCCGTTGCCGGATTTGCGGCGGTTGCCGCGAGAGTCAGGACTGCGATCAGCGACGCGCCGCACGCCCAGCCGCTGCGGACGGTCATCAATGAGCGAGTGGGGGACCGCGCAGCGAACATCGACGTCCTTAATGTGCTCCCATCCTAGCTGATTCAAGCGCGGTGATAGGGGTGACCGGTCAGGATCGTAGCAGTACGGTAAATCTGCTCGAGCAGGAGAACGCGGACGATCTGATGCGGCCAGGTCGCGGCCCCAAACGCGACCGCGAGCTTGGCTGTGCGCCGCAATTCGGGCGAAAGTCCGTCGGCGCCGCCGATCACGAAGGCGGTAGCGTTAATGCCTTCGTCGCGCCAGCGCCCGATGTGACCCGCGAAGGTTGTGCTGTCGACGTTCCGGCCGCGCTCGTCCAGGCAGACGAGCATGGCCTTGTCCGGGATCAGGGCCGCGATCCCAGCGGCTTCCTCGCTGATGCGGGTGGCAGCGTCGCGCGCGCGGCTTTCGGGCAGCTCGTGAATCTCGATGCTGCGCAGCCCGAGCTTGCGGGCGAGGTCGTCGAAACGCTCGCGGTAGCGCTCCGCGAGCTCCCGCTCGGGACCCTGCTTCAACCGGCCGACGGCGATCAAGATGATGCGCATGCGCCCGCACTAACACGTGCGTGGCGCGATTCGCACCGGCCGCCGCGTTCGGCCCTCTAGACCGTCTTCGCCGGTTTCGGCCCCTGCGTCCACAACCGCTCGAGATTGTAGAACTCGCGCACCTCGGGCCTGAACACGTGAACGATGACGTCGCCGCAATCGATCAGCACCCAATCGCAATTGGGCAGGCCTTCGATGTGGACCTTCTTGGCGCCGGTCTCCTTCAGACCTTTCGCGACGTTTTCCGCGATCGATCCGACGTGCCGGTTCGAGCGGCCCGTGGTGATGACCATGTAATCGGAATAGGCCGATTTACCATGAAGATCGATGGTGACCGTCTCTTCCGCCTTCATGTCCTCGAGGCGAGAGAGGATCGTGCGCAAGGTCTTGTCGGCGTCGGGTTGCGCCTGCAAGGCCGCTTCCAGGGTCGCAGCTTTACGCGTGGACTTGGCAGTCGCCGACTTGGCAGATGTTGCCTTTGACGTCGTTGCCTTGGTCTTGGGTAAGGCCGACTGGGACAATACAGATGTGGTCAGGGACCATTCCTTTCACTGTATCGCAGGCCGAATCCATCGGGGCCTGCTGACCATACTAGGCATGTGGGGTTAACGGTTTCAACAATCCAGTCCCCCCGGGGCGGCGTGGTCCGGCGTCGCTTCCAACCACCTGCCTCGGACCGCGGCGGGCGGTAAGTTCCATGCACATCCGATGCCGCGGAGGCGCTTGTCCTGTGGCATCTCAGAATGACTTCCAGCTGCCGTCCGGGTTCCTCAGCCCCGTCGATGACAGGTTCAGCTTGAGGCCGGTGAGATAAACCCAGGCGGGCGCGGCGCGGTCTGCAAGACGGCTGGCCTCCGCCTCCGCAACGCGATACCGCGCCAGCGCACGCGCGGCAGGGGCATTCAGGGCGCGGAAGCTGCGCGGCGGGCGATCGACCACGGCGATGGGCACCTGGGCCGCGATGTGCTGCCACTTCTGCCAGCGATGGAACTGCGCGAGGTTGTCGGCGCCCATGATCCACACGAAGCGCAGGCGCGAGGCGCGCCGGCGCAGATAATCGATGGTGTCGGCAGTATAGCGGGTGCCGATGACCGATTCGAGACAGCTGATCTCGATGCGAGGATCGGCCGCCACCCGGCGCGCCGCCGCGGCGCGCTCGGCCAGCGCATGCAGCCCGCCATTGTCCTTCAGCGGATTGCCGGGGGTGACCAGCCACCAGACGCGGTCGAGCTGCAGCCTCTTCAGCGCGAACAGGCTGATCGCGCGATGCGCCTGGTGCGGCGGATTGAACGAGCCACCGAGCAGGCCGATGCGCATGCCGTCGCTGTAAGGCGGCAGCGCCTGCCGGATCGCAGGGCGCATGGCGGTCTCGTCGGTCACGGCTGCCCCCGCTTGCGACCCGCCCGACTCAACCACAGGCTGCCGCGGTCATGGCCGCGTCTGCCCGGTGCCGTGAATCCGGTATTTGAAGCTGGTCAGCTGCTCGACGCCCACCGGCCCGCGTGCATGGAACTTGCCCGTGGCGATGCCGATTTCCGCGCCGAAGCCGAACTCGCCGCCATCGGCGAACTGCGTCGAGGCGTTGTGCAGCACGATGGCCGAGTCGACCTCGTTGAGGAATTTGTCGGCGGCGGCGTTGTCGTTGGTGACGATCGCATCGGTATGGTGCGATCCGTGCGCGTGGATGTGGGCGATCGCGCCCTGCACGCCATCGACCACCTTGGCCGCGATGATCGCATCGAGATATTCGGTATCCCAATCCTGGTCGCTGGCCGGCTTCACGCGCGCGTCCGCGGCCCGCACGGCGTCATCGCCGCGCACCTCGCAGCCGGCGCCAATCAGCATCTCGACCAGCGGCTTGATCTTGTCCTGCGAGGCCCGGTCGACCAGCAAGGTCTCGGCCGCGCCGCAGACGCCGGTGCGGCGCATCTTGGCGTTCAGCACGATCGACTTGGCCATCTCGAGATCGGCGGCACCGTCGACATAGACGTGATTGACGCCCTCGAGATGCGCGAACACCGGCACCCGCGCCTCCGCCTCGACGCGCGCGACCAGGCTCTTGCCCCCGCGCGGCACGATGACGTCGACGCCGCCATTCAGGCCGGACAGCAGCAGGCCGACCGCAGCGCGATCGCGGGTCGGCACCAGCGTGATCGCGGCTTCGGGCAGGCCCGCCTCGCGCAGGCCTTCGACCAGGCATTCATGGATCGCCCGGCACGAGCGGAACGAGTCCGAGCCGCCGCGCAGGATCACCGCATTGCCGGACTTCAGGCACAGCACGCCGGCATCGGCCGCGACGTTGGGACGGCTTTCGAAGATCACGGCGATGACGCCGAGCGGCACCCGCACGCGCTCGATGGTCATGCCGTTCGGCCGCTGCCAGCTCTCGGTGACCACGCCGACCGGATCGGCGACGCCGCGCACGACGGCGATGCCGTCGGCCATGCCGGCGACGCGCGCCGGCGTCAGGGTCAGGCGGTCGAGGAACGACGCCGCCATGCCGGCCGCCTTGGCCTCGGCGACGTCCTCGGTATTGGCCGCGATGATGGCGTCAGCGCGGGCGCGGATCCGCCGCTCCATCGCCTCCAGCGCCCGGTTCTTCTGCTCGGCCGGCGCCAGCGACAGCACCCGCGCCGCCGCACGGGCGCGCTGGGCGAGGTCGTTCATCAGCAGGGGCAGATCGGCGTTGCCATCGATGGCTTTGAGAGGCGCGGTCATGGGTGGTTCAACCTTGAATTAAGGCGATGGTCTAGCATGGAAAAAGGCGGGTTGCGAAGGGCAAGCGGCGCAGTCGGCCCTTGCTGGGAAGAGGGTCAAAGCGAGGCGAAGGCTGTGCTATCATGACGCCAGACGAAAGGTGGGACGCCGTGCCGAGCAAAGCATTTCAGATCGAGCTGAGCGCCAAACAGCAGGACATGCTCGAGCGGCAGCTCGAAAACGGCCATTACGAAAGCGTTAACGACGTTTTCGCCGACGCGCTGCGCGCATTGGACGAACGGGGTGCCGTCTACGACGACTTTCTTCGGAGCAAGGTCAAGGCCTCCCTGGCGAACAAGAAGCCGAGCCTTCCGGCCGAGACCGTGTTCGAGCGGCTGGAAGCCCGCCACGCCCGTCGCGTGAAGGCCGGCAAGCGTGGCGCGTAGGGTCGTCTTCCGAGACCAAGCGAATGCCGATTTGACGGCTCTCTACGACTACATCGCGGACAACCGCAGTCCAGCCATCGCCATTGCCTATATACGGCGAATCCGCGACGCCTGTCTGGCGCTGGAGCATTTCCCCGAGCGCGGCACGAAACGGGACGACATCGTGAAGGGCCTGCGCACGATCGGTTTCGAGCGCCGCGTCACGATTGCCTTCCGTGTCCTCAAGACGCGTGTGGAGATCGTGACGATTGCCTATGGTGGGCGCGATTTCGAAAGTGAGCTGAAGAACGAAAGCTAGCCTATCCAGTAGTTCCCACCCCCGCCGGACCGATCACCAGATCGTCGCGGTGGATCATCTCCGCCCGTCCGGACATGCCGAGGATGACCGCAACATCCGGGGACGAGCGGCCCTTGATGCGCTCGGCGTCGTCAGCGTCGTAGGCGACCAGGCCGCGGCCGATTTCATGGGTTTCCGGTCCGCGCACGACCACGGCATCGCCGCGGGCGAACTGGCCGTCGACCCGGATCACGCCGGCCGGCAGCAGGCTCTTGCCGGCGCGCAGCGCGGCGACCGCGCCGGCGTCGATCGTCAGCGTGCCCTTCGGCTCCAGCGAGCCGGCGATCCAGCGTTTTCGCGAGGTTACCGGATTGGCCGGGGTCAGGAACCAGGTGCAGCGGCCGCCATCGGCGATCGCCGCCAGCGGATGCTCGATCTTGCCGGAGGCGATCAGCATGTGCGTCCCGCCCGTGGTCGCGATCTTGGCGGCCTCGATCTTGGTCAGCATGCCGCCGCGGGAAAACTCCGAGGCGGCGCTGCCGGCCATCGCCTCGACGTCGGCGGTGATGCTCTCGACCACCGGGATCAGCCGCGCGTTCGGGTCCTTCGCGGGCGGGGCGGTGTAGAGGCCGTCGATGTCCGACAGCAGCACCAAGAGGTCGGCGCTCGCCATGGTCGCGACGCGGGCGGCGAGGCGGTCATTGTCGCCATAGCGGATCTCGGCGGTGGCCACTGTGTCGTTCTCGTTGATCACCGGCACTGCACGCCATTCCAGGAGCTTGGCGATGGTCGAGCGGGCATTGAGATAGCGGCGGCGCTCCTCGGTGTCCTGCAAGGTCACCAGGATCTGGCCGGCGCCGATGCCGTGGGCGCCGAGCACCTCGGACCATATCCGCGCCAGCGCGATCTGGCCGACCGCGGCGGCGGCCTGGCTCTCCTCCAGCTTCAAGGGCCCGCGCGGCAGCTTCAGCCGGCTGCGGCCGAGCGCGATCGAGCCCGACGACACCACCAAAAGCTCACAGCCGCGGCCATGCAGCCGGGCGATGTCGGCAGCCAGCGCCGTGAGCCAGGAGGCGCGGGCCTCGCCGGCCTCGGAATCGACCAGCAGCGACGAGCCGACCTTGACGACGATGCGGCGGAAGTTTTCGAGACGGGGGGCCATGGCAGATACGGGGTCGGTTCGAGCCCGCGTCGCGTGACGGGCGGTTGCGTGATGGACACGCGGTCCGCACAGGACGGGCTATGGATTGAGTGATCGCGGCGGAGTGTCGCAAGCCAGGGCTCGCGAGGCAAGGTGGGGCTTCAGCTCAGCCCTGCGGTGGCACTGGCCCCGCCCACGGCTCATCGGTCGCGGCGTTGTCGGCCGTGCTCTTGGCCTTGTTGGACACCGGCTGCTCGCTGATGACGTCGGCGAGCTTGCGCAGGGCGTCCTTGACGCCGTCGCCGGTTGCACCGGACAGCAGCAGCGGCGTCTTCTTGGCGGCGCGCTTCAGCCGGTCCTTCTGCTTCTTGAGCTCGTCGGGATCGACCGCGTCGATCTTGTTGAGTGCGACGATCTCGACCTTGTCGGTCAGCTCGCCGCCATAGGCTTCGAGCTCGTGCCGGACCGTCTTGTAGGCCTTGCCAGCGTGCTCGCAGGTGGCATCGACCAGATGCAGCAGCACCCGGCAGCGCTCGACATGGCCGAGGAAGCGGTCGCCGAGCCCGGCGCCTTCATGCGCGCCCTCGATCAGGCCGGGGATGTCGGCCAGCACGAACTCGCGGCCGTCGGCGTTCACGACGCCGAGCTGCGGATGCAGCGTGGTGAACGGATAATCGGCGATCTTCGGCTTGGCGGCCGACACCTTCGACAGGAAGGTGGACTTGCCGGCATTCGGCAGGCCGACCAGGCCGGCGTCGGCGATCAGCTTCATGCGCAGCCAGATCCAGCGCTCCTCGCCGGGCTGGCCGGGATTGGCGTTGCGCGGCGTCCGGTTGGTCGGCGACTTGAAATGGGCGTTGCCGAAGCCGCCATTGCCGCCCTCGGAGAGCACGAAGCGCTCGCCAACCGCGGTGAAGTCGTGGATCAGCGTCTCGCGGTCCTCGTCGAACACCTGGGTGCCGACGGGAACCTTCAGCACCACGGACTTGCCGCCAGCGCCATGACAGTCCTTGCCGGAGCCGTTTCCGCCCCGCTGGGCCTTGAAATGCTGCTGGTAGCGGTAGTCGATCAGGGTGTTGAGCCCGTCGACGGCCTCGATGATGACATCGCCGCCACGGCCGCCATTGCCGCCATTCGGCCCGCCGAACTCGATGAACTTCTCGCGCCGGAACGCAACGCAACCGTTGCCGCCGTCGCCGGAGCGCACATAGACCTTGGCTTCATCGAGGAATTTCATGATGCGCCCTACGTAGGCGAGGCGGGACCCCACGGCAACCGCGGAATGGGTTTAATTCGGCCCGAAGCCTTAATTTCGAGCGGTAAAGCGGCTCTGCGCAACGCTTGGACAAGCATTGCGCCGGGGTTGCAGCTGTGCTGCGCCACGCTTTCAGCGGAAGGGCTGGAGCCACGGCAGTCCGCCTGATAAGGCAGCGCCATCATGAGCGTGCTGTCCCGAATCTCCACCGCCAACGACGAGCGCTCGGCGCGGCTGGCAGGCATCGGCCTGATGCTGCTGTCGATTGCGATGTTCTCGTTCGGCGATGCGCTGGGCAAGTTCCTGGTCTCGACCTATGCCGTCGGCCAGCTGCTGTGGCTGCGCGCCTGCGCCGCGCTGCTGCTGCTCGCGCCGTTCATCTGGCGCAACCGCAGCGCTTTCATGCAGTTGGAGCGGCCTTGGCTGCAGCTGGTGCGCGTGATCCTGTCGACGCTCGAAGTCGCGGCGTTCTTCCTCGCCACCGTGTATCTGCCGCTCGCCGACGTCATCACCTACTATCTCGCCGGTCCGATCTTCGTCACCGCGCTGTCGGCGCTGGTGCTGCGCGAGCATGTCGGCTGGCGGCGCTGGACCGCGATCCTGATCGGCTTCTGCGGCGTGCTGATTGCGCTCAGGCCCTCGGCGCAGACCTTCAGCCTGCCGGCGCTGATCGCACTCGGCGGCAGTCTGTCGTTTGCGGTGCTGATGCTGATCACGCGCTCGCTGCGCTCGACGCCCGACATCGTGATGGCCTCGTCGCAGTTCGTCGGCACCTTCCTGCTCGGCGCCGCGATGTCCACGTTCGGCTGGGTCACGCCGACGCCCGGCAGCCTCGTGATGTTCGCCGCCGCCGGCCTCATCTCGGTGACCGCTCTGTTCTGCGTCAACCGCTCGCTGAAGCTCGCGCCGGCCTCGGTGGTCGTGCCCTATCAGTACACGATGATCGTCTGGGCCGTGCTGTTCGGCTTCGTCGTGTTCGGCGATATCCCGCATCCGGCGACGATCGTCGGCGCCATCATCATTATCGGCGCGGGCCTCTACATCTACCTGCGCGAGCGCAGCCTGGGGCAGGGCCAGGGTGCGGTGAATCCGCCAGTGTAGCTGCCCACACTCCCCTCGAGGCGGGGTGGGGCGATCTTTCCTCTGGCACTGGCGGGCGTGGAGAGATCACCCCACCCCGCTCGCCCGCTTCGCGTGCGATCGACCCTCCCCCTCCAGGGCGGGGGAATCGCATGTGAACCAGCCCTGTAAGGCATTGTGATCTGGTCAAAAATCGATTCTGAAGGTGGCTCCTGAGAT
>NZ_JBNPTO010000017.1:0-175063 GCF_051167715.1 Bradyrhizobium sp. HKCCYLS20291 | reverse complement strand
TCCTGCTCGAACCGCACCAACTGATTGTCGACGGTATCCAGGCTCTCGCTGGTCTCCGTCAGGAACTCACGCAACAGATCATCCATGAAACCGGCCTTCCAAGAATTGGCTCTGCGATCGCAGTACGACCGCTGATCCTGTCAGAGCGACGGTCGATCCGGTGCCGTCGTGAAGCACCCCGGACTCAATCCCCGCCGTCGCTTGGTTCGGCTCAACGGACTTTCCTCGGTGCCATCGTTATGCGGGGCTTTTCTCCGTCCCGTTAATTTTAATGTCCGTGCAAATACGGAACCGGAACGACTGCCGCTTCAAAGAGATGTGGCTGGGCCGGTGCAGCCGGGTCTCAAGGCACGGCCTCGGCGGGAGCGATCGCGGGGCTTTCGCACGCGATCAAGCCCCGGATCTCCTTCAGCGCCTTGTACAGAGCACCAGCTGCGACGTGACGGTCGACCGCTTCGGTCAGACGCGCACCATCAGGTGTAGCGCTGCGCAATTCATCGATGCATGCAAGATAGGACGCGCGATAACGACCCGCGTCACTCTTGAGATACATGGTCTGGACGCAAAGATAGAGGCGCTTGGCCGGCGTATCCGCCGTCTCGGGGCTCACCGTGTCGCGCTCACGAAGGATCGGCACATCGCCCTCGACGATGAAGCGCGCGCGCGTATTCGAGTTGATGATGACGCTGTCGCCGATCACGATGCGTTCGAACGGCTTCAATTCGACGCGCAGGGGCATGGCCCACGTCTCCTCTCAGGACCCTCCGCGCGGGAGCTTCCTCTTGGGAGCGGCATCGCAGGGGACTGCGCTCTCGTCGGCCCGACGTCGCTCTTGCACCTGCTTCACGCCTTGTTCGCGCGATCCATCGATATCGAACGAGCCAGGCACGTATCCTGGATAGTCGAGGCGAAAGCGGCGGGGCCAGCCCCGCCGCCTCCGATGTTTGAGAGACTGCCGCGTCTTAGCGCAGCAACTGCAGCACGCTCGCCTGCGAC
Source organism: Bradyrhizobium sp. HKCCYLS20291 (assembly GCF_051167715.1). NCBI lineage: Bacteria > Pseudomonadati > Pseudomonadota > Alphaproteobacteria > Hyphomicrobiales > Nitrobacteraceae > Bradyrhizobium > Bradyrhizobium sp. HKCCYLS20291. The sequence continues at coordinate 174,067 of NZ_JBNPTO010000017.1, read as the reverse complement.
TGGTTGGCCAGCGACAGGGCGGACACGGCGATCGACTGGCGGGTCGACAGCGCCTGGCTGTTGGCCGCTTCCTCGTTGGTGTCGGCCAGCGTCAGGTTCGAAGAACCGGTCTGCAGCACGTTGATCAGGTTCTTGTTGAAGTCCTGACGGACCTGCACGACCGACAGGTTCGAACCGAGCGTCGAGGCCTCGTTCCGCAGCGTGGAGCTCGATGCGTTGAGGACGCCGATCACCTTGTTCGCCGAGTTGTTGTCGAGGAAGTCGGTGCCCGAGGTCAACGTCGAGAGGCCGAGACCTGCCGAGTTGAACGTGACACCGGTGATCGACAGCGTCGACTTGCCGGTTTCGTTGAAGGTCAGCTTCAGCGTGTCACCGTTCAGCAGGTTGATGCCGTTGAACGATGCGTCAGCCGCAGTCGTGTTGATCTGCGCCAGCACGTTGTTGTACTGCGAGACCAGGCTCGCGCGCTGCGTCTGCGCGGTCGAGTCAGCCACCGGAGCCGCCGCAGTCAGGCCGTTGAAGGACTGGCTGGACGCCGCCGCCGTACCACCGATCGCACCGATCGTGGCCGAAGCCGCGTCGTTCGTCGTGGTGATGTTGATCTTGCCGGTGGACGAGTCGATCGTCGCCTGCAAGTTGTTGGCTGCGAGCTTCGTGTTGAGGTCGGTCAGCGACTTGACCTGCCCTGTCCCCAGACCGAAGGTGATACTCGTGGCCGTGCCACCTCCTGTGGCGCCGACCGTGAGTGTCTGCCCCGACAAGCCGTCGCCGACCTGACTCAGCCCGAGCTTGGCCAAGGTGCCGGAGCTGCCCGACAAGGTCAATCCTGCCGCCGGAGGCGTCAAGGTGATCTGGCCGCTGCTGACGGACGCGGTCACGCCGGCCTGCGTCTGGATCGCCGACAGCAGGTTCGACACGGTGTCACCGATGCCGATGCTGGTGCCGGTCGAGGACGTGCCGGTGATGAAGGTGAAGGTGGTGCCGTTGACGACCAGCGTTTCACCCGACGTGACGCCGCTGGCGAGGTTGTTCGAGGCCGTGCCCGCGGTGCCCGACAGCTTGGTCGAGCCGGTGATCGCCGACGCAGCCGAGGTGTTGTCGTTCTGCACGGCCGTGCCGGTCACCGCCGTCGAGCTGGAGCCCAGCAGGTCGCTCGCGGTCGCGCCGCTCAGCGCAGCCGACGTCACGTTCGACTTGGTGGAGTAGCCGACCGCGCTCTGCAGCACCTGGTTGGCGATCGACTTGGCGCTGTCGACGAGCTTCTGCAGCGAGGTGATGCCGGTGTTGGCGGCCTGCAGCACCTGCACGCCGTTGCCGATACCATCGAGCAGATTGGAGATGTCGGAAGCGCGGTTGTCGAGCCCCTGGGCGGTGAAGAAGTTGGTCGGATTGTCGAGAGCCGAGTTGACCTTCTTGCCGGTGGAGAGGTTGTTCTGCGTGGTGGCGAGGAGCTGAGCCGTCGACTGCAGCGAGAGGAGGTTCTGGCGAACCGACGCAGAGAGTACGATACCTGACATTGTCATTCCCTTCTGGATGAACACGAGTAAACATCGCCGCACCGTTCTGTCGGCGATGGGCCAGACTGGTCCGCGGAATCCTACCCGTTCGTTAAATTGAAGCCGCAGCCGCCCTGCGCGCCGGGCGCGGCCGCCATTAATCCTAATTGGCCGCTAATCTGTTCGATTAAATACAGATGAATTCGCCCGATCGGCGCCGTTCGCCGGTCAAAACCGCGCTCGACGGCGCCGCGATGGCGCCTCCGTTAAAGCGGCACTAACCAAGACTCGCACCGGCGATGCGCCTGCGGTCAGTCACGCTCCGCGCGAGGAAGGACGATCTCGACGCTCGCAGCCCCGCCGTGCGACGGCTCGAGCGCAAGGCGGCCGTTGGATTGCGTGACGAAGTCCTGGACCATCCGGATGTCCGGAAACATCTGCGCCGCCGACAGCGAAGCGGCGCCATTCGCAGTGGCCGTCACGACGATCCGCACGTCGCAGCATTCATCGACGACATCGTCGCCTGACGTTGCGGCGCAAGCGCTCGTGGCCTGGATGTCGATCCGTCCCCCTTGATCCATCGCATTGCGCGCGGTGATCGCGAGGTAGAGCAGCGCGGCCATCAACTGACCGGGATCCGCGAATGCGGAGGGAACGCCGGCTGCAACCGATGTCGTGACCTCGATCTCGGTGCCGAGCGTCGGCCGAAGCAGCCGGCCGACGTCGGTCAGCAGCTCGTTCAGCTCGACTGTGCTCGGCCGCGGTGGCCGTCCGCGCGCAAACGACAGCAGCTGCGACGTCAGCCGCGCCCCGCGCGTCGCCGCTTCGTCGATCAAGCGCGCGACAGCGGCGAGCTCGGGCCGGTCCTCGACGGCCTCGGCGAGAATGTCGATGGTGCCGGTGATCACGGTGAGGATGTTGTTGAAGTCGTGCAGCAGCCCGCCGGCGACCTGTCCGACGATGGCGAGGCCAGGGTTGGCCTCCGCCTGGTCCGGGGCCGCGTCCTTCACAACCTCATTCTGCGTCGATGATGAGGGCCGCTGATGAATCGGGAGCGCCATGAGGGGTCAGTTACCTTGTTAGCAGACGAGCGATGACGCAGACGAGCAAGGCGGGCGATCGGCGGCGATGACACGACGCCGGCGCTTCGTACGTCGGTACGCTGCCCGGCTTCGTTGCTGATCATCCGGACGCGCTCCGTTCGGACGCTGCTCAGTTTGGAGGACCTGCCTGGCGACCACGATCATCCTTCGGCATCGAGCCTTCGCAGCGAGCCCGTCGGCCACCGCATTCAGATCCTAAGGTACGCATCCGGCGGAAAACGATCCGTCAACGAATCAACGCGCTTCCGATTGATTTTGGCTTCAGGATGACGGCTGTCAATTGCGCCACCGGGCAGCCGGTCTCGCCGTTTCTTCGTGAGAGGCGACGCCCTCCAGGGCCTATTGCCTGCGCAGCGTACAACGGCTGCTCCGAAACCGGCTTCCGCAAGGCAAAAGCGTCGAGATCGGCGAAGGACCTCATCTGTATACAGCCTGCGCTCAATCGTTTCCGGACGCGAGAGCGGCGACAATTCGTTTTGCGTCTGCACATCAACGAGCACAGCAGAGGGTTGCACGTTAGGAGCAATGATGTCCTGGTTGTTTTTTCTTGTCAGCGGATATGACGCGGTTCTATGGAACCATGAGTGCATTGAGATCCGCGAGGCACGTTACTGCGATGCAGGAGATGGCTTTGGACCCCAGCTTGCGTTCTCCCAACGGCTTCCTGTCGTCGATGGCCGACGATGATTTCGAGCTGCTCCGACCGTACCTGCGGACGGTGGATCTGGTTCAGGACTCGGTTCTCGCGGAGGTGGGTGAAAAGCTGTCCCGGGTCTACTTCCCTCATCGTGGCGTGATCTCCCTGGTCGTGAACCTGGCGCGGGGCGAGCGCGTGCAGGTTGCCATGATCGGACGGGACAGTTTCTTCGGCAGCATGTCGCTGCTTGGCGGCGATCCACTGGTGCTCAACAGCGCTGCAGTGATCGTACCGGGCGCTGCCTCGGTCATCGATATCGACCGGGTGCGGACAGCCGCCGAGCAGAGCGCGACGCTTCGCGCGTTGTTGTTGAGACACGCACTGGCAATCTATCTGCAGAGCCAGCAAACCGCCGGTTGTAACGCCGCCCACACCGTCGAGTCCCGGCTGGCGCGATGCCTGCTGCAGACGCATGATCTTTCGGGCGGAAACAAGCTCTACATCACCCAAGAGTCGCTGGCTCAGATGATCGGTGCACGCCGCAACAGCGTGTCCCTCGTGGCGAGCACGTTGCAGCAGGCGGACTTCATCCACTACAGCCGCGGGCACATCGAGATCATCGATCTCGATGGGCTGAAGAAGACGGCGTGCGAATGCTACGGGACCGTCAAGGCGCAATACGACCGTCTGGTCAAGCCGCGCAGCGTGTCCTGACGGAACGCGTACGCGGCCGCCTGCCGAGCAGCAGGGTCGACTTCCGTACAACTACGGTCAAGGACACCAAGCAGCCCATCGGCCCGCACCGAATTAACGCGCTGTTCAACGGGCGCTGATAATTGTCGCAGTGCTGACGAGCGCGAGTTGCAAAAAAGCGTCGAATAATCTTCGTGCTGAAATATCTCGCCCGTGTTCGGCTTTTGACGAAACGCGCGGAGTAATGACATGGCCTTCGATCTGTCGATGCCGATTCTGGTGGTCGACGACTACGCCACTATGATCCGGATCATCCGCAACCTGCTGAAGCAGCTCGGGTTCGAGAACGTCGACGATGCCAGCGATGGATCCGCCGCGCTCGCCAAGATGCAGGCGAAGAAGTACGGCCTGGTGATCTCGGACTGGAACATGGAACCGATGACGGGTTACGACCTGCTGCGCGAGGTGCGCGCGAGCCCGGATCTGTCCAAGACCCCCTTCATCATGATCACGGCCGAGTCCAAGACGGAGAACGTGATCGCTGCGAAGAAGGCCGGCGTGAGCAATTACATCGTCAAGCCGTTCAACGCCGCGACCCTCAAGACCAAGATGGAAGCCGTGTTCGGCCCGGCCGAATAGAATTCTCGCCCTTCGTCGCATCGTGCGGCCGGACCGAACTCCGGCCGCTTTTTTGCTCGTCCGACGCCGCCGCGCATCAGGCCACGGCCGCCTCCGCTCCGCAGATCGACCGGGCCACTCCGTAGTTGTACGGAAGCGAAAATTTACGAGGGGGTCAGAGCCGGCCCGCTAGACAAGTGCCTGTTGCCGATAACCGCGCCCGCAGTGGCAAGGGACAGCAGATTGATGCGCAACGAGCTCCTCGTAATCGAAGATGCCGACGTGCATCAGTCGATCCTCAGAATGATCGCGGCCCAGGCCGGCTTCAACACGACAGGCGCGAGCTCGGTGGATGCCGCTGCCGCGATCCTGCGGGAGAGGCAATTCGATTGCGTCACGCTGGACCTTTCTCTCGGCGAGCGGTCCGGCACCGAGGTGCTGCAACTGCTGGCGGCGAACAAGTACCGCGGCCCGCTGCTCATCATCAGCGCCTCGGAAGACCAGGCGCTCGACGCGTCGGCACGCATCGGCAGCTTCCTCGATCTGAACGTGTATCCCCCGTTTCACAAGCCGATCAATCTGCCTCTGCTGCGGCAGACGCTGAAGCAGATCGCGGGTGATACCGAGCGCCGAAAACAGATACAGGCGGCGAGCTGGTAACGAATGATGACCAAGAACAAGCGTTTCCTGGGTGCGCCTGCCGCGATCGCTCTCATCCTGATCTGCATTATCGCCGGGAGCAATCTGTTCTTCCTCACCAATCTGCGCGAGAACGCGCTGGTGCACGCGGAAGAGGATCTGAGCCGGCACAGCCTCACTTTGGCTGAGAATGCCGATCGGTCGGTGAAATCAGTCGACCTGGTGCTGTCGAGCGTGCGCGACTTTCTCGCTCGCGGCGGCGCCATCGACGCGCCCACCTATCGCAAGATCGCATCGGATCATCAGACGCACCTGCTGCTCAAGGAGAAGATCGCCGGGCTGCCGCAGATCGATGCGGTGACGCTGATCGACGCGCAGGGCAAGCTCCTGAACTTCTCCCGCTACTGGCCGATTCCCGATGTCAACATTTCCGACCGGGACTACTTCAAGGCGCTGAAGGGAGATCCGGCGCTGCAGACCTACGTCAGCGCGCCGGTGCAGAACCGCGGCGACGGCACCTGGAACATCTACTTCGCCCGGCGGCTGGACGACTCCGCAGGCGAGTTCATGGGCATGATGCTCGGCGCCATGTCGGTCCCCTATCTCGAGAATTTCTTCGGATCGACGTCCCTCGGTCTCGAGGCCGCGGTGTCGCTGATCCGTGAGGACGGCACGCTGCTGGCGCATTTCCCGCCGACCAGCGACATCGGCAAGCCGACCTCCGGCTTCGGCCAGCGCGCGCTGGCCGCCGGAGGCGTGCTGCGTGAACTGTCCGGCCGGACCGGCGACATGCGCATCCGCGCGGCAAAGATGCTGCCGAACTATCCCGCGATGCTGGTCGTGTCCGTGCCCGAGCAGCACGTCCTGAAGGCCTGGCGCGCCATGGCGACGCTGCTGGTGATCGTTTCGCTGGTCAGCGCGATGGCGGTGGTCGCGGCCGCGGTCCTGATCTCCCGCTGGTGGCAGCGTCACGAGCACCTGATCGAGGCGGCCAACGCAGCGAACGCAGCCAAATCGACCTTCGTTGCGATGATGAGCCACGAGATCCGCACGCCGATGAACGCGGTCCTCGGCCTCGCCACGACGCTGCTGGAGACCAATCTCGACCCCGACCAGCGCCGCTCGGTGGTCGCCATCCACAATGCCGGCGACAACCTGCTCGAGATCCTCAACGACATTCTGGACTTCTCCAAGCTCGAATCCGGTCAGCTGTCGCTGGAGGACATCGCGTTCTCCGCCGAGGCGCTGGTGCACAACACGCTCAGCATCATCGGCCCACGGGCCTCCGCCAAGGATCTCAAGCTGCGGAATGTGAGCGATCCGACCGTGCCCCCGGCACTGATCGGCGACGCCGGGCGCATTCGCCAGATCCTGCTCAACCTGGTCTCCAACGCCGTCAAGTTCACCGCCTCGGGCGAGGTCGTGATCACGACCCGCTGCATCGCCAAGGACGACGAGAAGGCGACCGTTGAATGGACGGTGACCGATACCGGCATTGGCATCGCGGCCGACAAGATCGGGGCGCTGTTCGCCAATTTCGTCCAGGCCGACAATTCGATCAGCCGCCGCTTCGGCGGCTCGGGGCTGGGGCTTGCGATCTGCAAGCGGCTGACCGAGCAGATGGGCGGCGAGATCAACGTCACCTCGACCCTGGGACGCGGCTCGACCTTCTCGTTCCGCCTGACGCTGCCGATTGCCGAAACCGTCGCGGCCCCCGAGCAGAACGACGACAGCATCTATGCGGCGCTGCAGAACCGGATCGCCGCCTTCGGCCGTCCTCTGCGTGTCCTCGTCGTCGACGATAATCCGACCAACCGGCTGGTCGCCACCAAGATGCTCAAGGATTTCGAGATCCAGACGGACACCGCCTGCGATGGCGCCGAGGCGGTCACCGCCGCCAGCCGCTTCAACTACGATCTGATCCTGATGGACGTTCGCATGCCGGAGATGGACGGCTTCCAGGCGACCCGAACGATTCGCGCCCGTGGCGAGCGCCGCTCCAACGTTCCGATCATCGCGTTCACGGCGAATGCGTTCATGGAGGACATACGTGCGTGCCGGGAGGCAGGCATGAACGACTTCGTCGTCAAGCCCGCACGCAAGAAGGCGCTGGTCGAAGCGATCCTGCGCGTGCTGCCGCTGCCGGCGGTAGAGGCGATCGCGTCCGACATCGCTCCGTTGGCGCCGGCCGAACAGGACGCAAAGCCCGTCGAGTTCTCCGCTGACGCCGAGGTTGATCCCGAACCCGCACTCGACCGCGAGGCCTATTCGGAACTGGCGGGAGAGATCGGCGACGCCGCCGCCCGGGAGATCCGCGAGGTCTTCATCAGCGAAACCAACGCACGATTGAAGCTGTTCCGTAAATTGTCGCTCGACGGCGAGCGCATCAAGATCGGCCGCGAGGCGCATTCGCTGAAGAGCGCTGCCGGCACGTTCGGCTACAGGCGACTTGCGAGCTACGCGCTCGCACTGGAGAAGAGCGCGCCGCGCTTGTCCCCGAGAGACTACTCAGAGCTGCTCGACAATATCGACGCGGCCTATGCGGCAGCGCGCGCCCAAGACCTGCAAGACTCGCACTGAGAAGAAGCTCTCGGACCGAGAGCAGCGCGCCGGCTTTAGATTCGGCGCGCAGACGATCAGGCCCGAGATGCCTAAAATCGTAATTCCTTACAATGGGTTGACGCCGTACTTCTACGGCTCACGATTTTCACAATCAACTAATCATGAGCTGCGAGACTGCGGATACATAGGAGATGTGTCCCATGTTTACGTTTGAAACCGCCGACCAGAAGGAAGTCAGGCGTTTCCGAATTGCGCAGTTCAACGGCCGGACCGCGACCGTGAAGTCCGGAGGAGCGACCATCACCGGCCACGTCCGCTCGGTCATGGAGAAGGAATCGAGCGTTCCGCCGCGTTGGACCATCACCATCGTACCGACTCCGCCCAAGGCACAGGCCCCGCTTCGCCCGGCCTCGCGCGTTCGTCCTTTCGCCGAGGACTATTTCTGATCCCTGCGACGGTCGCTGTCGCGCTCCCCCCCGATCTCCAAGCGCTCTCTCCGCCCCCGCGTCGCCAGTCGATGGCTTCATCGACGGCATCGCGGTTCGGCGTTGTGACCCGACCATTTCGCGAGTCAACCGTCGGCAACGCCTCACGTCACCCGGACGAAGCGGGCCACGCGATGCAGCAGCGTCAGGCGATCTGATTGAGGAGCGCCGCGCGAACGAGTTCAGCGGTATTGCGCGCGCCGAGCTTCCGCATCGCTTCGGCACGATGGCTCTCGAAGGTGCGCGGGCTGATGCCCATGCGCAACGCCCCTTCCTTGTTGGAGTGGCCGTCACTGATCAGCTTGAGTACCTCGCGCTCTCGCGGCGTCAGCGCCTTGTTGGCCCGACCGGACAGCGCTGAGGAGCCAACGCGCGCCGCGGCATCGTCAGGCGACGCAGACACCCGCGACACCGCGCCGAGTTGCGCCTGCGCTCCCGAAATCTGGCTGACCAGGGCACAGACCCGCTCGGTCTGCAGGAGCGCATTGTCCACGATCATCTGCACGTGGCGACGTTCGCCGGGCGTCCTCGCAATTTCGTCGCTGCGCTGCTTGATCTCGCCCATGTAGAGCATGAGCGCGGTGAGCGAGCCGTTGAGCTGGCGCGTCAGCGTGCCGACAGCATCGGATCCCTCGGCTGGATCCTTGGCGAGCGGCAGAACCGGGCCGGATCGCGACGACATCAGGGGACCGTCATTAACCTTCTGATCGCCGGAATAGGGAGCGGCGCGATCGTTTGAAAGGCTGTTGCTCAGGTGTGCCATGCCGCATGGTGCCGTATCACAGACTCGAACATGGTTAACACGAGGACCCGTAACAATACGGATCCGAGTGCAACTCGCGCATTCGTCGAGATTTTCTCTCATAAGTTGCAGCTTGAAGTCTTAACGCGTCGCAGATTGGAGCGGTCCGGTCAGGCGCTGCGGGACGAGGCTCCTGGCTCAAAGCACCCTCTGGTGCTTTTAGTTACCGAAATTAATCGGGCACCAACTGTTTCATGGTTCCATACACCTTGTTCTCGTCCGTATGGAGACGAGCCGTTTCGGATTGAGCTCACCCGCAGGCATCATGGGACCGGTCGACCGGATCTGGGAATTCCTGCAGCGGCTCTCGCCGCTGACGCGAAGTTGTTTGCTCAGCGAGCTCGAGCGGCTCGAGCTGAGTGGCATCGACATGCCTGGATCGGCCGACCTCCAGGCGCGGCTGCGCGCAGAGATCCGCAACACTGCTGCCGGCAACCATCGCGTGGCCAATCCGTCGCGCTACTTCTTCATGCCGGTCGAGAACCTGCTGATCGACGGATCGCCGGAGCACGCCAATGAAGGCCGGATCGCCCGCGGTTCGCTGACGCCGATCTGGGAATGGATTTCGCGCGACCTGCTGCCGACAATGGCACGTGACTACAACGCGCAGATGCGCGACCTGATTGCCTCGGACAAGCAGCGCGAGATCCGGCAGACTGCAAGCGCATTTCAGACCAAGGTGAGCAAGTCGCTCGAAGGCACGCTGGCGCGGGCGGACGGCATCGAGCAGGTCCAGAGCAAGCTGAAGGCCTACACGGCATCGCCTTCCGTGTTCGACGATGTCGTCAAGCTGATGAAGGTGCTTCGCGCCCGCGAGGAGCTCGCGAAGTTTGCCGACGCGCTGCCGGACCGCATCGTGGAGTTCGACGACCCGCAGGTCAAGAAGATGGCGCTGCTGCTCGACGGCCTCCGCAAGAAGCATCCCGACGCCGTGCCGTTCGCGCTGACCCTCGTCGCCAAGCGCCTGAAGGAGCCCTGGCAGATCATGCGGCTGGCGACCAAAGCCGCACGCAGCAAGAACGTCGCCGACGTCATCGCCGCGCCCTATGCGTTGACCATCCCGATGGTGCTCGACCAGTTGGAAGACAAGCGGCTCGCGCTCCGGCTGGCCTTGAAAAACAATCGCGTGACAACGGCCAAGGAAATCCTGACCAGCATCTACGACATCGAATATGCCATCCAGGTCCGTATCGACCGGATCGAGGAATCGGAGTGGGGCACTCGGCTGAGCGCGATCCTGGCCAATACCGACAAGATGGTGCAGGCCGAGGTCAAGCGTTTCCCCGACGAGGTCGGCCACGTCCTCGGCTCGAACCGGCTGCGCGGCCATCGTTCGCTCGGCGATCGCTTGAGCTACTTCGCCTACAAGGGGCGCGACGCGATCAAGACGGCGCTGCGCTCGGCCACCGGTTGACGCCAGCACGACTCCGGACGCAGCAGCCTCCGCCTTTCACACGACACTCGTCCTTTGAACTCTGGCGCGCGGCTGATGCCAGGTACTTCGTCCGTGCAGCAACTTGGCATCGACTCGCACCGTTTCATTCGTCCGCTCAGATTGACATGGCTTGGCACCGCGCCATGATGCGCCCGGGATAACGCGAGCGATGAAATCACGGAGGCCGATGTGAGAGCGAGCAGGATCTTGCTGGTTGTGCTGGCGGCGATTTGCGCTGCGCTGACGAGCTCGGGCGGCGGGGCACAGACCGCGCCGGATCCAGCGGCTACGCCGACCGCCGACAACGCCATGCTGTTGACCGTCTTCCTCAAGCACGACCAGTCCCGGCCGCTCAGCGAGCTGAACGCGCAGCTCGAACGTCAAGGCTTCTACAAGGCGTTTCCGCCGGCGGGCGTCGAGGTGGTGAGCTGGTACGTGATGATGGGAATAGGCCAGGTCGTGACGCTGCGGCTCCCCGCCTCGCGCCTGCGCGAGGTCAACCGCATTTTCGAGACCTCGGCATGGGGGACCTACCGCACCGAGTTCTATCCGACCTATGATTACAAGGCGATCGGGTTGGCCAATCACGACAAGGCCATGCAATAGACGCGCGCGCCTCGATGCAAGCGCTCGCCCGCAACTATCCCGCAACTATCCCTTGGCCATCCGCTCGCGGGCCGATTTGAAGCCTGCGACGAAGCGGGCCAGCGTGTCCGACGTCTTGCCGCGCGGCAGCATCACTTCGACCAGCGAGAACTGCCCGCGACGCAGCACCGCGCGCTCCAGCGCCGCGATCAGCTCGGCCCGCGTCGTGACGCGCTCGCCGACGCCGCCGATCGAATTCGCGATCGCCGCGTAGTGCCAATCATCGAGATTGTTGAAGCGCGATTCCGGCTGGAACACGCGCAGCATCTCCCAGCTGCAATTGTTGAACAGCACCACGATCGGATCGAGGCCATAGCGCCGGCAGTTGCCGAGCTCCCAGCCGGTCATCTGGAACGCGCCATCACCGACGAGGATCAGCGGGCGGAGTCCGGTCGCGGCCACGCCGACTCCCGCAGGCACGCCGAAACCCATTCCGGCATAGTAGCCCGGCGCCGCCAGCGCCGTATTGTCGATCTCCATCGCGGTGAACAGGCAGTCGCCGATGTCGGCCGTCATCGGCATCCGCCCGTGACGATCGAACATGTCGTTGATCGCGGTCGCGATGTCGGAAGGAGCAATCGGCTCGCCGTCCGCGAGCAAACCGCGCGGATAGGTCGAGCGCTGCCGCACGACGTCGGATGAGGCGGCCCGCGGCGTGGCGCGGTCGTCGAGCGCGTCGATGAGGTCACCGAGCGGCATGTCGCGATAGACATGATGGCCGATCTGCACCTCGCGGCTGGCGGCGAGGATCATGCGCCGCGGATCAGGCGCGCGGTTCGACAGCGCGAAATTGGTGTCCGACAGGATGACGCCGAGCATCAGCACCAGGTCGGCGTCTTCGACCAGCTGCGTAATCGCCGGATTGCCTGCGGCGCCGAGATAGGTTCCGGCGACGACGTCATCGGCCTTGTCGAGCAGCCCGCGCCCCATGAACGTCGTGACCAGCGGCAGCCCCAGCTTGCGTGCCAGCGCTGCAATCCTGTCCTCGACTCCATAACGCCGGATCTCGACGTCGACCACGATCACCGGCCGGCCGGCGCGTTCGATGCGGCCGAGAATCTCCTCGACACACTCGCTCAGCGCCTCCTGATTGGCCTGCCGGGGCGGCAGCTTCACCACCGGCTCGACCTCGACGTCCACCATGTCGCGCGGGAATTCGAGATACACCGGCAGGGACATCTCCTTGGCGCTGCGCAGGACGCGCGCAATTTGCGCCGGCGCCGTGGCCGGATCGCTGAGAACCGCCTGGTCGCAGGTGATCTCCTTGAACACCGCCAGCTGCGTGTCGACGGTGCGGGCCTGATGGTGCAGCAGGAAGCCCGAGACGCGCTCGCGGGCGCCCGGCGCGCCGGCGATGACCACCACCGGCGACCGCTCGGCATAAGCGCCCGCGACGGAGTTCACCAGATTGAACGCGCCGGCTCCATAGGTCACCACGGCGACGCCGAGGCCGCCATGGTAGCGTGCCGCGGCGTCGGCCGCGAAGCCGACTGCCGGCTCGTGACTCAGCGTGACGCTCGGCAGGATGTTGCTTTCCTCGATCACCTTGAACAGCGGCAGGACGAAGTCGCCGGGAATGCCGAAAATTTCACGGGCGCCGTGGTCCTTCAGCGCGGCGAGCAACACCTGAGCGAGAGCGGGCATCCTAGTCCTCGTGCACGTGGCATCCACGCTGGTGCTACACGAGGACGGGCACGCTGCCAATGTCGGGCGCGAGAGGGTCTCGGTCGTCGGGGCTCGCGATCAGCGGGCGAGATGTGTCGACGGCGCCTGGGTGCTGCTCACCATGAACCCCGCAGGCTGGCCCGTCGGAGCAACGCCGCGAGGGATGCTCATTGACATCGAGACTGCGACCGCCAGACCGACGATCATCGCCAGTTTCATCCTGACCGTCCTGCGGTCGGTGATCGGCAGGAACACGAAGAACAGCAGCGCTGCCAACAGGACGCCATCGATAACATAGATCATTTCCACCTCCATCATGGCGCGGAGGATGGCGCAGATGAGACATCTCGACTGTGGTTCGTGTCACATAAGCTCGACCAAGCACCACCGACGAACCGCAGCAGGCGAGCCGACGGCATGGCCGTTCAGGGCTTCTGGCACTCCGAGTAGAAGGTGCCGTTGACGGCCACCAGACGCTCGAGGCATTGCCGCTTGTCGGTCACCTGGCCGCCGACAGAGAAATCGAACGCGCGCCCTTTCACGACGAGCGCGTAGCGGCCAGCGGGGAACTGCAGATCCGGATCGCGCGGCGTGATCTCGAACATCTGCGGATCGTTCTTCAGCGGAGCCACGCGGCAGGGAATCGAGATGTTGCGAATGACCCACGCCTCGTCCTCATTCGACACGACCGGCTTGCCCGAGGGATCGAAGCTGGTCGCCTGCCGGACCTTGGCGACAATCCGGACTTCGACCGTTTCGAACAGGTCGGCCGCGGACTCACGCTGGAACACGATGAACTTCACGCGTCCGTCCGGCAGACGCGTGTCGCTGGGCTTGGTAATCGCCGCGGAGATCGCAACGCGCGCGTCCGGCACCCGTCCTGCCAGCTGCTGCAGTTCGAAGAGCTGTGCCGAGCTTTCGGCGTACACGCCATAGGCGGTCGGCAGTCGTGGATCTCTCGCGGGAGCAGCCGGTGTCGCGGCTGGCGCCGGCGGCTCCGGGAGCGGCGAAGACGAGGCGATCACCGGCGCCGGAGGAGGAGCCGACGTTCGTATATCGAACAGTCTCGCGCGCAAGCCCGCGACGTCGATGTCGGCGCGCCGGATCGACACGATTCCGAAAACGATGAGAGCCATGAGCAGCGCCACGGCCGCAAATCGTGCCGGCATCGACGACGACAAGCGACGGACCGCAGTGGGCAGCAGTGCCGCGCGCTGTCCGTTCGTCCCGATCGGAGACAGCGCATTGGACGCTCGCGCGTCGAGCGCATGTTCGATCACAGCCACCGGGAAACGTGATTCGGCTGGTAGCCGCGGCACGGGCACCGCGGACGGCGGCGGCAGGCTGTGTTGCATCGCCGCGGTCATGTGCGCCTCGACCCCAGAGATGGCGACCTCGAGGGCCTGCATCAATCGCGCTTTTTCCCCCGGATCATCCTCCGACAATTGCTGCAGCTTGTGCCGCGCGAGCTCATAGACGGCGCTGCGTAGTTGCTCGGGATCGCCCTTCACCGCATCGATCGTACGCGCCAGCACGAGCGCGAACTCGACCTCAGGATGAATCCTTGCCGTATCATTGACCTGAGAGGGTAACCGGTCCGACGTCATGAGGCTGAATGCCGAATTGTGCAGCTTCACATTGAATGTTATTCGACGCGGTATTCAGGAAGCATCTGATTGATGGCCGAGCTTGATGAGGACTGTTTCCGGGCGGTTTCGCTGAGGATAGCCCAGGAACGTAACATTCTCACGCGTTAACATTTTAAAGCGCCGCGCTGCACGAGACGTTTGCAGCAGTTGCTGAACAATCTGGCTACACAATTCTGCCGCGCCGTGGCATAGTCACGTGCATTGACCGAGCGCTTCTCGTGTCGCGCGTGTCGCCCCTCAACCGTCACGTCGGTGTCTGAAGTGTTCGATAAAATTGATTGTGCATGACGTCATCTATCATTGGACTTCAAATGCGGGATAACAACATGCCTCGTTCTGAACACTACACCATTTCGACGACACTCCCGAAGATCTTGGAACCACCAATGCCGACTTCTACCTCAGGGAGCGAATTGCTCTCCTGATCGACGAGAACGAGAGGCTTAGGCGCATTGCTGCCGAGCTTGCCCACCAGACCGGTCGTGTACGCCGGCTGAGCCTCGGTCCCAGCTGACGGATCATATTCGGTTCACTCTGCGTACAGAGCCAGGTGCTGCCGGAACTCGTTCCGTTGCAGCGACGTGATCAGCGCAGCAGAGCGAGGCGATCAGGCGCGATGTCGGCGACCACGCCGACCAGCAATGCACGACCAGCCGGCGAACCGCTCCGATAAGCGTCGGAGACATCCGATGGAAGCGCCGCCGGCTGCATCTTCGACGACCGCAGCAGCGCCGTCGTTGCATCTGCGCGAATCAGATCCACAAGTTCGCGGTCATCCAGCCTTCTCAATTGCACGGCCTGCCGCAGGCGTTCGGCCGTGAGACTGCCTGAGGCAGACGATGTGAAATAGACCATTTTCATCGCCTGCGTGCTTCGCGAGGCATCCGCACCCGCGCGCTCCAGAAGCGCGGTGCGCGCCAGCCACAGCCTCGGCTGCAAAGGTTGCTGGGCGAGCGTACGGGCTATGAGCTGCTGGGCATGCTCGATGCGAAAGATCGATCCGGCAGGATTGTCGTTGTCGGCCGGAGGACCCTGCAACGCGGCGTCCACCGCGGACATCGCCAGCGCGGCACCGGGCGCCGTATCGAACGCCGTCAACAACTCGTATGGCAGCGAACCCCGCCGCGGCGGCGCGACCACCTCGCGGCTCGCGAGGCCGAGCCAGATTTCTCCGATTGCGACGCAGGACACGGCTGCCATGGCGACGACCGGTCCGATGCGCAGCATCCGGCCGCGGACCATCCGCCACATGAAGCGCTTCGCATGGTGGGCGACGACCGGCATGACGAGCTAGCTCGATCGGCCGACGTAGCGGATGTCGACATCATGACCGTGAATGACGAGCACGGCCAGCCGTCCGGTCGCATAGGCACCGAGGTCGATGTTGATCCGATGCTCCCTGATATCCGGCTCTCGCACCGGTGTATGACCGTGCACGATGACCTTGCCGAAATCCTCAGTGCTGCTGAGAAACGGCTCGCGGATCCACATCATGTCCTCTTCGCTCTGCTCCGAGAGCGCGACACCCGGGCGGACACCGGCGTGGACGAAGAAGAAATCGCCGCAGGTGAAGGACGGTCTCAGTGAGGCAAGGAAGTTGACATGCGCTGATGGCAGCGCCTGTGCCAGCGACCTGCGCAAGAGGTCCGCATCGACATTCGATCGGGGTACCATGATGTCGTAGGACAACAGCGTCGTCGTGCCACCGAGCCGCAGCCAGTCGTGAATCAGATCGTCGCGACGGAGAACGTCGGAGAGGATCGCTTCGTGATTGCCACGGACAAACGCGCTCGGGTGACGGCGCGCGCGGGAGATCAGCAGATCGAGCGTGCGGCGCGAGTCCGGACCGCGATCGATGTAGTCGCCGAGAAAAACGTGGATGACTCGCTCGGGACGCGAGCGCGCGATGTCCTCGTCGATCAGGTCGAAGGTATCGGCCAGCAGATCGGCGCAGCCATGGACGTCGCCGATCGCGTAGAGGGCGACGCCATCCGGGATCCGCGCACGCTGATCGACGCGCGACAACAGCCTGCTAAACATGCGAGCCCACCACCGGGCCGGTCATCTCGACGCGCCGCGACCGCCGGTCAGCGGTACCATCCCGTATAGGCGCCCCAATAGCCCACGCCGCCATACGGACCGTAAGCGCCGTAGAGCGCCATGCAGGAATAGCGGTCCGGGCATCCCCAGCGGCGGTGGCGGATGCGCTGCGGGTAGACATCAACTTCGGTGACGGTCTTCACGTGGCGCTGCTCGCGCGGCGGGATCGCGGCGTCGGCCGCGGACGCGGTCGTGATGCCGCTCGTGCCGAGCAGCAAGCCGACGATGAGGCCGGCTGCACCGCGAGCGAGCGTCCGGCGAATGGCGGCACCTGATGGCATCGACGTCTCCTTGAAGGGCAGGCCTGCTGGCCGCCGATTCATAACACGAGGAATAACGGAAATCTAACTTTGGGGGATGCGGCGTGTTGGACCGTCACCTTTCGAAGCAGATTGCGAGGATCGCCCGCGACCGGACTTGACCCGCTTGGCGGCCATCTTGCCTCCGGACGCCAGCTTGGTGTTCTCGGAGGGAGCCTTTTCCGACCGCTCGGCCGCTGGCGACGCATTGCTGGCCACCGCCTTGTTGCGCCGTTCCCAGGATGGCAGCACGCGCCCGGGCCAGAACCGACGCGACGGCGGGCGCGGCGGCTCGGCCGCCAGCAGGCTGCGCATCTTCGGCACGCAGATCCGCTCGGCGTCATAGTTCTCGATCACATGGCGTCTCGCCGCCTCACGCATCGGCTGCATCCGATCGCGATCCTTCAGCACCGCAGACACCCGCTCGGCGAGCTCGTCGACGGCATGGAACGGGACCAGCATGCCGTTCTCGCCCGGCTGCACCACCTCGCGCAGCGGCGCGGTGTCGGAGCCGATGACGACACAGCCGGCACTCATGGCTTCCAGCAGCGACCACGACAGCACGAACGGATAGGTCAGATAGACGTGCGCAGAGGAAACCTGCAGCGTCGACAAGAAGATTTCATAGGGCACGCGGCCGAGGAAATGGACACGCGAGAGATCGATCTGATTCCTGACCTCGTTCAGGAAGATCGTCTTCCAGCTGGTGCCCACGGCCGGCGGCATACCATACGACACGCTGTCGCCGCCGATGATGACGACCTGCGCCTTCGGCCGGCGGAACAGTATCTTCGGCAAGGCCCGCATGAAGATGTGATAGCCGCGCAGCGGTTCCAGGTTGCGCGCGACGAAGGTGACGACCTCGTTGCTGCGATTGAGCTCGCGCCCGTCGGGCAGACGCAGCCGCGCCAGCGGATTGGGCTTCACGAACGCCGTATCGATGCCCTCGTGCACGATCTCGATCTTGTTCTGATACTGCGTCGGAAAGGTCGAGTGCTGCCACGACATCGGCGATACGCCGATGTCGCAATCCTCCAGTGCCAGCAGGGTCGTCGCGTTCTTCAGATGCAGGCCGATGTGACCGTCGAGGCCAGGCACCGGAAACTCGGGATCGAAGCCGATGTCGCGGCCCTGCGCGCCGTAGAAGAACTCGCAATACAGGATGATGCGCGCCTTCGGGAACATCGTCCGCAATGGCAGCGTCTCGCCCCACCCCGGATGCGCGAGAATGACGTCGGGCGTGAAACCCGAGGCCGAAAGGCTCGACAGGCTGTACAGCACCTGCTCGGCGCGCCGGCATTCCAGATCGAATCGCCTGGCGAACGGATGAGTCGCAGTCACATCCGCATCGGACAGCGCGTATTTGAGAAGCCGGACTGACGGAATCTGCTGCGCATTCGCGGCTCCAATCGCTACCAGCTCGTTGCCCGGCTCCTTGGCCAGCGCCGCTGCGAGATTGCGATACTGCGCAGGAAAATTGTTATGGACGAACAACACTTTCATCGGGTCATCGCCGCGCTGGCTGGCCCGATCCGAACGCGAATTCCTCGTGGTCCTGCAATCACCTGGAAAAACGAACGCCCAAATATTTTCGCCCCGAGCTTCTCGATATCGAACATTTCGGGGCGCGAAGTGTGAAGTATGTGATATTGTCCATCACACTAGAACAGCATGATGGATTTGTCATGCCTGTTCGGATGCTGGGTCAACCGAGGCGCGCACAGCGGGCGGGAGCTAGAAAAAATGAATCGCGGCACAGACCTTGATCAGCATAAAGTCGTACAGCTCGACCGTGGCCTGTTCTTCGTCAGCTATAAGAGCGCTGAGGACGCGACCTCTCCGCCCCGGGTGATGGTGTCGCCGGCCCCCGGACACGAGCGCCGAGTCGAGCTGGTGCTGCATCCGGACGCCGACGAGCCCGTGCTCTGGCAACCCAATTCCTCGATGGTCGTACGGGTCGAGGCCCCGGCCACGCTTCTGGTCCAGGTGCTGCCGATGCGCCATGGCGGCTCGCGCGCCGCAGCCGTCCGGATCGAGCCGATCACGCCGGGCAGCCCACCGACCTTGACTCGCACCGCGATGGCCTATGCGTCCCCAGCCGTCTCCTCCCCGGCTCCGGCACTCACCCAGGACGTCGGTCCTGGCCTGCACGTGCTGGCCCATGTGGCCGGCATCGGCGACGTCATGGTCGGCCAGAATGCGTGGATCGCCGGTCCCACGGCCCCGTCGCGCGTGGAGGGGATCATGCTCGACTGGCCGGACATGCCGCCTGGTGTCGACATTCGCTACGCCGTCCAGTTCGCCAATGCTTCGGCCGGCAACAGCAAGATGGTCCCACTCGGAACCTTTGCCGGAACCCGCGGCCGCGCTCTCCCGATCACGGGCATCGTCCTCGAGATGACCGGCACGAGCGATCTGCAGTTCGTTGCCGAAGCCGTGTTCCTGAGCGCGCCGACCTTGCGGGCGACCGGCCGTCGCGTCGTTCTCTCCGGTCCCACCGGACGCGAGCCGCTGGTCGGGCTCCGCATCAACGTCGAAGGAACGCAGCAGGCAGAGGTGGCGGTGTCGGTCCAGCCCGAGCCCGCCAGGCCGAGCCGCAAGGAGGCGTCGTCGGGACGCGTTCGCGTGTTCCGCAGCAGGCCGCGGCAGGACGCCGCCGCCGCCGGTACGGGATCAGCCCGTTCGTCTCATCCGTGATAGGCTGGGCTTCGGCCTGACGGCCAGAGGTGTTCGTCATGGACGGGGCCATATCCGAGCTGGCCAGGCCGGCTCGTCATCATCTGCGTCTGGAACGCCTGGCTGCGAGAGCGCTCGCAGCGGAGGATTTCGTCGCGTCGTTCAAATATGCCGACCGCCGTTGCCGGATCGATCCGCCGCCACAGGCGCATTGCTTCGTGCTGCGCGCTGAGGCCGCCTGGCGCCTCGGCCAGCGCGACTCCGCCCTTGCCGACCTGGCAAGGGCGCTTCAGATCGCGCCACACGACATCGGCGCCAATCGGCGGCTGCTGGCGTGGGCCGATGAAGACGGCAGGCGCCAGGCCGCGAACGAGCTCCTGCTGTCCGACACCGGCAATGCCAGCCTGCGAACGGCCATGGCCATCCTGCGCGATGCCGGCGAAACCTGCTGGGCCGCGCTGTCAATCTATGATGCTGACATCATCGGCTGGGTGGCCTGGGCCGGCGACGCCGAGATCGAGGCCCGCCTCGAGACCACAGACGGCTCGCTGACCAGCCTGCTCGACGCCGACCCGTTCCATCCTCTCGCGACCGGCAAGATTCAGGCGACCGCGTTGAAGCTGCGTCGCCCTTTGTCCGAGACCGCGCAAACGCTGACGCTTCGGCACGACGGGCACATCTTTCGCACCTACCGCCTGTCCCCGGCCGCGACCAGACCGCTGCGGGCGCCTTCTGCCGCTTCCCCCACCGAGCGAGCGGGCCGCGACATCACGACGGTGATCGTGCCGGTCTATGGCGACACGGATGCCACTATCGCCTGTCTCGACAGTCTCTGCCGTGCGCGAGCGGCGGGCACTCAGAGCGGCACCGGCGCGTCGTTCCAGATCCTCGCCGTCGACGACGGCAGCCCCGAGCCGGCGCTGAAAGCCCACCTCCAGGCCTTGGCGGCGCTCCAGCAGATCTCGCTGCTGGTCAACCCGACCAACCAGGGCTTCATCGGCGCCGTCAATCGCGCCCTGAGCAAGGTCCAGAACGGCGATGTGATACTGCTGAACGCCGACACCGTGGTGCCGCCGGGCTTCGTCGAACGGCTCGCCGCCGCCGCTCATTCCGCCGCCGACATCGGCACGGTGACGCCGCTCTCAAACAACGGCGAATTCTTTTCGTTTCCTGTTCCCGACATCTCCAATCCGATGCCCGGCGAGGCCGAGATCTTCGCCCGGGACAAAGCCGCGGCGCAGGCGAACACGGGCGAGATCGTCGACATGCCGAGCGGCATCGGCTTCTGCCTCTACATCAAGCGCGCCGTCCTCGATCGCATCGGCTCATTGTCGGAGAGCTTTCGGCGCGGCTATCTCGAGGACGTCGATTTCTGCCTGCGCGCCCGCTCCGCCGGCTTCCGCAACGTGTGCGCTCCGTCGGTGTATGTGGCGCATCACGGCTCGCTCTCGTTTCAGATGAGCAAGCGCGCGCTCGTGCTGCACAATTTCGACATCCTCGATCGCCGCTTTCCGGACTATCGCAATGAATGTCGCGCCATCGAAACCACTGATCCGCTTCGCCCCTGCCGCGCTGCGCTAGAGGCAGAGCTTGCCGTGAAGGAGCGCAACCCGGCGCTGGTCGTCGCCGGGCGCGGCGCCTTGCGACAAATCGCCGAGGCGCGGGCGCGTCAGCTGATCAACAGCGGCGAGCACGCCATCTTTCTCCTTCCTCAACGCGCGAAGCTCAGCTTTCGGCTCGCAGCGGCCGACGGCGACGTGCCGCAATCGCTGCTGCTGCGATTCGATTCGCCGAGCGCGATTGCCGAAGCCGAAGGCGAGATCGCGCGCTTGCGCCCCTCGCGCATCGAAGCGATCGACCCGGCACTGCCCTCGGCATTGACCGACATCGCGCGCCGCCTTGGCGTTGCCTTGCACCGCTGGATCACGACGGCCGATCTGCCGCTCATGGAGGGACGCGCCAACGAGCGCTGCCTGGCACCGACCGCGGCTGCGCTACACTATGCCAATCGTCGCGCAACGCAGCGCCCAACAACGAGTGAGCGGGACGGCCGCATCACTCAGCAACTCGGCTGGCCCATGCATCCGCTGGCGCTGGCCGACGCCGAGCCCGAGCGGCCGCGCTCGCTGATCGTGATCCCGACCGGACCGTCGAGTCAGGCCTGGCAGGCGATCCGCGCCGTCGCGCATCACATCCGGACATCGGGCAAGACGGTGCCGATCGTGGTCGCGGGCGAGACGCTCGACGATCGCCGGCTGATGTCATACCCAAACATTTTTGTCACAGGTCCCGTCGCGATTGAGGAGTTGCCGGACCTGCTCGCCCCGCATAATCCTGGCTGGATCCTGACGGACTTCGAAGCGCCCTTGTTCGGCCACCCGCTGATCGAGGCGGCCAGACTGGCACCCCGCCCAGTGGCGTATCGGAGCTGGACCGGCGAAACGCTCGACGCGCGCGCAGGAGACCTGGCCCTTCCCGGCACGGCGGACGACGAAGCTCTAGCTGCAGCGGTCACCCGCTGGATCGCGACATCATGACGACCATGCGCAGGCAGAACACTTCCGCGCGGCCGCCGGCCGCGACCAAGGGCGAGGAGTTGGCAGAAACCAGCCGTCTTGTACTGCTCGACGACGGAACATTGGCCGGGTTCGTCGTCGATCCCAGCGATCTCGAGCGCCGCTTTACGATCGAAATCCTGCTCGACGGCATCGTGACGGCCACCGCCTATGCCGACAGTTTCGTTCCCGAGCTCGCCGGGCGCGGGCTCCACGATGGCGGCTTCGGCTTCGCGGTCGACATTCCCGCCGCCAAGCTCGCCGCAGCCAGCCGCATCGAAGCGAGAGTTGCGAATCTCGGTACTGCCGTTGGTAACGCGATCGACCTCTCCTCGGTCGAGGACGGCTTCGGCGATCCGCGTCCGAATGCACGGCTGCGCTGGCATGGCGGCCTGCGCGTCGCAGGATGGATCGACAGCCAGACGGAAAGCAGCCTCGAGATCATGGTCGATGGCGAGGCCGTGGCGCAGGTTCGCGCGGCGATCTGGTCGCGCATCGACGATCCGGCGGAGCCCACGGGCGGGCGCAACGTCCGCGCCTTCGACCTGCATCTGCCGGAGCGCTTCGCCGATGGCCGCGTCCATCAGCTCACGATGCGCAAGGATTCGCGCGAGCCGCTCGCCGCCAGCACGATGTTCGTGGCCTTTCCCGACGGCCTCGCCGGCATGATGGAACGCATCGGCGAGCTGCCGTCGGAGCGCCTGCGCGGCGAGCTGTACGATCAGATCATACCATCGTCATTGCCGCTCGCGAGCTACGTGTCCTGGCGCGACCGGTTTCCGATGCCTGCTCCCGCGGCGAGCCAGCTCCAATTGTCCGTGATCATCGTCGGCCAGTCCGGTGCCGAGCGCACCATCGATTCGCTGGAGGCACAGAGCTACCCGAGCTGGACCGCCGGCATTCTCGAGGCGCCGGCGCCGGCACTCGACGCCGACGCATTCGAGGAGTTCCTCGACGAGGTCGCAGCCGATTCGGACGCCATCGTCGTGCTCGCGGGTGGAGCTCTGCTCGCTCCTGACTCGCTCGCGCGCATCGCCGCCTCCTTCGACCAGCATCCGGAGTCGGTCGCGCTCTATGGCGACGTCGACCTCGTGGCCGATGACGGCGAGCTGTGGCCGATGGCTTTTCCGGCTTTCGACTACGAGCGCATGCTGGAGCAGGGCTATTGTGCGCATCTGTTTGCCTTGCGCACCAATACCGCGCGGGTCGCGCTCGTGGTACGGCCGGAGAATCTCTACCGCCTCTTCAACGCCGCGTTCGACGTGCCCGGCCCCGCGGCGGCCCTCGTGCTGCATCTGCCGGGCTCGCTCGGCACGGTCGAGCGCTTCGATGTCGCGACCGCCAGCCACTATCTTGCCGCCGCGACCCGGCTGCACCTCGAGACACGCGGCCTGCCGGCGACGGTCGCTGTGAGCGACGGCGATCTGTTTCCGGCCGTACGGGTCCGGCGCGAAATCGAGCGGCGGCGCACGACCATCGTGATCCCGACCCGCGACAGATTGCCGCTGCTCCGCGCCTGTCTCGACAGCATTGCGCCCGCGGTGGCGCGGTCGAAGGCGGAGATACTGGTCATCGACAACGACAGCTCCGATCCGGAAACGCTGGCGTTTCTCGCCGCTTTGCCCGGGCGCGGCATTGCCACGTTGAAGGTCGCCGGCCCCTTCAATTTTGCCCGACTCAACAATCGTGCCGCCGCGGCCGTCGACAGCGACGTCCTGTGCCTGCTCAACAACGACGTCGAAGCCGCCGACGATGGCTGGCTCGAGGAAATGCTGGCGCGGCTCTCCGAACCGGATGTCGGTGCTGTCGGGGCCGTCCTGACCTGGCCCGGCGGCGTGATCCAGCACGGCGGCATCGTGCTCGGTCCGAGTTTCAGCGCCGCGCACGCGTTCACCGACCGCATGGCCGACGATGCGGGCTACCTCGACCTGATGCGGGTGACTCACGAATGCAGCGCCGTCACCGCCGCGTGCCTGGTCACGCGTCGCGCCGACTACCTCGCGGTCGGCGGCATGGACGAGGTTCGTTTTCCGGTGACCTACAACGACGTCGACTATTGCCTGCGGCTGCGCGAAGCCGGAAAGCGCATCGTGCTGACGCCGCATGCCCGGCTGGTGCACGCCGAATCGGCCAGCCGCGGCAAGGACCGGCGCGCCGACCGGCGCGGCCGCTACGAGCGCGAGCTCGACATGCTGCGGGCGCGCTGGGGCGAATATCTCATCGCCGATCCGCTCTACAGCCCGCTGATGTCGCGCAACGGCGTGCCCTACGGCGCACTCGCCTGGCCGCCCGGCGATCGCGAGCCGCGCCTGAACGAACCGCCGATCGCGCGTGATCTGCCGGCCGGCATCTGAGCTGCGCGTCAATCCAGCTGAAAGTTTAACAGGCCATCCAAACGAAACAGGCGGCGCGCGCCGCCTGTTTGCATTCGTTCAAGTCCGAAACTGAAGCGGCTTACGCCGCTGCAGTGTCGTCTGCCGCACCGGGCACCAGCTCCTGGGCTCTGGCGGCCAGCATCACGCGGGTGGCAACCGGCACCTGCCGGTGCGACTTGGCGCGCGGATAGGGCAGCTCGTTGATCGGCTTGCCGTTGGGATAGAGCGCTTCGTGCTCGGCCCAATTGTCGAAATGCAGCCGGTCGATGTTGTCGACGAACGTCTCCGCCGGCGTGTTCTCGGCCAGGATCAGCGAGTGATCCTCGACCTCGACGTGATAATAGGTGAAGGTCGTCGGCACGTCGGTCTCGCGCACGATCGAGGTTCCGTTGACGAGCGCGCCCGCGTGAATCAGCGCCCCCTCGACCAGAATGGCATGATCCGGCGAAACCAGCAGGTCGCGCGCCGGCACGTTGTCGCCAAGCGCACCAGCCTTGATGCGGATCGGCAACACGCGCAGCCTGTCGGCAAACCGCAGTGAGACGGTCTGCACGCCGAGCCAGTCGACGGTGGCGACGCGGCCGTCATGCGTGCGCACCTGGTCACCGCGCTTCAGCGTCTCGACGGCGACCTCGCCGTCGGGCGTCTTGATCTGGGTACCGGCGTAGAAGCAGATGGTCGTCTCGTACGACGTGATCGTGAGTTTGCCGTTCACGCCGTTCAGATTGCCCGAGTAGGGGGAGTCCGTCAGAAAATAGTACGTGCCGTTTGGACCCTGAACGATAATGCCGCTCAGCGTCGAACCATGGTCCTTGGCATCTGCCTGCCCGACGAAATCATAGTTGCCCTGGGCAAGGTTTCCCACGATGACATCGGTGACCTTAATTCTGTCACCAACAGTCATGTCATTAGTCGGAGTCGGGTCTTTGACCGTGACGCCGCCGCCGACCGCGTTGACGGTACCCCCCGGAGTGGCATCAACAATCTTAAAGTTTGATCCTGAAAAACTCAACTGATAGGCGAAATTGAAGGTTTCGGTCGCAGCCATAAACACCCCCCTACTGAAATTCGATTGCTGAGATTTGTTATCAATGTGATATAGAACCAGCAATTAACATACGCGCTCCATAAACGATTTGGTAATAATTTGAGACGAACTGCAAAGATAGCGGCTACCAATTACCTCGTATGGACCTGACTAATTGCGCTAACGACCCCGGACAGCCGATCTCTGGCGCGCTTGGCTCACGGCGCTGGTGCGATGTTTTGTTTCCAGTTTTCGACGTCACAGATGATTGCCCCATCGGGCCTGATGACGATTTCAACGTGTGGTCGACGCAACGCGGCGCGCTCAACGTGTGTCGCGGCGGGCCGCAGGAGTTGCTCCGCGTGCCCCGCATTGTCAGCGGCCGCGCGTTTGATCAGATCGGATTCTGTCTGGTTCGCTCGGGGATGCTCAGTCTCGACACCCAACGCGATCGCCGGACATGTGCTGCGGGAAGTGTCGCCGTGTTCAGTCTTCGCTCCCCCTTTCGTCTTTCATGGCAAGACAAGGAAGCGGCTCGGTCGAGCATCACGTTGTGGCTCGCGCCGGCAAGGCTGAGCGGCATGTCCGATGACAACGTCCACGGCCGCGTCCTCTCCACCAGCGCGGCCGTAGCCGTCTTCGGTGCGGCGCTGCAGACCGTGGCCGAAGAGGTGCAGCGCAGAGGCCGGCAGGCGCTCGACGACGTAAGCGACGGAGTAGCCACGCTGGCCATCAGCCTGCTCTCGACCGACAGCCAACCGTCGGACGGGGCGCCGTCCGAGCTGGCGTCGTTCGTGACGATCCGAAACTACATCGACGCCAATCTAAACGCGCGCGACCTGAACGCAACAGCTCTCGCCCGCGCCTTCGGCCTGTCACGTGCTTCGTTGTATCGTCTGTTCGAACCTGTCGGCGGCGTCGCGAGCTACGTTCGCGCTCGCCGCCTCGAGCGCGTCCGTGAGACGATCAAGGAGCCCGGCCTGCTGAACAAGAGGATCGCCCCCGTGGCCTACGGCACCGGCTTCAAGAGCATCGCATCCTTCAACCGCGCCTACCGCCAAGCCTTCGGCGAAAGCCCCCGTCAATCCCGCAAGGGCGCACGCCGGGGTGTCGTGGAAAGCGGGACAACCGAGCAGCTGGGGTTGTTGGCGCGCGGGTTGATGGAGTTGGAGTGAGTTTACATGAGTCTCCGCCCACCGCTCCTGGACCTTCATTCTTGCCGGAAGCGGCGCGAGACATTTGAAAGGAGTGACGCCTTGAGCATCGCGCTGCTCGCACCAGTAGCTCACGAACCGATTGAATGAACGATCGAGCCAGACAACTCATTGAGCAAGGCCGGCGGTTACGGGCGGAAGGAGACCGGCCTGGGTCGCTGAAGGCGTTTTCTGAAGCAGCTTTAGTCGACCCGATGGACTCGACGGCATTGGCCGAATGCGGACATGCGCATCTGTACCTTTTGCAATTCCATGAGGCGAAAGCGACGTTTGAACGCGCGCTTGGGCTGCACCCGGACAACGCTACTGCGCTCATGGGGCTTGGCGCGGTCTTCAGGGAAGAAATGAATCTGGATGAGGCGGAGAAGCTCTTCCGCCGAGCGATCAACGTGGAACCACAAAATTCAGATTACCGCCTCGCTCTCGCGCGCGTTCTGAAGCAGCAAGGCAAGGTTACCGAGGCCATCGAGTCTTACCAGACGCTGACCGACGATTTTCCGTCCCACATGACGGCGAGAATCGAACGCGGGAACCTGCTGCGCGAAAGTGGCGCCGTCGATGAAGCAGAGCGCGTCTTGACCGAGGCGCTGCACGACGCCCCTGAAAACGTCGGGGCCTTGAACGCGTTGGCAACAGTCCTTTGGCGAAAGCGCAAACTCGACCAAGCCAAGGACTGCTTTCAACGCGCCTTGGTCCTGCAACCAACAAACGTCGGCGCCTTACAATCCCTCGCGATCATCGCCAGGGAACAAGGCGATCACCACACATCTCTGAGCCATCTGGCCGCTGCAAGAAGGGTCGATCCCGAAGCGTCTAGCTTGCAGGTCGAGTATGGCAGAAGCCTTCTTCTCCTGAAGGACCATGAGCGCGCCGCCCAGGAATTCACCGCCGCGCTCGACAGATCACCCGTCAACCGGAATGCAAGTCTAGGACTTGCGGAGGCGCTGAGCGGACTCGGGCGCTTCGATTCGTCTGCTGCGGTCCTCGAGCGTGCTGCGGCCGCGGAGCCCGGCGCTACCGATCTGCGTTTGGCCCTCGCGCGCCTTTTGAGACAGCAGGGTCGCACGGATCAGGCCATCGCCATCTACCGAAAGCTGGCCGAAGAGAGCCCTTCCCATCTTACGGCGCGGATCGAGTTTGGAAACCTACTGCGCGAGAGCAACGCCGTTGACGACGCCGAGCGCATCCTGACGGAGGTCGTGCGCGACGCGCCGGACAACGTCGGAGCCTTGAATGCTCTCGGAACCGTTCATTGGAAGAAGCGCAACCTCGATCGCGCGAAGGACTACTTCGCGTCGGCTCTTCGTATTCAGCCAAACGGCATCGGAGCTTTGCAAGCACTCGGGCTAATTGCCAGAGAACAGGGCGATCACGAGACCTCCCTTGATCATCTTTCAGCTGCACACGCGGCGGACCCGAATGCTATCAACCTCCGTATCGAACATGCTAACAGCCTGGTATCGGCCAGGCGGTTCGACGAAGCGGCAAGGCAATTCGGTGCAGTCATCGAAACCTCACCGGACCACCGCGCTGCACATCTCGGGCTTGGCCACGCTCTGCGTGAGCTGCGCCGGTACGAGGAGGCCCTCGATGCCTTCAGCAACGCGGACCGGATCGATCCCAAACATCCCAATTCAGCGGTCGATGCCGGCCATCTCCTCCTTCGCCTCGGTCGCCCCGGCGACGCGGAGCAATGCTTCAGAAGAGGAGTTGAAAGCGGAACGCCAACGGCGACCAAATTCGTGGGTCTGGGCCACGCATTGCGCAGCCTGGGCAGGTCGGACGAGGCGGAACAGGCTCTCCGCCAGGCACTCGTGCTCCAGCCGGCAAACAGCGGCGCCAGGATGGCCTTGGGTCAGTTGCTCGAGAATCAGCATCGCCTTGACGAAGCTGAAACGCTGTTCTCGGAACTGCTCGCCCACGACTCCAAGAACCCTGATGGCCTCACCGGACTTGGTTACGTCCGGCGCCGACAGGGTCGACGCGCCGAAGCGCTGGAGCTGTTTCGAAGGTCCGCCGAGGCTGATCCGAAGAACGGCCAGCGGTTGACGAATGCCGCGATCGAGCTCCGGGAACTCGGGCGTTTCGACGAGGCCGAGGCAGCGCTCAGCCGAGCCATTGCCGCAGAGCCTGCGAATAGCTGGATACGGCTGCAGCGCGTGGAGCTGTTGCGGCGCACGAACCAGCTTGCCGAGGCCTTGAAGGAGCTCCATGAGCTGATCGAGAGCGACCCAGACAATGTCAACCTGATGACGGAGGTCGCCGCCATCCATCGCGAAGCCGGCGATCCGCGCGAAGCGGAGGTCTGGCTGATCCGGGCGCTCGAACGACAGCCGGAGAACGCATCGGCCTTGTGCGGGGTTGCCGAGATCGCGCTGCAAAGAGGCGATCCCAGCCGGGCCTTGGCCATCTTCACGCGCGCAACCGAGGCGCAGCCGACGAGCATTTCCGCCTGGCTCGGCATCGCCCGCACGCAGGCCGAGCTGCGCGATTACGATGCGGCGGTGGCGGGGCTGGATCGGGCGGCGGGGCGGATGGGGGAGCATCCGGACTTCACCAGCGTCAGGGTCGACCTGCTCAAGGAGCAGCGGGATTGGGCGGGGGCGGAGGCGGTGCTGGCTTCGGCGCCGAACCAGGGCAGTTTCAGCCTCTGGGCCCACAGGGCGCAGCTGGCGGTCGCCTTGGGCCGGTATGACGAGGCGCGGGCGGCGCTGGCGGGCGCGCCGGCCGAGCGGGTCGCCGAGATCGCGCAGCTGCGCTTCATCGAGGGCCTGCTGGCGGAGGCGGATATGAACTACGCCGCCGCGGCCGGGCATTATCGCGAGGCTGTGCGCCTCAATCCGCGCAATGTCGGCGCCTGGCTCGAGCTGTCCCGCGTCTGCCTGCTCGACCTCGACGTCGACGCCGCGCGGCAGGCGTTGTACGAGGCCAATCGGCTGAGCCGGGCGTCGCTGATCCTCAAAGGGCAGTCGCTGAGCCCGTCACAGACGCATGTCGGCCAGCTCCTCGACGAGTACACGCTCGACGCCGCCGCGCTGGAGGCGTTGCGGGCGGGGCGGGGGGAGGCTTGGCGCGACGGGCTCGAGAAAACCATCCAAAACCATCCCGACTACACGCCGGCGGGGGTGGAGTTGGTGCGGATGCTCCGGGTGGAAAAGCGCGAAGTAGAAAATTCTCCAAATCAAACGCCGGGCGGCCCGGCCAGTGCGATCCCCCGCTGCATCGTCCAATATTGGAACGACGAGGTGCCCCCTGATGTGGGGAGGCTGATGGCCTCCTGGCAAGGCCTCAACCCGGATTTCGCCTACGCGCTGTTCGACGACGTCAGCGCCCGAAAATTCCTCGACGACGCCTACGCCCCCGAGGTCGGGCGGGCCTATCGCCGGGCCAGCGTCGCCGCGCAGAAGGCGGACATCTTCCGGCTCGCCTATCTCGCCGCGCATGGCGGCATCTATGTCGACGCCGACAACCGCTGCCTCGCGCCGGTCGACGGCCTGCTGCGGCCGGGCGCGAACCTCGTCGTCTACCAGGAGCGCTGGGGCACGCTGGCCAACGACGTCATCGCCGTCACGCCCGATCATCCGGTGATGATCCGGGCGCTGGAGCTTGCGGTCGAGGCCGTCAACCGCGGCGACCACGACTTCATCTGGCTCGCGACCGGCCCCGGTTTGCTGACCCGGGCGTTCGCGCAGGAATGGGCGGCGCAAACCTCCGACGGGCTGGCGCGCCGCACCGCGATCCTCGATCTCGGCGTCACCCAGCGCACGATCGGGATCGGCTGCCCGCTGCTCTACAAGTCGACGCAGCGGCACTGGGTGCAGGCGAAAACCCGGCGCGAGGCGATGCGCGCCGAGGCCGTCAATCAGCCCCCTCCCGCAGCGCCCGATCAAGCTCCGCCGCCAGCGCCTCCCGCCAATCCGGCGGCGTGATCCCGAACACCTGGCGCAGCCGCGCGAGATCGAGCCGCGAATTCAGCGGGCGGATCGCCCTGGCGCCATACTCGGCGGTCGACACGGCACGAATCTCGCGCACGGCCAGGCGCACGCCGCGCGCGCGCATCCCGGCGACGATCGCCTCGGCAAAGCCGTGCCAGCTTGTCGTACCGGCATTGGCGACGTGCACAATCCCAGAGGCCGCGGCAAAGGCGGCGGCGAGATCGCCCGCCCCGCCCTCGATGATCGCGGTCAGCACCGCGGCGAGCGTCGCGGCCGAAGTCGGCGCGCCGGTCTGGTCGGAGACGATGCGCAGCTCGTCGCGCTCGCGGGCGAGGCGGATGATGGTGCGCAGGAAATTGCGGCCCTGCGCGGCGTAGACCCAGGACGTCCGGATGATCAGATGCGGGCCACCGGCCGCCTGGATGGCGACTTCGCCGTCGCGCTTGCTGCTTCCATAGACCGACAGCGGCCGGCAGGGATCGTCCTCGCGCCACGGCGTGGTGCCGCTGCCGTCGAACACGTAGTCGGTCGAAAACTGCACCAGCGGCACGGCGCGGCCGGCGGCCCAGCGGGCGAGCGCGGCGGGCGCCGCGGCGTTCACGGCGAAGGCTGTGTCTGGCGCGTCCTCGGCCTGGTCGACGGCGGTGTACGCCGCCGGATTGATGATCAGATCCGGCGCCACGCCGTCGAGCACCGCGGCCAGCCCCTCCGGCCGGGCGAGATCGAGCGCGGCGCTATCAGGCGCGATCACCTCGTGCCCGCGCCGGCGCAGCAGCGGCAGCAGCGCGCCGCCGACCTGTCCGCTGGCCCCGGTGAGCAGGATGCGCATCACACGCGCCCATAGTCCGGCAGCCGGGCGGCGTCGGCCAGCAGAGGTGCCGCGGCGTCGCGGGGCGACAGCGTCGGGGCCGTCACGCGCCAGTCGATGGCCAGCGCCGGGTCGTTCCAGCGGATCGTGATCTCGTCGGCCGGGCTGTAGAAGGCATCACATTTGTACATCACGTCGGCGCTCTCGGAGAGCACGGCGAAGCCGTGGGCGAAGCCGCGGGGGACCCAGAGCTGGCGGCGGTCGTCCTCGCTAAGCTCGACGGCGACGTGGCGGCCGAAATGGGGGCTGCCGCGGCGGACGTCGACGGCGACGTCCAGAATCCGCCCGCGCAGCGCGCTGACCAGCTTGCCCTGGGTGTTCGGAAGCTGCAGATGCAGGCCGCGGAGCACGCCATGGGCCGAGCGGGACATGTTGTCCTGGACGAACGGGCCGGAAATGCCGGCCGCGGCGTAGCGGGTGGCCTGGAACAGCTCGAGGAAGAAGCCCCTGGCGTCGCCGAACCGGTCGGGCTCGACGATCAGGACCTCGGGCAGCGCGGTTGCGATCACATTCATCGGGGCCGGATTAACGCTCGAATGATATCTTAACTTGTGCAGCCTGCGGTATCGGGTCTAAATCTCCGGGTCAATCGAGAGGTGCGTAGCCCATGAAGGGCATCATCCTGGCCGGCGGAACCGGCTCCCGGCTCTACCCGGTGACCGCCGTGGTCTCGAAGCAGCTGCTGCCGGTGTTCGACAAGCCGATGATCTATTATCCGCTGTCGACGCTGATGCTCGGCGGCATCCGCGACATCCTCATCATCTCGACCCCGCAGGACCAGCCGCTGTTCCAGCGCCTGCTCGGCGACGGCCAGGACATCGGCGTCAATTTCCAATACGCCACGCAGGAGACCCCGCGCGGGCTCGCCGACGCCTTCATCGTCGGCCGCAAATTCATCGGCCACGACCGTGTCGCGCTGGTGCTCGGCGACAACATCTTCTACGGCCACGGCCTGCCGCAGCTGCTCGCCGCCGCCTCGGCGCGCCGCAAGGGCGCGACCATCTTCGGCTACACCGTCACCACGCCGGAGCAGTACGGCGTGATCGAGATCGGCCCCGGCGGCCGGGCGCTGTCGATCGAGGAGAAGCCGCGGCAGCCGAAATCCAACGTCGCCGTCACGGGCCTGTATTTCTACGACAACGACGTCGTCGACATCGCCACCCACATCCGTCCCTCCGCGCGCGGCGAGCTCGAGATCACCGACGTCAACCGCGCCTATCTCGCGCGCGGCGACCTGCATGTCGAGCTGCTCGGCCGCGGCTTCGCCTGGCTCGACACCGGCACGCATTCGTCGCTGGTCGAGGCCAGCCATTTCGTGCAGATCCTGGAGCAGCGCCAGGGCCTGCGCATCGCCTGCCCCGAGGAGATCGCGCTGCGCCAGGGCTACATCTCGCTCGACGCGTTCGAGCGGCTCGCGCAGCGCAACGGCCGCAGCTCCTATGGCGACTATCTGATGTCGGTGCACCGCTCGCTGAGCCAGCAACCGCACGGCGTGCAGGCCTGACATGGCGGCGCCAGCGACAGCCCGCCTCGATGGCCGCACCATCCTCGTCACCGGCGGCTCCGGCTTCATCGGCTCGGCGCTGATCCGCCATCTGCTGCGCGACACCGGCGCCCGCATCGTCAACGTCGACAAGCTGACCTATGCCGCGAGCCCGGCCGCGCTCGCGACAGTCGAAGGCAACCGCGCCTACGCCTTCCACCGCCACTGCATCTGCGACGCCGACGCGTTGCGCGCGATCTTCGCCGCGCATCAGCCCGACGCCGTCATGCATCTCGCCGCCGAGAGCCATGTCGACCGCTCGATCGACGGCCCCGGCGACTTCATCCAGACCAACATCGTCGGCACCTTCACGCTGCTGCAGGAGGCGCTGCGGCACTATCGCAGCCTGCCGCGCGAGCGCGCGCGCCATTTCCGCTTCCTGCACGTCTCGACCGACGAGGTGTTCGGCTCGCTCGGCGCCGACGGCCTGTTCTCGGAGACCACGGCCTATCAGCCGAACTCGCCCTACTCCGCCAGCAAGGCGTCGTCGGATCACCTGGTGCGCGCCTGGCGCGAGACCTACGGCCTGCCGACTGTCGTCACCAACTGCTCGAACAATTACGGGCCGTATCAGTTTCCCGAGAAGCTGATCCCGCACATGATCATCAAGGGCCTCGAAGGCGCGACGCTGCCGGTCTATGGCGATGGCGGCAACATCCGCGACTGGCTGCATGTCGAGGATCATGCGCGCGCGCTCGGCCTGGTGCTGGAGCATGGCACCGAGGGCGCGACCTACACCATCGGCGGCCGCAGCGAGCGCACCAATCTCGCCGTCGTCGAAGCGATCTGCGACGCGCTCGACGCCCTCGTGCCGATGGCCGGCGGACACCAGCGCCGCGCCCTGATCCGCTTCGTCACCGACCGGCCCGGCCACGACCGCCGCTACGCCATCGACCCCACGACAATCGAGCGCGAGCTCGGCTGGTCGCCCCGGGCCGATTTCGAGACGGCGCTGCGCCACACCGTGCGCTGGTATGCCGAACATGAAGCGTGGTGGCGCGGCATTCTCGCCGGCGGCTATGCGGCGGAGCGGCTCGGCCGCAACGAGCCACGGATCGCAGCGGCTGCGCAGAGGGCATCGGCCTGAGATGAGCTGTAGCATGCACGCGCCTGAAGTAGTTGGGGCATCGGCGATCACCGTCCGGCCTGCGCTGCCGCTCACACAGCACGAGATGATCTCGCGGCGGCTTCGGCGCCCGAGGGATGCTGGTGGTCCGCCCTCGCAAGACGAGGGCGCAGGGAATGCCGGGTGCTGGCCTCACCCATGGCCCGCCAGCGAAAAAGAATGCTGGCGGCAGGAACCACAGGATCAGCCGGAACATCCGGCATTCCCTGCGCGATGGGTTACGGCTTATACGTGCTCTCCCCGGGGACCGGCTCTTTTGCCCCCGTCACGCCCGCGATGCCTGGGCATTAGCGCGCGCTTGGCACCAGCACCGGGATGCCAGGACCACACGATTTCGCCGTCCGCGCCGGGCGCCGTTCGTCGACCGGCCCCGTCACGTCCACCGCATCCCACGCCCAACGTCCGTAACGACGCGTCCGCCCCTCCGAGGAGCGCGGGACAGGCGAGAAGATGCTGGTGATTTGCCCGACGGCACAAGCGAAAACAGGTGCGACATGGTAACGCGACGGGCAAATCAGTTGCCGTCAGCTGAAACGGCGGTGTCAAGCGCTGCTTCACTCGGCGCGTCACAGAAACTCGCAACGGTGACACCTACACACCACAACCATCAGATACGCTAACACGATAATAAGCTAATCCGTCACTCCAGCCGAGCCTATTCTGAGCGATGTCGGAGAATGAATGATGACCGAAGCTGTCCGTTTGGTAATTTGGGATTTGGACGAGACCTTCTGGAAAGGCACAATTACCGAGGGCGGAATTACCGAATACATACAACAACACCACGATATTGTGATCGAACTCGCCAAGCGGGGCATCTTGAGCTCTGTCTGCTCGAAAAACGATCCTGATATTGTTCTCCCGATCCTCAGGGAAACAGGCATTCTCGATTATTTCGTCTTCCCGAGCATCTCTTGGGATCCGAAAGGCATGCGCATTGCCCAGCTTGTCGACGCCGTTCAGCTTCGCGCGGCGACGATTCTTTTCATCGACGATAATCCCAACAATCGAGCAGAAGCCGCCGCTGTTGTTCCCGGCCTTCAAGTCGAAGACGAGACTTTCATCGGCAAAATGCTCGACGACCCAAGGTTTAAGGGCAAGAACGACACTGAGCTGTCTCGGCTTAAACAATACAAGTTACTCGAACAAAAGAAGGAGGACGAACAGTCCTCCGCCGGAAGCAATGAGGACTTTCTGCGACACTGCGACGTTCGCGTGTTCATCGATTACGACATCGATTTAAACATTGACCGAGCGATCGAGCTTATCAATAGGACAAACCAACTCAACTTCACCAAGCGCCGCCTGCCAGACGACCTAGAAAAGGCACGGAAGGAACTCCGAAAACAGCTTGAACCATTCGATTGCCAAGCAGGCCTAATTAGAGTCTTAGATAAGTATGGCGATTACGGCTACGTCGGCTTCTTCATGACCGTCGTTCACAGAACTCGCCTAGTCGACGGACTTTCTAACACACGCTTAGTGCATTTTTGCTTTTCGTGCCGAACCCTTGGAATGTTGGTCGAGAAATGGGTGTACGATTTTCTCGGGCGACCCGAACTCAAGGTCATGGGCGACGTTCTCACCGACCTTTCGGTAGAACGGTCGATTGACTGGGTACGACAAATCGAGTCTGTGGAACAAACTGCATCGCCGACCAAACAAGTCGCCCCAGAAATCATTGTTTACGGTGGATGCGAAGCGCACATGGTGGGCGTATATTTGAACGCCTTTACAAGCAAGCTAACCGTCTACGGCAATTACGCCGCAAACGGTCTCTTTGTACGGATAAATAACGCATCAACGGCTCTAGACGTTTGCGACCGAGACCCCCGCTTGTACTCGGACGAGAGTGAACTACTCGGCCTGCCGCTTTCACTGCAGGCAAACGATCTTTTTGCCAAAGCCGCACCAGGGTCCCTATTTGTCTTCAACCTCACTTTTGATGCCACGCCAACAGCTCAACTTCGGCACAAACGGTACGGATGGATGATGGTTGTGGAACCTCGACAACTGCCGGGGCGAAGCTTCTTTGATCTGAGCGAGGCCGACCTAAACGACCCCACGGCATCGTATAGCGATGAGCAAAAAAAACACGTTATTGATGTCAGAAACAACGTTCGAGCACACTATGAGATTGTTGCTGTTCCTTCGGAAGAGGAGCGAGTTCAGAACGTGCGGGATCTGATCGCTCGGATTCCGCTCGGAAGCAAATTTATAATTGCCATCAACCATCATGAGAGCCGCCCCAACTTTCCCTCTGAGAACACCGTATCGAACGATGCGATCAGGCGGTACACCTCTGTCATGGCAAAACTCGCATCCGAGTATCCCTATGTCGCAATGGTGTCTGTTTCCGAAGTAATAAACAGCGTGCACGACATGCGCGGTGCGGACCACTATACTCGGGAGGTTTATCTTCGCTTTGCAAACAAGATTATTGAAGTCGCAAGCGATCTCGAAGGGCGTTCTGACCCCCCACTCCCGAAGGAACAGCTTCTTGCAGATTCAGCACGGTTGCGAGCAACTATCCGCAAGGAGGGAGATTACAGAGAGCTGGTAACGGCCACCTATCAGTGCCTCTTGCGGCGTGAGCCAGACCCATTTGCTGAAGGCTATGTCCAAAAGCTCGCCACCGGGCAAATGCTTCCCGCCGAGTTCATTCGAACAATCACCCGGTCGAATGAATTCGCGCTGAAATGGTCGCCCAAAACCGTAAACCCGTCGGAGAAGAACGGCGCGCACAAACTGATTATCGCACCGGGCACTCTTACAAGCTCCTCCGCTGAACCACTTTCGGCCAACTCTCTATGATGATTCGGCTGACAGCGCTGCTTCTCACTACCATCCTCGCGGCTACAAGCGCCGACCGGGTGCATGCGGAGGGTAACAATCAGCGTTTATCGGGTCGAATCGTTATGGGATACCAAGGCTGGTTTGCATGCCCGAGCGACTCTTCTCGAGGAGATTGGATCCATTGGAAGTCAAAAGATCTTCTGACGATCGATATGTTTCCCGACGTCACCGAACTCTCACCCGCCGAAAAGTGCGATAGCGGCTTAAGAGACGCACGAGGCAATCCGGTTTTCCTATTTAGCAGTCTTAATCCGAAGACAGTTGATCGGCATTTCCGTTGGTTGGAGGACTACGGCATCGACGGGGTTGCTCTTCAAAGATTTGCTAGTCAACTTTTCACTGCTGAGACGTTGGAACGAGCAAATCGTGTTATGATCAATGTAAAGACGGCTGCCGAAGCCCATAACCGGTCGTTCTTCGTGATGTATGACATTTCTGGTGCATCGCCCGACCAACTTAAATTGGTCGCTGACGACTGGGAACGCTTGGTGGAACAGGGTATAATCAGGAGTTCCAGCTACCAATTCGACAATAAAAGGGCGGTACTCGGCATATGGGGTGTTGGGTTTGCCGGCCGGAAATTAGCCCCAGCAGACATAGACGAGTTCATACGAGACTTGCGCGGGAGGAGTTCCAGCTATGGAGGCCTAACAATCATCGCAGGGACTCCGACATTCTGGCGCGAGGGAAAAAGAGACGCGAGCTCAGATACCGGATGGCGGCGTATTTGGACCGAGTTCGACGTTATAAGCCCTTGGACAGTGGGTCGTTTCTCGGACCAAAAGGGGGCTGATTACTATCGCAGGAATGTACTTGAGCCGGATCTGGAAGAGACCAAGCGACTTGGCGTAGCCTACATGCCGGTAATATTTCCAGGATTTTCCTGGCACAACCTCCGGATCGCTCGGCAACAGACGAATGCGGAGCCAAACCAGATCAGGCGTGCATGTGGACAATTTTACTGGCGCCAAGCGTATAATGCGATCTCGGCTGGCGCCACGATGATCTACAATGCAATGTTTGACGAGGTTGACGAAGGTACCGCAATGTTCAAGGTTGCGCCATCCGCGCAACAGGTACCCGCCACGCCAAGTTCGGTCACGCTTGATATCGATGGATGTCAACTTCCCAGCGATTGGTACCTAAGACTAGCAGGGAAGGTTGGCCAAGCTCTTTCCAAACAATCACCGCTTACAGAGGCGATGCCCCTGCCCAAGCAAACCACCCTGCCTCGATCCATCATCCGAAGTCGAACTGGCGAGTGAGAAGGTCGGCAAGAGCCTCCGTAGACGAACTCTCTCGGCGTATTTTTAAGGCGACCAGACTGCCCTCCTGTTGCTCAATCTCGTAGTATTTTAGGACATCTCGGTAAGCAGGTCGTTCATCTAAGAAGTCGTGCATAAGAACCATCGGACCGTCGCCATGACGTTCTCGCCCAAATGCAACGACAACTGAGAACGCACACGACACTCTATATCGCCCATCTATGAAGACAATGTCTGGAAGCGATTTTCGCTTAGCCCACTCTCGCCAACCCGCTGCTATATAGTTTGGCCAGAGTTTCAAGTTGCTCTCATCTTGAGGATTACCCCATTCGCGCGTTGGTCCGATATTGCCATGAAGGATCGCCGCTCGACCTTCCTTGATTGCATCAGAGAACTCTGGATGGGTCTTTACGGCAGCCACCCAACTCGGGTCTGAATCAACCGCAACGATAGAGTCGAAGCCGTGACGTACGGCCATAAGGGTAGATCCGCCGAGACCGAATTCGAAATAGCGCCGGTAATCGCGCCGAAATACATCTTCTAGCAACGACAATTCGCTTCCAAAGAGATGAGGCGGACCGATCGTGATTGACATCTTCTCCTCCAGAAAGCTTACCTAACGTCTATCTTTCTGAACATTCCGCTCGACGTAATTGTTTCAATTATTGTCGATTGCAGGCTTTGAGAAGCTATGCATCGCGAAGTGCGGCGGGCGAACCAGCGATAAACGAATTCAGACGTGAATATTTGCGGTATACTGAACGTATCATGTACGAGTGTTCCACGGTAAACACTGAGCAGCTATCGATAGCGGAAAGCGGCCGCTAGCTGTGTGCCTCCTACCCCTCATCGTTTAGAGCCAGCAGTTTCAGTGCTTTATTGCGTCAACAATCAACGAGGTGTATTTGATATCGTCGCCGCTGTTTCGTGGATCGAACCGTCGACAGCGACCGATGTGTCCATCTTTCGGGTCCCATGGATTCTCGTGAAACTTCCCGTCTTCATCGAAATATTCGAGTAGATGAACGTCATATCCGACAGCCTTGAGCGTGTTCGACAAGGAGCGATAGTCATAGAACACCTTGTGACCGTCTCGTCCTCCAACCTTGCACAGGTCTCGATAGACTGGATCAGGCATCAGAGCGTCCGGGACGGCTATTCGAAGGCGACAACCTGACTTCAGAAAGCGATAACACGTTGTAGCGGCAGTCTTACCTTCATCAGCATCCAAGTGCTCCCACACATGCTCCGAAAGCATCGCGTCGACCGAATTCTCATCAATCCAAGCTAACCAGGTTTCCGGCCTCAACAAGTTGAAGAGATTTTCATTCGTGGAAACCCAGCCTGGAAAAGAGGTGCCCGCGGCTCCGATAACCAGGCGAATGGTTCCGGACGCACGAGCCTTGCGGATCTCCGTAATTTCGAAAGCCAATCGAAGTTCCGGGACAGCGAAGAACATCTCAGGATCTGCGAGAATGCGCTTTCGCACTTCATCGGCATTTTCTACGCCGATGAGCTTTGTCGATATCTTTGGCGGCACGGTCCGCCCTGTGAACACACGAAAAGCAAAGTCCAATTCGTTCTCGACCATATTGCCCCTCGAATAACAGCTAACGTCTCATTCTTCGCTTCAAGCGAGCGGCTTGCGAAGCGTCGGTCTTCGTCAAAG
Source organism: Bradyrhizobium sp. HKCCYLS20291 (assembly GCF_051167715.1). NCBI lineage: Bacteria > Pseudomonadati > Pseudomonadota > Alphaproteobacteria > Hyphomicrobiales > Nitrobacteraceae > Bradyrhizobium > Bradyrhizobium sp. HKCCYLS20291. Next base: position 134,130 of record NZ_JBNPTO010000017.1, on the reverse strand, counting down.
CTGACTGTCGATGCGTGTTAAATCGGGCCGTTGATCACGGATTGATCTTACTCCAGATCTTCTTGAACTCGTCCGAGACCATCAAAGTCGTGCAGAAATTCCACACCGCCGTCTTTCCGACCTGCCGCTCGAAAATCGCGTCGTTCTCAGCCTCGCGGTGCATCAAGAGATGATATGCAACCACAATATCCTCCGCCGTACACGGCCGCACTGGATCGAGTTGGAGGGCCGGATCGAACTTGCGCTCGGGCAGGTTCTTGAACTCCTGCGAATTCATGATGGAGCGGACATAGACCGCAACCGGAGTCTTGCCGGCGTGGCGCTGGTAGATGTCGTCGCTCTCGGGCTCGCGATGCAGCAACAGGCGATAGGCGTAGTCGATGTCGGTCTGCGTGCACAGGCGCATCGGGTTGAGGTAGCGGCCGAGGCCGCGGCGGAGATCGTCGATCTCGGTCTCGGCGATGCGCCGGAACAGCGCGCGCTGCTCCTCGATGTAGCCGCGCACCTCCGGCTTCGACGGCCAGGCGAGATCGGTGATCGGCGTCTCCTGCGCGGTGACGCGGCTGAAGCCGATCTTGTCGAACAGTTCCTTGTCCATGTGGGCGCCGACATCGCCGGTGTAGCGCGCGAACGGCATCGCGGTGTTACAGCGCCACAGCCCGAGACGGGCGCAGGCATGCGCCTTGGCGGCATCCTGCGACGAGCCGCGCGGGCAGGAGCCGAGCGCGGCATACATGTCGTAGACCGCGCGGTGGTTGCGGCGGGTGTAGTCGTTGCCCATCACGATGTCGAGATAGGGCTGGATCGCCTTGCGGATGGCGGCGCGGTGCCTGCCGAACAGGCCGAAGCCCCAGTGATGGTCGAGCGGGATGATGGCGCGGGCGCGGTCCTCCTGCAGCGAGGGCGGCGCGTAGTAGTCGCCGTAGCACGCGAAATAGGCAATGTTGCCGCTCTGCTGGGCCTTGTGCTGCATGAGATCGAGCATGCGGACATAGGCCGGCGACAGCACCAGATCGTCCTCGAAGAAATAGGCGCAGTCGGCCTTGAGCTCGTCGAACAGGAAGTTCTCGGCGCGCTCGAAATTCTCGCAGACGCCGATGTTGCCGTCGGCGAGGTGCACGCGCCCTTCCGGGAACTGACGCTTGAACACCTCGACGCACTCGGCGACCTGGGCGTCCTCGGCATAGCGCATGCGGCTGTAGCGGTTGACCGCGTTGTCCTGGAACAGATGGACTTCGCGCCGCTCGATCTCGCAGCCTGTCTGCGCCTTCAGCGAGGCGAGCACTCCGTCGAGCTTGTCCGGCCGCCGGAACGACATGACCGCAATTGGTGCCAGACCCATCTGGTCAAAAATCCCCCCGCCGCCCCGGCGTCATGGTGATACCGGACGGCTGTCAATGAATGTTATAATGGGGAACCTAATCACAAAACTCGCAATCGTTGAAGTGTCGAGCCGCCGGGAACCGGCGGCCGTCGGGTCGCAGGGCGATGTCGCGCCGACTATTCGATCGGGCGGATCTGCAGCGAGAACAGCTGGACGCCGAGTGTGCGGTTGTCCTGGCTGCCGAACTGGCTCGGGCTCGCCGCCTCCGGCGAGTCGATGGTCAGCACGTTCTCGTCCGCCTTGAGCAGGCCGGCATCGAACGAGAACACGACGGTCGAGCGCTTGGTGCAATAGAGCGAGCCGATGCGCAGGCCGTTGAAATAGAACATCAGGTTCTGGCCCTTCAGCTCCTCGCCATGCTTGTAGACGTCGATGTCGAGGATCATGTCGCACAGCGCATTGGCGGCGACACGCTTGGTGTCGAACGCGAAGCTGAGCTCGCACCACTTGCCGCTGGACCACACGAAGCCGTCCTCGGGTCCCCAGAAATTGCGCAGGCCTTCCTCGGGCTGGACACCCTTGGTGAATGTCAGCGAACTCTGAAACGTCAGCATCGAACCAATGACCTTTGTTAAGGAGACCCGGTGTTTGTTAAGTAGCGATTTTGCAATGCGAAGTAAATATCTCCAAAGGAGAGGGGGAGATGGATGTGTTGTGCGAGCAACGCGTGTGGCTTTGGGGTTCGGGGCGAGTGAGTGCGGGCTGCAAATGATAGCTATTGCTCAGGTGCGCATGACTGCGCCCTCTCCCCTTGCGGGAGAGGGCTACGCTGAAGGCAGCTCCGGACTCACTTGGGTGAGGGGTATGTGTCCACGAGCGACACTGCCCGTGTGGAGAGAGACCCCTCACCCGGCGCGCATTTCGCTTCGCTCATGCGCACCACCCTCTCCCACAAGGGGAGAGGGTGCACCGGTTGCTTGGCTTTGAAATTTGTTCATCAACATCAAATCAATCAAAAGCATCGGATCATCCGATCGAAAATTGGCAGCTCACATCAGCAGACTGAAATTCATCAACACTGCATTCGTCACACCACCGTCATGAACGTTCAACGCGGTCATGCCGAGACCCAGTCGATGATCGGCTCGGCCATGCGGGCCGGGCCGAACTGGCGGCTCTGGGCCGGGGCGCGGGCGGCGAGGGCGGCCTGGAGTTTCGGGTTGGTGAACTCGGCGAGGCGGGCGGCGAAGTCGGACGGCGACAGCGGATCGAAATACAGGCCGGCGTCGCCGATCACCTCGGGGAAGCTCGAGGTGCGCGCGGCCAGCACCGGCTTGCCGAGGCTGAGCGCCTCCAGCGCGGGAATGCCGAACCCCTCGTAGAGCGAGGGGAACACCAGGAATTCGGCGTTCTTGAGCAGGCGATATTTGATGAACTCGGAGACGAAGCCGGAGAACACCAGCTTCTCGCGCTGCTCCGGCGTGAGGTCGGCGAGGAACTTGTCGACCAGCCAGCCCTTCTTGCCGATGACGATGAACTTCAGCCCGGAGCGCGCGATCTCCGGCAGCGGCATGGCGTTGATCAGCAGGGTCAGGTTCTTGCGCGGCTCGATGGTGCCGATGACGGCGGCGTAGCGGCCGAGATTGAGCGGCGGCATGTTGTCGTCGAGCAGCGCGAACTCGTCCGGCCAGTCGACATATTGATACAGCACGCGCGCCTTGTTGCCGACCGAGGGGAACGCCGACAGCAGCGCCTCGCGGGTCGCCTCGGAGACGCAGAACACCACCTCGTCGGTGGCGAGCTCGCTCTTCAGATGGTCGAGGTGATAGGCGATGTTCGCCTCCTCGTGGTTCTCCGGCATGAACAGCGTGCTCATGTCGTGCACCGTCGAGGCCTCGTGGCGGGAGACGTCCCAGGCCGGCTTGACCGAGGGGAAGAACAGATGGCTGTTGGGATCGACCAGTTTTGGCGCGCGCGCGGCGTTGGCGAGCGCGTCCTTGAGGAAGGCGCCGGTGCCGATGCGGATCGCGGCGTCGACATGCTCGGCCGGGATCAGCGCGTAGTTGCAGCAGAAGTCGAGATCGACGCGGCCGTCCTGCTGCAGCGCCTGGATCAGGCGGCGCGTGAACACGGGAATGCCGGTCCACTGGTCCTCGAGCAGCGGCGCGACGTCGATGGTGACCTTCGGGCGCGCCTTCACCATGCGGCGACCAGCCCGGTGTCGTTGGGATGCAGCGCGAGGTGCTCGAGCCAGTAGAATTCGGGCCGGCGGCCGAGCAGGTGGTCGACATATTCGATGTAGAGATCGCGCGTGTCGGGCGCGCGCGAGGCGGCGACGACGATGTGATCGAAGCGGGCGTAGTATTCCGGCGGGTGCAGCCAGGCATCGAGCGAGTGATGCAGCACCAGCTCGACGCGGCGCTCGCCGCGGAACAGGAAGCTTTCGGGACATTGCTGGCTCGCCAGCACGATGCGATGGCTGGCGACCGGGGGAATGCCGCCGGGAATGCCGCGCAGCGACTCGACCAGCCGCTCGATGCCCGCCTTGATGTCGGCCTCGGCCGTCTCCGCGGCCGGCAGCGCCAGGATCATGCCGGCGGTGGGATCGAAGAAGGCGGCGGCGATCTCGCGCGCGACGTAGCGGCAGAAGCCCTCGCTTTGCAGCGCGATCTCGCTGAGCGGCACGTAGACGAGCCGGCTGCAGCGGCTGAAATTCTCGCTGAGGTCGATCTTGCCGGACAGCGCGATCTGCTCGAACGTCGCCTCGACCGAATGGCGCACCAGGCAGAACGGCAGGAACGCCGGATCGAGGTTCATCAGCCCCTCGGCCGGCTGCAGGATCACGGTCGGGATGCTGGCGCCGGTCGGGAAGGTGAAGGCGGAGTTGAGCTGCGAGGCGAGGCCGCGGATCAGCTCGGGACAGCGCTTCTGCAGCTTGACGAAGCGCTCGAAATTCTTCTCGACGCCGAGCCGCATGAAGAAGGCGTGGTTGGTCATGCCGGGCACCACGCGCACGGTGCGGCCGTCGCTGATGCAGATGTGGTCTTCGATGCCGCCGATCTGGTGGCGCAGCCAGGCGAGCGTCGGGCCATTGGTGAACATCTCCGGCCGCGCCACCACGAGGCTGTCGACGCCGTGGTCGTCGCAGATGTCCATGATCAGCCGCACCGCGGCCTTGAGATCCTCGCGCAGGTCGAGCGCGAGCAGCTCGCGCGCGGGGAAGATCGAGCCGGGCAAGCGGACCTTGGCGAGATCGGCCGCGGGAAGCGATATCAGTGCGCCCAGGTCCTGGAACACGGCGCTCCCCCTCAGGCGAACGGGAAGCCGGGCGCGACCGGCGAGGTGAGGAGGCGCGGCCGCGAGCGAAACTCGTCGCTGTCGGACAGGATCTTGAGCAGCGCGAACGGCGAGATCTCGCCGCGCCGCAGCTTCTTGCCATACAGGCTGATGCCGGTCGGATCGGCGGCGCGGCCGAGCACGTAGACATAAGCGAGCTTCACGAACCCATCGACTCCGCGCTTGCCGATCACGGCATTGAACACACCCTCGCAGCCGGCGAGCTCGTCGATGCCGCCGATCATGGTCGGGTCGGTCTTCAGCAGCACGTCGACCGAGCTGATCGCCGCCGCGCCGTCGGAGACCACGCTGGGCTTCTCCACCACATGCAATTGCCGCCTCGCCTGGCGATCGACCAGCACCAAGGTCGCGCGGCGCAGATTGGCCGCGCTCTTCAGACGCAGGCGAAAACCGTGCCAGCCGGTGCCGAGCTTGCCCGCCACCAGATCCGGCCGGTAGCGATGCGCGAAGCCGGTGGCGTGCTCCGTGCCGCCGGAGTCGAACACCGAAACCGCGCGCACGCTGAGCGGACTGGCATCATCGAACGCCCAGCCCTCGACCCAACCCGACGACGTCAACCCGTCGATGTGCCCCCGCAGCATCGAAATCCCTCACCAGAACGAGAGCCCAAACTATAACAGAATCGGTCGATGCCAAGCCGGCAGATAAGTTAAACTTAACATTTGAGGCTGGATCGCGGGCGCCAATTGCCTTAAACGACTTCACGCTTGCGTGCATCAAGCCTTTCTCAAGCTGACACAAAATTTGCATATCAAATATTTGCCGGACGGTTCAGCGAAGCCAGCCCATTTCAGCGCCATATCAGATCGGTTCGAGGACGTGATAATGACGAAGCTATTGCCAGTGATCATGTGCGGCGGTTCGGGCACCCGGATGTGGCCGGAATCGCGCGAGACCTACCCCAAGCAGTTCATTGCGCTGCTCGGCGAGCGCTCGACGTTCCAGATGGCGCTGCAGACGGTCAGCGCCGAGATGTTCCAGGATCCGATCGTCATCACCAACGCCGCCTATCGCTTCCTGGTCCGCGACCAGATGCAGGCGATCGGCATCAGTGGACAGATCGTGCTCGAGCCGGTGGCGCGCGATTCCGGCCCCGCCGTCGCCGTCGCCGCCCAGATCGCCGCCGCGGCCGACCCCGAGACCGTCATCGTGATGCTGGCCGCCGACCACGTCATCCGCGACACCGCAGCCTTTCTCGCCGCTTGCGAGAAGGCGGCCGCCGCGGCGACGCAAGGCGCCATCGTGACGCTCGGCATCACGCCGACCGAGCCCGCCACCGGCTACGGCTACATCCGCCCGCAGCGGCACAGCGGCGCCGATGGCGGCGCGGTGCGGATCGAGCAATTCGTCGAGAAGCCCAACGCCGATCTGGCGCGCAAATACGTCGCCGACGGCTATTTCTGGAACTCGGGCAATTTCGTCTTCCGCGCCGACGTGATGCGCGACGAGATCGCCGCGTTCGAGCCCGACATGGCGAAGGCCGTCGCCGGCGCCGTCGCGGCCGCCCAGCACGACCTCGATTTCATCGTGCTCGACCGCACAGCGTTCGAGCAGGCGACGAAGAAGTCGATCGACTTCGCCGTGATGGAGCGCACCGCCAAGGCCGCCGTCGTCCCGGTCGACATGGGCTGGTCCGACGTCGGCTCCTGGGGCACGATCTGGGAGCTGTCGCAGCGCGACCGCAGCGGCAACTCCATTCTCGGCCGCGGCGCCGTGCTCAACGCGCGCAACGTCCACATCCGCTCCAGCGAGCATCTCACCGCGGTCGTCGGCGTCGACGACGTGGTCGTCGTCACCACGCAGGACGCCGTCCTGGTGCTCAGGCGCGACCAGGCGGACAAGGTCAAGGATCTGGTGCAGCAGCTCAAGGCCAGCGACCGCAAGGAGGCGTCCGAGCACCGCCGCTCGTTCCGCCCCTGGGGCTACTACCAGTCGATCGACCAGGGCAGCCGCTACCAGGTGAAGCGCATCGTCGTGAAGCCGGGCCAGCGGCTGTCGCTGCAGAAGCACTTCCACCGCGCCGAGCACTGGATCGTCGTCTCCGGCGTCGCCGAGGTGACGCGCGACGACGAGATCAGGATCGTGCATGAGAACGAATCGATCTATCTTCCGCTGGGGTCGGTGCACCGGCTCACCAATCCGGGCAAGATCGACCTCGAGCTGATCGAGGTGCAGACCGGCTCCTATCTCGGCGAAGACGATATCATCCGCATCGAGGATATCTATAATCGCACCTGACGACGGGCTTCGCCCGGCTGACCGGCGGCGCATCCGATGACAACCCCACTCGAGGCCGTTCTCGCAGATCCGGTCGTCCATGCGACGTACCTGCTCTATGCCGGGGAGCGCGGACTGCCCGAGGCAGCGCCGGACACGCTGGCGCAGTTCTGCTGCTGGCTCATCGTGTCCGGCCGTCACGACATGGCCCATCCGGCGGTGATTCCCCGCTCCGTCGTGGAGGCCCTGACGCTTCCGGACCGCGACGGGACGCATGCGCTGATGGCCTTCGTGGCACGAGCGCAAAGTCACCCGCCACGCGCCGACGAGCTTCCCGGCTTCTACTACACCCGCGCCGTGCCCGCTTTGGGCCTCGGCCGCTTCATCGGAGCGCGAGAGAGACACAGTCTGGCGCGCGCCGTGCCCGATCCGCGCGATCCCTTGCAGGACGATCTGGCATTCCTGCGTGAGCTGGCCGGCAACCCGTCACCCCCCAACTGTCCCTCGATCTCCATCATCGGCTTCCACCGTTCGGTCCTCGGCATCGGCGAGGATGCGCGATGCCTGTTCCGTGCGCTGCTCACCGCTGGCATCAGCGCCGAGTTGATCGACGTCTCACCGGCGGTTCTCGAACGATCCGACGAAATCGAGGCCTACCGGGCGTTCGAAGCCGCCAAGCCGAGCGGCGAGATCCTGATCTTCTGCATGCCTCCGTTCGAGATGATGCGCGCCATCGCCCGCCTCGCGCTCGAAGCCGGCCGGCCCCGTCAATACCGGATCGGCTACTGGCCCTGGGAAACCACCGCGTTGCGCGACGACTGGCTGCTGGCCGCCGATCATGTCGACGAGATCTGGGCGATGAGCCGCTTTCTCGAAGCCACCTACCAATCGCAGTGCCCGGCCAAGCCCGTCATCTACATGCCGCCCTGCGTCGAGCAGCCGGAGCCGCGCGTCCCCGACGATCTCGCCACGATCTTCGGCGGCGATTTCGGCTTCCTCTCGATCTTCGATTTCAATTCCCGCATCGAGCGGAAGAATCCCCTCGGCCTCATCAGCGCGTTCCGAAGCGCGTTTCCGCATGGTAGCGAGCGCGTCAGGCTGATTCTCAAGACGTTGAACCAGGACAAGCATCCGGAGCATTTCGCTGCGGTCATGGAGGCCATCGGCGCCGATGACCGGATCCTGGTGGTCGATGGTCCCTTGCACCAGGACGAGCTCAACGGACTCATGTCGCTGGCCGACGCCTATGTGTCGCTGCACCGGTCGGAGGGTTTTGGCCGGACGCTCGCGGAAGCGATGCGGCTGAGGATTCCCGTGGTGGCGACGGGCTGGTCGGGTCCGGCGGATTTCCTCGATGAGACGACCGGCTATCCGATCCGTTCGACGCTATCCCCCGTGCGCGCACCCGACTATCCGTTTGCGGCAGGTCAGTGGGCGGACCCCGATCTGGATCAGGCTGCGGCGGCGCTGCGTGACATTGCCGAACGCCGGACGCAGGCGCGGACCAAGATAGAGACCGCGCACAGCCGGATCGCGGCGCAATATTCGCGAACGACGGTCGCAAACCTGCTCCGATCCCGGCTCGAGCTGATTGGAGCAGTCGATCCGCGCAAGGATCGGGCGAGCCGCAGCGGTTCGACAAGCGCCTGATGCGGTGGCTGATCAGGCATTGCCGCCGCGAAAATCGGCAGGCTTCCGGACCGTGAACGCGAACCGCGTTTCATCTCAGACCGCGGACTGTCCCATCTCCTTGAGAGAAGCGAGACGCTGGCGGGCGCCATCATGCCCTTGCGCCGCCGCCCGCTCGAACCATGCCGCCGCAGCTTCGACATTCCGGCCAATGCCATTGCCGGAGGCAAGCGCATCGCCCAGCGCGACCTGAGCCGCGGCCATGCCGGACTCCGCGGCCGCCGTGAACCATCCAATGGCCTTGCCGGGATCGCGGGTGCAGCCCTGCCCTTTCTGCGTCATGACAGCCAGATTGTACTGCGCGAAGGTGTGACCGCCCTGCGCTGCCGCCTCGTACCAGGCGACACCTTTCTCCAGGCTCTGTGCGACGCTGTTGCCAGTGCAATACAACACCGCCAGATCGAACTGCGCGCCAGGATGACCGGCGTGCGCGGCCTTCTCCAGCCAGGTCACGCCGACGACCGGGTTCGGAATCGCTATCTTCGAGTCGAGATAGAGCCGGGCGAGCACGAACATGGCCTCGGCGAGCCCGGCCTCCGCTGCGCGCGTGTACCAGACGATCGCGTCCGCCACCCAGGGCACGCCGCCGAACCGCCCCTCACGCAAATAGCCGAGTTGCAGCGCCGCTGGCGCATGGCCGCCATCGACCGCCTCTTCGAGCAGCTTGGTCGCGCGCGCCACCGTTGGCGGCGCCTTGTCGGATTGCAGCAGGAACAGCGCCAGCGCGACCTTGGCTTCGGGATCGCCGCTGTCAGCAGCCTTGCCGAGCCAACGCTCGGCACGCGCCTGATCGCGCTCGACGCCGGCACCGGACGCGTAGAGACGTCCGAGCTGAATCTCCGCGGCCCGTAGGCCGGCTTCGGAGGCTCTCTCGAACCAGCGAATCGCCGCGGTGACATCCCGTGCGACGCCAGTCCCGTTGAGACAGAAGATCCCGATGTTGAACGCAGCGGTGCCGTGCCCCCCCTCGGCGGCCTTGCGAAACCATTTGGCGGCCTCGCGCGGGCTCGGAGAAACCCCAGTGCCGGACGCATAGAAGCGTCCGACCAGGAATTGCGCCTGCACGTCGCCCCGCTCGGCCGCGGCTTCGTACCACTGCGCGGCCTCGCGCATGTTGGGCTCCGACCCGAAACCCTTGGCATAAAACTCCGCGAGGCTTTGGATCGCCGGCAGATGGTTCTTGCGGGCTGCTTTGCGCAGCGCCGTCTCGGCGCGATCGATCGACTTCTCGACCCCATCGCCGGAGAGGTACATCAAGCCGATGTTGTAGAGAGCCAAGGGATCATCATGCCGCGCCGCATCGGCAAACAGCCGGCCTGCCGCGGATGAGTCCTTCGGCAGTCCTGTTCCTTTCAGATAACTGAAGGCGAGCGCCACCTTCGCCCGAACATGTCCATCGTCAGCGGCCTTGCGATACCAGCCGACGGCGGTCTCCGCATCGGCCTCGACGCCGAGTCCCTGAAAATAGATATCGCCCAGTCCGAAAGCTCCAGCGGAGATCCCCTGGGCTTCCGCCTTCGCATACCAGTCGCGGGCGCCGGCAAGATCGACCGGAACGCCCCAGCCGAATCGGCAGATGTCAGCCATTCGAACCTGGGCTTCGCCATGGCCCGCTTCTGCGGCCCCACGAATCCATTCGAGCGCCTCGGCCGTATTCTTGGTGACCGCGAAACCTGTCGGAAACAGCAGGCTCTCGGTCGGATGACCCTCGCTGCCCCGAACCGACACGGCGCGTCGCCACATCTCCGGTGCGTTCACGCCCAGTGGCGCTTCGACCCCATGCTGCAGCATCAAGCCGAGCTGATACTGAGCTTCGACGTGTCCGCCCTCCGCCGCGCGGCGAAACCAGGCCGCGGCATCTGGGAATGACCGAACTACGCCTTCGCCCTTGCGATAGGCCTGAGCGACGCAGAACGCAGCCTTTACCGAGCCGGCCTCGGCCGCCTTCTGCCAGATGCGGACTGCATCGAGATAAGCGCCCGCGGCATAGCGCGCGTTCCCGGCCTCGAGCGTGGATCCGAGGGGAGCGACATGTGGAATGATGCCCGACAGCACCCGACTGATACGACCCATGGTGCCGCGATCATCCTATGGTTCGCGCATGGCCTGGCCGATGCCGTGGATCATGCCGCCGAGCAGATACATCGCCACCGACCGGGTGCCGACGTTCACATCACCTGTCAGCGTCATGCCGGGAATCAGCCGGAAGTTGCCGGGCACATTGTAGAATTTCGTCGCACCCACCGAGCAGCGCGCCTTGTAGAAGGCATCCACGGCCTTGCCGTCCTCGTCGACCGTGAACGCTCCCTCGCTGATCCAGCGCACCTTGCCCTCGGCTGTTCCATGCTCGGCGGCATTGAAGGCGTCAACCTTCAGCGTGCACGGATCGCCGGCGCGAATGAAGCCCACGTCGCGGGAGGAGATCTTGATTTCGGCTTCGACCCGGGTCGAGACCGGCATCAGCGTGATGAATGGGTCGCCGGGCTTCAGCACGGAGCCGACTGACAGTTTCGCCATCGTGAGCACGACCGACGGCTCTGAAGCTGTCAACCGAACCAGATCCTGGTGCCTGATGGCCTTTTCATAGGCAGACCTCGCGGTGTCGAGCGCGTTCTGCGTCGTTACCAGATCCTGGCTGAGCTGGGCGTTCCACTGCTCGACGAAGGCCTTGCGGTCAGCCTTCAAGGACTCGAGTTGATGCCTGGCCTCGGCAAGACTGTTGTGCGTGCTGTCCATCTGACGGAGCAGTTCGAGCCGCGTATCCTGTGAGATGTACAGGTTGAGCTTCGATCCGCTGCCGCTCTCCGCCAATGTCGAACGCATCGATTCGATCTTTTGCAGCACGTCGTCGCGCTGCGCGTAGCGCTCGTCGTCCTTCTGCAGCTTCTGGATCGTCGCAGCGGTCTGGCTGATTTTGGAATCGAAGCTCGCAATCTGGGCTTCGTATTGAGCTCGCCGTTGCTGGTATAGCGCCTTCTGCAAGGCGGCATAACTGGCGAACTCGGCGTCGTTCTCCTGAGGAAAGACCAGCGCGGTGTTGCCCAATTCCGCCTTGTCGCGCAGCACCTGCGCGCTCAGGCTCGCCACCTGTGCCTTGTATTGTGACACATCGGCCTGCGTGAACGTCGGATCCAGGGTCGCGAGCAGCTGGCCGGTCGCAACCTGGTCGCCTTCCCGAACGTCGACGCTCTTGATGATGGACGCATCCAGCGCCTGGAGGACGCTGATGGAGTCGAGCGGGACGATCTTGCCGCCAACGCTGGAGATGACGCGGTCGAGCCGCGTCAAGCACATGACCACCACGAGACTGACGACGAACGCGACCAGGACATAGAGCGTCGCGCGGGCAGCGATTGGCTCCGGGGCCTCGCGAATCGCCGCCGTTTCCGACTGGAACTGGCGGACCGTCGTGAGGGAAGCGGAATTAGCTGACAAGGGTCGGACCTCCATAGCCCGGACGGCCGCGGCGCGGCTTGGCCATGGCGTGGCTATTCTGCTGATGCCAGAGGCTGGAATAGATCTCGTTGCGGTCCAACAGCTCTTCGTGCTTGCCGATGTCGTCGATTTCGCCGCGGTTCAACACGAGAATCGCATCGCAGTCGACGAGCGACGACAGGCGGTGCGAAATCACGATCATCGTGCGGCCGTGCGCGATCCGCGCGATGTTGGCGTTGACGATCGCCTCGCTTTCGGCATCGAGAGCGCTGGTGGCTTCGTCCAGGATCAGCATCGGCGGATCGACGATCAGAGCCCGCGCAATCGCAAGCCGCTGCCGCTGTCCGCCGGAGAGATTGGGAGACCCCTCGTAGATGTGCGTTTCGTAGCCGCGGGGCAGCTTGTCGATGAACTCCTCGGCGCCGGCCATTCGTGCCGCCCGCGTGATTTCGTCGAACGTCGCATCCGGTTTTGCCGCGGCGATGTTCTCACGGATCGTGCCGCTGAACAGGAAGTTTTCCTGCAGCACGACACCGATGTTGCGGCGGAGATGGTCGACGTCATACTCGCGGACATCGACCCCATCGATCTTGATGAGACCCTGGTAGTCCGAGTGCAGACGCTGCAGCAGGCGGGTAATCGTCGTCTTGCCCGAGCCGCTCTTGCCCATGACGCCCAGCGTCGTCCCCTTCGGGACCTCGAACGAGAGCCCGTTGAGGGCTGGAGAGACGGCCCCCTTGTACTTGAAGGTGACGCCCGAGAATTCGATGTGCCCCTCGAGCGCCTTCCGCACACCGTGGCCGGACCGTCCCTCCTCCGGCTCCTGATTGACCAGATTCCCGACCATGCTCACGGCGGTGCGGGCTTCATCGAGCTGGTTCACGAGCTGAGCCATCTGCATCAGAGGTGCGGCGACACGCTGCGACAGCAGCAGGAAGGCGAACAGGGCGCTGATGAAAACGGGGTCGCCGGACACCAGGGCAAGATAGACGCCGATCGCGTAGGGTGCGCTCACCGCAAGACGTTCGAGCGGCCGCACCACGGCCTGGATCATCGTTCCGACCATTCCCTCGGCCAAGCGCGCCTTGGCGACCCGGGCGACGAGGACATCCCAGAGATGCTTCTGCCGCGCGTCCAACGCGAGCGACTTCACCGTGCGGATGCCCGCCAGGTTCTGGAACATGAACGCACCGAGCTGACCTTCGGCCGCGATCACGACGTTGGACCGCTTGCGGTAGACCGGCAGCATGGCGACCAGCCAGACCGCGATGACGCCGACGAAGCCCAGCACGATGAAGGTCATCAGCGGGCTGAAGAAGAACATCACGGGCAGGAAGAAGAACAGTGTCGTGGAATCGAGGATCGTCCCGAACAGCTGTCCCATCAGGAAGGTGCGGACGCGGAAGATTTCGCGCATGTCGCGGGCGATGATGCCGACCTGATTGCGTTCAAAATAGTCGATCGGAAGGTTCAGCACCTTCTCGAACACGTAGGTCGACAGCTTGACGTCGAGCCGGGCGGTCAACTGATGGACGAGGAATTGCCGCAGGAACCCGAAGACGGCCTCGAACGCGATGACCACCGCCATGCCGATGCAGAGCACCGTGAAGGTGTTGTAGGCCTTGTAATAGACGACCTTCTCGGACATCAGGCGCCAGAACATGATCGGCGCCAGCCCGAGAAAGCCGAGCACGATGGCGGAAACGGCGATGTCACGCGCCATCCGCCGCTCCCGGAAGATCAGCGCCGTGATCAAGCCCAGGCTGAAGGGCTGGGTTTCGTCGGAGATCTCGTAGTCGCGCTTCACCAGGACGACGTCGCCGGTCCAGACGTCCTCGAGGCGGAGGCGGTCGATCACCAGGAGCGTGTCGTCGTCGACATTGGGGTCGCGCAGCACGACACGGGGGTTGTTCTCGTCGCCCTCCAGGCGGAGCAGCACCATGCTGCTGCCGTCCTTGAGGCGGACGATCGCCGGCAGCGCCTTCTTGAGGTGGCTGAGGCCGTCCCAGTCCAGCTTCACGGCCTTCGCCGTCATGCCGGAGTTGTTGGCCGACTTGAGGATCTCCGCGGTCGTGACCTCCGCACCCGACAGCACATTGTCGTGGATCAGCTGCGACACCGTGAGATGCAGGCCATGCTGGCGCGCCACGATGACGAGCGCGGCGAGTCCGGTCGGCGCGGCGCCATCCAGGCCCGCATCGAAGCTCGGAGGAGAGAACGGCGCCGGCTGCGGCATGGTGGCGGAAGACGAGGACATCGCTGCGATGCTCCTGAGCAATATGCCGTTCGCAGCATGAGGTCCGCTGCGCCAAACGATCTATAACATACCATTACCATATCGCATAACAACGGAGAAAGCCAACGCCGTACCGCCGCCGATCGGGCCGGCCGGGCGGAAGGTTCGATCATGTGATTAACATAGGCAGCGCCGGTTGCCGGCGGCGTAGCCACCGCCCGTCAGGCGGCGCTCTCACGCATGTCGAAACCGATTCTCGCCAGCGCGCTCTCGATGTCAGCGACATCGGCCTCCGGCATGAACGCCAGCGCGCAGATCTCGAAGTTCTCGCGCCGCACGTTGATCGTCGGGAATCCCGCGGTCATCAGCAGGTTGCCGAGGCGGTCGGCCGTGAAACCGGTGCGGTGCGCCATGTAATGGTGGCCGTCCTCGATGGCGCGCGAGTGCCCGTACAGCATGTCGAGCGGGCGAATCGGCCCCGCAGATGACTGATAGGCGACCGCCGCGATGCCGTGATCGAGAATGAATTGCGCGACCGCCTCGATGTCCGGGCTCATCACCAGCGCGAAGCCGTCGGGGCGGAGCACGCGGTGGATCTGGCGCAGCGCGGGATAGACCTCGTGCGCATAGAGGTGCTCCAGCACGTGGGACGACCACACCGCGTCGAACGACTGCGCGTCGAACGACGCATCGAGCGCGGTGATCGAGCCGACGACGTCCGGCCTGACCTCCGGATCGATGTCGAGCCGCACCTCCTCCCAATGCTTCTCGGCGATGAGACGGGCGATGCGTTGCGCCGGCCGCGGTCCGGATCCGGCATTCAGCATGCGCTTGAGCGAAGATGTCAAAGACTGATCCACTCGCTGGGTGACGGACCTGGCTCGAAACGCAGCCCCGCCATGGTGAAACTAACACTTCTACAAAGACGCGATCAGATTCGGGTCCGGATGTCACGCGAGGGCGTCAACCGGCGAACATCGGCCAAAAAGAAAAACCCCGCCGAAGCGGGGTTTGTCCGTCATGATTTGGGATAAATTTAGGTGAGCTTGACCACCTGATCGGTGAAATAGAGTTCCGACACGCCCGAGAGATGAATCTGCTGACCGTTGTTGAAGACGAGATCGTAGCTGCTGCTGCTGCTGTTGTAGGTAAGCGACTGGACATCCGAGAACGCCCGATCCTTGAACCCCGCAAGGTCGGTGCCGCCACCGCCGATGATCGTGTCGTTGCCGATCTTGGTCTCGATATGGAAGCTGTCGTCGCCAGCGCCGCCCTGCAGGGTCGAGCTCGCTCCCGTGCCGCCATAGACCCAGAACTCGTTGTGCGATCCGGCGCCGCCCGTATCCTGGAAGTAGTCGCCCTGCTGGCCCATGATGGTGTCGTTGCCAGAACCGCCGACCAGCGTGTCGGTGCCCGGGCCGCCCGTCGCACCAGGGTCGAACATGAAGGTGTTGCCGGTGCCGGCCTGGAGCAACTGATGCGAGCCGGTCCCGGCCACCAGGAAGTTGCTGCCGGAGCCGCCATAGAGGCTGTCGTTGCCGCCGCCGCCATACAGGCTGTCGGCACCCGCGCCGCCCTGCATGACGTTGGCCTCGCCGGAATGCGTGCTGCCGGAGCCGAGCGCATTCGCGCCACCGGCGCCGCTGCCGGAAATGAGCAACGAGTTGACGCCACCGTGGAGCTCGACATGACCCGAGCCGCCGATCAGCGTATCGTTGCCATAGCCCCAGATCGTGTCATTGCCCGTGCCCGCCACCAGGGTGCTGGAGCCTGACAAGAAGTCGCGAATCAAGTTGTTACCCGAGCCGCCTGCCTGCACCAGCTGATGTGCGCCGGTGCCGGCCTGCAGGTAGTTGTCGCCGGCGCCACCGACCAGCGTGTCCGAGCCGCTGCCGCCGTAGATGCTGTCGTTGCCGTCGCCGCCATACAGAGAGCTGTTGCCGACGCCGCCGCCGATCACGTCCGCGCCGTCGCCGCCATAGACGGTGTCGTTGCCGCTATCGAAAAGATTGACGCTGTCGTTGCCGATGCCCATCGCAACGAAGACGTTGTTGTGGGCATTCGGAAGATCCGTCACGTAGAGCTGGTTTCCGCCGGGATCATTCATGATGATCGCCTTCAGCGTCGAATCAGTCTGGACCGTGGTCGAGTTCGTGACTTCGAGGATCTGAACGATCGGCGCCACCGGGCCGCCCGGATATGGTCCGCTCTGGAGCCACGCCTTCTTGCCGTCCTCGGCGCCCGAATTGTAGACGCCCGAACTCTCGAGCGATGAAATCAATGCGGCCTGGACGCTCGGGTCGAAATGATTGGACCCCGTGAGGTCGGCGTTCAGCTCCGTCTTAGTCAAATAGGAAACGGTCATGCCACGACCCCAATGTTAAGTTCCACGCAAAAAACACTGATGCACACCACTCGGCCACACAGATTCTTCAAACGAATTCGCATCGACAGCATCAGCACCGGTGAACGCGCACAGGAAAGCGGCGCGAACTTGGACGTTTTGTTAAGTGAACGTTAAACGAGCAGGCCGGGGAGTCAAGCGAGATCATTCATGAAATAGCAACTAAAACGACGAAATTCGGTGACGACGTCACATTCCGGTTAAGTGGATTTTCACGTTCCATCGCCTCGCGGACAGTACTTTTGCCCGGAACTGGGAGGAAGACATATGATGACTCTGTATGCATCCACCGAATTGACGCGATGTTTTCAAGTTATCGACGTTAATACTTTGGGCAGGCCGCATGTTCGCCAATGTATAGCTGAACACTTCTTGAGTTGCTGCAGCGCAGTGTACTTCAAAATACCTCGACGCAACTGATCAAACATATCCGATAACGTGTAATCTTGAAGAACATGGCAACGATAATCACGGTGGCGCAGCGTAAAGGCGGGGTCGGAAAAACGACCATGGCAATCTGCGTCGCCGCCGAACTCGGCCGGCGCGGCCACAACGTCGCGCTCGTCGACGTCGACCCGCAGCGGTCCGCCTGTCATTGGGCCGAACTCGGCAATCTCGAAATACCCGTCTACGAGATGGGACTGGAGGAAATGCCGGTCGCGGCCTGGGCGCGCGAGATCCGGCAGATCAAGGCCAATCTGCTGGTGCTCGATACCGCGCCGACCGAGCGGGAAATGGGGGCGACGATCGCGCTCGCCGACGTGATTCTCGTGCCCTGCACCGCGTCCGGCCTCGATATCGAAGCCACCGCGCACACCATGACGATCATCAATGCCGTGCGCCGCCGCCGTTCGAAGCCCGTCAAGGTCCTGCTGGTACCCAATCGGATCGATCGGCGCACGCTCGAGGGCCGCCAACTCGTCGACGAGCTGCGGCAGTTCAAGGAGCCGCTGGCGCCATCGGTGGCCAGCCGCTCGGCCTTCGTCCGGGCGTTTTCGGTCGGCCAGTCAGTCGCGAGCTACGCGCCCGGACAATCTGCGGATCTCGACATCCGCACGCTGACGGATGCCGTCGAAAAGGCCATGCCGAAGCGCAAATAGCGTGGCACGGCGCGCTAGAATTTCTCGACGAACTGAAAGCGGAAATCCTTCTGCGAAGGCATCGTGCCGAGCACGGCCTCCTTGCGACCGTAACCCGGAACGTCCATCGCGATGCAACTGCTGGCCTGCAGGTAGCACACCTGGATCGTGATCGCCTTCGGGCAGCCATTCTCCGCGTTGATCACGTGATCGAACAGTTTTGGATTGGTGACGAAGGGCCGCGCCATGCCGCTCACCGCCACGCATGGCCTGCCGGAGAAATCCTTGTGGCGCTGAACCTCGCCGGCGGTGCCGGTCACCGCAATCTCCGGAGCCACGCGCGGCTGATACGTTCCGCCGACCTGCGGACGCCCGGCGAAGCCGCTGCCGGCCGTGCCGGGCGCCGTCTGCGCCATCGCAGCAGGAGCCGACGGCGCGAGACCGGCCAGCGCCAGCAGAGCCACCACCTTCACGATTCGCATCGACCTGCTCATCCGATCATCTCTCTCAGTCCGGCCAGCCGGCCTCTTACGCCCGAAATAGTGCCGGTTGTATCGTTCTCCGGGTTGTCTATGGTCAACAACACGTTAATATGGCCAATGTTAAATGACCGACTCATTTGTTAAGAACGGAACCGAGCGGCGTGCTGCATTCGCGAGGACATGCACGATGGAATCCGCAGGTCGCGGCGCTGGGATCGGCGCCTGAGCGGGCCGCCCCGACGTCACCCCAGGGGCGCGGAGGCGGCCAGCCGGCGGGAGGTCCGGGCCGCGGCCAGCTGTCGCGCAACGCCACGTCGGCGGGCAAGTTCATCGCGCTCGAGTTCGGCACGGTCTCGACCGTCGCCTATCTGACGAGCCTGCTCTATCACCGCGTCGTCGTGCCCGGGCTGCCGGTCGCCATCGAATATGCCAGCGCCGCCGTGCTGCTGGCCGCGCTGTATTGTGGAGCAGCGCTGGGCCTGCGCGATTTCGTGCACCTGCAGAACTTCCGTCATCAGCGACTGCTGTGGAACGCGATCAGGGCCACCAGCCTGGCCTTCGCGTTCCTGGTCTCGGGCATGTTTCTGCTCAAGGTCTCGGACGAATATTCGCGCGGCGCATTCCTGGTGCAGTTCATCACCGTCTGCCTGGCCACGCTGGCGCTGCGCGGCTTCCTGATCTCGCGGCAGCAGCGAGCGCTGCAGCGAGGCGAGCTGGCGCTGCGCCGCGCCTTCATCGTCGGCGATCTCAGGCAATCGCGCGGGCTGTCGCAGCGGCTGCGCGACAACGGCATCATCACCGTCGCCCAGTTCACGCTGGCCGAGCTCGAGCAGCCCACCGGCGCCCGCGCGCTGATCGACGCCTGCCGCACCGCCGGCGCCGACGACATCTTCGTGCTGCCGACCGCCGACCAGATGAGCCGGATGCCGACCTTCATCGATCATTTGTCGCAGCTGCCGGTCGCCGTCCATGTCATGGTCCCCGGACTCGATGGGCTGTTGTCCGCCTCGGAGGTCGTCGAGTTCGGCAACGTCGCCGCCGTCCAGATCCAGGGCCGGCCGCTCTCCGCCATGGACGAAGCGCTCAAGCGCGGCTTCGACATCGCCCTCGCCGCGATGCTGCTCGTGGTCCTCGCGCCGCTGCTGCTGCTGGTCGCCGCGGCTATCAAGCTGACCGACCGCGGACCCGTCCTGTTCCGGCAGGTGCGTCACGGCTTCAACAACGAGGCGATCACGGTGCTCAAGTTCCGCACCATGCGGGCCAGCCTGGTGCCGGAGGATTTCCAGCAGGCGACCCGCGGCGATCCCCGGGTCACCTGGATCGGCGCGTGGCTGCGGGCCACCAGCATCGACGAACTGCCACAGCTGTTCAACGTGCTGCGCGGCGAGATGTCGATCGTCGGTCCGCGTCCTCACGCCCTGGCGCACAACAGGATGTTCGAGGAGCGCATTCCGCCGCTGTCGCGCCGTCACAACATGAAGCCGGGCATCACCGGCTGGGCCCAGGTCAACCTGCTGCGCGGCGAGACCGACACGCTGGAGAAGATGCAGAAGCGGATCGACTACGACCTGTTCTACATCGACCACTGGTCATTTCTGTTCGACCTCAAGATCATCCTGCTGACGGCCGTGCTGCTGCTCTCGGTCAATAATTACCGCCAGAGCTACTGACGCCCCCGACGCGATCAAGTCATCGCCGACCGAGCACGGCCGCCGCCTGCCGGCGCAACCGCATCAAGGATCCGTTGACGTCGGTGGCCTCGATCATCACTTGCCGTAGTGGCAGCGCCAGCCAGCCCTGCAATGCGCGCCACAGCAGGATCGACATCGCCAGTTCACCGGCGATGCCGCCGATCAGCACGGCGACGAGGCCAAAGGCCGGGACCAGCGCCGCCCCGAACGCGACGGCGGCGGTTGCGGCCAGCAAGGCGGCGATCGCAATCCTGCGCAAGGCGTTGACGCTGATCAGCGCCTGGGCGGCGATCCGCCCAGGCAGGCCGGCGCCCGACATCACGAGATAGATCAGCATCAGCTGATGATGAAACACGATCTGATGCCGGGTCCACCAGTCGAAGATCAGCGGGCCCAGCGTCAGCAACGCCAGTGAAACACCGGCGAACACCAGCAGCGACAGCTGGATGACGAAGCCGATCAGCCGCACGAGCTGCGTCACATCCTTGCGCCCGGCGGCATGGCTGATCTCGACTCCCGCGGGCGCCATCACGATCTGGAACAGCTGGTCGACGAGCCGCATGGCCGTGGCATAGACGGCATAGACCGCCACGGCGGGCCCGCCCAGCAGCGCGCCGAGCACCAGCCGCGGCCCCTGGACCATGACGCCCTGCGTCGCGAGCGTATAGCCGGTGAAACCGAGCGCGGGCCGGAGCTGCTCGCGCAGCCATCCTGGATCGACCATGCGCAGGTCGAGGCGCGCCCACGGCGCCAGACGGCGCGCGAACAGTGTGACCACGACGAGGTCGATCAAGGCGGCCACAGCCGTCAGGCCCGCAACGTGCGCTGGCTGCGCTCCGAGCCACGCGATCGCGCTCACGACCGCCAGCAACTCGATCAGCTTGATCGCCGTCGCGATGGTGTAGGCGAAGCCGTAGCGTCCGGTGGCGTAGAGCACGGCCGCCATCAATCCGCGCGTCGTTTCGAAGCAGATCTGGGCGGCGGCAAAGGCCACGATGACGAGCAGCGCTTCGGCACCAATTCCCTCGAGATGAAACCAGTGCGCCAACGGCAAGGCGGTGAGGACGATGACGGCAACCGCAAGGGCGGTGGGCAGAACGATCATCGCCAGGTTACATGACATCTGGAAGCTGCGCCGCGCGCGGGCGCGGTCGTTCGCCGCGACCGCCATGATCAGGTCGCTGGTGGCCGTCGCGACCAGCCCCAGATTGACATAGTGCAGGTAGGATGCGAGCGCGGTCAGCGTGATCCACTGCCCGAACAGATCGACGCCCCAATGCGACAGCTGCACCGGCACCAGCAGAATCGGGTTGAGCGCCACGGCGAGGCGCCACAGCCCCTGCCCGACCAGGCCGGCCGCCAGACGCCGTGCTAGACCGGCCATGACGACCTGCAGGTCGGATGGCCAGCGCTTCGGCCGCGCTGCGCCTGGGAAAGGGGGGACATTTGTTTCGTCACGACGGGGCTCGGCTGCACGGCCGACCTTCTAGCGCAAAACCGGCGCGACGGGGGTCGCGCTTTCGCGCCGTTTTACCTTAATCGGCACTTGCACACAGCGGGCGAGCGCGGATTCGCCGCGCCACGCGCTTTTCCGCTACAACAGCCGGCATTCGTCTAAGGGTTCGGACCATCGCGAGCATGCCTCAGACCAAGCGCATCCTTCTGATCGGCAACTACGCGGCCGACCGGCAGTATTCGATGCTGCGCTATGCGGACTGGCTTGCCGGCGCGCTGACCGCGGCGGGTTGGCAGGCCGACCTGATCGCGCCGGAACCGCGGCTGGCGCGCCCGGGCGTTCGTAGCGGCGCGGCACGCAAATGGCTCGGCCTCGTCGACAAGTTCGTGCTGTTTCCACTCCGGCTGCGGCGGCTGGCCGCGCGCTACGACCTGATCCACATCTGCGATCACTCCAACGCGCCCTACGCATTCATGCTGCCCGGCCATCGCATCAGCCTGACCTGCCACGATCTCATCCCGATCAAGGTGCTCGCGGGCGAGGTGGCCGGCCAGGCTCTCAGCGGAACCAATGCCTGGCTGCAGCGGCTGATTCGTTTCAGTCTGCGCCGCATCGACAATCTGGCATTCGTCTCCGCGGCGACGCGGGCCGATTTCGTCCGGCTGATTGGCCCGGTCAGGGGCGCTGCGGACGTCATCTTCAACCCCGTGATCGGCTTCGGAACGATGACGCCGGACCGGGCTCGCGAACTGATCACGGCCGCCGGCATTCCAGCCGACCGGCCCTTTCTGCTCCATATCGGCAGCAATCTCTGGTACAAGAACCGCGGCGGGGCGCTGCGGCTGTTCGACCTGCTGCATCGAATGGCGGCGCCGGAGCTGAGGGATGCCTTGATGGTCTCGGTGGGACCGCTGCTGGCGGATTCGAGACCCGAGGGATCTGACCGTCTGATCGTCGTCAGCGAGCCGGACAACGCGTTGATCGAAGCACTCTACACGGAGGCCCGGGCGCTGCTGTTTCCGTCGCTGGACGAGGGGTTCGGCTGGCCTATCATCGAGGCCCAGGCATGCGGTTGTCCCGTCGTCACCTCCGATCGTGAGCCGATGCGCAGCATCGCAGGCCCGGCCGCGCTGTTGATCGATCCCGATCGGCTGGAGCAGGCCGCGCAACTGATCGCCGAGCGCTGGCGCTGGCTGACGACGCAGCGCCAGGCGGCGCGCGATCACGCGCGGCTGTTCTCGGCCGAGGCTGCGACGACGAGGTATTCCGCGTATCTTGCCAGCGTGGCCGCCGGCGCCGCTCGGGAGGAGCGCTGCCGATGACGCCGGCCGCCATCCTCAGCAGGCTCGGAGCCGCCATCCTCATGGCCGCGTTCGCGCTGCTGCTGTGGCCGAGCCAGTTCACCTTCGCCGCGGCCTCGTTCATCGGCACCGCGATCGGCCTCGTGGTGCTGTATGTCAGCATCGACGGGCGCGACCAGATGCGGATGTCGTGGCTGCTGGCGACCGCCCTGCTGCTTGGCTATGACGGCGGATCGGTTTCGACCTACCTGAACGCCTCCTCGGCGCAGGAATTCGCCATCCTGACCAAGGATCGTCCGATCGAGCTGATCTGTTCGGCGCTGGCGCTGGTGCACGTCGTCTGCGGCCTGCTGCTGCTCGTCGGGCGCTGGGAAAGCGCCGCCAGCAGACCGATCGCGAGCACGACCACCGACGGCTGGTTTCCCATGCTGCTGGCATGCGGCAGCCTCATCCTGATCCTGCTCGGCTATGTGTTCGGCGACCTCGGCTACATGGGAATCCAGACCGACGAGACGGGCCGCGTCTCGGTCATCGGTGCGGCGGCCAGCCTGGTCGAAGGCCCCCTTGCCGGCGTCGCCGGCTATCTGACGGCACGCGCGCGCCGGCCGATGTCGCGGCTGTTCTATGCCGTCGTAATCATGCTGGTCACCCTCGCAGTGGTGCCGACGGGCCGCCGGGCGATCCTGCTGGTGCTGCTGCTCGCAACCATCGGATTCGCCCTGGGCGGCGGACTCCGGCGGCTGACGCTCGGCCAGAAGGCGGCAGCGGTCGCGATCGGCGGCGTGTTCGCGTACGTGTTCGGCTCCTACTTCTTCGCGCTGCGGCTGGCGACATGGGAACTCGGAAACACGGCGCCGCTGTCCGACCAGCTCTGGCTCGCTGTGGAGTTCATGCTGTCGCCGAGCCTGAAGGACCGGTTCAGCACGCTGCTCTACGACAATGTCCGCGAGCGGACCTTCGTGATCGGCTACCTCGCCGACCTGATCGAAGCCGTCGGCAAGTCGGGTCCGCTCCATGGCGAAGCGCTCCAATACTATCTGCGTCTCTGCATCCCCTCGGTGCTCGATCCGAACAAGGACGAGATCATCGCCTATCAGATGGTCGAGACGCTGGTGCATCCCAAGCTCGGCCTGCCGGTGAACGACGAGGCCAACACGATCCTGACCGACGGCGTAACCGATTTCGGCATCGCCGGCGCCTTTCTCTATGCCGGCGGCCTTGTGACGCTGATGCGCGCCGCGATCTGGGCCATTCAACGCATCAGGTCGCCTGTCACGATGATGTTCGGAACGTTCACCGTCATCAGCCTGATCCTGAAACCGGAGCTGACACTGGACGAATATCTCGTCCCGCTGCGCAACCTCGCCGCGCTCATCCCGCTGATGTGGGTCGCGGAGGCTCTGCCGTCGTCACGCAGCACCTCTGCCTCGACCGCAGCACCGCGCCGGCTGCCGGTGCAATGGCCGCTGCGTGGCGGACGCTGACCCGCCGCCAACGGGCATCCTGAGGATGATTCGAGGCGCAGAACGGTGCTGCTACGACGATGCGCGCGGCAGCTGCGGCCGCCGCCCGGAACGGAAGCCATTCGTCAGGTAATAGCGGATGGCATCGCGCAAATGGCTGCGCTGGGTTCGGCTGGTCAGGAGCGCGCGAAACGCCCCGGCGCTGGCCCGCTTGCCATCCGCCCTGACCCGCACCGAGGATGTCAGGCACACCCGCATGCCGGCATCCCATGTCGCCCGTCCGAGCTCGACATCGGACATGAACAGGAAATAGCGCTGATCGAGGCCGCCGAGCCGGTCCCACAGCGAGCGCCGAATCAGCACACAGGACGACTGCAGCCAGTCGACGTCGATGAGATCGGTCCTGCCGTCCGCGAGCGGATCGATCAGGTGAATTTCGTTACCGCGCTCCGGCCAAAGCCGCCGCTTCAGTTGGTGCAGCAGCGTCGGGAATCGACGCGCGGTCTCGACCAGCTCGCCATCGTCGCTCAGCTGCATGGGGGCGAGCACCCCGATGGACGGATCCGACGCGGCGATCGCGATCAGCCGGTCGATGCTGCCGGGCTCGTCCCAGATGATGTCCGGATTGCACAACACGACGAAGTCGGTGGGCGCCAGGCTGCGGACACCCAGATTGCAGCCCTTCGTGTAGCCGAGATTGTGCTTCGGATCGACCAGCACGAACGCCTGCTCGGCCGCAGCCAGCGCGAGCCGGCGGTGCTGGTCGGCGTCGGCCGAATTCTCGACCACGGCAACCGTCAGCTTCTGCGGACCCGTCTGGCGAGCGAGGCTGCGCACGCATTGCATGAGCCGCTCGGCCTTGAAGTAGTTCACGATGACGACGGCGACCGTGGTCGCCTCGGGAAACGCTTCGATGACCGGGCTAGCGATGCGGACGCTGCGGTCCGCAACCGAACTCCTGGGCAAAGGCTGCGGCGATGTCACGCCCCGATAGGCGCGCGCTGGGGCGAGATCGCCATCCACTCGCTGCGGTAACATACCCATCCCGGCCCCTCATTCCCCGCCTCAGCCCGGTCAGGATTTCGGACGGGCTCCCAGTCGCCAAGCTTAACACACAATTCGCATCTGATATAAACTCTAACACTCCCACGCGATGGGTAACCATAACAGGGGTGCCATGCCATAACGCTTCCAGCGGGGTGAGGCCAAACGACTCGAACCGGGTCGGGCACACGAAGAAGTCGATCTCGTCGTAGAAGCGGTCGCGGGCGGGGCCCCGCAGCGGCCCGCGCCAGATGACGCGCCCTTGCTGCGTTTCGGGCTCGCAGGCCCGTCGGATGCCCGCGACATACCGCTCGGAGGCCGGACGGGGTTCGCCGGCAATGTGAAGTTCCGCATCGGGTTGATCCCGCCGCTGCCATGTCGAGAATGCCTCGACGAGTTCCGCCAGGCCCTTTCGCGGCGCGATCTCGGCCATGAAGCCGAAGCGCACGGGTCCCGCGGAGGGCGGTCGTGCTCCGGACAGTTCGGGCCCGAGGAAGGGCTCCGGAATGACGGTCGACTTGGCGGCGAACAGCGACGACAGCATCGAGTGCTGCCGTTCGAGATTGGACGAATAGATGATCCGGTCGGCGAGCGCCATCAGCGCCATCTCGGCGGTCGCGAGATAGGGAAACTTCTTGAGGTCGCGCGGCCGCTTGAATTCTGCCCGCGCCAGATTGCCCTTCGGACTGTAGACGACGCGCAGACCGCGCCGGCGTGCCCGCACCGCGATCAGCAGCGCCGCCGGATTCCAGGCTCCGGCCACGAACAATGCGCGATAGCGCGACAGATCGAGCGGCCCGCGCGAGGGCCGATCCGCGCGCATCGGCAGCGCCGACAGGCTGCCAGCGTTCTCGACGAAACCATCCCGGCTCAGGACATCCAGCCGAATTCCTTCGGCGCGCAGCACGCGTGCCAACAGCAGGATGCTTTCCGGTACGCCCCCGAAGCCGAGCGCGAACTGATGCGCCACCACCAGAACCGCGCTGCAGGGCTCGTCGGCTAGCGCTTCCATGGCTGATCGTCGCTCCGGTCGACGCCGGGAATGGGCACTCCGGGCAGCACCGCATCCATCGCCCGCGACAGCCGCTCGCGATGGACTTGCGCAACCTCGATCAGCCGCACCAGCACGGCGATCCGCGCCTCGGCACCGACCGCGGCATAAATCGACGCCGCTTCGTCATAGAGCCCGTTCTGGACCAGCTCGGCGTACTCGTTCACGGCCAGGCGCGCGAGGCCTGGGTCCAGCGCCGTGAAGCTGCCGAGCGCCACCGGGTTGCGTTTGAGCGCGATCCAGCCCTCATGCGGCGCAACCGCATAGGACATCCTGAGATCATCCAGATGAGCCGGCGCCACATCCGAGCCGCGGCTGTCCATCGAGAACAGCAGCAGCCACAGATAGCCATCGGTCGGAATGCAGCGAAGCGCCGCGCGCAGGTCGCTGCGCAGCGTCGTGAGCAGTTGCGCCGCCTCGTCGTTGCGCTGCGCCGAGGCGGCGTCCTCGTACAGATAGAGGCGCAGGATGGCCTTGGCGCGGACGGCGGCCGGCTGGCACAGACCGAGCGGGCCGCCATCGCCGATGCCGGCCAGCGCCCGGCTTGCGGGTTCGAGCTGAAAGGCGCGCCCGCCGACGATCTGGGTCGCGATCCGCTCCGCATCGGCCGACCGCCAGAAGGCCGGCAAGGTGAGGGCGACCCAGGCCAGTACGACGATGGCCAGACCGATCGGACCGGCGCGATCGAGGCCGGGGACCGTCATTTAGTCTGAGTATCCATAGCGGCGATAATAATCGTTGCGGTAATAACCGCCGTAGCCGTAGCGCGACATGAGCTTGAGCTCGGCCTTGTTCAGGACCACGCCCAGGAGCTGCTCGCGCAGATGTCGCGCGGAGTTCATCGCGTGCTGCACGACGTCGATCTTGGTGCGTCCCCATTCGACGACGAACACGTAGGAATCGATCAGGTCGCTGGTGGTGCGGACGTCGACGACGGGCGCGAGCGGCGAGAGGTCGACGACGACATAGTCGTAGCGCTTGCGCAAATCGTCGATGAGGTTGCGCATCACCGCGGATGCCAGCACCTCGCTGGTCTGGGCGTGGCGCGACGGGATCACGGCCGGCAGCAGATCGAGCCCGGTCGCGGGCTCGCGCCACAGCACCTGCGACATGTCGCGCTTGCCGGAGAGCACCTCGAGCACGCCGCACTCGGCGGCAGGCATCAGCCCGCGCGTCAGCGACGGGTTGCGCAGATCGCCGTCGATCAAGATGGTCCGCGCGCCGCTCTGCGCCAGCAGCTCGGCGAAACCGGCCGCCACCGTCGACTTGCCCTCGTTCGGAAGCGACGAGGTGAAGCCGATCACGCGGCCGCCGCCACTGCGCGCAGCGATATCCGCCGCGACCTTGATCGCCCGAACCGATTCCGTGAAGCCGGAGAACGGATTGTGCACCACGTGCCAATACAGCCCGCCGTCCGGCACCACCTGCCGTGGCCCGCGCTGCCCGGGCGGCGGCGCCGGCAGGCTCAGCTGCGGCTCGATCTTCGGCAGGATGGCGAGGCAATGCGCCTGCAGCTGCGTCTCGACCTCGTCCGTGGTGCGGAACACGCGGTCGGACATGTCACGCAGACGTCCCAGTCCGAAACCGAACAACAGGCCTGCGGCGCCGGCGATCGACAACACGATGCCCAGCCGCGGCGCGCTCGGCTTCAGCGGCCGCGCCGCCTGGGTGATGACGCGCGCCTCGGTGATCGGGAACGATTGCTGCTGCACCGACTCCATGTAGCGCTGCAGGAAGTTGTCGTGCAGTGCGCGATAGCTCTGGGACTTGCTTTCGAGGTCACGCAGCGAGACCTGCGCCTCGTTGGTGACCCGCGACGCCGAGACCGCCTGGTCGACCTGCTTCTCGATGCTGGCGGCGCGCTGCGTCGCGATCTCGAGGTCGCTCTTGTAGGATTCGCCGAGCCGCCGCAGCTCGTCCATGATCGAGCTGCGGATGCCCTGCATCTGGTTGCGCAGGTTGACGGCGGCAAGATGATTGCGGCCATAGCGTGCCGACCAGTCCGCTTCGCGCGTGGCCAGATCGAGATATTGCGACCGCAGCTTGGACACGACCTGGCTGTTCAGCGTATCCGCGACGGTGCCGTCCACGGTCGATTCGGGATTGTCGGCCAGCAGCACGGCTTCGATGCGGTCGAGCCGAGCCTTGGCTTCCGACACCTGCGTCTTGGCGACCACCAGCTGGCTGTTGAGCTCCGCCAGCTGCTGCTCGTTCATCAGCCGGCCGCCGGATTCGACGATGTTGTTCTGCGCCTTGAACATGACCACCGCCCGCTCGGCGGCCGACGCCTGCTCGCGCAGCTCCTTGATGCGGTCCTGCAGCCACGACGTCGCGCGCTTGGTCGCCTTGTACTTGGCATCGAGCTGATCGACCACATAGGCATCGGCAACCGTATTGGCGATCTGCGCGGCGCGGTCCGGCGACAACGAGCGAAAGCCGATCTCGATGATGTAGGTGAGGCCGACGCGGCGCACCGTCAGGCTGTTGGCGAAGTTCTCCGTCGTGCGCCGCAGCTTGTCGAATTCGGATCGGCTCCGATCGCTCCCGAACAGGTCGCCGATCCATCCGGCGACCAGGGTGATCAGGCCGGGCGATCCCGCGAACTCCGGATCGTCCGTCAGGCGCAGGTCCTTGATGACTGCGAGCGCGATGGTCTCCGACTTGATGATCTGCACCTGGCTCTCGACCGAGGCGCTGTCGATCGGGATGTCGCCGAGCACCGACTGCTGCTGAAACAGCTGGTTCTTGCGGCTGTCGATGATCAGGCTCGCGGTTGCCGTATAGGTCGATGGTGTCGCTACGAAGTAGCCGGCGCCGAGACAGAGGCAGATCGCGAAGACGACGAGAATGAACTGGTATTGGCGACGCAGGAAGCCGCTCAGGTTCGTCAGCATTTCTGCAGACGACACGACCTGCTCCGCGGCCGCTCGCGCGACGGTCGGGACGATGCGATCGAGATCAGGAAGAACGTTCATCACGCACTCGCAATTCGTCGCCCGCGGACTGCCCGTCCAGTTCGGCATCCTGCCGCATGGGTTGCTCCGGCTCCGCGCCCTGCTTGCATCATGTCGCCCCGCTCGCGGGCGAGCGCGCAGCGGAAATTGATCCGAGGTTCAGAGCCGTCGCACGCAACTGCAGGCGCAGCGCCGCTTACGGAGACGTCGTCGTCGAAATCGTGAACGTGGTCGTCGTGCCGGTGCCGGTCGTGGAGCCGGTGCCGGTCGTCGACGGGTTGTAGGTGAAATTGCCCGTCGGCGTGCTGCCGCCGCCGATCCCCTGCGCCGAACCGGTGCTGGTCGGCGTGCCGCCGAGGGTGTTGGTCTGGCCGCCGACGGCGCCGCCGGCGCCCGCGCCGCCGCCACCGGTCGCAGCGGTGCCCTGATCGTTCGCGCCGCCCGAATAGGCCACGAACACATCCTGATCCTTGGTTTCGGCGATCGCCTGCAGGATCTGGTTGGCATAGGCCTGATTGGTCTTCACGACCACCTTGGCGGCCTGGCCGAGCGCGTTGCCGATCGCGGTCTTCTGCGCCTTGCTGGCGTTCGGCACGAGACCGAGGATCGCATTCAGGCTGCCCGGATCTGCGATCGCGACCTCACGCAGAAGCGAGACCATCGCCGTGCCGCCCTCTGGATATTGCGACAGGACCTGTCCCGGATTGGCCAGGAAACGCTGCGAAATCGTCTGCTGCTGGGCTGCAGCGGGCGCGGGCAGCACCGCAGCAGTGAGCGCAGCCGAGACGAGCGCCAGGGACGCGGCCGCAACGATCGAGGACTTCAGGCTTTGCACGCTCGCCTCCTTCACAGAAACCTAACATATCCATAACTTACCACGTCATAACATGCCTCATGTGCGCAGGCAAAGGCGCACCGCTGGGGCGCAGCATCCTCACATTCGGCCTAAAGAATTAACCTTGATGCCCCGCGCTCCACGGGCGCCCTCGCCGCGACGGCGCTGCGCCAGTCCGACGCCGACCAGGCTCAGCACCGGAATGGCAAGTCCCGGAATCTGCAACGAATAGTCGATCAGCGAATGCGCGACCGCCATGGCGCCGCAGACCAGGCCGGCGATCGGGAAGATCGCCCCGGAGCGGCGCTGGAGCGAGGCACCTGCCAGCATCGCGAAGATCACGATCCAGGCCAGGCAGACGGCCATGGCGAGCGGCAAGCCGAGCTCCGCGGCCAATTCGAGCGGCGTGCTATGGGCCCGGTCCCAGACGCCCCAGATGGAGGGCTCCGGACCGCGATAGTGCGGAAACACGTAGCGGAAGGACCCCAGGCCGGATCCGAGCCAGGGGTGATCGCCAATCATCCGCCAGGTCGAGACATAGGTCTCCCACCGTCCACCGCCGCTCAGGCCATGGGCCCCGATCCGCTCGGTGACCTGGCCGCCGAGCACGGCGAGCGCAAGGATGATCAGCACCAGCGCCGGCACGAGGCCCCATAGAAGGCTGCGCCAGGATGGCAACTGCCGGCGCAGCATGAGGACAACGGCCCCGACGCCTCCCGCCAGCGAGATGGCGAGACCCGCCCGCGATCCGGTCAGAAGGACGCAGATCATGCAGACCGCCGCGCCCGCAGCCGAAAGGCCGAGCTTGCGGTCCCAGGTCACGCTGCGAAGTGATGACCAGCCCGCCGCGAAGGCGCCTCGCGCGATCAGACGGCGCAGCAACAGCAATCCCCAGACCACGGCACAGCAGCCGAAATACAGCGCAGCGGTGTTGCGGTTCGGAAAGGTGGCATTGAGGACGTTGCGGTCCTGCACCTTGTCACGCAGCAGCACCACGGAGGGATCGATGAGATAGGCAGCGAGGCCGTAGACGGCATAGGCGAGGCCAGACCACGCGACGGTCTTGAGCAGAAACTCGGCTTGTGCCGGCGAGCCGGCCACGAAGAAGGAACAGGCCAAGACGGTCAAGCAGGCAAGCGGCGCGCCCAGTGCGAACAGCGGCTGATCTCGGACCAGGGCCAGCGGCGCGGCAGGATCGCCGCCGACGAGCCGCCACATCTGGGCCCAGACCGGGTCGGGCCGGCCGCCGAACCAGGGCTGCAGGCTGATCTGCTCGTGCAGAACGAGGGCGTAGAGAGCGACGATGAGGACCGCCAGCGCAATCAGCAGCCGATCGCCTGGCCGCGACGCCTGCCGCCGCGACAGCAGCACGGCAAATCCGAGCAGCGCGAGCAGAACGGCGAGCGCGCTCGGGTCGGTGCCGGCATAGGGCAGAGGCGCGAGCGCAACGGTCGCGGCGAGCAGCCAGCACGCGACGCGATTGGTCTCGTCCGCGTCGAGGGCGGGCTTGCCGGACGAACTCACGCGAGGAGTCGCGCTCGCGGCGGACATGGCGCCGGCCGCGGACGGATCAGGGCGCCGTCTTGATCGCCGCCCGCAGGGTCGTCGCGTTGGCAGCAGCCACGATCGGATCGTTGACCGTCGCCGTCACCAGCCGGATGTACTGCATGATCTTGGCGGATTCGACCGACTGCGCGTTCGAGATGTAGACGACGTCCTTGTTGCGGACCTGAAACTTGGTGGCCATGAAGTAGCTGCTGGGGTCGCGGAAGTTCACGTTGTAGATCACGGGCACGACCGGTCCGGGGAAACGGCGGGTGTCGACACCGAGCTGCTCGGCGACCTCGCGGCTTTCACCGCGATAGAGGAAGACGGCGGCCGGATCGGCAGCCGAGTCGTTCAGGCCGCCCGCCTTGGCGACACCTTCGGCCAGCGAAATGCGCCAGGCGTCGAAGTTGAACTGGCCCTGCGCACCCGACGCACCGAAGGCGACGAAGGTCTGCGGCTCGCGGTAGACGTAAATGGTGTCGTTGGGCTGGATGTAGATGTTGTTGGTCGGCTCATAGACGAGCTGGCCGAACGGGATCGTCGTGCGCCGTCCGCCGCGCTCCAGCATGACCCAGGTGTCGAAGCCCTGGCCCTTCGGACCGCCGGCGCGGGTGATGGCGTCCAGCATGCGCTCGCCGGCCGCATTGGCCGGGAAGCGCGACGGCGCGTTGACCTCACCGAGTACGCTGATCAGCGACGTCCGCTGCTCGACCAGCGTCACCACGGCCTGCGGCTCGATCGCGCGGTTCTTCAGCGACTCGACGATGGCCTGCTGGACTTCCGCCGGCGTCCGGCCCTTGGCGCGGATCGCACCCGCGTAAGGCACCGAGATGAAGCCGTTGTTGTCGACGTTCTGGTTCGGAATCGTGACGTAGTTGCCGGGCCGCACGCCGGCCTCGATCGGAATGAACAGACCGCCGGCCGCGGCCTCGAAGATCGTGACGCTCACCACGTCGCCGATGCCGAAGCGGATTTCGGTCGGCGCCCGCTTGAATGCCTGCGTGGCGGAATCGGTCAGCCGCGGCGCAAAGGAGGCAAGCACGCGCTCGACCTCCGGATTGACCTTGATCAGGGCGTAAGGGAGGCTCTCTTCACTGCCGGCTTCCGACGACCGGACGGCGTCCTGGTTGGGACCGCTGGCCGGCATGATGGAGCAGGCCGCGGACAACGCTGCCACGGTTGCGACCACCCCCCAACGCATCAGCCCCAAAATGGACATCAAACCCCCAAAAACATGCTAGCGGTAACATGCCCTGCGGCAACTGAACAGATATCGCGGCCGCGAGGAGCCGCCCGACTGTTATTAACAGACCAATCGTTGCAGAATCACCACAGCGGCCTTAACAGCTTGTTAGTGAAGACGAAATTCTTTCGGCGCGCGCATCGTCCGGGCTCAGCTCCCAGTGGCGCGCGGCGGTTTGTGAAGCTCCCGCCGGGACGCCGCGAGCCTCCGCTGCGCCACCACCTCCGCGAGATTGTGGCAAAGCGCTCCCTTTGGTCGACCGGTTGCTGAAAATCGGTCCGATGAGAAGATGAACTGACGTGATCCTCACCCAAAGAGCGCTCCTTGTGCTCGCCTGCCTCGCGCCAGCGCTGCTGCTCGACCGCCTGGCCGGCTGGGGCTTCGTCGCGGCGGCCGCCGCGCTCGGCCTCGTCGCGCTGCTCAGCGCCAGCGGCTCGGCCCTGGGACGGGCATGGACCAGTTGCCGGCCGGCGCTTCCCGGCGCCATCGTGCTGCTCGCCATTCCGGTGTTGCAGCTATTGCCGTGGGCGCCATCAAGCCTGGCCTCGCCGATCTGGGATCTGACCGCACAGGCGCTGCAGATCGACGACATCGGCCGCTCGATCAGTCTCGATCCGGCCGCGACCTTGGCGAGCCTGACGAAGATCGCCGCCCTGCTCGCCTTCACCGCGACGACTGCGCTTGTCGCTGCCGACAGGACCCAGGCCTCTCAGCTCTATCGGGCGGCCTGCCTCTCGGCCGCGCTGACGGTGGCGCTGCTGATCGCGGGCGGCTGGCTTGGCCTGATCGCGGCCGACATCGGCTTCGCGGCGGAGTTCTTGGGTAGCCTCTGCATCATCATGGCCACCGCGCTCGGTGCCGCCACTCAGGGACGCGCCCAGGCGCGCTCCTCAGCTCAGTCCATGCGGATCAATCTCGTCGTCGCGGGCGCGACGGCTTTGGCTGGCGTCGCAGCGCTGGCGATCGGTCCGAGCTTGGCGGGGCTGGTCACGACCATTGCTGGCGCCGCCATCTGCGTGGTGGCGACGCGCCTGAAGCTGCCGCGGTTCGGCACCCGGACGGCGGCCGTCATCAGCCTGCTCGTCACCGTGCTGGCGGGCACTGCGATCTTGGCGCCCAGCCGCGGCGCAGGCGCGGTCCTGGCTTCGGCCCCGCGGCCGGAGCGCACCATGCAGGCCGCGGACACTCAGCGGATGCTGGCCGACACGCTGCTGCTGGGAGCGGGGGACGGCAGCTTCGACCGGCTTGCGGAGCTCTATGGAGGTGGCGCGGAAACGTCGAACGTGCCGACCGCGGCGCTCAGGATCTATGTGGAGGACGGGCCGGTCGGATGGCTTGCCTTGCTCGCAGGCGCAACGTTTCTCGCCCTGAAGCTGCTGGCCGGTGCGGCACGGCGCGGCCGCGATCGCCATTACGCGGCATCAGCCGCAGCCAGTGTACTGGTCGCGATCGTAGGAAGCGCCTGGACTGCCGGGCCGGCGCTCGCGGCCCCGCAGGTCGTAATGGCCATGGTAATCGGCATCGGTCTCGCGCAACGCCGGTCGGCAGAGGCCTGACCTCGCGCCGCCTTCAGGCGGCCGATCCCGCGACGCTCGACCAATAGCGCGGGTTGGACGGGGACTGCACCCGGACCCACCGATAATTGGCCTTCGCCCACGGACGAACGTTGGCATTGAGATTGTCGACCACCAGGTCGCCCGAGCGGGTGCGCACCACCAGCACCAGATGATGCTCGCCCCAGCTGGTCACGACCTCTGCCAGAAGCAGCGCCCTGGCCGGCCAGCCGCGCTGCAGCAGGGCATGCCGCTTGGTGACCGCGTAGTCGTTGCAGTCACCGCGAGACGGACCCACCAGCCACTCCTCGGCCACGACGCCGCGGGTGTTGCGGGTCGGGACGATGGAGCGGTTGACCTCGGCATTGACCTTCACGAGCTCGGCGTAGCGATCGGCCGTCAGCTCGACGCCGCCGCCGCGAAACACCATGCCGGTCGAGCGGCAATCCTGCGGATAGGTCATGCAGAACTTGACGTGCGCCATCGGCGGCAGCGCCGGCGCGTCGAGTTTGATGCGCTCAAACTGATATTTCAGGTTCATCGGCAGGCCGACGATCGCGGCTTGCGCGGCCTGGCTGACGCCGAGCAGCACGGCAAGCAACACAACCGAGTAGAACTTGAACCTGGGTCCCATCGCACAACTCCACGCACTCATGCAGTAGAGTTAGCCGATACGAATTAGGACGCAGTTGGGCGCCACTGTGCAATTTGGCTCAAAACGCCAGCAGGGGCTTCACGCCGCATTAAGGGCAAGGCCAAGCATATCGAGGCAGGCGTATCCAGACACGCCGGATCGAGCCACGCGGACCTCGCCGGTCCGGGCCAAGGCCACCCGCTCGTCAGTGGCTCTGGTGCTCGAGGCTCACCACGCGCGCCGAGGACTGCTCCTCGATGCGGGCCTTCTCCAGCAACAGATCGGTGACGATCTTGCGGAGCCGGCGGTTCTCGGCCGTCAGCTCATCCAGCGTCCGGCGCATGTCGGCGACCGTCGCCGGGACCGATGGCATCGGCGGCTCGAGCGGCGCCTCGATCGCCGGCACCTGCCGCAGCTCGGGGGTGCGCGACCGCAGCTTGCGCCAGCGGTGCAGCGTCATGACGCTCACCCCGAGCACGTCGCAGATTTCCACCTGTGACTTGCCAGCCCTGACCATCTCGTCGGCCTGGGCGAGCTTTTGCATGATTTCCTGGTAGGAGTGCTTTTTCATTGACCCTGTCGTCGGCGGACGCCCATCATCTACAACCCATCAGGCCGACAGTTGACGCGTCACCGCCATAAGTTGCAAACGGTAATCTATCACACTCCAGCCAAAATAACCATTCCGTTAAGTTTTTGAACCGACCAATCCACGAGTACCACGCACACTTCGCGTGATGGATAGTGCGACGTTGTGAACCTCGGACACCATTAACAACATAATGACCAACACCATCAGCAGCCCGCCGATCCCGTTTGATCACCAGCGCTAACGAATGCGGCATCACGTCGCGATCGTCTAGAACTTGACGCTGCGCCTCTTGGCATCTGATTTTGCGTTGCACCAAAATCACTGGTTCCGTCCTTCAGCCGAACAGCTCACCGGTCGACGTCCGGCGCGGTTTCGACGCCAGGCGCGACGGAGTCACAGGCGACCGGTAAGCGATCGAAAGCGCCGGCTTCCGCCTCGAGCGAGCCGGCTGCGGAAGCATGGACTTCCCAGCCGGGCTATATCGGCCAGCAACATTTGCAAACAACATAACCATTCGTAACAACGTTCAATATCGCTGAAGGACACGCATCTGTGATCATCGGTAGCAATGAGGCATTCATAAGTCCGAAGAGTGCCACATTCGGGCGAAGCTTCTACGCGAATGAGCGCTACTTCACAGTGCGCAACATCACGGCGGGCGGCCGGGAAACGCTATTCACAAACCCAGCCGATGCCGCGGCCTTCCAGCCTGCGACATCGTCGTGGCTCGATCGTCACACCTGGCGATTTACGGCGCGGCGCTGCGGGCGCGGCCGACCGCATCGTGCGGGAGGATGCGATCGATGACGGTGGCGGTCGAATTGGTTAAGACACCCCGAAGTTGACCACTGCAATTCGCCGCTCAATATCAGCGTGATCTCAAATCCCTTCGTCTAACGTACGTAGCGGAGGGTTTTTCCGATGCTGAAACATTTGTTCACGACCATGGCCGCCGCAGGGCTCATCGCCGGCCTGTCGCCGGCCCATGCCGGCTTGCTCACCTCGCCGATCGGCCTGAAGATCGCCATGGAAGCGTCCGGCGCGCTGACCAAGGCCGATCTCGCCGATCCTCAAGACGCGTGCATGCTGCGCGGTGGAAGCGGACTCTCCGGCCCGATCACGCTGGAACGGCTTGACGCCGAATAGAGCCTATCGCGGCTTCGGCACCGGCTGCAGGATCAGCCGGCCATCGTCCAGGCGGCCGCGGAGTAGGAACAATCCCCGATCCGTCGCGACGACGTCCCCGGCCTGCAGCGTCTCATCGTTCAGGACGCGCTCGGTTGCGAGTTGCTCGGGAGGCGGCGCCGGAAGCAGTGGGTCCCGCGGCCGGGCGGCGGCATCCCGCCGCGCCTGCTCGGCGCGCTCGCGCGCCTGCAGCACCTTCTGCTTCCAGGCCTCCCGCGAGAGATCGCTGTCCGGCGACAGCCGGTCCGGCGGCTCGGTCGTGTCGAGATCCTCAGCAGCGGCGGCGATCGGACATGCAAACGAGAGCGCCAACCAGACGGCGGGCAGCCGAGATCCCTCGAGGCCGCAGCAACTCAGCCATCGAACAGCGCCGCCTCGGTGAAGGCGAGATCGCCGAGACCTGGCGGATTTGGTCCCTTCACATATTTGCGGCCGCGCTTGTCCGAGTACCATCCGATGAGCCCTTCCATCGGCGCGTTCGCGTCCAGCCGCATCAGCAAGCCGCCGCGCCGCGCCAGGAACCCTCCGATATTGCCTGTCATCCGCACCAATTCATCGAGATCGCGGCAGTATAACAGACGATAGACCGGCAGCACGTTCTTCACGTGATGCTTCTGGAACACGAACGGATAAGCATTGTCCGCCTCGCGCGCGACGACGCTGAGGCAGCCCCAGCCCGCGTGCTGCCGCAGCAGATCGGCCTCGTAGCTGCTCAGCCCAGCAGCTTCACGTTCGGAGTACTCGCTGATTTTTACTCCGGCGCGCCGCCGCGACAGCACGGGGGCTGCGTAGATCTGGCCCTTGCAGTAGACCTTGAAGCCCTGCGCTTCGACCTGTGGCCAGGTGTGGGGCGCCGGCGTGATGTTGAAGTAGGTCACCGTCTTGTCGCGCGTCGCCGCCCGGACGAGCATCGAGCTGAAGGCGCGAAATGCGGGCTCGACGTACCAGCTCGAGACGTTGGCCCTGATGATCGGCACGCCGCCGCGCTCGATCGCGGAGAACAACAGCAGGATCACCCCGACGGGCGCGCCGCCATGATCGAGACAATAGCCGAAAGCCGGATAGCCCAGCGGTCTTGAACGCGCTGCGTGACGCGCGAGGCCGCGCAACCAATAGGCCTCGCTGCGGAAGGCGAAGCCGCGGGTCAGCAGCGCCGCCACCGCCGGCAGATCCGCCGCGCCGATCTCGCGAATGCGTACGCCCGTGACCGCCTGCGTCGGCGCCGGCGCATCGCTCGCGACCTCAAGCTTCTTGATCGGCTGCATCCCAGCGTCACCCGATGATTGCCCGGCGCGCGACGCCGGCTGGATCCGTTATGCTGCAATTATCGTAAAAAGGTCGCTCCGCAGTGAACCACGTCGCTCTGGCATTACTATCCGGTTAACGGAATGCGCGAGACGCGATCGTGATGCTATCACTCGACGAAAATTCGCACTGCGCCGCAACGCTCATGACCGTGGCACACGAAACATGTAGGTCTCATTGGCATTGAGCCCGTCGACGAAGAACCGCCCCGGCTTGGCGTCGATCCGGCGCTGCAATCCGTCCCAGCCCCAGACCTCGATGCTGCGGGCCCACGGCGGCAGTTCGATCTCGACCGCGCGGCCGGGCCGGTCGGTCCAGCCGGCGATGTTTTGCCAGACGATCAGGTCCGCATCTGCGCCGCTCAGGGTATAGAGCGCGAGCTTACGATCGATCGATACGATCTTCATGTGCCCGGCGAGCTGCAGCACCGTCTTCAGCACCGCGCTGCGCGCCTCCGGCACCCACGGATCCTTGCTGCTGGCCATCGCGTAGGCGAGGCCGTCGACCTCAGGCGTATCGCCGAGATTCCAAGGAAACGCGATCACCGAGACCGGCGACCGGCCATCCTTGCCGACAACGGCGAGCTGATCCCAGATCGCATTCAGAAACAATCTGGCTGCGGTCTGCTCGTTCTCCCACGCGCCGGCGCGCGCGACGTTGAACTCGGTGGTGTAGAAATTGACTTCGCGGCTCAGGCGCATCGCCTGCTTGATGCGATCGAAGCAGGTCTGCACCGAGAACTCGCGTCCCCTGGTCATCGGATACCATCGATCGTTGTAGTAGGTATGCAGATCGATGCCGTCGAGACGTCCGTCCTCGAGCAGATCGGCGATCGCCGGGCCATAGCCACGTAGCGTGGCATCGCCGTGTGAATTGCAGGTGGCGAAGCCGCCCGGCACGACGCGCAGCTTCGGATCGACGCTGTGGACGCCGTCTGCGAGCCCTGCCAGCGCATCGTGATAGTCCTTGCGCGGGATCGACGCCTGCACGTCGGGCTCGTTGATCGCGGTGAAGATCGTCGCGCCCCAGTCGGGCACACCGTTTTCCTGGCCCCACTCGCCGCCCGGGCGAAACCGCTTGGCCATCGCCTGCCCTGCGGCGAACCAGTCCTGGTAAGAGCCGATCGGCTGCGGCGGATTCAGGCTCTGATAGCTGCCTTCGTATTCGAGCAGGATCAGCGGCGTGATGCCGTTCCTGTGCGCCTCCAGCATGGCCGCATCGAAATCATGCGGCGTCGGCAACCGCGCCAGCGTACGCCAGCCATAGGAATCCATCCGGCCCATCCGGGCCCCGACGCCATGGAGCGCCTGGTAGAGCTGCGTGCTCTTTCCAGCCAGATGCGTGACCAGATTACCGCCGCCCATGCGATCACGCAGCGCCGGGCGAGCTCCTGTCACATCATCGGCAACGCCAGGCGTGACGGAGTTAAACATTAATAGCGCTATGCTAATGACCAGCAGATTGGAACGAAGTCGCAATGTCTGATCCCGTAGATTTTCGTGATGAGTTTGGAGATCGTCCAGGTCGTTCAAGAATTAAGCAATGCTGGCGGCGTTGAAACCGTCGCCATCGAGCTCGCGCGCGTTTTCGGTCGGAATGGTTTATCGAACGTCGTGCTGGCGAGCGCGGTCGCGGACAATCTCGAACAGTCGATCAGGGTGGAGCGGGTCGCGCCTTGGCTCGCGCGGATTCCGACCCGGGGCGTGCTCCGTCATCTCGG
This sequence comes from Bradyrhizobium sp. HKCCYLS20291, assembly GCF_051167715.1. Lineage (NCBI taxonomy): Bacteria > Pseudomonadati > Pseudomonadota > Alphaproteobacteria > Hyphomicrobiales > Nitrobacteraceae > Bradyrhizobium > Bradyrhizobium sp. HKCCYLS20291. The sequence goes on along the minus strand of NZ_JBNPTO010000017.1, from coordinate 94,332 downwards.
CCGCGCCATCGTCGTGCCGCTGTTCACGCTCGCCGCGACGCGCGCCCTCGCGCGTCATCCCGATGCGGTCGTCATCAGCCATGGCGACAGCCTGCAAGGCGACATGCTGATCGTTCACGCCGTCAATGCGCAAAGCCTTGCGGAGAAGCGGGCCGCCGGAACCTGGCGCTGGCTGTTCAATCCGATGCATCTGTGGGTGAGCCTGCGCGACCGCTTCATGATCGGCGGCCTGCGCTATCGCGCCTTCGTCGCGGTGTCGGAGCGCGTGACGGCCGAGCTGCAGCGCATCTATCACGTGCCGGCGTCGCGCATCCACGTCATCTCGAACGGCATCGACCTGCACCGGTTCTGCCGCGACGAGCGTGCCGGCAGGGCGGTGCGCGAGGAATTCGGCATTCCGCAGCATGCGCGCGTACTGCTGTTCGTCGGCCACGAGTTCAGCCGCAAGGGACTGGCGCACGCCATCGGCGCGCTCGACCGGCTCGGCGACGACGTCTGGCTGCTGGTCGTGGGCTCCGACAATCCCGCGCCCTACCGCAAGCTCGCGCACAACGCCCAGGACCGCCTGGTCTTCGCGGGGGCGCGTTCGGATATGCCGGCGATCTACGCAGCGGCGGACGGCTTCGTCCTGCCGACGAGCTACGAGACCTTCTCGCTGGTCTGCATGGAGGCGATGGCGTGCGCGGTGCCGGTGTTCGCCACGCCGGTCGGCGGCATCGAGGACTATCTGCACGACGGCATCAACGGCTTCCGCATCGATATGGATGCGGAGGACATCGCGGGCAAGATTGCCGCCGCGTTCGCCGATCCGGCGCTGATGCAGCGGCTGCGAGACGGCGCGCGGGCGACCGCGCAGAGCTACGGCTGGGACCGGGTCGGGCAGAAATACATCGAATTGATCAGAGAGATCGACAGAGCCAAGCGCGCGACGGCACGGCCGGCGCTGCCGCTGTCCGCCCAGGCCTGACGATCAGTTCGCCCGCAGCGGCTGCGTGCGGATGCTGCGGGATGCGGAGCGCGACTGCTGGGCGGCCCGGCACGCGGTTTCGATGGCACCCGCGACGGCCTCGTAGGTGAAGCGCCGAAGCACATTGGCCCGCGCGGCCTGCGATCGCGCCGTCAACGCAGACCGATCCGCGCCGAGTTCGTCGAGCAGCTGACGCAACCGGTCTGGATCCTGCTCCGGCACGATCCAGCCGCCCTCGCCCACGACATCCGGAATGGCGCCGCAGGTCGAGCCGATCACCGGAATGCCGCACGCCTGCGCCTCGATGATCACGCGCCCGAACTGCTCGCGCACCGCGCTCGTGGTTCGCGTCAGCAGCACCAGCGCATCCAGGCTGCGCAGGAACGCGGCCACGGCCGCCGGGGCGTCCCAGCCGCGGATATCGACGCGGCCATGAAGCCCCAGCTCCTCCACCCGCCGGCGCAAATGCGCCTCGTGCGGGCCTTCACCCATGATGCTCAGTGTCGCCGCAGCGTCGCTGCGCGCGAGCGCATCCAGCGCATCATCGAGCCCCTTCTCGACCACCAGACGACCGACATAGCCGAGCCGCAGTGGCGCATCCGCGCTCGGGGTCGACGGCGCATCGGCGGTCGTGAAGGTCACGAGGTCGACGCCATAGCCGATCGGCGTCACCGGGCCGGCGTAACCGCGCGCACGCACGACCGCGGTCGCGTCGGGGCTGCGCGACAGGACATGATCCGTCCTGGCGAGAACGAATTTGCGGATCGCCTCGAACGGCGGCGGCAGCCGCTTCAAGATGTTCTGGTCGACCTCCAGCACCAGCGCCGCGCGGCCGCGCAACAGCTGCGCCTGCAGCGCCACGACGCTCCACGGCTCCTCCCAGAGATGGATGACATCGGGATCGAGCTCGCGCAGCAGGCGTCGGAGCGCCGGATAGAAATGCAGATACCACTTCATCGGCCCGGCCTCCGGCAGCCGGATCGGCAGGCGATGGATCGGGAAGCCGTCGTCGCTTGGGGCAGCCTTGATGGTGCGGCCAAACTCCTTCCAGACCTCGGGGATCACCAGGTGAAGATCGACGTCCGGCCGTGACGCGAGATAGCGATAGCGCAGCCGGCCGGCTTCGCTGCTGGTCGCAGGATGCGCAATCGAGACGATCCGCAAGCGGCGGCTAGACACGGCCCATCATCCTGGCTGCGGTCCCGCTGAGACCGGTCAAGTGCAGCTCCATCGCAGCCAGGCTGCGGTGGGCGCCATTCATGGTGTTGCGCGGAATCGAGAACGCATCCTGGCCGGCGTGGACGAGACCCTTGCGCGTGGTCGCGGCGCTGGCAAATCCCGCCTGCCGCGCCAGCGCGAAATCGCGCGGGCCGCAATCCGCCGCGCGGCCATAGGGGAAGGCGAAGTGCTTGACGTCGATGCCGAGCTGCGCGTTCAGGCGAAGGCGCGCATCGGCCAATTCCTTCAGCGCTTCCTCGGGCGACAGCGACGAGATGCGGGCGTGCGAGACCGTGTGCGCGCCGATCTCCACCAGCGGGTCGCGCACGAGCGCGTCGAGCATGTCCCAGGAGATCGCGTGCTTCCAATGCATCGCCTCGATGTCGATCTCGTTGGCGGCACAGAAGGAAGCATAGCGACCGCCGGCTTGCGGACCATCCCAACGCGTCGCGACCTCCGCAAACACCGCGCGGCGCTGCTCAGGGCTCGACAGTGAGACGTGTTCGCTGTCGAGCCAGACATGATCCCGGTTCAGCAACGCGTCTTCCAGTCCGGCGGCCCACAACGGCAAGGTGCCGTCGGGAATGCCCGTGGTCACGAACAGCGTCACCGGCACGTTGTGGCGGCGGAACACCGGCACCAGCACCTCGAACGTGTCGCGATAGCAGTCGTCGATCGAGAAGTTCACGTAGCGGCCGCCCGGCTCGTCGCTCGCGGCGCGGCGCAGCGCCTCCTCGATCGTGACGACATCCCAGCCCTGCTGCAGAACGTAGCCGAGGAAGCGATCGAGGAAATCGGCATCGACATAGAAGTCGCGATTCGGCAGGCGTTCCCACTGCTCCGCGGGCGCGGTGCGGTGGAAGGTCAGGCAGCAACCGCGCGGACCGAGCACGCGATCGGCGGCCTTGGCCAGCGGAAGGACGAATGCGCTCGAGGCCGTCAGGGCCTTGGCTGCGGCGAGGGCCAACATGGTCAACTCAGCTCTCCCTTCATCTTGAACGTACGACGGAGGTGCCGGAACGCCGTGCCCACCATGGTCGGCAGCAGGATGCCGATCGCGAGCGACAGGCAGGCCAGATACGCGACGCCGCCGGCGAACAGGCGCGGCAACAGGCCCGGCACGGCGTTCTGGATCATCATGCCGAGCACCGCCATCAGCGCAGTCGGCAACATCGCGAGGCCGATCACGAGCAGCAGCTTGCGCGCATCGCCAAGCACGAACACGACGCCGAGCAGCAGCACCAGGCTGCGGATCGCCTCGCCCACCCCGAGCAACTGCATGCCGGCGGCCGGCGACGGATCGAACAGCGGCAGCAGCAGATTGAAGCCCATATTGGCCAGATAGGCCGAGACGATGATCAGCGCCGCGACTCCGTTGCGGCCGGCGCCGTTGAGCAGGCGGATCAGGATCCAGCCGAGCGTCGCCGCCCAGACGCCGCAGGCGATGCCCTTCAGGGCATGCGAGGTCAGGAGCAGCGCCTCGTCGCCGAAGGCACCGCGGAAATAGATCAGGCGCACGATGTCGGTCGAGAACACCAGCAGGAAGGCGGACGCCGGCAAGGTCAGCGCCAGCAGCGGCCGCAGCAGCGCCTCGGTCTGCGCGCGCGGATCGCTCGGCGCGTGCTGCGACAGCACCGCCATGCCGAGCGGCTGGCTGATCAGCAGCAGCGCGCTTTCCGTCAGCGATCGCGCGTAGTCCAGCGATGCCACCGCGCCGGTCGTCAGCCGCGACGCGGTGAAGCGCTCGATCCAGACGTTGCCCTGTTCGGCAAGCGGCAAGGCCAGCAGCACCCGCAGCCGGCGGAAGAACTCGATGCCCTTGTCGACCACCATGCCGAGAGTGAGGCCCGAGAAGCTCAGCAGCCGCTCGCGCCACAGCGAGAACAGGCCCCAGGCCGCGAGGCCGTTGAACGCGACGGTGAAGGCGCAGGCGAGCATATAGGCGTCGCCCGTCAGCACCAGCAGGCCGATGCCGCCGATCACCGCCACGTTCAGCAGGCTGGCGCGAATGTTGGTCAGACGGGTGCGGCCGAGCGCGATCTCGCCGGCGGCCAGCACGTTGAGCACCGCGGAGGCCGGCATCGCCAGCGACATCATCCGCACGAAATGCAGGGTGAGCTCGCGACCCTCGGCCGAGAAGCCGCCGACGACCGCGTTGACCCAGATCTCGCCGAGTAGCAGGATCACGGCCATGACCGCAGTCGACACCGCGCCGATCACGATCGTCAGCGCGCCCAGGCTTCTCGCCGCATCGGTCCGCTGCAGCGCCTCGCGATGCATCGGGATCATGATCGCCGGCACGCTTTCGTTCTGCAGGAAGGCGAGCGGGATCAGCACGGCGGCCATGGCAGCGCGGAAGCCGTCCGCGACGAGCGTGGCGCCGAGCACATGGGCCATCAGCACCTCGCGCGCGAAGCCGAGCAGCTTGCTCGCCAGCGCGCCGCTGATCAGCAGCGCACTGAAGCGCTTCAGCGAATGGCCCGAGGCGCTCACGTCGCCTCCTCCCAGGTCGCCGGCGGCACCAGGAGGGCCGCAAATGTCCAGAACAGGAAGCCGTTCTCGCCCGACGTGATGTTGGCGAGCGGCAGCTGCATCAGAGCGCCGAGCGCCAGCGCGCCGACGATCACGGCTTCCGGAGATTGGTCGGACCAGGCCGAGGCCAGCGCATTGCCGATCGCCCAGAGCAACCCGGCCAGGCAGAACCCGCCGACGACGATACCCATGATCAGCCAGCAGGCGATGATCATGCCATCGACCGGCATCGCGCCGGCGGCGCCGACATCGGTGATGGTGAAGCCGGTGCCGAACAGCGAGCTGTCCGGCAGATTCCATAACGTCACGAATTCCTGCAGGCGTTCCTGCGCGCTGCCGTCCTTGGTGCCCTCGCTCAAGGAGGACAGACGGTCGGCAACCACGTCACCGAACGGCGTCAAGGTCGCGGCCAGCACCACGGCAACGGCGAGGCCGACCAGGATCAGGCCGGCACGGCGGCGCGTCTGCGAGAACAACAGGCAGAACAGGAGACCGACCGCGAGCGAGATCCACGCCGTGCGATACATCGACAGCAGAAATCCCAACCCCGCCGGGAGGGCCAGCAGCAGCGCCGGCCAGGAGCGGCGGCCGAACGCGATGAGCAGGAGGCCGGCCGCAGTGAAGGTCGCATAGGCGGCCGGCGCATTCATCGTGCTAAACGAGCGCACGCCATAGGGAACGGGCTGACCGATCGAGATGATCGGCGCGAACTCCATCCAGTAGCGATCCCAATCCGGCGGATCGACATATTGGTAGATCGCGTACAGGCCGGTGATTGGAAGGATGACGACGAAGGCCGAGGTGGCTGCGTCGATCAGTTCGCGCCGGTCGGCGCTCAGCATCAGCACGGCGGCATAGAGCAGCGGCGCCAGCCATTTCAACGGACCCGACGCGGCATTGGTCCAGTCCGCCTGCGCCAGCGACAGCAGGCCGGCATAGACCACGCTGGCCGCGACGATGCCGAGCGGCCAGAGCCACCGCGCGGGGACTTGCCGCTGCGCGAGCAGCTGCGGCAACGACAGCACGGGTGCGAGAATTGCGAATAGCGGGCCGATCAGCATCAGGCCGAGCTGATCATATCCGGCCGAGAGATCGACGATACGGCGTACGAACGGGGCGAAGCTGAACAGGATAAGGGCGGCCTGCAGATGCACCGTCGGTCCCTGCCGCCATGCGTACCAGCCGGCGCCGCCGCAGCCGAGCACGAACAGCGCACGCGAAGCGCCGCCGAGGATGCTGGCGGCGGCCGCCGTTCCGACCAGCACCAGGATCGCAGCCGCCCAGCCGGGGACCTGCCAGTCCCGCTCGGCCGGGGCCGATGTAAGGATCGTGCTCACACCGCGGCTCCCGGACGCACATTGCGGATCAGGAGCCCGATCGAATCGAGCATGCGCGCGAGGCTGTAGTGGGTGCGGGCCCGGCGCGAAGCGTAGTCGAGCTGCGGCTTGAGGATCTCGGGCTCCGCCAGCACGGCGTCCAGGGCTTCCGCCAGAGCGCGCGCATCGCCGGGCGGCACAAGCATGCCGGCGCGGCCATGCTCGAGAATGTCGGGCGCGGCGCCCGCGTCAGTCGCGATCACCGGCACGCCGGCCAGCATCGCTTCCACCAGGGTACGGCCGAACGGCTCCGGATCGATCGACGGATGCACCATCGCATCGACCGACTGCATCAGCAGCGGCACGTCGCTGCGATGGCCGAGGAAGTGCACGCGATCGCCGAGGCCGAGTTCGCCGACCTGCTTCCTGAGCTCGGCCGCGTAGTCCTGCTCACCGAACAGCGCATCGCCGACGATGATGCAATGCGCGCCCGGCAGCTTAGCGAGCGCCTCGATCAGGATGTGCTGGCCCTTCCAGCGTGCGAGCCGGCTGAACACGCCGACGAGCGGACCGGGCGGCAGGCCGAGCCGCTGCCTCAGCTCCTGCCGCGACATGGGCAAGGGCTCGACGGCAAGGCCATTGGGCACGACTTCGACCAGGGCGCGGCGGCCGCCGGCTGCGATGAACGCCGCGGCCGCGGCCTCGGACGGCACGATGACTTTTGCGGCGAAGCGATTGGCCAGACCGACCTGCAGGCGCCGCTGCAGCGCGCCGAAATGCGCCGGGCTGATAATGTCGTGCAGATGCCAGATCAGCGGCTTGCACGCGACGATGTTGGCGATCGCCGACAGCACGAACGCCTTCTGCGAGTTGGCATAGACAACGTCATGCCGGCGCGCGACATGAGCAAGCTCGGCAATGATCGCGGCCAACCCACCGGCCAACGGCAACGCCTTGAGCCAGGAGCTGTCACGTCGGAATCGCGACAGGCCGATTCCCCAGCGCGAGGTGATCACCGACGGCCCGCGATCGGACAGCGCCTTGGCCAGCGGCCCCTGGTCGAACAGGAACGCGGTGGACTCGCTGCGGCCCTGCACGACATCCATGAGGATCAGCTCGGCGCCGCCGATCTGTCCGGTATGGTCAACGAACAGGACCCGCTCGCGCGACATCATCCGGCCTCGGCATAGGCGGCAGCCGACGCCGGCCGCGGCGACATGCGCCGCTCCGGCTCGGTCATCGTCACGACGATGCCGACGTCACCCGCGCCGAGCGCCCGGCTGCGGTTGACGGTCGCGACGGCGGGCTCGATCAGCGAGCGGTCGCTGCGCACGCAGACGATGACCCAGTCGATGCCAGCGAGAAAATCGTCTTTGGCCGGCAGCGGCGTATCCACCAGGATGACGTCGTAATTATCGAGGCCGGACAACAGCGCATCGAGACTGATGGCTTCGAGGATGTCGCCGACCGGACCGGTGGCGGCGCCGAGCGGCAGCACGTCGAGATGCGGATGCTCGGTCGCGACGACCTCGTTACGCAGCGGTGCCCCGTTCTCGAGTGCGCGCAGCCAGCCCCTGTTTGGTGCCAAGCTCATCACCTGCGCAAAGGCCGGGCGCGCGAGGTCGCACTCGACGAGCAGCACGCGAGATCCGGCCGCGGCCAGGTGCTCGGCCAGCGCGCAAATAGTGGTCGTCTTGCCATCGCCCTGATCGGGCGAGGTGACGGCGATGCGCTGCGGACGCACCGATTGATCCAATCCGAGTTCGTGAACCAGATCGTGCAGCGAGTGCTGGAACTCGGCATCCTCGGATGCCAGGCGCAGGACGTGGGGGATGGCGAGGGGCTGATAGCCCTGCAGAATGGCGCCGACCGCCGACATCTGCCGCAGCGTCTTCAATCGCGGCAGGCACGCCAGGATCGAAACGTCGGCGACACTTGGGAGATGCGATTTCGGCTCCGGCAGCGAGGGCGGCGTGACGGGTGCGGATGGCGGTGCGGCCCGTACTGGCAGATCGGGAACGCTCGCCGGCGCATCGTCGATCTCCGGCGCGACGACATCACGACTCGCCGGCTCGGTCACGACCGCCTCCGTCACGACCGGCGCGGCCTCGGCGGCCGGCCTGAAGCGCGCGAACTGATCGGCGAGCAGCGCGGCGGCGACGCCGAAGATCATCGCAAGCGTCAGGCCCGCGGCGAGGAACGGGATCTTCTTCGGGAAGAACGGCCTGCTCGGCAGCTCGGCGAGACTGACGAGACGGGTGCTGCCGCGCAGCACGCGGCGCTCGGTCTCGAGCTCGCTCGCCTTCTTGTAGAGCTCGGCATATTGCTGACGCTTGATCTCGGTGTCGCGCACCATGCTCTCGATCGACGCCTCATCCAGCGTGGCCGAACCGGCCTCCGCCTTCGCGGTGTCCATCTGCTTCTTGAGCGAGTTGACCAGCGCAGTGTTGGCGTCGAAGGTCTTCTGCGCGCTGGCCGCGATAGTCTGCATCTCGTCGACCAGTCGCTGCTGGATCGTCGCCTGCTCGCGCGTCAGCGCCAGGATCGACGGATGTTTCGGCCCGAGTACGCCGGCGGCACTGGCGAGCTGCGCGCTCACGGTCGTCAGCTGCTGCTTGAGGTCGGCGATGGTGCGGCTCTGCAGCACGGACGGCGCGTCGGTCGGGCCGCGCTCCTGCTCCGACTTGATCTCCTGCAGCCGCGCCGCCGCCTCGGCACGCGCGGCCTCGGCCTGCGACAGCTGCTGGCCGATGCTGGTCAGGCGCTCCGACGAGATCGGCGCATTGGCACCGCGCATCAGGCCCTTGGTGCGGCGGAACTTCTGGATCTTGTCGTCGGCATCGCGCAGCTGCTGGTCGAGCTGCTTCAGCTCCTGCCACAGCCAGGAGCTCGCGACCTCGCGGCTGTTGGCACCTTCGGTGCGCTGATCCTCGAGAAAGGTCTGCGTCAGCGCGTTGGCGAGCTTTTGCGCGACCTCGGGACTGCCGGACTGATAGGAGATGTTGATGACGCGCGAGCGGCCGGCCGAGGCGATGCTGAAGCGGCTGTCGACGTGATCGATGAACGCGCCGACGTCGGTCTTGAGGCGCTGGCAGGCCTCCGCCGAGCCCAGCAGCCGACCACGCTCGCATTCGCCGACCACGGCATCGACCACGCCGGGCACCGACATGATCTGGCGCAGCAGGCGCGGCGAGCGGATCACCAGCAGCTGGCTTTCCATGTCGGCGGGATCGCCGATCTTCTGCGCCCACGCCGCGGACGTGTTGGCGCCGGGCTCCTGCTCGGCGATGATCACGGACGCGGTGGCGAGATAGCGCACCGGCAGCAGCAACAGCGCTGCCACCGCGACAGCGAGAACCGCGCCGGCGACGAGCGCGAACACGCCGCGGCGGCGCCAGATCCGGGCGACGGCATCAAAGCCGGACAAGGCCTCCGTGAGCGTCGCCTGCCTCATGATCTGCACTCGCACCACATAACGTCACTACGCAATCAAACGGGTCGCGCGGCCCTGATGGCCCGCACGGAAATGCTCGACCTCCTCGTTGACCGCCGCGACGAACTGGCTGCGGAAACGGTCGGCGGAGAAGAAGCTGGCGCGCTGGCGGCAATCGAGTCGCGAGATCGACTTCTCCTTCGCCACGAACGACCGCACGCAAGCGGCGATCGCCTCGGGCTCGGGCGTGTCGAAGAACATGCCGGTCGGACGCGATCCGGTCGTCAGGATCGATTCGCGCGCCCCGCCGCGGCCGAGCGCCAGCACCGGCGCGCCTTCCGACTGCGCCTCGACCGGGATGATGCCGAAATCCTCTTCCGCCGCGAACACGAAGGCGCGCGCGGTGGTCATGAGGTCGCGCAGCTGCCTGTCGGGCACGAAGCCGGCGAACCTGACGTTCGGCCCCGCGATCGCCTTCAGCCGCGCCGCCTCGGGGCCGTCGCCGGCCACCACCAGTTCGAGGTCCGGCATGGTGTTGAAGGCGCGCACGATCGGCTCGATGCGTTTGTAAGGCACCAGCCGGCTCGCGGCCAGGAAGTGATTTGCGACGGGCAGGATCGCATCGCGCTGCGCGATCGTCACCGGCGGATAGATCACCTTGGCGTCGCGGCCGTAGATCTTCTTGATGCGGCGGGCGACGAATTGCGAGTTGGTGAAGATGGCGTCGGGGCCATGCGCGGTGCGCGCGTCCCAGATCCGCATCTTGTGCAGCAGGGTGCGGGCGATCAGGCCCTTGACGCCGGTCGCGTAGCCGCTCTCCTCGAGATATTGATGCTGCAGGTCCCAGGCGTAGCGCATCGGCGAATGCACATAGGCGATGTGCAGCTGCTCCGGCCCGGTCAGTACGCCCTTGGCCACCGCGCAGCTGCTCGAGATGACGAGATCGTAGCTCGACAGATCGAGCTGCTCGATCGCGAGCGGCATCAGCGGCAGGTAGGAGCGGTGATACTTCCGCAGCCCCGGCATCTTCTGCAGGAAGCTGGTCTGCGACTTCGCAAATCCCAGCTTGGCGCGGTCCTCGGGACGAAGCAGGTCGAACAGGGTGAAGACGTCGGCGCCGGGATAGCAGCGCAAGATCTCCTGCAGGACCTTCTCGGCGCCGCCGAGAACGTAAAGCCAATCATGGACGATCGCGACGCGCATCGCACTCTCCCAAACCCCGGGGTATTTGAACAAACCCTTAAGGGAGGTGTTCACGCGCACAAACCCAATCCTAAACTTCTAGTTAATCGCCCTCGTCCTCCGACCCGTCGAATCCGCTGCTAACAGGTAGGGATCGGTTAAGCATCGACAAGCCGCATCGCGTCTCATGTCGTGACATGAGCGTGCCGGACCAGAACGCGATACGAGGCCATGGTCCCGCTTCGGCACACTCGGACACCATAGGCCGCCTTGCTTAACAGGCCCTTGCCGCGCGCAACGCCTGCGCGCAGGGCGCCATGCACGGCGACAGAAGCGACACAGCGTCGCGGCGCTTCGTTAACGCTGTCGAGCCGCACGCGATCGTGATCGCGCGCGAGCAGTCAGCCGGCGATCGCGAGCTGCTCGATCGCGTAGCCGTGGCGGATGACGCGGTTCAGCACCGGATCGACCAGCTCGAAGTCGAAGCGGTCGGCGGGGCGAATGCCCCCCTTGGCCGCGAAGGTGCCGCCGAACATCGCGGTGCCCTCGGGCAAGCCGGCCTCGCCGTAGCGGCGCGCGATCAGATCGGATGGCGGCAGCATGCCGCTCAGCGCGCCCTCCTGATACAGCACGCGCTCGCCGTTGATGGTCGCATAGGCGCGCAGCATCAGCTGATCCCAATGCGCGGCAACGTCGTCGACCAGCCACAGCTCGGGCGCCACCGGCTTGTCGCACATCTGCTTGGAGACGGTGATGTTGTAGGTCTCGACCTTGCGGTCGGTATGATCGGAGCCGACGCCGACCAGCAGCCGGCCACCGGATTTCACCAGCACGAACTCGACTTCGCCTGAGGACTCTCCGCCGCTGACCTCGATCGTCCCGGCGGTCGTCAGCCGGCTGGCCGCGACCTCGTAGTAGATCGGCGTCGTCGCGGGCCTGGCAATGCCGAGCTCTTCCAGTTCGGCGATATGCTTGTCGCGCGCGACCGGATCGCGCCCGGTCCAGCCGGCGATGACGAGGCGGTGCAGCGTGACCTTCTGCCGCGTTGCCGTACCATCAGCATGAACCAGAACCTCGATCGTCGTGCCGCTCATCGTCTCATCGCCTCTTCATGACCAGCACGCCGCTTAGCCGCACCGTCTGCCTCTGGCAAGCGCCCTGCGCTCACTCCTGGCCCGCCTTTTCCGCCTCGTGGTCCTCCTTCAGGTGCCGCTTGCGGATCTGGTGAGTGGTGAACCAGATCAGCGCGATCGCGACCGGCACGAAGGCGGCGGTGGCAAAGGTCGGATCGACCGGCAGGCCGAAATCATGCGCTCCCTTGGCGAGATAGCCGAACAGGCTGACGACGTAGTAGCCGATCGCGGCCACCGACAGGCCTTCGACCGTGCTCTGCAGGCGCAGCTGCAGCTTGGTGCGCTCGTTCATCGAGCGCAAGAGGTCGCGGTTCTGCTCCTCCAGCTCGACGTCGACGCGAGTGCGCAGCAGGTCGGCGGCGCGCGCGAGTTTTCGCGACAGCTCCGACTGCCGCCCTTCCAGCGCATTCAGCGTGCGCATCGCCGGCGCGATGCGGCGGGCGAGGAACGACGACCAGCTCGAATACGGCGTGATCGGCTCGCCCTCGATCACGGTGAGCCGCGCCTGCACCAGGTCGTAATAGGCGCGGCTGGCGCCGAACCGGAACAGCGTGCCGGTGGCGCCGCGTTCCAGCGAGGCCGCGAGCTCGGTCAGCTCGGTGAGCAGATGGTTGTTGAGCTTGAGCGTCTCGGCGCCCTTCATCTCCACCAGCACCTCGCTGAGCCGCCGCTCGATGCGGTCGACCTGCGGCGCCAGCTCGAGCGCGGCGGGCAGGCCGAGCAGCGCCAGCGTGCGATAGGTCTCGAGCTCCAGCACGCGCTGCACCAGCGCGCCGAGCCGCTCCGGCGTCGGCCCCTCGATGCAGACCAGGATGCGGGTGAAGCCGTCGGCGTCGAGCCGGAAGTCGGACGCGACGGCGCCGATCGAGCCCTTCACCGCCACCAGCGCCAGGCTGCTCTTGTCGAACAGCGCCTCGGCACGCTTGACCGGATCGGTGACGCTCTCGACGCCGAGCTTGACCGCGACCAGCAGCTCGCCGGCGAGCTTCAACGACGCAATCAGCGCTTGCAGCTCGGGGGCGATCGCGCCGAACGGCAGCCGCGGCGCGTCGGCCGGCGGGCTCCAGATCCAGGTGAAGGTGGCGAACTCCGAATGCTGCTCCCAGCGCAGCCGCGCCGCACCGATCACCACCTGATGGTGCTTGATGCCCGGCTCCGGCAGCGGCGCGCCATGCTGGGCACAGAACGCCGCGAGACTGTCGCGATCGGCGGCGGCGCTGTCGCCCTTGGCCATGACGGCCAACCGGACCACCGACACCGGCTGCGTCAGCGGCGTGAAGGGACGCGCATGCACCTCGTTGAGCACGCTGTCGCGCAGCGCATGCTGGGTGAAGGCGGCGAGATCGAGCGCGGTCATCGGTTGGCTCCGCGGCTGCTATCGAGCCGCACCGCTGAGGCGATGTGCGGCATCGATGAACCCGCGATTGCCACATGCGACGCATGGGCCGCTGCCACGCCTGGAACGATCACCCCCACCATGCCGCACTCCGCCTCCCTCATTGGTCCCCGCCACGGCGACTCTCGCACGCCGCACGTATGCGGACGAGTGTAGCGCTTTTCAATGACGGCGCCACGTTGACAGTTCGAGCCCACATCTCGCCCCTCGCGCAGTGCAACCTCTCCCCGCCCTTGCGGGGAGAGGTCGGATTGCGCAGCAATCCGGGTGAGGGGCACGGCACATACGAGGCCACATGACAGCTCCATCGGACTCTCACGTTCGTGCCCAATGCATGCACCGCCCGTGCGGTTGCCCCTCACCCCAACCCTCTCCCCGCAAGAGCGGGGCGAGGGAGCGCACCGCCGTTGGCGCGACAGATTGACTCAAAGATCTGAGATCGCGCGTCCCCCTCCACGTCTCGCCGCCCATCCCCACAGACACACCAAAACCTCCCGCGGCGCCGCTGCACCCGAGATCATCATCACCAAGACCCTCATCAAATGCCGAGGGCGCAGGGAAGGCCGGACCTCGACTGAGGCCCGTGGCCCCCGTGCGGAAAAATTGCACGGGGCAGGAACCACAGGTCAGCCGGACAGCCCGGCCCTCCCTGCGCGATGGGTTTAACGTCTGCTCCGTGCTCTCCCCGGGGACCGGCTTTCTTGCCCCCGTCATCCGCAACTCGTCTCACGTGTCGCGAACTTGGCGCCAGCGTCGGGGCGCCAGGACCACACGGCTTGAACGTCCGCGAGCTGCCAGTCGTCGTGCGCAAGCGCACCTGACAAACCCACGGCCACCGCTCCCCGCCTCAACGTATCGTGACGACGCGTACGCCCCTCTGCATGAGGACGGGATGGCGCGGAGTAGAACATGATTTCGGAAAATACGCAAGTGAATTTTTGCCAATGGCCGGGCCGGCATGATGCAGCGATCTTCACAGCACGCTTTCGCCCCTCGCCCTGAGGGCCGCCGCAGGCGGGCGTCTCGAAGGGCGAGGCCCGCGATATTGGCCTCATGGTTCTCGAGGCGACGCGAGAGCATCGCCTGAACGCGCCGCCATTCAGCGGCGCACACCACCGGTGTGGCTCCCACCCCCGCCTCCTCCCCGCTTGCCGCAAACGCTGGCGCGATTGCGGCGTGGGGGAGGGGGGCGTTGGCGGCGTGCGTCCCTCACGGGAGGCGGGGGTTCCGCAGGGCCCATCCGCGGCGCACGCAGTTGTCACGTGGGGCGTGGTAGATCATAACGGCATGGTCTTTCCGCCATCGCCCGATGGCCGCTCACCACGTCATCTGCCTTAAGCCCCACAGGACTCCCATGACAACGCTCTCCTCGATCGTCGCGCGCGGTGTCGCGCTGGTTGGCAATGCGGCGCTGCAGTGGCGCAAGCTGCAGGGGGAGACGCCGGCGCCGGCCTGGGGCGCGGCGCCGAAGATTCCGCTGGCGAAGCCGCAGGGCATGCTGCCGACCTTGAAGATGCCGACGGCGCGCGGCTGGCGCGACGGCGAGAAGCCGGTGGCGGCGGCGGGGCTGAAGGTGAATGCGTTCGCCACCGGGCTCGATCATCCGCGCTGGATCTATGCGATGCCGGACAAGTCGGTGCTGATCGCCGAGTCGACGCAGGTGCCGAGCCCGGTGCGCAACATGTTCGGCTACGCGATGCAGGCGACGATGCGCCGCGCCGCGGCGCTCGGGGTCAGCGCCAACCGCATCACCCGGCTGGTCGACGCCGATGGCGACGGCACGGCGGAGAAGCGCAACGCGTTCATGGAGAATCTCAGCCAACCGTTCGGCATGGCGCTGGTCGGCGACACCTTCTATGTCGGCAACACCGACGGCGTCGTCGCGTTTCCCTATACTGATGGCGCCGAGCGCATCAACGCACAGGGCAAGCGGCTCACCACCTTCAAGCCGGGCGGACACTGGACGCGCAGCCTGCTGGTCAGCCCCGACGGGACCAAGATCTATGCCGGCGTCGGCTCGCTCACCAACATCGCCGAGCTGGGGTTCGAGGTCGAGAAGGGCCGCGCCTGCGTCTATGAGCTGGACATCGCCAGCGGCGCGTCGCGCATCTTCGCGGCCGGCCTGCGCAATGCGGTGGGGCTGGCGTTCGAGCCGACCACGAAGGTGCTGTGGACCGTGGTCAACGAGCGCGACGGGCTCGGCGACGAGACGCCGCCGGACTATCTGACCTCGGTGCGCGAGGGCGGCTTCTATGGCTGGCCCTATTGCTACTGGGGCAAGACGGTCGACGACCGCGTACCGCAGGACGCCGCGCTGGTGGCGACCGCGCTGACGCCGGACTACGCGCTCGGCGGCCACACCGCCTCGCTCGGCCTATGCTGGCTGCCGGCGGGCACGCTGCCGGGTTTTCCGGATGGCATGGTGATCGGCCAGCACGGCTCGTGGAACCGCAGCACGCTGTCCGGCTACAAGGTGGTGTTCATCCCGTTCCAGAACGGCAAGCCGTCGGGCCCGGCGCGCGACATCCTCTCCGGCTTCCTGGCGCCCGACGAGAGCTTTTCCTACGGCCGCCCGGTCGGCGTGACGCTGGGGCCGGATGGGTCGCTGCTGGTCGCGGATGATGTCGGCAACTGCATCTGGCGCGTGACGGGAGCGTGAGGCTGCGCGCCTGAGCGGGCCTCATGGTTCTCAGGGCGATGCGAGAGCATCGCCCGAACGCGCCGAAGCCGGCGCTCCTCACCATGAGCCTCCAGCACGGAGCGTGCTGCACATTGACCATGAACACGCAGTCAGCGTGTTCATGGAGAGGGTCAAGAATCCCACCGCGAAGCAGCTCTCGTCCTGAGGAGCCCGCCGGAGGCGGGCGTCTCGAACGACGGTGGAGGGCGCGCAACTAGCCGCGAGCTTCGCTCGCATCGTCCTGCCCCGTTGCGAAGAGCTCGGCTTCATAGGTCGCGCTATCGGAAAACCGTGGACCGGTTGGACCAGCTCAGTCGTGGCCGTAATACTGCCGATTGCAGTAGCGGCGGCCGGCCTCGTGCTTCGCCGCGCGCTGCGCCGGGGTGGCGTTCGCCGGGATCAGGAAGTTGCCGTTCGCGAACAGCTGCAGGCACCTGACGTAGTCCTTGTTGCCGAGCCAGTCCCAGCCGGCCTTGGCCGGCGAAGCCGGAGCCGAGGCGAGCAGGCCGGCGGTCGCGACGACGGCGGCGAGCAGGCGCAAGCTGGAAATCATGATCGTGTCCCCTGATGTTCGAGGCCGCACTGTGCAGCCGATGCGGGGATCATGTCGAAAGCGGCACGCGGTCGCCGTGATGGCGCGCACACAGCAGCGCCGCAGCTCGCACGCGCGATGACGCGGGCGCCTGCGGCGAGCCGCCGCGGAACCCGGCTGGTGCAGCGCCGTTGTTGCAGGGACACGTCTTTCAGGAGAGTCCCATGGCCGACAATGTCGATCCGAACCAGAAGCAGCCCGGCGAGAAGCAGGAAGGGCAGTACCACTACAATCCGGGCAATCAGTCCGGCAAGACCATCGACGTGGTGAAGCCCGAAGACGAGCAGGTCAACAACAAGGACCGCATCGAGAATCGCGAGCGCCCGCAATCGCGGTGAGGCAGCCTCGGGTTTGTCGTCATGCCCGGGCTTGACCCGGGCATCCATCTCTTTGCGAAGAGTGATGGATGGCCGGGTCAAGCCCGGCCATGACGCGGAGAGACTATCCCTCCAGCAGAAACGCCAGCGCCTCATCACAAGGCGCCGCCAGCTTCAGCGACAGCAGATCGTCCGCGCGGGTGCGGCCGAGATTGATGGCGGCGATCGGGATGTTGCGGTCGGCGGCGGCGCGGACGAAGCGGAAGCCGGAATAGACCATCAGCGAGGAGCCGACGACCAGCATGGCATCGGCCTGCTCGACATGGTCGCGGGTGGTGGCGACGATGTCGCGCGGCACGGTCTCGCCGAAGAACACGACATCGGGCTTGAGGATGCCGCCGCACGCCCGGCACGCGGGCACCGTGAACGCAGTGAAGTCGACGCCGTCGAGATCCGCATCGCCATCGGGGGCGGCAGCGGCGTCATGCGCCAGCCAGTGCGGATTGGCGTGGATCAGTTCGTCCTGGAACTCCGCACGCGCGAGCGTCGCGCCGCAGCAGAGGCAGCGCACGCGATCGAGCCGGCCGTGCAGGTCGATGACGTTGCTGGTCCCCGCCGCCTGGTGCAGCCGGTCGACGTTCTGCGTCACCAGGAGCGAGCAGCGGCCCTGCGCCTCCAGCCGTGCCAGCGCATGGTGCGCGCCGTTGGGCCGGGCCTGGCCGAAGCGGCGCCAGCCGACCATGCTGCGCGCCCAATAGCGGCGGCGCATGTCCTCGCTGCCCAGAAACGCCTGGATGGTGACCGGCGGCGTGCGCTTCCACTGTCCGTCGCTGTCGCGATAGTCGGGAATGCCGGAATTGGTGCTGCAGCCGGCTCCGGTGAGCACGACGATACGGCTATGGCTGTCGATGAAGGATTTCAGCGCTGCGGGATCGGCCATGTTACCGCAGATGTAGGCGGGCGCGGCGGCGATTGCCAGGGCGGACTGTCCAGGCTCAGCGCGCCGGCGGCACCGTCGCGAGCCAATGCCGCGCGATGTCCGCGCGCGGCGCGATCC
Source organism: Bradyrhizobium sp. HKCCYLS20291 (assembly GCF_051167715.1). Classification (NCBI taxonomy): domain Bacteria; kingdom Pseudomonadati; phylum Pseudomonadota; class Alphaproteobacteria; order Hyphomicrobiales; family Nitrobacteraceae; genus Bradyrhizobium; species Bradyrhizobium sp. HKCCYLS20291. The sequence continues at coordinate 76,509 of NZ_JBNPTO010000017.1, read as the reverse complement.
AGGCGGCCCCGCTGCCGGTGATATACGCGAGAATGCGGTCGAGCGCGCCGATCCGGCCGGGGCGTCCGATCATGCGCAGATGCAGCCCGATCGAGAGCATCTTGGGTGCCGTGTCGCCCTCGCGGACGAGCCAGTCGAACGCACCGATCACGTAGTCGGCGAAGTCGGCGCCGCGGAAGCGCGAGCCGTTGAAGAATTGCATGTCGTTGCTGTCGAAGGCGTAAGGCAGCACGAGATGCGGCCGGCCGGCGACGTCGACATAATAAGGCAGGTCGTCATTGTAGGCGTCGCTGTCGTAGAGGAAGCCGCCCTGCTCGACCAGCAGCCGCCGCGTATTCGGCGAACTCGCCGAGCGCGTGTGCCAGCCGAGCGGCGGCTTGCCGGTGACGCGCCGGATCGTCTCGACCGTGCGCGCGATGACGCGGCGCTCCTCGGTCTCGCCCATGCCGGCATGGCTCTGCCAGCGCCAGCCATGCGCCGAGATCTCGTGGCCGCGCGCGACCGCATCGCGGGCGAGCTCCGGCGAGCGCTCGACAGCGCGGCCGCAGGCACTGACGGTGACCTTGACGCCATGCGCATCGAACAGGTCCATGATGCGCCACCACGCGGCGCGCGTGCCATATTCGAAATGGCTGTCGATGCAGGGATCGGGACCATCGAGCCGATGCACGACCTCGTAGATCGACTCGTTGCTCGCATCACCGTCGGATACGGAGAACTCCGAGCCCTCCTCGAAATTCACCACCAGCGACACCGCGACGCGCTTGTCATCAGGCCAGCGCGGGTGCGGCGGGCGGCCGGCATAGCCGACGAGATCGCGGCGAAAGACGGGTTGTGAGCTCATGACGTCAATCCGCGGTTCCGGCCATGCGATGCAGGCCGACCAGACGATCGCTGATCAGCAGCAGCACCAGCGTGCCGGCGAGAATGAGGGTGGAGAGCGCGGCGAGCGTCGGATCGGGCGCCTCCTCGATATATTGCAGCATGCGGATCGGCAGCGTCTTGGAGCGCACATCCGTCAGGAAGATCGAGACTGGATAATTGTCGAACGAGGCGAGCAAGCTGAACAGGCCCGAGATCAGGAACGACGGCGCCAGCGCCGGCACCATCACCCTGATCACGCTGCCCGCATAGGTGCAGCCGAGCGTGCGCGCGGCCTCGATCAAGGTGAAGTCGAAGCGCGAGAGGCCGGCGATCATGGTGCGCGCGACATAGGGCAAGGTGACCACGAGATGCGCCACCAGCAGCGCGCTCCAGGTCGCGGTGAAGCCGATCATCCTGAAATATTGCAGCAGCGCGATGCCGAGCACGAGGCCGGGCATCATCAGCGGCGACACCAGGAGCGTCCCCAGCGCGGTCGCACCCGGCAGCCTGCCGCGCGCGATCGCAATCGCGGCGAGCGTGCCGGCGACCAGCGAGAGCGCCGTCGACAATACGGCGATCTGCAGCGAGAGCGACAATGACGGCCAGAAGCCGTCGAGCCGGCCGATGCGGCCATACCAGCGCAGCGAGGCGCCGGACAGCGGCAGGTCGAACACCGGCGTCGGCGAGAACGAGGCGGCGGCGATCACCGCCAGCGGCAGCACCAGGAACAGCGCGAGACCGATCGCGAGCACCCAGCAGACGATGATGGCGAGCCGCGTCATCATCTGGGCTCCCGCGACAACAGCGTGCTGAGCGCAACGACGATGACCGCGATCGCCAGCAGCACGACGCCGGCGGCGGCGCCGAAGCCGGGCTCGCGCGCCAGCAGATAGGCCTTGGCGATGGTGGTGGCGAGCGTCGGATATTTCTCGCCGATCAAGAGCGTCGGCACGACATAGGCCGACACCGACAGCGAGAACACCAGCGCGACGCCGGCAATGATGCCGGGCAAGGTCAGCGGCAGGATGACGCGGAAGAACACCACGACAGGCGAGGCGCCGAGCGTCGCGGCGGCCTCGGCATAACGGCCATCGAGCTGCGCCACGACCGCATAGATCGGCAGCACCATGAACGGCAGAAAGATGTTGACGGCGCCGACGATCAGCGCCGTCTGGGTGAAGATCATCCGGATCGGATCCTCGATGATCCCAAGCGCGATCAGCACGGTGTTGATCAGGCCGTCGCTGCGCAACAGGATGGTCCAGGCGAACGCCTTCACGATCACTGAGGCGGCGAGCGGCAGGAACAATGTCGCCAGCAGCAGCGAGCGCAGCAGCCCGCGCGCCCGCGCCAGCGCGAAGGCGGCGGGATAGGAGACGACGAAGGCGATCAAGGTCGTGAGCAGGCCGAGCCGCAGCGAATTCCAGATCACGCCGAGATAATACGGCGTGCCCAGCAGCCTGGTGTAGTTCGCCGCGCTGACGCCGCCCTTGCCGTCGAGCACGCTGACGCCGAGCAGCAGCGCCAGCGGCAGCACGAACACCAGCGCGATGATCAGCAGCGAAGGCGCGACGAAGCCAAATGCGAGCATGCGCTCGCGATCCGGCGCAGGGCTCTTGGTCAAGGGCGCAGACAGCACGGCCTCGGTCATGGCGACGCCTCGGCGGCGAAGGCGAAGGTCTCGGCCACGGGCCAGGCGAAGCGGACCTCGTCATGCACGCGCGGCAGCTCGGCTTCGCGGCCCGACAGCTCCGCCAGCAGGCTCGTGCCGGCGCCGGCATCGATGTCGACGAGCGTGCGCGAACCCTGGAACACGACCGACCGGACGCGGCCGCTCGCCGCGTTGGCGCCCGCCTCGGCACCGAGCCGCAGCTGCTCGGGCCGCGTCGCCACGATGACCGAGGCCCCAGGCTGGAATGCACCACGCGCCGACAGCCGGCCGACCGCTGTGATCACATCGACCATGCCGTCGCCGGCCCCGACCACTTGTCCTGCGATGCGCGTCGACAGGCCGACGAAATTGAGCGCGAACAGGCTGGCCGGCCGCGCATATAATTCGCGCGGCTCCGCCAGCTGCTCGATCCGGCCCTTGTTCATGACGGCGACGCGATCGGACATCGTCAGCGCCTCGTCCTGGTCATGGGTGACGAAGATCGCGGTTGCCTTGACCTCCTGCAGCAGGCGGCGCAGCTCGACCTGCATCTCCTCGCGCAGCTTGCGATCGAGCGCCGACAGCGCCTCGTCGAACAGCAGCACGTCGGGCTCGACCGCGATCGCGCGCGCCAGTGCGACGCGCTGCTGCTGCCCGCCCGATAGCGCCGAGATGCGGCGGCCGGCGAGATGGCCGAGCTTGACCAGCGCGAGCGCCCGCTCCACCGCGCGATCGATCTCGGCCTTCGGCGCGCCGCGCACCTTCAGCCCGAAGGCAACGTTGCCGGCGACGGTGAGATGCGGAAACAGAGCGTAGCTCTGGAACACCACCCCGACATTGCGCCGGTGTGGCGGCACATGCGTGACGTCGCGGCCGGCGAGCTGGATCGTGCCTGTGTCGGGCGGCGCGAGACCCGCGATCGCCCGCAGCAGCGTGGTCTTGCCGCAGCCGGACGGGCCGAGCAGCGTGACGAGCTCGCCACGCAGGATCGTGAGATCGACGCGTTCGAGCACGGTCGCCGCGCCAAAGCGCTTGGAGACTCCGCTGATGACCAGATGCGGCGCCGCGCTCATGTCATCTCCTTGCTCCAGCGATCGACCCAGCCGGCGCGGTTCTTGGCGATGAAGGCCCAGTCCGGCGCGAACAGGCTCGCGGGATCGGGATAGCCTGAAGGCAGCGGCGTCGCCTGGTTGGTCGGCGCGATGAAGGCGGTCTTGGCCAGGATGCTCTGCGCCTCCGGGCTGAGATAGAAGTCGATCACGGCGTCGGCGAGATCGCCGGCGGGCGCACCGCTGACCTTGGCGATGCCCGACGGCATCGAGAAGCCGCCGTCCTTCGGAACGGCGAGGTCGACCGGCGAGCCGTCCGCTTTGCGGATCAAGGTGTAGGCCGAGAACTGGCCGCCGATCATCCAGGCCTCGCCCTGCTCCAGCAGATTGATGGCCTGCGGCGCATTGGTATAGACGTTCAGCAGGTTGACCTTCAGGCTCTTCACCTTCTTGAAGGCGGCATCGATCTCGTATTGCGCCTCCTTGAACGGCTTGCCGGTCTCGAGATGCGCCGCGGCGAGCAAGGTCCAGAAACCTTCGGTGTTGGACAGCGAGGGGATGACGATCTTGGAATCATATTTCGTGTCCCACAGCTCGGCCCAGCTGCTCGGTGCCGTCTTCATGCGCTTGGTCGAATAGGCGATGCCGACCCACGGCTTCTGATAGTTGGCCCACATGCCGTCCTGGTGCACGCTGCCGTCGACCAGCTTGCCGAGATTGGGGATCGATGACGCCGACATCTTGGTGATCAGCCCTTCGGCCGAGGCCGGCAGCATCACCGGATCGTCCATGATCACGACCGAGATCTTCGGGCTCGCCTTGTCGGCCTGCATCTTCTGCAGGTTGGTCAGCGAGTTGGTGCCCTCATAGAGCACCTTGCAGTCGAGCTTCTTCTCCAGCACCGGGAACAGGTCGGAGTTGAAATATTTGGCGGCGCCGGCGGGACCGCCGATCACGATCTCTTTGGGAGCGGCGCGCACCAGGGCGGGCGCGGCGAAGGTGGCGGCAAAGGCCGCACCGGTCTTCAGGAGGCTGCGTCGGGAGAAGGGGTGCATGAGAAGATCCCGTGTGAGCTGTCGAGGGGTGCGGGATCAGATCAGCAAGCACCGTGCCAAATGTGCACATTTTCACGACGCAAGCTCGATCAGAGGCTTAGGCTGAAGGGCTTCCCGCCCGCCTGCCCGGCCGCTGGCAGAATGTGCACATTTTTTGGAGGTGACCTGCCGCACCATTGGGCCTAGCAATCGGGCATGGCGAAGCGCGCGCAGCGAATCGGGAAGGCCAATCCCGCCGAGGACGAGGCGGTGTATCAGGCCATCCTGCGTGCGCTGCTGGACGGCAAGCTGAAGGCCGGCACCAAGCTTGCGGAGACGCCGCTGGCGGCGATCTTCGGCGTGTCGCGGGAGCGCATCCGCAAAGTTCTGCACCGGCTCGGCGCCGAGCGGCGGCTGGAGATGATCCCGAACCGCGGCGCGCGGGTGCCGCGGCCGACCCTCGCCGACGTCAGGCGCGTCTATGAGGCGCATCGCGTGCTGGAGGCCGGCGTGCTCAGCCAGCTGGTTCTCAGGATGGACGAGGTGCTGCTCGCCCGGCTCGACGCGCATCTGGCGGAGGAGCGCGCCGCCGCGCAACGCGGCGATCGCGCCGCATCGGTCAGGCTGTCCGGGGCGTTTCATGTCCATCTCGTCGACGCGCTCGGCAATCCCGAACTGTCACGGATGCTCGGTGACCTGCTCAGCCGGTCCTCTGTCATGGTCTCCGTCTACGAGCCGGCGGCGCAGTCGATCTGTGCGGTCGATGAGCACGGCGCCATCGTGGCGGCGCTGCGCGACCGCGACCTGATGCGCGCGATCGCGGTGTCGCGCGAGCACTTCCTGCATGTCGAGGGCCGGCTGCGGCTCGAGGCCGACGAGGCGACACCGTCCCAGGATCTCGCCGCGGTGTTTGCGGGGCGGCGGCTGCGTGTCAGGGCGCGTTCGGCTTGATCAGCAACGCGGCCTCTATTTGCTCGTGAGCGCCGTCACCGCAAGCCAGCCGTGATCGGGCATGGCCTGCATCAGCGACCTGCAGCGCGCGATCATCAGCTCGGCGGCACGATCACCGGGCTTCAGCGCAAGGACGGCCTCGAACGCCTCGATCGCGGCGTCGAACCTGCGCGCGCGATAGTGCTGCAGTCCGCGCGCATAGTCCGCGACCCAGCGCGGCTTCGAGGCGGCGACCCCGAGCAGCTCGTGCACGGCCAGTCCTTCCTCGCGCCCGTAGACGGCGATGCGGTCGATCTCGCGGGTCAGCAAGCCATCACCCGCCAGCCGCTGCGTGCCCTCGCCGATCAGGATGTCCGTGCCATAGGTCTTGTTGGCGCCCTCCAGCCGGCTCGCCACGTTCACGGCGTCGCCGATCACCGTGTAGTTGAGCCGCAGCTCGGAGCCGATATTGCCCACCAGCATGGCACCGGAGTTGATGCCGATGCGGATCGCGAGGGGACGGCCATCATCGTCGCAAATGTTGCTGCTCTCGACGGCGGCACGGCAGGCCAGCGCTGCGCGGCAGCACGACAGCGCATGGTCCGGCTGCGCCATCGGCGCGCCCCAGAACGCCATCACGGCATCGCCGATGAACTTGTCGATCGTGCCGCCGTGATCGACGATGACAGTCGAGATCAGATCGAGGTAGCGCGACAGCAGCGGCACGACGCGATCGCCCATGCGCTCGGACAGGCCGGTGAAGCCGGCGATGTCGATGAACATCACGCTGAGCTCCTGGATGTGGCCGCCCGGCCTGGCGTCGACGCCCTGCCGCAGCAATTGCCGCACCAGATCGGCCGGAATGAACTTGCCGAACGACGACAGCCCGCCGGCCATCTCGGCGATCGCGCCCGACAGGCTCGCGATCTCGCGCAGCCTTGAGGGATGACGCCGCACCTGTTCGAGCGCGAAGGCCTCGACGTGACGCAGCTCGGCCACCACGCGGCCGAGCGGCGCGGCGATGACCGCACGGGCCAGCGCGGCCGACACCAGCGCCGCGAGCACGGCGCCGATCCCGAGGCCGATGATCACACGATGCAGCGCGGCCTCGACCGGTCCGAGGAATTCGGCCTCCGGAATCACCGTGACGAGCGACCAGCCGGGAAACGGCAGCGCCGTGCGCGCAACCTCGAAGGCGCCATCGCCGCTCTGCACGCGGTCGCGCCAGGCCTCATCGCCATCGGGCGCGGTGCGCATCGCCTGCTGGGCGACCGCCAGCAGCGGCTGGCGAACCTCGCCTGCATTGACCTCGTCGGCATGTTCATCCGGCGCAGCCACCACGCCGCCGTCACGCTGCAGGATGAAGGCGCTGCCGGTGCGGCCGACCTGGAGCTGGGCGAGAAAGCGCGCGATCCGCGCATGCTCGATGATGATGGCGAGCACGCCCTGCCGCTCCTGATACACATCGATCGGCCCGGCCAGCGCGATCGCCGGGCGTTCTCCGCCGGGATGACGATCGACGCTGAACCAGCGCGGCTCGTCGGCAGAGAGGCCCTCCTTGAACCAGGGCTGCTCGGCAACCTTGTAGCTGGTCGGCTCGAAGCGGCGCGACGCGAACTCGATGTCGCCGGGCACCACATCGTATTCGTCGACGCGGCGCTCGCCGGGATGATCCGTCAGCGAGATCTCCATCATCTCCAGGCGCCGGTCGCCGAGCTTGTGGGCGGCAAAGAACGAGCCGTCCGGCCAGCCGAACGCTGCCGATGAGATCGTCGCCTGCGACTGCAATTGCGACAGGAACACGAACTCGCGCTTGTCGGCCTCGCGGGTGTCGAGCACGTTCTGCAGGAACAGCGTGCGGATGGCGGTGTGCGCGGCGCGCGCCTCGCCGACGATCGCCGTCACCTCCTTGCGCACGGCGCCCGCGATCTGCGCGTTGATGGTGCTGGCGAGCTGACGGCTGATCGCCTCCGACGTCCGCCACCACAACAGGCTCGAGGCGAAGGCGGTCAGCAGGATCGCGGTCAGCACCAGCGCCGACACGGCGAAGCGGATGCTGACGGTGAGCTTCTCGCCGGCGGCTGTGCGGTTCGTTGCGCTGGCCATCATCGCAGGTCGACCTCCGATCGGCGCGGGGACGCGCGCAGCGGGAGCCGACAGAATGCGCGTCTGTCTGGCGGGCCACAAATGCCCGCTGGCTAAGCCGATGATGCCTGCAAAGCATTGGCGCTCGGAGGCGGCCTGCGTTCGACTGGCCACAGCTCCGAAGCGCGCAATACCGCTCACAGGTTCGTGAGAAGGATCGCCACGTAACTTTGTCGTGGCAACGGGCGAAGGAGAGATGCGCGTCGCCAAGCGATGCAAAACCCGAGAGGAGATGTCATGTCCGCCAAGAAAGCCGTCACCACCCTGGCGCTCGCCGGCGCCGTCAGCACCGCGCTCGCCAGCCTCGCCATGGCCGGTCCCCTGACCAAGGCCGAAGCGGAAGCCGCCATGGCCGCCAAGAAGGAGAAGTGCTTCGGCGTCGCGCTGAAGGGCCAGAACGATTGCGCCGCCGGTCCCGGCACCACCTGCCAGGGCACCTCGACGATCGACTTCCAGGGCAATGCGTGGAAGTTCGTCCAGGGCGGCACCTGCACCAGCATCGACGTGCCCGGCGGCAAGAAGGGCTCGCTGAAGCCGATCTGATCTCGTTCACCCCAAGCGGAAAGCGGAGACACCGCATGCGCACCGATGCCCCCCCTGCACCGTGCCCCACCATGCCGCTTCGCTTTCCGCCCCCTCTCGGCGGCGTCGCCGGGACCAGCTTCAAGCCGTCGCATCTGGCGGCGATCCTCAGCGAGGCGCCGCAGCGCGGCTTCTTCGAGGTGCATGCCGAGAACTACATGGGCGCCGGCGGTCCGCCGCATCGTCAGCTGGAGGCGATCCGCCGGGATCATCCGCTGTCGATCCACGGCGTCTGCATGTCGATCGGCGGCCCGCAGCCGCTCGATCGCGCTCACCTCGCGCGCTTCCGCAATCTCGTCGCCCGCTATCAGCCGAGCCTGGTCTCCGAGCATCTGGCGTGGTCGACGCACGAGACCACCTATTTCAACGATCTGCTGCCGCTGCCCTACACCGCCGCTACCTTGACGCGCGTCTGCGACCACATCGACGAGGTGCAGAGCGCGATCCGGCGGCCGATCCTGCTGGAAAATCCATCGACCTACGTGGCCTTCCGCAACTCCACGATGAGCGAGACGGATTTCCTCCGCGCCATCGTCCGCCGCACCGGCTGTGGCCTGCTGCTCGACGTCAACAACGTATTCGTGTCCGCGGTCAATCATGGCTTCTCGCCGCAGCAATACCTGGCCGACGTCCCGCTCGCCGCGGTCGGCGAGATCCATCTCGCCGGTCACGCGGTGCAGTCCGATGATGAAGGCGCACCGCTGCTGATCGACAGCCATGACGGTCCGGTCGCCGATGACGTGTGGCCGCTGTTCGCCGATTTGATCGGGCGGATCGGCCCGGTGCCGACATTGATCGAGTGGGACAGCAACATCCCGGATTGGCCGGTGCTGAAGGCGGAAGCAGCCGCGGCGCAGGCGATCCTCGATCGATCCATCGCGGACAGTTCACGGGAGTTGCGCGATGTTGCAGCCTGAACGGACTCCCGACTACGCCGCCCAGTTCGCTGGAGCGTTGCTGGCCCCGCACTGCGAGACCCCGGCAGCAGTGACCGGACCACGGGCCAAGGCGGCTGGGCGCCGCTTCAACGTCTACCGCAACAACGTCACGGTGAGCCTGATCGAGTCGCTGATCGCGATCTATCCGGCCGTACAGCGCATCACCGGGTCCGACTTCTTCCGCGCCATGGCGCGGGCGCATCTGCGCGAGACGCCGCCGACATCGCCGCTGCTGTTCGACTATGGCCGCGACTTTCCCGCCTTCATTGCGAGCTACGCGCATTCCGCGGCGATGCCGTTCCTCGCGGATGTGGCGCGGCTCGAGCGGGCCTGGCTCGACGCCTATCATGCGGCGGATGCTGCGCCGCTCGACGGTCAGGCGCTCGCGCGCGTCGCGCCGGAGCAACTGCCCGGGCTGCGCTTCACGGCTCATCCCGCCACCCGCATCATCCGATCCGATTTCGCGGCGGTGACGATCTTCGCCGCCAACCGCAGCGACGACCCGGTGCCGCGCATCGACGGCTCCGTCCCGGAGGACGCGCTGGTCACACGGCCCGCGCTCGACGTTGCCGTGCGCCGTCTGCCATCGGGCGGAGCTGTTTTCGCGCAGCTGTTGATCGCGCGGCAGCCACTCGGCGACGCCGCGGCGGCGGCGTTCGACGCGGCGCCCGATTTCGATCTCCCTAGCAACATTGCCGGGCTGATAGAGGCCGGCGCCTTCACCGAGATCCAGCTCGAGGACGCATGACGATGACCGATCAATCCATGGCGCCGGGCCCAACGCTGTCGTTGTCCGCCTTGGCTGACAAGGCGGTGCGCCTGCTGCAGGCGGCGACGCCGCTCACCTTGGTGCAGCTCGTCACCCGCGTGGCGCTGGCGGTGCCGTTCTGGCGCTCGGGCATCCTGAAGTGGGACGGCTTTCTGAAGCTGAGCGACACCGCGGTCACGCTGTTCAGCGACGAGTTCATGCTGCATCTGCCCGGTGGGCCATATCATTTCCCGGTGCCGAGTGTGATGGCGTTCCTGTCGGGTTGCGGCGAGGTGGGCTTTCCGGTGCTGCTCATCCTCGGGCTCGGCACGCGTTTTGCGGCACTTGGGCTGCTGTTCATGACCTGCATCGTCGAGCTCACCGTGCCCGACGGCTGGCCGATTCATCTGACCTGGGCGGCGATGGCGCTCACGCTGATCGCCCATGGCGGGGGTAAGCTCTCGCTCGATCACATCCTGGGCACGGTGTTCGGCGGCGCGCACCAGGGCAATGCCAGCCGCGGCATGTAGTAGCCATTCCACTCGCAGACGTTCTCGGGCCCCTGGCGCTTCAGCGCCATCTTGACCGGTTCGGCCTGGCCGATGCCGACATGCAGCACGAGCAGCGTGGCGCCGATCGCATAGGCGAAGCGGGAGAGGCGCAGGTCGATCAGGCGCTCTAGCAGCACCATGCCGGCGATGATGATCAAGGGATCGGTGAAGACGAAGTACTCGACCTTCAGCCCACGGCGCACGCCGAGCGTGTCGATGCCGATCGCAGCGAGCATCAGCAGCGCGGCCTGCAGCGCCGCCTGTCGCTCGCCGCGCCTGAGCGCGATGACGATGCCGGGGATGACCAGCCAGGTCAGGAACACGGTCGGACGCGCCGACGGCTGCAGCACGAAAGTGTAGCGCCTGATCACGCCGAGGACACCGGACAGCAGCAGGCCGATTGCGCCACTGATGCTGCCGGCGGCGTCGGGCGCGTCGACATAGCTGATCATCTTCTCCAGTGGATTGAGCACGACCACGACATCGTTGATGTCGTAGCTGACATCGAGGACGAGCAGGCCCAGGGCGGCGCCAGTCATCGTCGTCAGCATCGCAGCGATTGTTTCAGCCGCGCTGACTCGCCATAGCCGCGCGAAGCCGACCATGCAGGCTGCGATGACGCCGAGCAGCGCGAGCTGATAGAGGCCGAGGCGTCCGAGCAGCAGCGGCTTCAACCCCGCGGCCGCCGTGTTCGTCGGGTCGAAGCCGGCGGCGACCAGCGGCCAGGCGGTGATGGCCGCGGCGATGGCGGCAACGGCCGCAGCCAGCACGGCCGCCCAGGCCCGAGGTGTCCGCCAGAAATCCACGCTGGCGCCCGCCGCCGTTCCGAACGGCAGCACCAGCACGGGAATGGCGGCGATCAGCAGGATCGCATGCACCTTGTTCTCGAGGCCGAGCATGCAGAGCAGCGCAGCCAGCCCGACGATGAGCGGCCGGCCGAGGCTGGCGCGGCGCCCCGCCACGATCAGCAGCATCAAGGCGAGGACGCAGAACGAGGCGGCGATCATCTCGCTGCGCAGGATGCGCAGATGCATCTGCACGCCGCCGGAGAACGCGAAGGCCGCGACCGCGAGCATCGCCACGCGCCAGTCCGACACCAGCCGTCGCGCCGCCCAGGCGAAGGCCAGGATGATGCCGGACGCCGTGAGCAGCGCAGCGACGCGTCCGGCGTGAACCGCACTGACCATGGCCGCATCAAACGCCGCGCGGTCGGAGGCCGGTGGGATCGCCGACAACGTCCAGGCGTCGAGCAGGCCGAGCCGGTGCAGCAGCGCGAACCAGGCTTTGACCGACAGGATCGTCAGATAGGCCGGGTGATCGAAGAAGGCCTGCGCGCCGCTATCGTTCATGGCGAGCGCGTTGTAGATCACCATGAAGTCCATGTCGGCATTGCGCCAATAGACGGTGAAATAGCCGACGGCAACGAACGAGACGAAAGACAGCAGCAGCGTCACGGCCACGCCGCCGCGCCAGCCAAACGGCGTCAGACGGTCGAGCGGGTCGGCGTTCTTGATCATGCGGGAGTCGCGCAAACGTCACGCTCCGCTCGCGGGACGACAATCGGATAACCCTGGTCCGGATTGTGTTCAGCTCTCTCCGCGCCGTCATGGCCGGGCTTGTCCCGGCCATCCACGTCGTTCAGCACGCGTGGACCGACGTGGATGCCCGGGTCAAGCCCGGGCATGACGGAGTAACTAACTGGCAGGATCGTTTGTCGCGGCAGCCTCGCATCTCCATATGCGATCGCCCTGCCGCTTGCGGGGAGAGATGGACTCTCCACGAGCACGGTGCGCGGAGAACCCCCCTCACCCGGATTGCATCTTCGATACAATCCGGCCTCTCCCCGCACGCGGGGAGAGGCGAGGACCGCGACAGCGTCGCCCGCCATCCCTAGATCGCCTTGATCTTGAAGAATGCGAACACGACCATCTTCAGCAGCATCCAGCCGTGGCGGAAGCGGGAGATCTGGGTTTCGCCGTAGCTGCGCGCGGCGTAGCGGATCGGCAGGTCGATCGACTTCAGGTTCAGTTTCGACGCGCCGAAGATCAGGTCGAAATCGCCGAACGGATCGAAATCGCCGAAATAGGCCTTGCCCGCCTTGAGCCTGATATAGTCGCTGCGGCGGAGCACCTTGGTGCCGCACAACGTGTCCGTGTAGCGCTGGTTGAGCAGCCACGAGAACAGATAGGAGAAGGTCTTGTTGGCGATCAGGTTGAGGAAGCGCATCGCGCCCTCGTCCATCGGATAGACCAGCCGCGAGCCGTTGATGAACTCGCCCTTGCCCGAGCGCAGCGCCTCGAAGAACTTTGGCAGCTGCTCCGGCGGCATGGTGAGGTCGGCGTCGAGGATCATCAGCACGTCGCCACGGGCTGCATCGAAGGCGGTGAAGACGGCGTCAGCCTTGCCCTTGCCAGGCTGGCGCATCAGCTTGATGTCGTGGCCGGGGAACGCCGCGCGCACCCGCTCCATCTCCTCATAGGTGCCGTCCTTGCTGTGGCCCTCGATGAAGATGATCTCGATGTCGGAACAGAACGCGGCAATGCGCTGCACCGCCGGCTCGATGTTGCCGCGCTCGTTGCGCGCGGGCACGACGACCGTCGCCGAGCGGACGTCGTCGCTGACGCAGCGCATCGAGCGCGAGACGAGGTAGTGCCGCAGCGACAGCGCGCGCAGCCCCGGAAGGACGCTGAGGAAGCGGTTGGCGAAACGGCCGATGCCGGCCAGCCGCAGCGGCGACAGCACGCGCTGCTCGGATTTCACCGGATCGAAATCGGCGAGCACCGCGAGGTTGCGCAAGTCGGCCGGCGACAGCACGTTCTGTTCCGGCTGCGGCATGCGCAGGCCCATCGCTTCCGCCGCCTTCAGCAGCGGATACCACAGGTGGGAGAAGTAGCCGATGACCAGCCGGGTCTCGCGCGTGCACAGCGGATGCAGCTGTTCGATGAACTGCTGGCAGTCGTCGAGCGAGCCGATCGTGTCCAGCACCAGGATGACGTCGAACGGGCCGTTCACGGCGGAAAGCGTCGCGGCATCCTCGGCATCGCCGGAGATGAAGGTGAGGTTCGGATGCCGGGTGCGCGCGATCGCGATCTGCGCCTCGCTGAAATCGATGCCGACGCCGTAGGACGGCTGCAGCGACGCCAGCGTATCGCCGAGGCCGCAGCCGATCTCCAGCACGCGGCTGCCCGGCGGGATCAGAAAGCGCAGATAGCACTCGTCCTCGCCGTGGAAGAACGCGGCCTTGTCGCGCCAGCCGGCCCGCTCGGCGGCAAAGCGGTCGGCATGGTCGAGGATCGCCGCCTTGCGCGGCGACAGCGGTCTGGGCGACAGGAGTCCTGGCGCCGGCGCCCCGGTTGCCGCGACCTGCTGCTGCGCGTGCTCGTCCTGCCGGACCTGACCGTCCAATTCCGCCACCTGATACCGTCCTGGTTGAATACCCCGCCCTCTAAGGCCAGCCGGGTTGGGCGGAGTCAAGGCCACCCGGGGAGGTTGGGCGATCTTGACCATGCGGCGCGATCAATGTCCCCGGCGGCAGATCGCAACGAGGCAACCGCCATCGTTCACGCGGCGCGTTTGCGCCCGAGTTCTGCATGTCGTTCGCGCTCTCGAGATGCGAGGGCGCAGGGAAGGCCGGACCTCGACTGAGGCCCGTGGCCCGCCTGCTCAAAAAAATGCAGGCGGCAGGAACCACAGGTCAGCCGGACGACCCGGCCCTCCCTGCGCGATAGTCTTAACGGCTGCTCCGTGCTCTCCCCGGGGACCGGCTTGTTTGCCCCCGTCACCTGATGACACGTCATGTCACCGAGGCTTGACGCCAGCTTCGGGGCGCCAGGACCACACGGCTTGACCGTCCGCGGGCTGCCAATCGTCCAGCGCAAAGCACCTGACAGGCCCACGGCCACCGCTCCCCGCCTCAACGTATCGTGACGACGCGTACGCCCCTCTGCATGAGGACGGGATGGGCGAATACAATCATAATTTCGGAAAAATAGCAATAGCTAAATTTCTGTCCAGCTTCGGGGCTGAGGATCATTGGCGGGCCAAGTCACGAGGGCGCGTCACCTTAGCTTGGCATCCGGCCAAGGCTCGAATATAGTCAAAATGGTCATTATGGTCATTCTCCTCATGAAGACACCAAAATCAAGCAAGGCCCCTCCACTGGATAGCGCCTGGACGCTTGCCGGCGCCAAGGCGCGGCTGTCCGAGGTTGTCGAGCGCGCTCAGGCTGGTCCGCAGGTCATCACCCGAAACGGCAAGCCGACGGCCGTGGTCGTCTCCGTCGAGGAATGGTCGCGCAAGACCGAGCGCAAGGGCACGCTCGCGGAGTTCCTGCTGGCCTCGCCGCTCCGCGGGGCAGACCTCGACCTTTCACGCGCGACTGACAAGCCGCGTGATATCGAGCTGTGAATTTTCTGCTCGACACCAACGTGCTCTCGGAGGTTCGACGCCCCGCCCCCGAACGGCGCGTGATCGGCTGGCTCGATGCCGTCGACGAGGATCGGGTGTTCATCAGCACGGCTTCACTGGCCGAGCTGCGGCGAGGCGTCGAACTGATGGAGGTCGGCCGTCGCCGGACGGCTCTCGCGGCTTGGCTGAGTCACGACCTGCCGCAGCGATTTGCGGGCCGCATTCTTGCGATTGATCAGGCGGTCGCGCTGCGCTGGGGCGACTTGATGGCCGCGGGCCATCGGCGAGGCATCGCACTCTCGGTGATGGACGGGTTCTTCGCGGCCACCGCCTTGGTGCACGGACTCACGCTCGTCACGCGGAACGTGAAAGACTTCGCTGCGACCGGAACGCCCCTGTTCAATCCGTGGGATGAGCAGGCGCCGTGATCTCCGGCGCGAGCCGTCCCGCGCTCACCCTCCCGTTGCCGACGCAGCATCGACCCCACGAGATCCAGCCGAAGGTCCGATTGAAGTAACAACATATCTACACTATCTCATCGGTTGATGATCGTGGAGAGATGCCGTGACCGTGACAACTCTCACCAGTCGCGAGTTCAACCAGGACACCAGCGGCGCCAAGAAGGCGGCGGCCAAGGGCCCGGTGTTCATCACCGATCGCGGACGACCGACCCACGTGCTGCTGACGATCGAGGACTACATGCGTCTGAGCCAAGCGGATGTCAGCCTTGCCGATGCATTGGCGCAGCCCGACGCGGATTTCGATTTCGAACTGCCCCGAATGGGTTCTCTCATCAAGCCGGCCGATCTCGACTGACGTTCCTGCTCGACACGAACGCCGTTTCGGAGGCGTGGCCCTCCTGAACCCGTGGGATGAGCGGGCGCAATGACCTCCCGCGCGTGCCGTCGCACGCTCATCGCCCGCAGCAGAACTTGTATTTCTTGCCGCTGCCGCACGGGCACGGATCGTTGCGGCCGACCTTCGCCGCAGCGGCGGCGCGCTTCGGCTCCGTGACCACGGCGCGCGTGTCACCCTCGACGAAGCGCCAGGCGCCATCATCGTCGCGGCGGAATTGCGAGACCTCGTGATGCTCGATGGTCTGGCCACCCTCGCGATAGCTGGCGACGAAACTGACGACGCCGTCCTGGTCGCCCTCCTGACCGCGTGTCGTCGAGACGATGCGCAGGCCAAGCCAGGTCGCCCGCGTGGCCCAGGCCTGCGCGACGGCGGCATCGAAGGCGCCGCGCCGATCGGCCGCGAGCGTCGCTGCGATATAGCCGATGTCGCCGCGCGTATAGGCCGTGTAGCGCGAGCGCATCAGCGCCTCGGCGGTCGGCGGCAAGGCATCGCCGAGCAGATAGGGACCGCAGCAGCGGTCGAAGGGAAGCGGTGATCCGCACGGGCATGGCATGCGGTGACCTCTAGCATCGATGCGCCGTGATGAAAATCGGCGGCGGGCCGAGCATGGCGCACCGGCTCATCGCTTCCGCGTTCTTTGGCCTGCAGCGCCGCGACGGCGACCTGCTCGCGCTTGGACATGACGGGCTGTACCAGATCGGCGAAGGCGACCGCGCGCAACAGATCCCGTTTCCGACGTTCAAACTGGACGACAGGCTCGGCGTCAGCTTCGACCTGCCAGACGCCGTGCTGGTGGCGCTCATGGGCCCTCAACCCCCGCCGTCCGTGAACTACGGCGCACTGATGCTCGTCCCGCGCTAGGCGCGGCGGCGGCGCCGGAGCTTGCCGCGCCAAGCGGGACAAAGTAGGCGAGCGGCCTCGCAGACCTACAACGTTCAACTATCGCACAAACACACGTCGGCTGCGCGTCGGCTGGAGTCCAGCACCACCGCTCAGCTGCCGGTTGTGACTCCAAAGCCGCAGCGCACCACTCTTCACCGCTGCCGCCTCCGCCACTCGCACCGCGCGGTTTCGAATCCAGCGAATCCGTGTTAACCATTGGTTAAGAACAAGGGTGTTGGGCGCTTTGCTGACCAGCCCGGCCCCGCGCGGATCAGAACCTTCCGGGCGCCGCCTCATTACGTGGCGCTGGTGACCGCAGCCCTCCGCATCATCGGCGGACGGGCGCGTGAGAGACCAACGATTTCTTCGCGCGACGCCAGCCAGGCCGCAAGAAACTTTGGGCCCGCCTTCGATGCGGGCCTGCTCGATTCCCGATCAGACGTGAACCCGATGCCGGCGCTGTCAGCGCTGCGTGCAAACGCGGCCGTGCGCCCATCACCACCGATTGGAGCAGCCCCGATGGCTGATGAGTCTGTCGTCGCATCGATCATTCCCTGGCAGCAGGCGAAGACGGCCAAGCCGCGTCCGAAGCGCGCCAAGGTCGTCAAGCCGCGGCCGAAGCCGAAGGCCGAGCGAGCCGAGAGGATCAAGGCGGCCGCGCTCGATGACGAGATGCTGGGGTCCGAGACGCTGATCATGCCGGACTTCCTGGAGCTCGTGAACGAGCCGGCCAAAGCTCCGGGCAGGACACCGAGCAAGACACAGGCGAAGACTCCGGGCAAAGCTGCTGTCGCGACCGAGGCGCCGCGCACGGAAGCCGCAGCGGACGACGCCGACGCGGTGATGCCGCTGCAGGCGCCGCTCGCCACGGCGGCGCCGCGCGAAACGTCGCTGGCTCTCGAAGGCGAGATCGTTCCGGCAGCTGCGCCGATCATCCCTGCCAAGGCGGAGCGCGCGCGCCTCACCGCGTCCGCGTTGATGCTGCAGTTCGCGGCGCTGGCGCTCGCCGCGGTCGGCATGGCGATGAACGGCTGGTTCGCGCATTCGCTCGGCGCGAACAGCACGGCGGGCTGGATGTTTCTTGCGGTCGGCGTCACCGCCGACCTCGTCGCGCTGGTCATGCCGACCTGCGCGGCGCGGCTGTGGCAGGCGCGGCACCGCGCCTCGGCGCTCGCCGGCTGGAGCGTGTGGGTGATGACCTTCGTGTTCGCGGTCACCGCCGGCATCGGCTTCGCCTCGACCAACATCAGCGACGTCACGCTGGCGCGCGCCTCGCGGGTCACGCCGGCCGTGCAGACGGCGCAGACCGCATTGACCGATGCCATGAGCGCACGCGACCGCGAGTGCAAGGGCGGCGTCGGCAAGTTCTGTCGGGAGCGCGAGGCCGCGGTCGCCGAGCGGCGCCAGGCCCTGGACGCCGCGATGGCCACCGTGAGCCAGACCGCCGACCCGCAGACCGAGGCGGCGATCAAGCTGGTGGCCTGGGTGTCGCGCGGCGTCGTCAAACCCTCCGCCGACGACTTCGTCATGCTGCGCCTGATCCTGCTGGCGCTGCTGCCGCAGATCGGCGGCATCCTGCTGATGGTCGGCCGTCGGGTGTGAGTTGCGCGCAGGAGGGATTGCGTTGCGTCGTCATCCGCACGTGTTGCCCATCGCTCGCGAAAGCTCTCGCCCGCCAGACAAACCGAGCCACCCAGACGTTCGTGTAACCAAATGAAGTTCGTGCAGCCCGGCTAGACCTGCCCCCCAGCCATCTGCTCGCAGAGCAGGCGCGTTTTCTCGTCCAATGGGAAGTAGCTCTCGAGCCGCAACTCATCGAGCAGCATGTTGCAGGGCGCGGAGAAGGCCGTCAGCGTCGTCAGGAAGCCGAGCACCATGTCTTCCCGCTCCAGCCAGATCTCCATCGTGCTGTAGCTCTGGGGCTCCTCGTCGGGATGGCGCAAGAGCGTGTCCACGCCAGGGAATTTCAACACGCGATCCAGCAGGGCGACCAGCCTGCCGTCTCCCGTCCTCGATATTTCTCGTTGCAGCCGGATCAGCATTCGGCGAGCGATCATTTGCCAGTCACGCACGAACGTCCTTCCGAGCGCCGGATCGAGGATCAGCGTGAACATGTCGACGGGGCCAGCGGTCAATCGCTCAGGGACGGCGACGAACTGCGCGAATATCCGCCCGGCGGCGGCGTTGTGCTGAAGCACCGTATAGTCCGCGGCCATGACGGCCATCGGATACGGCTCCTGCTGAAGCAGCATGCGGTTGATCGCCGACTGAACGGCCTCGGGAAGTCCGTCCAGCGCGACTTCGGGGAAGCGGCCCGCAAATCCTGCAGCAATCAACGCGTCGTTCTGGTGACGCAGCGGCACTCCCAACGCTTCCATCAGCCGCAGCACCATGGCTTCGCTCGGCCGCGCGCGCCCCGTCTCGAGGAAGCTGATGTGTCGCGCCGAGACAGCTGCGCTCAACGCCAGGTCCAGTTGCGACTGTCCGCTTCGGCCACGCCAGTATTTGAGCAGTGCAGGGAAAACACCATCCGCCATCGGCTCAAACTATCAGATCGTCGCCTGCACACCATGACCTCTGGAGGTAATTGCCCAAGCAAAGGCCGGCCGCATATGACGTCGACCGCAATGGCCCCCTCGGTTGCCGGGCCGCAAGAGACAGGAAAGCGCTGCAATGAACAACCATCCGAACAGAGACACATGGGAGGTCTATACGAGCTCGTGGTCTGAAATCGACACGCGAAAGCGTCAGCTCATGCTCGAAGCCAGTCTCCATCCTGCTCACACCTATGCTGATCCGAACATCGAAACCGCAGGCTATGGCGAATTGTCCGCCTACATGACCGAATTTCAGAAGACGTTCGCGGGCGGACGGTTCGAGACGAGTGCCTTCGAGGTGCATCACGGCCAGTGCCTCGCCCATTGGAATCTCGTGCGCGCCGACGGGGACGTGGTCGCGAAAGGCGCGAGCTACGGACGGTTCGGGGCGGACGGCCGTCTCGTGCAGATGGTCGGATTCCAGCAGTGAACGGTGCGATCAGCCGTTCGCGCTTCCTCGGATTCGCTGGTCTCATCGCGCTCGCCGTCGGCGGCATTGCGCTTGGCGCGCCTGAGGCCCTGCTCGCCAGCAAGGGGATCGTCGCCGACGCTGCCGCAAGCGTCTGGATGCGCGAGGTGGGGGCCGCGCTGGTTTCCATCGGCTTCATCATCTGGCGCATCCGCAACGAGCCCGACTCGTTGCCGATGCTGGCAATCCTGTGGGGCGGCGCTGTCCTCAACGGGTTGCTGCTGCCGATCGAGATCTGGGCGTATGCGGACGGCACCATCCGGAATCTCGCGGGCATCATCCCCAACTCGGTGCTGCATGTCGTCCTTGGGATCGGGTTTCTGAACTACGCATTTTCGGCCTCCCGGACATGATGCCCGGAAAGCCGTCGCTCGTGACCGTGTGCCAATAGTCCTGTGTTCCAACGTGCCTCCCACAAGTGCGATCGAAAGCGAACAACGCCTTGGCCTCGGTCGGCGCGAGCGCGACTCGTTGCGGTACCGACCGGATGTCGCGGTCTCCGGCAACGGGTCGGGATCAGCCCTGTAGATATTCACGCAGCAGCTGGCGGGCGCGGTGCAGCCGCGCCTTGGTGGCCTGCCGGGACAGATGGAGCTCGTGCGCGATGTCGTCGATCGCCATCTCCCTGAGATCGCGCATCAGCACGACGTCGCGGTAATGCGGCGGCAGCGATTCGAAGGCTGCAGCGAGGTCGAGCCGCAGCTCGGCTTCGGGCCGCTGCGACAGCCGCGCCGCGAGCGCGTCGTCATCGGCGTCGCTGATCAGGCCGACCCGCCGCGCCAGCCGCGTGCATTCGCGACGGACCACGCGATAGAGCCAGGACGACAGCGCCGCGAGCGCACGGATGCTGCCGACATGCCGCGACAGCAGCCACAGCGCCTGCTGGGCGGCGTCCTCCGAATCGGCCGAGCTCCGGCACGATGCCCGCGCGTAGCGGCGGATGTCCGGCTGCGCCCGCTGCAGCAGACGCACGACGGCGTCGCGATCGCCGAGACGGGCGGCCTTGAAGGTTTCATCCGTGATGGCCATCGCGCTCATGACCGGCCGCCGCTCCCGATCCCGGCGACGGCGCAGGCCGGACAATAGCCGACGACGCCGGTGAGCGCGAAGCCTGCGCCGGCAGCTGCCAGCAGCCAGGCCGCCATTCCGCTCAGGGCGACGACGGCCACGACCGCCACTCCTAGTCCGATGATGACCCGCGCCAGCTGATGCGGCCGTCTCAAATTCCTGCGAACCCATGCCATGACAGTCCCTCCGATCCGTAGCCGAGACCCGTTGTCTCGCTGGTCAGGAGGCCGCGAGGGCCGCAAGGGATTCGCGGGACCACGGAAATATTTTCGGCCCGGACGTTCAGCGCGCCCGGCCGGCGCGCCGCTTCGCCGGCGGATGGGCGGCGCGCCAGGCGCTTTCCAGCGCCGTCAGCAGCAGGCCGGCATCGACCTCGGCCAGCGACACGGTGGTCCAGCCCTGATCGCCCCATTTGTTCGGGACGCGGCGAAATACGCCGGGCGCCAGGCTGGCATAATGCTCCTGCTCGTCGGGGGTGAGGAGAATGTTGGCGGAGGCGCCGTCGCCGGCCAGCGTCGCGAACGTCCGGTGCAGCTTGAACGCCGTCCGATCGAAATGCGGCGCTGCCGTCGTTCCCGCCAACGACAGCGCGAGCTTGCGAAATTCAGCTGAATTCATGCGATCGGAATGTCCTACCTTGGTTCGTCTTCGCCGCGGCCGATCAATTCAGTGACAGGAAAGCCGTAGGCGCGCCATCCGTTCCGTTCGACGAGATCGCATTGGTCTTGAAGGAGAGGATCTGGCCGCCGCTCGCGGCCAGGCCGGACAGATTGTTATGGACGTTCGAATTGTTGAGAATCGCGACGGCCTGCGCCACGCCCGAGGCCGTGATCCCCGCCCCGCCATTGTGCGAGGCGTTGGTGCGGTCGACGAAGACGACTGAACCAACGCCGGCAGCCGATGTCGCGACAATGCCGTTTCCGGTGTTTCCGGTGACGACACTGTCGCGCACCGTCACCTCTGACGTGCCGCCGCCGCCGGTGCCGTCGATCACGAACCCGGTCGCGTTGTTGGCGAGCAGCGTGCGGTTGACCACGCCGGAAACCGTGGTCGCCCCGGCGCGCCCGATCACCTTGACGCCGCCGAAGCTCGCCGTGCTGCCGTTGTTGGTGATCACGCTGTCGGTGACCGACAGCTTGCCGGGCGTCGTCGGTGTGAACAGGATGCCCCACTGGGTGAAGCCGAAGATCTTGCAGTTCTGTATCACCAGCGAGCCGCCGCTGTTGAACAGGATGCCGTTGAGACCGGTGCCGACGCCATCGAACACCAAGCCCTCGAGATAGACGGTATCGGTGGCCGCGGCGGAGACGACGATGCCGTTGGTGCCGGAGACGAGCACGCCGGCGACGCCCGACTCGGCGACGATGCGGATCGATTTGGTGATAGTGACGGCGCCGAACCCGCCGGGATCCATCGTATTGATCTCGCCGCCCGCGGCGGTTTTCGAGATCGCGCCGGCAAACGTCTTGCAGGGCGCGGTCCGGCTGCACGGGTTGGCGTCGTCACCGACGCCCGACACCCAGGTGCGCGTCGCCTGCGCCTGGGCCCCGCTCGCCCCGAGCAGCAGCCAGATCGCACACAGCATCATCGTCACGACACGGATTGTCTTCACGGCGCATCCTCGCATTTGATCGAAGTGAAACATGGGACAGGTCACACCGGGACAGGTCACGGCTGCTTGACCGGCGTGCTCTGGAATTTCTGGCCGGCTGGCGCTCCCTCCGGGTACATGTCGAAGGTCAGAACCGGCTTCGCGTCGGCCGGCAGCTCGAACTCCGCCGTCGCTTCGCCTTCATCCTCGGTCTTGAGGTCGCCGAGCGGCCGCACGCATTTGAGAAAGACATGATAGACCGTGTTCGGCACCGCTGTTATCCCGACCTTGGCGTGCAGCCGTCCGTCGGCCCGCCGCGCGATCAGGATCGTGCCGCCGATCCGCGCCGGATCATCCGCTTTGACATCGGAATTGCCGCAGTCGGAAAAGTCCTGCCGGACGAGGAATGCTTCGGCTGTGCGGTCCCCACCCTGCGCATTGGCGGACACGGCCGCCAATGGCGCGGTGAGAGCGATCAGCGGAAGCAGCAGTCGGCAGCGGCGCGGCAGGCTGCACATCTGGATCTCTCCATGTCGTCGGAAATGTCGTCGGGTCGGTCGTGATCTGGATCAGGCGTCGGTCCAACAGGCATCAGCATCGCAATCGGATCATTCCGGCCGGGTGGCCGGGCCGGCGACCATGACGATCGATCGCCGCGCATTCGCATCGAAATAAATTCAAGACATCAAATGGACCGCGCTGCCGGCGCCGTCGCTTCAGCAATCCGTCCAAGGCGAACAGTCCGTCCGTCCGGACACGAAGAGTATGGCGCATACGCCCTCAACTTGGAATAGAAATCTTTGCTGCAGCGCGTAATGGCGTGAGGGTGATCGCGCTCTCCAGCAAGGGCAGGTACCCCGCTCGGCGGATCAGAACTCATGCGGTCATTGCTTGAAGCAATGCGAACGATGCCATTGCAGAAATCGCGGATGCGGACGATCTACGGCACGATCTGGCGCAAATGCAAATCCGGACGCGTTGATGAAGCCGCGAATGCGATCAACGTCGTTGACGTGTCGCGAGATGAGAATGGCGAGATCGTCGCCCAATCCGATCAATCCACGATCGAACATCCAATGAACCGTTCCGGACAGAGCAAGTCCATTGTTCACGAGATCCGGTCCATTCGCCTCGACCGGACGGATATGCGCCGCATTGACCTCGGCACGACCGCCGCCGTTGATCAGTTTCAATCCGGTGATCGCACAGCGCTCGCCATAGGCGCGCAACACGATCTTGCGAAACATGCGATCGCGCACGACACGCGACGTGAGACGTTGAATGCGGTCACGAAGCTGTTCGGAGACGAGAGGCGCTTGATCCTCTTCAAATCCGTCAACGAGGTTGGCGTTCGCCGGGATCCGCGGCAACACGGCGTCTCGGTCATCCAGACCGAGCTCGATGATGCGCTGAAAGTCTTGTGGTGATATCGGACGCACCGCGGCCTGCGCACGACCTGAGAGCTTGCCTGCGTCGTTCAGCAGACCCCGCTCGGTCGGACCATTCGCTTCGCTGAAGGGAACGGGGTTGACGAACTCCAGATACGAGCCGGGCTGGATGAGCGCGAGATACATCCCCGGCGCCTTCGGATCGGGGATGATCCGCTCGACGCGCGCAATTGCGAAGTAGCCGCGCGTACCATGAACCTTGGTCGGCTCGAGATAGACGATCCAGTCGCCGACACTGCCTTGCGCGCGACCAAGATATTGCTTCGGAAACTGGTACTGCTCCGCCGGACTGTCGTCATAAATTGAATCGGTCCGATGCATGAAGACGCAGTAGCTCATGCGGGCAGCCTAGCTCATTCGCGGGCGATAGCAATCACAGGGTGTGTATACCGTGCTCACTGCTCCATGTCACAGCGATGGTGAACAGCTCCGGTGCACGGCCTGAACCTGGTCACGTCCCCGACCGCATCAGCCGCGCTTAGCAGGATTCCGCGGCTGCGCCTGATCGACACCCGGACTGATCGCCACCGTCGCTCCGGCGGCGCCGCCGGCTTCGTAGGCCGTCATCGACACCATGCGGCTCGCACTGCGCTGCGTCCGCAGCTTCAGATCGAGCTTGTCGAACTCGGCATCGACGACCGAGGTCTTGAGCACGACGAGGCCGCGGCCGGTGGTTGCTTTCACCTGATCGCGATCGGCCTTCATCGCCACCAGCCGTTCCCCGATCGAGGCGACCATGCCGAACGCAAAGGACGCGTTGGCGAGATGCCGGTCCTGGTGGCGGAAGCGACGATAGTCGGCCGAGGTCTTGAAGCGGCCGAGTTCGGCGCGCACGGCGTTGTCGATCAGCTCGGCCAGGTAATGCGCGACCTCGACATCGGCCGAGAGGCCGAAGAACACATAGACATTGTCGCCGGCGGCGTTCTTCTCGCGCCACACCCGGCAGTCGCAGAACAGCGCGATGGCGCCAATGCAGTCGTCGAGCGGAATGCGCTTCTTGCGATGGGTCTCGTAGACCCTGCGCTCGCAGGCCGAGGCGCGCAGCTCGACGTCCGACAGCGACAGATCGTGACGGTCGAGCAGCTCGGCGACCTTGGCCGCGGCGGACAGCGCCTCGTCCTCGGTGCAGCCATTGGCGATGGTCTTGGCCCGCAGCGCCTGAATGCGTGACTTCAACTTGTCGAGCGCGGCCGGATCGAACGTCTGGTTCACGGATCAATGCTCGTTGGAGGCCAGGCCGGCGGATCGCAGACGGGTGGAACTGGCGGCGAGGGAGTCCGCGCACGGCGCCATTCATTCAAGCCTCGATAGCATCTTTCGACGCTGCTGCGCCACGCATTCTTAGACACAAGCTGCCGTCCATCTCCTCCAGCCTGCTAATGCCGAGGAGCGCCATGTTGCGCAGGAGTTCCGATTGCAGGATGTCGGCGGCCTTGACCACACCGTCTATCCCACCGACGGCTGCGGCGTAGAGAAAAGGCCGCCCGACAAAGACGAAGTCCGCGCCGAGCGCGAGCGCCTTCAGGATGTCCGTGCCGCGCCGAACTCCGCCATCGAGCATCACCGGAATTCTCTTGCGCACGGTCGCCGCGATCTCCGGGAGCACGCGCAGCGGAGACACCGTACCGTCGAGCTGCCTGCCGCCGTGATTGGAAACGATGATCCCGTCGACCCCCATCTCCAGGGCACGCACCGCATCGGCCGGATGCATGATGCCTTTGACGACGAGATTGCCCGTCCAACGTTGGCGAATTCGTGCGAGGTGGATCCAGTTCAAGTGGTCGCGCTTGCCAAAATCACGCATAACCGACCTTGCAAAAATGGGAGCCCCTCGCGTTGCATAGGAGTTCTCGAAATGAGGAATCCCCTGCGTCAGCAGCGTACGCAGGAAGGTGCCCAGCGTCCATGACGGCCGCGAAAATCCCTGCCATGCCAGCCTGAGACTGGGACGAAGAGGCGTCGAGAATCCCGCCCTGACGTTGTTCTCCCGGTTGGCGAGTGTGGCCGTGTCGACGGTTAGCAGCAGCGTTCCGAAACCGGCAGATGCAACGCGGTCCACCAGCGCATCGATCCGGTCCGGCTCCCCCGGGAGGTAGGCCTGAAACCATGCGGTCGGCGCCATGGCCGCCACATCTTCGAGCGAAATCAGGGATGAGCCGCTCATGATCATCGGAATGCCCGATTGCTGCGCGCCGGCGGCGAGCACGAGGTCGCCCCGGAATGCCATCAGGGCGCTGATCCCCATTGGTGCGATCCCGACCGGGAACGCATACTCGCGGCCGAAAAGTCGCCTCACCGCAGTCCGTCCGGACACGTCGTTCAAGATCCTTGGTCTGAACCCGTACTCAGCGAATGCTCGCCGGTTGTCTGCAAGCGAGGCATTCGTCTCGCTTGCGCCGGCGATGTAGCCGAACAGCGGCTTGGGCAGGTACCGCCGCGCAAGGGGTTCGAAATCGTCGACGGCGAGAACGCCTTTCAGGCGCCTCCGCTGCCACGCGCTACTCTTTCGAGGAAACAAGACGTGACCCGCACTGCGTGATGGATTTTCGAATGACACGTCGGAACGTAAGCCTCACATTTCCAGCCGAAACGATGAACGCGATGTCGCATGCTGCCAGGATACGTGCGATGGCCGTGCGCCAACGATGCTCGCACCTCCAGATCGTGCTCCCACTTCACGCCGTGAACTGGTAAAGATTTGAGGGATTGTCGACGAGAAGCTTACGTCGCGTGGCTTCGTCGGGTGCCCAAGCCGCCAAGAGGTCGAAAAGCACCGCGTCATCTGGAAGATTTTTCTCGCCGCGATGGGGCCAGTCACTTCCCCACACCAATCTGTCGGGCGCAGCAGCCGCATAGGACTGCGCCACGCGCGTCGCGTCTGCGTAGGCTGGCGGGCCACTTTCCGTATTGAGATAGGCACCTGACAATTTGATCCAGGTGCGTCCACCGTCGAGCAGCTTGCGAACCACAGGATAGGCGCGATGACCGACCCCGACGGCCGGCGGAAGCCGTGCGAGATGATCAATGACCAAGGGGGTCGGCAGCCGGCCGAGAACGTCCGCGAGGTCTGCAATCTGGTCGCCGGTCATATAGACCTGCATATGCCATCCGAGAGGCTCGATCCGCTTCGCCATTGCTTCCAACCGCTCGGCAGTCGTGACGCCCCACGACTGCGGTGAAACGAAGTTGACGCGAATGCCAACGGCGCCTTGCGCCGCCATCTCCTTGAGAGCGCTGTCTGCAATATCGAGATCAACGACCACCACAGCTCTCGCCGACTTGCCGAGCTGCGCAACTGCGTCAAGTGTAGATCTATTGTCAGTTCCGTAGGTCGAAGGATTTACGACGACGGTCCGGGTCGTTCCGATCCGCTTCTGAAGCAGCCGGTAAGCCGCGACGTTGCTGTCGTCGACAGGCTGCCCCTTCCAATGAGGAGAAGCCGGAAAGCGCGTGTTGAATATGTGGATATGCGAGTCACACGCGTTGCCGGGCACGATCGACTGTGGAGGAGACACGCCTGACGAATACGGCACGACCTGGTCAGTCCCGCCGTTCGCATTCAAGGACCCAGACGCGAAAAGGGCGGCCGCTCCCGATCCAACGAATACGCGGCGAGTCATCGGCTTGACCATTGCAATCTCCCAATACGAATAGCGACATCAACCCTTGAAAGCCTTGCTCACGAACACTTTCCTCAGTGCGCGCTCGACCCGATCTTTGCCGGAGTGATCGCAACGCCGTCCTCCTGATCGCGGCTGATGACGAGCACCGAGATCGCGCCCAACGCCGTCAACACGATCAGCGGCAGCATCCCCAAAGCGTAACTGCCGGTTGCTTCCTTGATCTGCCCCACCACATTCACCATGATCCCGCCGCCGATCAGATTCGCGATCGCGTTGATCCCTGCAAGTCCGGCCGCAATCGTGCTGGCAGACAACCATCCCGACGTCAGCGCCCAGAACGGACCTTTGAACGCATAGGCGCCGACCAACGCGCAGGTGACCGCAAAGACCGTCGCCGCAACCGAAAGACTCCCGCTTCCGGTGAAGTTGATCAACGCGAAGCCGCACGCTGCCAGGAGAAGTGGGATGGCCGTGTGCCAACGCCGCTCAGTGGTACGATCCGAATGGCGCCCCCACAGGATCATCAGTACCGTCGCAATTCCGTAGGGAATCGCGTTGACGAACCCAATCTGAAGATTGGTGAGCCCCAGCGACTTGAGCAGTTGAGGCTGCCATACCGACAGAACGCTTCCCGTGGACGACGCGCCTGCACACACGATTGCCATGGCGAGAAAGTACTTGTTCCGGGCGAGCTCCCAGAACGAGAGGTGGCCGATCGGCCGCTTGGCGAGCGTTTCCCGATCGAGCTGCCCCTGCAACCAGTCGCGTTGATCCGACGATAGCCACCTTGCTTCCGATGGGCGATCCGAGAGAACGAACAAGCAAGCGAAGCCGAGTAACACCGTCGGAACGCCTTCCAGGATGAACATCCATTGCCACCCCCGCAGTCCCAGCAGGCCATCCAATTCGAGCATGCCGACGGAGAGAGGCGAGCCGATGAAAGTCGCGACCGGAATGGAGACGGTGAAGGTCGCGAGCACGCGAGCGCGATATTCTCGCGGCAACCAATAGGTCAGATAAAGAACGGCACCCGGGAAGAAGCCGGCCTCCGCCGCGCCGAGAAGGAAGCGCATGACGTACAATGACGCAGACCCGGTCACCAGCGACATTGCCGCGGACAGAATGCCCCACGTAATCATGATGCGCGCGATCCACCTGCGGGCGCCGAATCGCTGCAAGGCGAGGTTGCTCGGGACCTCGACCAGAAAATAGGAGACGAAGAACAGACTCGCGGCGAGACCGAACATGCTCGGCGTCAGGCCGAGGTCCTTGTTCATCTGAAGTGCGGCGAAGCCGATGTTGACCCGATCGAGAAGTGCAAAGAAATAGCAGACCATCAGGAACGGAACGAGACGAAAGATCACCCGCCGCATCGTGAGCGTTTCGATCGAAGCTTGCGCTTCGCTTGCCTTCGGCATTTGTCTCTCCCAGATTGAATTCTTCTTTTGTTTGCGTTCTTCGACTGCGCCAAGCCACGGGCCCTAGGACAACGCCACCATCCCGCTCCAAAACTCGGTCTTGGCGCTGGTTCGATGTCGTACGCTTGCGCAAATGCGAGCCTGCCGTCCTCGCCAACCCGAAAGACAGCGACGGTCGCCGGCTGCGTTCACGCCTTTATCCATCGCGCACCAAGCGCCGCGTGCTGTCCGCGGCAGCCATCAATCGTCCGCTCGGATCCAGCGCGAAGGTGCGCGGGTGGAAGCCACGCGAAGCCATATTCTGGATCAGGGGTGGCCATCAGGTGGCCGAAGCGAGGATGGCGGCTAAGGCTTCTTGAGCCGTGCAGCCGGTTCATGTTGTCAGACATGACCGCCACTGGCGCGTCCCGAAAACTGTTGAGAATGGCGATCGGCACCGGCGCGGCGCCGCGATTCAGACGACGACCCTTGATCGGCATGGCCACCCCTCGAAAAATGTTCTGGGTGCGATTATGCGAGGTGGCCGCCATGACAGAAAGCGAATAAAGTTCACCTTATTCATCGCTTTTATTCATAGCACGGCTTTCATAGGTAGTGCCCATGCCCGCCAGCCTGAAGCAGTTGGAAGCCTTCTATTGGACGGCAATGCTGGGCGGATTCACCGAGGCATCCGAACGCCTCAACCTCGCTCAGTCGACGATCTCGAAACGGATCTCGGAGCTGGAAGCAGTCCTCAACGCGCAGCTTTTCGACCGCTCGACCCATGCCTTGCGGCTGTCCCCGGCCGGCGAGGCGAGCCTGCCGATTGCCGCCGACATGCTGGCGCTCGAACAGCGCCTTCGTGAAGCTATCGGTGGTCCCGCGACGTTCTTCGGCCGCTTCCGCTTTGGCGTCACCGAGCTGGTCGCCCTGAGCTGGCTGCCGAAGCTCATCCTGGCGATGAAGCGCGATTATCCGAATGTCATTCCGGTGCCGGAGGTCAACGCCAGCGCCTATCTCTTCGGCAAGCTCGCGACGAACGATCTTGACCTGGTCATCGGCCTCGATCCTCCGCATAGCCCGGACTTGATCACGTTGCCCTTGGAAGCAACTCAGCTCGAATGGGTCTCGGCGCCTGGATTTGGCCCATCGAGCAATCGCGTTCCGCTGCGCGAGTTGGCGAAGTATCCGATCCTTGCTCGCGCGCAAGGCTCGGGCTTGCAGCGCCTGGTGCTGGACTGGGCGGCCGCAAACGGCCTTCAGGTCAACCACGTGGTTCAGTGCAACAGCCTGAACGTGTTGGCCGGACTTGCCGCTTCAGGACTTGGGATCGCGTTCCTGACGGCCAAATTTTTCACGTCGGAAATCAAGAGAGGCCAACTGCGCGTCATCAAGACGGAGCCCTCGATCCCGCCGATTCGCTACTTCGCCGTCTGTCGGGCGCGAGCCCCTTCACCGCTGGCATCTCGCGTAGCCGAACTCGCGCAGGCCTGCTGCGATTTCTCGGCGAGGAGCCTTCCAGGTGACGCCACGGTTACGCCACCGCGGCGCGGACATCGTTGACCGAGATTGCACCGTCGTTGCGCTCAGTCCTTCGCCTCAAGCCTTTTGACACGCGGAAAACGGCGAACGATCACGCCGAAACCAGACCTGATCGCGAGTGTGGACGGATGGCCTTGCCCCCCAAGTCTGATCCAGGTCCGAGTTCGTTCGGGCGGATGGGATATGTCCATCCGGGCGGCAGTAGCGGCAAGAGCTGGCGCGGAGCATTCGACCCGACGCTCATCGCAGCTGGCGGCGAATTCGATGGCGCCTTCCATTCGAGCCGGGAGTGCGTGCCTAGCGTCGTTATAGTCGCGATCGCCAGCATCGGAGCGCAACGCGGCCTTGGAAAGCGGAGTGAACAGCGTCTATTCCCGCAGGCTGCTTGTTGAAGCTCTCCAATGGCGGCGTTCTGCCCGCCACCGGTGATTGTTCTGGCGCGCAGCCAGCGACTCTGGAGGTGCAGAGGAAAACGCTCTGCCTCCAGTCAACGGGTCACGACACTCGTTTTCGCGCTGGCCGCAGGGAAGCCCCTGCCCCTCGCCGCCCAAGCGGCGATGGAGCAGGTTGCGAGTACTTTGGCTCGGCACGGTGCTGCCATGATCGATTGAATGGTGCCGGTTCACAACTCAGGGGATCGGCGTAAATTTCAGCTGGCTAAGCGGCGCGACCTTGTCGGTACGTGTCATCTTGAACTCAGTGGTCGGACCCAGCCACTTGTCCCAGAGCTGGTTGATCTCGCCGGCCTGGTCCATCGCGAGTAAGGTTTCGTTGACCTTCGCGAGCAGCGCCGGCTCGTCCTTCTTCATGCCAACGCCGATCGGCTGGAGCACCATGGGCTCTTCGATCATCTTCAGCGGCTGCCCGGCCTCCTTGGACTGGTTGACGAGCTTGGTGATGGTCATGGTGTTGGCGACCATTCCGACTGCCTTGTTCTGCTGAACCGCCATGAAGGCTGAACCGGTATCGACGAAAGTCAGCGGGTCGGATTCATTCATCTTGATCGCCATCTCCGACGTCGATCCTTTGGTCGACGCGAGCCGCTTACCTTTGAAGTCGGCCTTGGCAGTCCCTGGGTCGCTCGCCTTCACTGCGAGCATTTCCTTGGCAATGTAATACGGATCGGAAAACTGGATCTGCTCGGCGCGTCCAAGCGTGTAGGCGAGGTTTGCCACCGTGATGTCGACGTGGCCGAGCTTGACCTCCGGCACGCGCGCCTCGACCGAGAGCGGTGTGACCTTTGCCGTAACGCCCCATCGTTGCGCGATCGCCTTGCAGAGGTCGACGTCGAAGCCGACCATCTCCCGCGTCTTGGCATCAGGTGCCGCAAACGGCGGCACGTCCGCGAAGGTTCCGCAGCGCAGTTCCTTGCGCTGGATGATATCCGAGAGCTGATCGGCGCTTGCCGCCGACACAATCCCGGCAAGGCCTGCGATCGCGGCCACGAAGCCGATTGGCCAGTTCTTGAAAGACATCGGTATTCTCCTCCAGGTTGGTTGTATAAAGCCGGTACGGTCACCTTGTGTGCAGGTCCGACAGAAAGCGCTTCGCACGCGGGTGTTGCGGCGAGCGGAAGAAGTCGCCCGGCGCCGCCGTCTCGAGCACCTTTCCGGCGTCCATGAACCAGACGCGATCGGCGACATCCCGCGCGAAATTCATCTCGTGGGTCACGCACATCATGGTCATTCCGTCGCGCGCGAGCGTGCGCATTACCGAAAGCACCTCGCCCACCATCTCCGGATCGAGCGCGCTGGTCGGTTCGTCGAACAGCATCGCAGGCGGCTCCATGGCGAGCGCACGCGCGATCGCCACGCGTTGCTGCTGTCCACCGGAGAGCTGGGCTGGATAGTTCTGCGCCTTGTCGGAGAGTCCGACGCGGTCCAGCAGCCGAAGGGCGGCTTCACGCGCATCGCTGCGCTTGACGCCGTTCACCTTCATCGGCGACAGCATGACATTGTCGAGTGCACTGAGATGCGGAAACAGGTTGAAGCTCTGGAACACGAAGCCGATCCGGCTGCGCAACTGATTCAGCGCCGAGCTGCGCAGTTTGGCGTGGACGTCCTGCCCCTGGAACAAGACGGAGCCCGACTGGATCTGTTCGAGCCGGTTGACGGTGCGGATCAGCGTCGACTTGCCCGAACCGGACGGCCCGCAGACCACCACCACTTCGCCCTTCTTGACCTCGGCATTGACGTCGGTCAGCGCGGCGAGCGAACCGTAGAATTTGTGGACGGCGACGAACTGGATCATCGGGGCCGCTTCGCCGGCTGGGATTGCGTTCGACACGGTCATGTCATGTCCCTGATGCGCTTGCGGGGGTGGCAGGCAGTGCGGATGCAGCAGCCGTCAGGCTCGAGGTCCTGCGCGCGGCAATCCGCCGCTCGACCACGCCGATGACCAGCGTCAGACTCCAGCAGACCGCGTAGTAGCTGATGGCCAGAATGAAGTAGACTTCGAACGGCCTGGTCAGCAGCCGGTTGTTGATCTGGCCGGCCGCAAAGGTGAGCTCGGGGACGTTGATGATGTAGCCGAGCGTGGTCTCCTTGATCGTGGAGACAAACTGGCTGAGGATGCTCGGGATCATGTTGAACAGCGCCTGCGGCAGGATCACGTAACGCATCGCACCGAGATGGCTGTGTCCGAGCGCGCGGGCGGCATCCGTCTGGCCCTTGGGGAGTGCCTGGATGCCGGCGCGCACGATCTCGCTCAGGAACGCGGCCTCATAGCCGACCAGCGTGACCAACATGGTCGTGAACGCCGGCACGCTGTGGCCGATCAGGACCGGCAGCACGAAGTAGACCCACAGGATGATCAGCAGCAGCGGCACTCCGCGGGTGACGTAGACGACGGCCGTCACTGGCCAGCGCAACGCGCGCCATGGCGACAGCGCGGCCAGCGCCATCAGGACGCTCAGCGGAAAGGCCAACCCGATGCCAAGGACGGAGAGGATGATCGTGGCCGAAATGCCGCCGAGCGGACCGTTTGGATACTGGCCGATCAGCAGCAATAACCAGTTGTCCCTGACGATTTCGAACATGCTCTGCAGCATCGTCATGGTCAGTTGGCTCCGGCCATACGGCTGCGCTGCTCCAGGATGTGACCAAGCCACATCAGCAGCAGCGAGCAGACGAGATAGACGATCGTCGCAATCAGGTAGGTTTCGAACGGACGGAAGCTCTGATTCTCGACCTCCTTCACGGCGTGGGTCAATTCGGCGACGCCGATCGCCATCGCCAGACTGGAATTCTTGAACAGCGAGACCGTGTGGTTCACCAGCGCTGGCATCGCGTTGCGAATGGCCTGCGGCAGCAGGATGTAGGCCATTGCGCCAAGGTAGCTGTGCCCGAGCGCCCGGGCAGCCTCCCATTGACCGGTCGGCACCGCCCGCAGCCCGGAGCGCTGGTCTTCGCTGAAATACGCCGCCTGGCACAACCCCAGGGCAATAATGGCGAACACCGCTTCGCCGTTGTGATCGCTGAGCCACATCTGCAACGAATCCGGCAGCAGGCTCGAAATGCCGAAGTACCACAGCATGAGCTGCACCAGCGTCGGCACATTGCGATGGTAGGACACGTAGATCGCAACAAGGCCGTCAGCGATCCGGCTCGGCAGCATCCGGACCGCAAGAAGGACCATCCCAAGACTCATCGCCAGCAGCCACGAGCCGATGAAGATGATGAAGGTCATCTTGACCCCATGGACCAGCATCCGGCTGAACTCCGGATTGTGCAGGACGGCCATGAGGTCAAAGCCCTTCATCGCGCGCCCTCCATCTAGGCCTGGAGAACGGTTCTGGGGGAGCTCTCGGGGCGAGTGGTCGACAAGCCACCCGGCACTTGCAAGGTCGGTGTGATCTCGATGTAGCCGACATTCACCGCCACCGGTGCCGCGATCGCAAACGCGATCGCGTCGGCGATATCCTTTGCCTCGGGCAGTTCAAAGCCTTCGATGAAGTTCGCGCGTGTTTCGGCACTGTCGCCGTGGACGTGGGCGAAGATATCAGTTGCAACACGGCCCGGGCAGATCTCGGTGACGCGCACGCGTCTGCCGAAGCAATCGACCCTGAGCTGACTGGTCAGCATGCCGACCGCCGCCTTGGTCGCGTGATAGGTCGAATTGCCCGCAAAATTGTAAGCGCCGGCAATCGAGGTGATGTTCACCACATGGCCGCGATCGCGCTGGGCCATGCCCGGCACCAGCAATCGGCAGAGATGCAGGATCGCGCGCAGGTTGACATCGACCAGCAGATCGATGTCCTCCGCATCCGCCTGGAGAAACTTCTTCGGCCGGTCGACGCCCGCGCTGTTGACGAGCACGTCGACCTCGATGGCCTGAACGAGCTTGGTGATCGCGGCGATATCCCTGACGTCGATCGCGTGCGGGATGCAGCCGGTGCGATCGGCCAGGGCTTTCAGCGCGTCGGCGTTGCGCGCCAGCGCATGAACCTTCAGGCCCTCACGCGCCAGGCGCTCGACGACCGCCAGGCCAATGCCAGACGAGGCGCCGGTGACGAGAGCGGTCCTGTAATCGGAGAATGGCATCTGGCTCCTCACGTTCTCAACACGCTAGACGATCGCGCAACATCCCCGCCAAGACGGATTGGCTGTGGCGGGATAAGGTCCCCTTATGATCGTCCGGCCACCCCGCCAGGGCCCGCCACAAGCCGGGAAACCGGCACGATCTCGCCGCCTGCGGCCTCGATCGAGGCTCGAATCGCGCGGGCCAGTTCAACGGCGCCCTGCGTATCCCCGTGCAGCAGGATCGACTTGGCCGGCATGGCGAGCGCCTTTCCGCTGGCCGCCAAGACCACTCCATCCCGCAGCAGACGCTCGACCCGCTCGGCGACCGCCGCGGCATCGTGAATCACCGCGCCGGGCTTGGCCCGCGACACCAGCAGACCGTCGTCGTCATAGGCCCGGTCGGCGAGGAACGTCGTGGCAACCTTGATACCGCACGATGCCGCGGCTCCCTCGATGGCGCGGCTGCTCGAGGAAACGATCAAGAGATCGGAATCGAAGGCAGCGACCGCGCGAACCAATGGCAAAGCAAGATCGGCGTCGGCCGCAGCCATGTTGCCCAGCGCCCCGTGAAAACTCATATGCGTGACGCGGTGCCCGACGGCCCGCGCGATGCCATCGAGCGCGCCGAGCTGGTAGGTGACCATGGCGGCGAGTTCGGCGGCGTCGATCTGCATCACGCGCCGGCCAAATCCCTGACGGTCCGGAAACCCGACATGCGCCCCCAGGTCGACGCCGCGCGCCCTGGCGCGCTCCGCCGTGCGCTGCATGATCAGCGGATCGCCGGCATGGAAGCCGCAGGCGACGTTGGCCGAAGACACGAGGTCCAGCAGCGCCTCGTCATTGCCCATTGGCCACGGACCAAAACCTTCGCCCATATCGGCGTTGAGATCGATCTTCATGATGTCTGACCTTCGATCGGCTGTAGTACGAACAGCGGCGCGCCATAGCCGACGATCGTGCCGTGTGCGGCCAGCACATCGGTCACCAAGCCTGCCCGGGGCGCCGGCACCGCCATCAGCAAGGGCCCGATCTGCAGGAAGCCGAGAGGCTCGCCAGCCCGGACATCGGCGGCGACCGCCGCGATTGTCCGATCGTGGAGCGGATGACGATCGAGAAAGAGGCCCGGCGAAGGCGCGCCAACGGTTATCGTCGGGGCGTCGACCGACAGCGGCTCCTCGCCTTCGACGGCGCGCACCGATGCGCCATCGTTGACCAGGCGCAAATTGGCGCCCGGCCCCCGGAGCTCGAGCAGCGCGAGGTCGGCGCCCTTGAGCCAGGCGCCCAACTGGTCGACGTGATCGAGAGGATTGCTCATCGGCCTCCCCCTTCGCCGCAATGAAGCTCGACGAGCCGGCGGGCGTTAGCCATCCAGCGGCGGACATCCACAGAAGCGCCCAGCGCTTCGTCCCAGCTGCAGCGGATGAAGCGAACACTGCTCCCGATCGGAGCCTGGCCGAGACGCCACAGGTCTGCCTCGATCACGGTGCCGATCTTCGGATAGCCGCCGGAAGGTTGCGCGTCGCGCATCTGGATGATCGGCTGGCCGCCATGGGGCACCTGAATGACGCCTGGCACGATTCCGTGCGAGCGCAATTCCAGCCGGCGAAGCGGGTTGAGCGCCTCACCGGCAAGCCGGTAACCGTAGCGGTCGCTCTGCGGGGTGATTTTCCAGGCCGTCGACCACAATGCCTCCTTTGACGGATCGGTGAAGCAGTCGTACTCGGCGGCCGGCAACACGCGAACGGCCGGCACGCCGTCGGCCTGAAGCGGAAGCGACAGCCCGGGCGGCACCAGACCGAAGCCGGGCACGGCCCGGCCGTTCGGACGGCCGGCTCGCAGTTCGTCGCCATCGCGGAGCGCTCGTCCCTCATGGCCGCCAAACGAGCCTCTCAATTGCGTGCTGCGCGAACCGAGCACGACCGGTGACTCGATGCCATCGGCGATACACAGATAAGCGCGGGTTGCGCGCCAAGTCGCCGGCTTGGGAAGGGAAAGCGACAAGACCTGTCCCGCTTCGGCGCGATACGCCCACCAGGGCAACAATGGCGTCTCATCGAGCCGTGCCGCGCAGTCGGCGCCGGTGACGGCAAAAACAGTCGCGCCCTCGAACCGGACCTTGAACGGAAACACCGGTATCTCGACGGCTGCGGCGTTCTCCTCGTTGCGCAGCAGAATGTTGCCGCCAGCCAGCGCCAGCGGATCCATGGCGCCCGACGTTCCGACGCCGAGATTGAGCGCGCCGGTACGGCCGAGGTCCTGAACCGTCGCGAGCGCACCTGCTGACAAGACCCTGATCATCGCAGCACCCGGACAGCTTTGAAGCGAATACGATCGCCCGGCTGAAGCAGCGCGGGCGGCCTGCGATTCACATCGAAGAATGCGACCTCCGTGCTACCGATCGTGTTCCATCCGCTGGGGCCGTCGGAGGCGGACACGCCGGTCTGGCTACCGCCGATCGAGACAGCCCCACATGGAATCTTCAGCACCGGCACCTTGCGGCGCGGCGTCGCGATGCGTGCATCCATGCCACCGAGGTAGCAGTAGCCTGGGTGACTTCCGAGCGCGAACACGGTGTAGGTTGGCGCGCTGTGGCGTTCCACGATCTCATCGACATGCATGCCGGTGTGTTCGGCCACATCTGCCATGTGCGGCCCGGCTTCGCCGCCATACACGACGGGTAGATCGATGCAGCGCCCGGCGATCGGAAGCGGCTCGACGACGTTCCAGCGCTCGATAAGCCGTTGCGCGAACTCCTCCGGCCGTCGCGGCGGCTCGACAAAGACCAGCATGAGGTTATTCATGCCCGGCACGGCCTCACGCACGCCGGAAAATTCGGCAGCGTCGCGCGCCAGCGCCCAGATCCGCCGCTGCGTTTCCAGCGTGGTCTCGCCAGGCGCCTCGAACAGCAGCGCCGTCGTCCCAAGCAGGCTCGTGCGAGGCCGATCCACCGTCATGGCTGTCCACTTCGGCGCAGCTTGGTCTCAAGATGATGGATGCTGACACCACCACGGATAAAATCGGGATCGGCGACCAGGCGCTGATGCAGCGGCAGGTTGGTTGCAATCCCCTCGATCCGGGCTTCGTCGAGCGCCACGCGCAACCGCGCCAGCGCCTCATCGCGCGTCGCGCCGTGGACGATGAGCTTGCCGAGCAGCGAGTCGTAGTACGACGACACGCGATAGCCGGCACTCGCGTGACTGTCGATGCGCACGCCAGGTCCGCCGGGCATCTGCCAGGTTTCAATCACTCCCGGAGAAGGCACGAAGCTGTCCGGGTCTTCGGCATTGATCCGGCACTCGACGGCATGACCGTGACAGGCGATGTCGTCCTGCCTGAACGACAGCCTTTCACCCTGCGCCACACGGATCTGAGCCTCGACAAGATCGATCCCGGTGGTCATCTCGGTGACGGGATGTTCGACCTGCAGGCGCGTATTCATCTCGATGAAGTAGAACGCCTCATCTTCGACCAGAAATTCGAAAGTGCCGACGCCGCGGTAGCCGATCTGCCGGCAAGCCTCTGCGCAGCGCTCGCCGATGTCACGGACCAGCGTATCCCGGATGAGCGGAGCTGGCGCCTCTTCGATCACCTTCTGATGTCGCCGCTGTAGCGAGCAATCACGACTGCCAAGCCAGACCGCGTCACCATGCGTATCAGCGATCACCTGGATCTCGACGTGGCGCGGGCGGCCCAGGAATTTCTCGACATAGATGTCGCTGTTGCCGAACGTCCGTCGCGCTTCTTCCCGGGTCAGGAGCAGCGCGTCGCGCAAGCCGTCCTCACTCTCCACCATCCGCATGCCCCGACCGCCCCCGCCGCCCGCAGCCTTCAGGATCACGGGGTAACCGATCTCGCGCGCCACTGCGCGCGAGGCATCGAGATCCTCAGTCAGCGCCGCATCGGGACCGGGAACGCACGGAACGCCCGCGGCTCTCATGGCCCGCTTGGCCGCGATCTTATCGCCCATCACACGCATGCTCGCAGCCGTTGGACCTATGAATGTCAGGCCTGCGGCCTCGACCTGCTCCGCAAAACCTGCATTTTCGGACAGGAATCCGTAGCCGGGATGGATCGCCTGGGCCCCGCTGATTTCGGCTGCGAACAGGATAGCCCTCTGGTTCAGGTAACTCTGCCCTGCCGCAGCAGGCCCGATGCACAGAGCCTGGTCCGCATGACGCACGCACAGCGCGTCTCGATCGGCCTCGGAATGGACCACAATCGTTCGCAATCCGAGACGCCGACAGGTCCGCTGGATCCGCAGCGCGATCTCTCCCCGATTGGCTATGAGGACCGATTGAAACATCTGATCACGCGAACCGTATCAGCTCCTGGCCGGCCTCGACTTCCTGACCAGAGGCAACGAGGATCTCCGACACTGTGCCGTCCTGTTCAGCGCGAACCTCATGGAACATCTTCATCGCCTCGATGACGCAGAGTGGCGTTCCAGACGTCACGGTCTGGCCAGCCGAAACAAAGACTGGAGCACCCGGCGCGGGCTGCAGATGGACAATTCCGAACAAGGGCGCTGCTGCGCTCGTCATTTTCGTCGGCGCCGTATCGGGTTGCACGCGAGCCGGCCGCTGCCGCGCATGCGCGGGCAGAGCGGACCTGGCCGGTGCCTCAATCAGGTCCCCCGACGGCGGACACCGGACCAGCCTGAGCGACCAGCCGTCTTCGCTGAATTCCATCTCGTTCAGATCAGACGCTGCCATCGCGTCGATCAGAGCCTTGATACGGTTCAGGTCCATGCAGCGCCGCCCGTTCGGGGATCGTGGCTTGGCGCGGTCGTAGCGCCTGGGTCGACGCTAGCGCTATTGATTCCTGCCGGCCAAGACGGATTGGCTTTGCCCCTATAAGGGAGCGCTATGACCCTTTTGGAGACCGCTCTTCATGAGCGACGAGGTTTCCCGGCAGACCGGCCACAAGCTCCAGCAGGATATCCTTGATCGCCTGCGCAGGCTCAGACAGCGGCAGGTGATCGGACTGGCAAAGCGCCAACGGCGCTTCGATCACAGGATTGACGATGCACGATTGCCATGCATCACACGACGATGCGACCTGCCGCGCCATCGATTCGGGCAGGATGGTCGCGCCAAGTCCGTCGGCGATCACAGCTGTCAGGGTGCTGGCGGATTCGATTTCCGCCACGACCTTCGGCACCTTGCCGATGGCCGCGAACGCGTCGTTCACCATCTTGCGGACGACATTGTACGGACGCGCGAGGTAAAGGTCGGTGTCAACCAGCATCGCGAGCGGCACTTCAGCCGGAGGTGCCACCATGCTGCCACGGCCAACAAGGTAAAGCGGCTCTCGCAGCAGCGGCAGGAATGCCAGGCCGTGGACAGCGGTCTTGCCGCCGTAGAGGACGGCCAGATCCATGCGGCCATTCATAATGAGTTCGGAGAGCGTGCTCCCGTAAGTTTCGTTCAGATAGAGCAGAATGCCCGGGTGCCGCGCCCGTACCGCGCGCAGCAGCGGCAGGGCGAGTCCCGCCGCGGCCGTCCCTGGCGCCAATCCCACGGCCACGGCGCCGGAAATGTTCTTCGCGGCGGCATTCATGTCGGCGCGCGCCTGGTCGCATTGCCGGAGGATCAGCTGGGCGTGGCGATACAGCACCTTGCCCGCCTCGGTCGGCACCACGCCGCTTTTGGTGCGCACGAGAAGCTGCTGACGCACTTCTCCTTCGAGGGTCGCGAGTTGCTGACTCAGGGCCGGCTGCGCCACATGCAGCACATCGGCGGCTTGCGTCAGGCTGCCGACGTCGACGATCTTCACGAAATACTGCAGTCGCCTGAGATTCACGTCGTTTCCTCAGACCGCCTCCCGTTGCTGACCCGGAGCAGAACATCCATAAGATATGCCTATCAGGCCAGATCGAACTCGTGTTGGCCAGCGCCCGGCTCTGTCTCTAGCGTCGCACCTCGCTTAGCCAGGGTCAATCACTATGAACCATCCTCGTATCTCCGCACGCGTGAGGCGCATCAAGCCGTCGCCCAGCTCGGCGGCCGCCGATCGGGCAACGGCGCTGAAGCGAGAGGGCAAAAACATCGTCAGCCTCGTCGTCGGCGAGCCGGACTTCGATACGCCTGCGAACATTCGCGCCGCGGCCTCAAAGGCAATGGACCAGGGCGCAACCCGCTACACGATGTTGGCTGGTTCCGTTGATCTTCGCCAAGCGATCGCCGCGAAACTGAAGCGCGAGAACGATCTCACCTACGCACCTTCCGACATTATCGTCACCAATGGTTGCAAGAGCGGCATCTACAGCGCGCTCGAGGCGACGATCGAGGCTGGTGACGAGGTGATCATCCCGGCGCCCTATTGGGTGTCATACCCCGATATGGTGATCGCCTGCGACGGTGTGTCGAAGATCGTCGCGTGCTCAGAAAGCCAAAGCTTCAAGATCTCGCCGGCGCAGCTTGACGCGGCGATCACGGACAGGACGCGATGGCTGATCATCAACTCGCCGTCGAATCCGACGGGCGCGAGCTACTCAGCGGAAGATTATCGCATGCTGGCCGAGGTCCTCGCACGGCATCCGCACGTATTGGTCATGACCGATGACATCTACGAACACATCCGCTTCGACGATCGCAGGACGCCACATTTGCTGAACGCCGCCCCCGAACTCGCGGACCGCGTGCTTGCGGTCAACGGCGTGTCGAAGACCTACGCGATGACCGGCTGGCGGATCGGCTGGATCGCCGGGCCCTCCGACCTCATCGGCGCGCTGAACACTCTGCTGTCGCAGGCCGCCGGCAACGCCTGCTCGATCAGCCAGGCTGCCGCCGTCGAAGCCCTCAATGGAGATCAGAGTTTCGTTGCAGAAAGCGTCGCGATCTACCGGACCCGCCGCGATCGCATGCTGTCGCGCATCAACCAGATCGAGGGCCTGAGCTGCCTGCCGCCCGACGGCGCGTTCTATCTCTACGTCAATTGTGCTGGCTTGATCGGCCGACGGACACCGGCCGGCACGAGCCTCGAAACCGACGGTGACGTCGCGATGTACCTGCTCGAAAGCGTCGGTGTCGCCGTGGTTCAAGGCAGCGCCTACGGCTTGTCGCCGTACTTCCGCATTTCGATCGCGGCGTCGCTCGAAGTCCTCGACGACGGCGCCAGTCGCATCGCTCACGCCGTTTCCGAACTCCGCTGACACCCCGATCGAGAGCATCTCATGGCAAACACCGGCATTGTGAAGAACCCTTCGGCTCCGCAAGTCGATCCAGCGGTGATCGCGAAACTGCGGACCATCGCGGTCGCCCTGCTCAGCGATCAGCTGCACCGCAGTTGCGGCAGCACCGGGCTAATCCCGTATCACTCTCCGGCACCGATGGTAGGCACTGCGGTGACGGTGAAGACGCGCGGCGGCGACAACCTTGCCATCCTACGCGCCTATGACTTCTGTCGTCCTGGCGACGTGATGGTTGTCGATGCCGGCGGTGATATCTCCAACGCACTGGTCGGCGGCATCATGACGCTCGCCGCGGCCTCGCTCGGGCTTGCCGGCATGGTGCTCGACGGCGCCATTCGCGACGTTGCCGAGATTCGTCAGCGTACTTTTCCTGTGTACGCACGCGGCGTGACCCATCGCGGTCCATACAAGGATGGTCCCGGAGCGATCAACGTCCCGATCACCGTCGGGGGTATGCCCGTGAACGCGGGCGACATCATCGTGGGCGATCAGGACGGCCTCCTCGCCTTCCCACCGTCCGCGGCTGCAAGGGTCATCGAGAAAGCACTAGCCCAGGAACAGAATGAACACGGCACCATCCAGGCAATCCGTGAGGGCCGATGGGATCGCGCATTCGTCGATGCGCTCGAGGCACGTTGCGCCAACTGAGCGGCAAATAGTAATGCTCTGGTTGCGCATCAGCCGGATTCGCTCGCTGCAATATCCGTATCTACGACGCGAACATGTTCGACCTGCACCATTGCGTCTGCGCACGGCATCTCGTTGACATGAGGGGCGCGGAGGAGTTGGCGGAGAGGGAGTCCGCACTCAAAACCTAAATTACCATTTAATTTCATATATTTATATCAATCATCGCGCCAGCTGCCCATTCCTTCACCCGCACCATAACGGCGGATTGTAGCGGAAACCGGCGAACGATCCCGG
Organism: Bradyrhizobium sp. HKCCYLS20291; assembly: GCF_051167715.1. Lineage (NCBI taxonomy): Bacteria > Pseudomonadati > Pseudomonadota > Alphaproteobacteria > Hyphomicrobiales > Nitrobacteraceae > Bradyrhizobium > Bradyrhizobium sp. HKCCYLS20291. The sequence goes on along the minus strand of NZ_JBNPTO010000017.1, from coordinate 33,499 downwards.
CAACTGCAGGCCGGATCCAGGAGGCCGATGGAGGTGGTCGGAGCTTCCGCTACTCCTCGCGCGGCATCTGCCCACAATGGGGCCGAACAACTCCGCTCCTCTCGCCGTCGCCAGTTCTGATCTACCGATGGCCGAGATCGGCTTCCCACACGACTGACTTGCGCGCAAACGATGGAGGTTGTCTGATGAGCGCCGGCCCGTGCCTCTCCAACGTCCCCGTCCACGCATTTGGCCTGTTGAGGTGACGATTTCGTCAAAGGGGCGAACGGTGACGATGGTCCAATCTTAATGAAGCTCTCTTCTCCAGCGAGTCTGCGGCGTGATGAAGGGGCCGAAGTTGAGCCAAACCGGAATGCCGTCTTCGCGCGGCGCCACTGAGGTCGCGCGGAACTTGCCCTTCTCACGTGCCAGCATCTTGAGGCGGGTGTTGATTGCGTCGATGCCGGTGAAGATCAAGCGATTATTACGCCGAATCTGTAGCAGCTCACGGCTGAGCGTCACGAGCTCGAACTCCTGCGTGGGGCTCCGGGACGTTGGCATGCGTAAGGCCTCCAGCGCTCGCGGAGAAGCAGGGACCGCGCACTAGATGAAATATTCCATAATGTGGGCGGTTCCACAAGGTTGACTTCGTTGCGGGATGAAGGCCCGGCTCGCGCGGTTGCAACGGTGGCGGACCCACGAGCAGGAGCGTGCCCACGAGGGCCAGCATCACCAGGATCGCAAGAAGCGTGATCGCATACCAACCTTCGGCTTCACCCTTCAGGAGCCAGAAGATACATAGTCTCAAGCGGCTCGGTTTTGCTTTCGACTTGTTGGACGCCTTGGCTGCCATGACTTAGCTCCTGAATTGTAGGAGTTCTTCATTAGGACTTGGTCGGCCACGGCTGTAGAGCACAGCCCGGCAAGGATCGGACGATTTTCGGAAGGAAACGGAAAATGCCGAAAGATTCCGACGGCAATTGCGACGCCAAGTCCTACGCGGAACTGCTCGAATGGCACTTGTTCGACCATGGCACGCGACCAGGCGGGCAGCCCGACCGAAAAGGCGAAATCTGGCACCTCGGTCTGTTTGCCGCGGCTACGACCATCTCAGAGCGAACGCTTCGCAATATTCGGGGCGGTCAGCGCCCGTCAAATCGTATCCACTACCTGGTGGAACGGGAGTTGTTTGGCGACAGTGAATACTATGAAGAGTGGAAGACGCGTTTGCGCAAAGCCCGCAAGCCGATTCATGCTGGCAAGGATGACGCCGCACCGCTCTCGGATTGGCAGATACTGGGCGGCAGATTCACCGACGGGCTGGCGGAAGCGCGGTTGCATTCGCCTCGGCCAGGCAACGTGCCCAACAGTTTCTATGTCGATGCGACCCTCCGATTGGGCAGAGCCAAACACGACTATGAAGATCGTACGGTATCGATTGGCCTTGCGGAGGCTTTTCTGTCGCTTGAATCGCCGAGCTTCCAGATCGCGAAAGGGTCAATGATTGGCGAACGTGGTGAACATCCCAACTTCGAACCTGAAGTCGGCGGTGCGGGGATCAAGGGCCCGTGCCAGGAACTGGACGGTTGCCTGCAGGGCGATCCTCTCGGCGACGAGTACGTGGCAATCATCGAACCCGTCGGGGATGGGAAAGAGGAGGTCATCGGCGACGTGACGGGCGAGGTCTCACTATCGGTGCACGCCGGCCGCGCGATGTTTCAGGTGGCAGAGGTTGGTGACAAGGGTGAGCTCTTGCAAACCGCGCTGACGACCAACAAGCAAGGGGTTCTCAATGCGATCATTGGCGACGGGCTAGGGCGAGATCGGCAGGGTCGCCTGATTCTAGCGCGCGCCAGGATGCGTCGCAGATCCCGCACATGAGCATCACGCGAGACCATGTCCGCCGAATGATCGCGGTGCTCGACGCGTCCACGGACAGTTTCGTTGTGCTGGCGAGACTAGCCGAGCTCGACCCGTCGAAAGCTTTCCGGGGCGCGGTGCTTCGCGGTGTCGACTTGCGCAACGAGAACCTCGCCGGTTTCGACTTCTCACGCGCCGATCTGACCGGCGCAGATCTGCGCTCAGCCGATTTGTCGGGAGCGCGCGGGCTCGCTCGGGCCATTTTGACCGGAGTGGTGACGAACGCAGCGACGCGCTGGCCGGCGGAATTGAAGGCCGAGCAGGGGCGTGACCCATCGGGAGCCAAGTCAGCTTTCGAGACACCCAAGCCTATGGATGTTCCCGACGATGTGGAGCGCCAAGCTGCCAGGATGATTCTTGAGGGACGTGCGCCACCGGCCGGCTGGCGACCGTTCATCCGCACTTTGACATTCAATTCTGATGATGTACGGGACCTCAGCCTGCTGGCGGGCCTGACCGCGCTCCAAGAGCTCAATCTAAGAAAGACAGGGGTTACGGACGTCGGCCCGCTGGCGGCCCTGACCTCCCTCCAACAACTCAATCTATCGCAGTCAAAGGTAACGGACGTCGGCCCGTTAGCGGCCCTGACCGCGCTCCAACAGCTCGATCTGGAGAGGACAGAGGTCACGGACATCGGCCCGCTGGCGGGCCTGACCGCGCTCCAACAGCTCGGGTTGTGGGCGACAGGCGTCACGGACGTGGGCCCGCTGGCAGACCTGACTGGCCTCCAACAGCTCGATCTGGGGAGGACAGGGGTCACGGACGCCGGCCCGCTGGCGGCCCTGATTGCCCTCGAACAGCTCGATTTAAGGGAGACAGGGGTAACGGACGTCAGCCCGCTGGCTGCCCTGACGGCGCTTCAACAGCTCGATCTAAGGGAGACGGGGGTTACGGACGTGGGTCCGCTGGCGGGCCTGACCGCGCTCCAACATCTCAATCTGGGGATCACAGGGGTCACGCACGTCAGCCCGCTGGCGGGCCTGACGAGGCTCCGCCGGCTCGATTTAAGGGAGACAGGGATAACGGACGTTAGCCCGCTGGCTGCCCTGACGGCGCTTCAACAGCTCGATCTAAGGGAGACGGGGGTCACGGACGTCGGCCCGCTGGCGGGCCTGACCGCGCTCCAACATCTCAATCTGGGGATCACAGGGGTCACGGACGTCAGCCCGCTGTCGGGCCTGACCGCGCTCCGACAGCTCTACCTAAGGGAGACGGGGGTTATGGACGTGGGCCCGCTGGCGGGCCTGATCGCGCTCCGAGAGCTCGATCTAAAGGAGACAGGGGTCGCGGACGTCGGCCCGCTGGCGGCCCTGACCGCGCTCCAACATCTCAATCTGGAGATCACAGGGGTCACGGACGTCAGCCCGCTGACGGGCCTGACCGCGCTCCGACGGCTCCATCTAAGGAAGACTGGGGTAACGGACGTCAGCCCGCTGGCAGCCCTGAAGGCGCTTCAACAGCTCGATCTAGGGGAGACAGGGGTCACGGACGCGGACCCGCTGGCGGGCCTGACCGCGCTCCGACGGCTCGATCTGAGGGACACAGGGGTAACGGACGTCAGCCTGCTGACGGCCCTGACGATGCTTCAACAGCTCGATCGGGGGGAGACCGCGGGCACAGACGTCAGCCGGGTGGCGGGTCTAGCCGCGCCCCAACATCTCGATCTGAGCAAGAAGCGAGACAAAGCGTGACGGATGTTGACTCGCTCGCCGGCATTTCCCAGCTGCAATCCATTTCTGAGCATCAACGCCTGATCGCCGCAGTATATGCGAGTCGTTGAACCTCGATATCACCCTCGAGGCGCGACTTCGCTAGTGCACCCCGCGGATCCCCACTGCTCATGTGCTAATGGTTCGAACCAGGCTCGACTCACGACGGAGTCCGCGATTCGGCACAAGATATCTCTTTATGTTCGAGCGGGTGGGTGATTTGCGGGCGAGCGGTTCCACGGAGTTACCCCAGCTACTTGGCGATTGGAACGGAAAATCACAGACAACCGCGGCCGAATCTCCCAACCCGCGAAGTTTTACGAAATCTCTTTCATACCTCCAGGCTAAGAGGGATTCACGTCTAGCAGTGCTTGGAGCGAGCTCACGAGCACTAACCGCCGACGTCCTACAGTTGTCGCAATGAGATGCCCTGCCCCAATTAACTCGTAACGCTTGGTGCGTTCCAAGCCAGTTACCTCGCTTGCTTTAATCGTGCAGGTGAGCCGCTGAATGAACGGAATCGGCTTTAGTTCTCTAGATGACGGATTGGCTGGAGCAATCAGTAACCCTTTGCTTCTGTCTCCCCATCTTCGACTGGATTGCATCCTCCCTCCTACTTCACAGAGATCTGTGTGACGAGAGTTTGCTATGCCGCGATCAACGTCAATGCGGATGCTCGAGGGCTCCCGCGTACACTGGAGCACAGCGACGTCTGTTCGCGCGCATTTGGATATAAGCTGCGACATGAATTCTTTTCGCAATTAGGGAGGAGTGGCGGGCGCTGCAGCGAGTTAATGTTAGAGAGGCCTCCGTCAGCTTGGAAGGAAAAGACGCTCGAAGTGCCAGTCAACCGCAATGGCTTTTCGGCTTGTACAAGATGGCATTGCCCAGGCGCCTCGCTTGGTCACCTGCGCGCGACCAGAGAGGGTCACCCGCCCCGGATCGAGTAGTTAGTCAGCAATCGTACCGCGAGTGTATCCGCGAGAATTGGCGGACGTGACGGTGCGATCCAGCGCGGCATTGACGACGCCGCGAATTCATTTTTCGCTTTCAAGACGAAGCTAGCGGGCCCCGGAAAATCGCGGCTCTAGCCCGGCCTCTGCAATGAGGGCAAGGGGCCCTAATCCACTGAAAATACACGAATAACGGGCGCGCGATAAGATTGCACGCCACGGTGGCGTCGCGAGCGAATAATGATTAGCGTGTCCTAAAGGAGATTCGCGTGACTGAAAGCGTTCACAATCCCGATCAGTATATGGCAGCCCTGCGCACCATCGTTGCCCAAGGAAGGAAGCGCATGGGGTTCTTGATCGGCGCAGGTGCACCGGCCGGTATGGCCAAGCCTGACGGTAGCTATCCTCTCATACCTGCTGTGGCGGGCCTGACCGAGCAAGTGTTGAACTCGCTCGATACGAAATACGAGCCTGTCATCACCGCCTTGAAGACCGACCTTACGAAGCACGACATTGAGACCGTCCTGTCACGGGTACGTTCGTTTAGCCAATTTCTCGGCAAGCAAGAAGTTCACGGCCTTGATGGTGCAGGATACAAGACACTCGGCACCGACATCTGCAACCAGATTGGCAAAATCGTCAGTGTCGATTTGCCAAATTCCTCGTCGGCGTATAGCGAAATCGTCAACTGGATCACTGGGGCCGCACGGGATACGGCCATCGAGATTTTCACAACGAACTATGACCTGCTTTTCGAACAAGCGCTCGAAGCGGTGCGGGCGCCATACTTCGACGGATTTTCAGGCTCGTCTCAGCCGTTCTTCGATCCGGTGACGATTGCGCGCAACGATCTACCTCCGCGTTGGACACGCCTCTGGAAGCTTCACGGATCGTTGGGCTGGTCAGCAAAAGAAAATGGCGAAGTCATTCGCACGGGCGGCACCTCATCTACACATCTCGTTTTTCCAGAGCATTTGAAATACGATCAAACGCAGAAGGCACCGTACGCGGCACTCTTTGATAGACTCCGGTCGTTCCTGAGTTTGCAAGATACACTGCTCATTTCAATTGGCTTCTCTTATTCCGACGCCCACGTAACGTCACGGATTGACGAAGCGCTAGCGGGCAATCCATACGCGAGTGTCTTCGCGTTTCAGTTCAAGCCATTGGACGACGAAATAGCAGCGCGCGAGATAGCGAAGCGCCGCGCAAACTTCAGCGTCTACTGCCCCGACGGCGCAAAGGTGAATGGTACACGTGGGCGCTGGTCCTTGCCGAGCGAGCTCCCCAGTAAGGATTGGGGGCCCATTCGCGAAACCTACTGGCGCCAACCTTCCGACGACAAGCCTGCGCAGTTTTTACTTGGAGCGATCGAGCCATTCGCCAAGTTCTTCGCGGCTTCGCGTTCGCTTCAAGCGTATTCGCCGACAATTGAGCCAACCGCTCTGTCGGATGCGTCAGGAGCAACTAAATGACGTTGCCAACATTGCTCGGCCATATCGGCGCTGTCAGCGGTTCGACGGTCAGCATTCAGCAGATCGAAGGGGCCTTCTCCGGCATCTCAATCATTGGCGGGCGAAGTTATCGCGTTGGTCAGGTGGGTAGCTTCGTTCGAATTCCACAGGGCTATCATAACCTCTACGGAATCGTGTGCGACGTTGGCGCTAATGCAACGCCCGAAGCCGCCAAGAACTTAGCGGAGCGCGGTCACCGATGGATGACCGTTCAACTCGTCGGCGAAGTCATTGATGTGAGTTTCGAGCGAGGCATCAGCCAGTACCCGACGATCAATGACGAAGTTCATCTCGTAACCGAGGATGATCTTGCAAAAATCTACGGCACCAGCGAAGCCGGACAGATTCCGATTGGGCGCCTGTCAGGTGCTGAGAGCATACCCGTTCGCGTCGAGCTGGATAAGCTTGTCACACGACACAGCGCTGTTCTTGGCTCAACCGGATCGGGCAAATCGACGACCGTTACGAGCTTGCTTCGCTCTATCGCCGGGCAATCGCAGGATTCCAAGCCGCTCCCAAACGCCCGGATCTTGTTGATCGATATTCACGGCGAATACAGCACCGCGCTGAAGGAATTTGCAGAGGTCTTTCGCGTTAACCCCACGGAGGGAGAAAAACGGCTTTACATTCCATACTGGGCGACGGAAGCCGCAGAGCTTTTGACGTTTGTCATGGGAAAGCTCGAGGACAAAGCGTTCACCGCGATACTCGACAAAGTTCAGGCGGCAAAGCTTAAACGTGTTCAATCAGGAAAGTTCGATGGCGTCGACGAGAACGCCCTGACGACAGAAAGCCCAATTCCATTCAGCCTTAAACAGCTTTGGTTCGAGCTTATCGACCCGGAGGTCAAAACGTGGGACGATACCGCGCGCACCGTGCGCGCAATTCTCGCAGAGGGCGACGCGGAAAAACTAATTGCGCCACGATACAAACCCCCAACGACAACGAACACGCCGCCCTTCATCAATGGCTTCGGCGTTCTTTCAATTCGGCGGCAGCTGGAACATATGCGGTCGCGTCTTCTCGACAAGCAATATGATTTCATGCTGCGTCCGGGAGACTGGGAGCCTGATCTCGCAGGCAAAACAAAAATGATCTGGGCGACCTCCTTCGAGAATGGCTGGGCCATAACAAACCGATCACTATCCTTGATTTGTCCGGCGTTCCAAGCGCCGTGCTCATTCGGCTGGTAGGAAGCATCCTGAACATCATCTACGAGGCGCTTTTCTGGGGCCGCGAGTTACCGGAAGGCGGGCGTCAGCGACCCCAGCTTATCGTGATGGAAGAAGCTCACCGCTATCTGGGCAAAGAAACCGACAATCTTGCGCGCACGATGGTTCAGCGGGTTGTCAAGGAAGGACGGAAGTTTGGCCTGGGAGCGATGATCGTTAGTCAGCGCCCGACCGAAATTGACGAAACGATTCTATCGCAGTGCGGCACATTCATTGCGTTACGGCTGTCTAACTCTGCCGACCGCACCAAGGTGCAATCGGTGCTTCCAGATAGCCTGAGCGGGCTGATGGACAGTTTGCCGGTGCTGCGTACCGGCGAAGCCATCATTGCGGGCGAGGCTGCCAAACTGCCCATACGCTGTCGTATCACACTTCCGCCTGCCGGTCTGAGGCCAAGCAGCGAAGACCCGCTTGTTGCCGACGCTTGGGCAAAGCAATGGGCGCAGGGCGACTATGACCGAATTGCCGCGGCTTGGCGCTCCCAGAACCCACGCTGGGAACCGGAGAAACCTAAAGCAAAAACAAACGGAGAGTAGATGGAACGCGCAACGGTAACCTCAACGAACCTTGTTTCGGTTGGCTACGATCCAGCAAGCGAAACGCTTGAGGTCGAGTTCAAAGCGGGCGTCTATCAATACTATAACGTGCCACAGTTTATGTATGACCAGCTGATGCAGGCTCCGTCTATTGGGACGTTTTTCAATGCCAATATCAAGAACGCCTATGCGTGCGCCCGCGTGTGAAGTCGATCGGAAAGCGCCTTTTCATTAGGCACACGTCGTTCCGGAGACATTTATATGATCGTACTCGACTACGAGCCACGGTTGGTGCCCAATTTTGTCGGAAGAACCGCAGAGTTTGGCTGAACCGGGCAACAACGTCGAGGATGGGTTGGAATAAGCCACTCTTCATTTTCGGCCCCGGGGGATGGGCAAGACGGCGCTAATAATCCAGTTCCTGGCCCATGGCGCATTCGTAATCCGCCGCGTTGCCTGGCTTGACCTGTATGGCGAGTCCGACGCCGACATTGCAGTAGACAAGTTTGTGAATAAGATAAGGTCCAGCAAACCTTTGCCTCCTTTCACCGTTGTGATTGATGGCAGTGAAGCGTTGACCGATGAAAAATTTCGGTTTGTAGCGGATGATCTCGTTTTTCGGGACAGTGTTCGTACGCTCGTGCTCACCAGTCGTAGACAGCCCTTAGTCTTTGATTCAGAGGTTCTCGCACTCGAACCCCTCCTAATTCCTGACGCTGCGGCTCTGTTGGCAACCCTGTCGCCAATAGAGCTGGAACACGACGAAGTTCTGCGCGGTCTAAGAACGGCCCAGGGCCTCCCACTCGCAATCCACTTTCTAGCGAGCATCATGAATAGAAGCGAAACGGCCGAGCTGCTGGACCGCGACCGAGATGAAGGGCGGCAGGGACGGCGGCCGCCCGCACTCGTCTCCGATTCCGCCCGAAGCGCTGAAGATCATGATGAAGTATCATGCGCTTTCCGGCGGCAAGTCGAAGTGGACGTTCACGGGGGACGGGATCCCGGCAAGCACGTCACGCAGTCCGCGCTAAATCTGGCGATGTACCGCCTCCAGCGGTCGCGTCTACGACCACACCGTGAAGCAGGAGCCCGCGCGCAAAGGAAAGCCGGGCCCCAAACCGCGTCTCAGAAAGGAGCGCCTCGATCTCTTCGCGCTCTACGGCATCGAGCGATGGACGCTGCACGACTATCGGCGGACGCTCACCAACTCAACTATCTCGACGACAGACGCCTGGGCGCTCGGCGAGGGCGATCCTCGCCCACAAGACCTCGAACGGAAAAACGAAGGAGCGCGAGCGACTTGCACCGTGACCGAGCAGCACTACAGCCGGCCGCAAAGGATCGATCTGGAGGCCGAGGGATGGCGCTTTGGGTCGAGGCGTTGCTGGCTGCGTATGCGAGGGAAAGCCGGAAATTCCGCGACTTGCGGAAGATGCAGCGCGTCGCCTCGTGATCGGCGCCGGAAAACGAATTCCAAGGAACTTCGAGCCGACAGAACTGGCGTCACAGGCGTAGTATCGGATAGAGTCGAACGGACGAACCGTTCGGCAGATCGACCCACGTGTGACCGCGATGCCCGGAACACCCATTATTCAAGATCACGCCGGCGATTCGCGATATCTCCGCGCGATACGCTCCGCGTGGGGCGCGATCGCTGGTGCGACCTCCCCGTTCTTCAAAATGTGGCCGGTCAGTCTAACGATCGCTACCTTGGCCTTCTGCTTCCTGATCCCGGGCCTGGCGAACGACCAAGTCACGGAGGCCCTTTTCAGTTACGTAAGGTACGGCGACCGGATCGAAATTTCCTGGGCCCGCTATGCGCTCTCATTGTGCGCGGCCGCGGCACTGTCAGTCGTTCTCAGGACCAACTCCCGGAATCTGCTGCGGACCGCCGGTCGTCCCGTCCCGCCTCGATACGGGCGTTTTCTGAGCATCGTCATCGGCGCCTCGCCACTCCTTCTCATCGCGTTCGCGTTCGTCCGCCTTCACGGCCAACTGGCCCCGCTGTCCGACCCTTTCATCGGACTCGCCGCGGGTCTCGTCGCCTTCTATCTCGCTCAAACGCGTTTCGGGATACTGACCCGTTGGCTGCCAAATTTATCTCCGGTCCCGAGAGCCGTCGTCGCCGTCCTGCAAGCGAGAGTCGCCGCGTGGGGCGCGCTGGCGTTCATCTCGTCGGCCTTCCTGCTTTCGACGCGGGATTCGAGCTTCGGCCTACCGTTCAGCTTGATTTCGGTCGCGCAATCCTTGGGGCCGGTGAACATCTTTCTGCTTTCATGCTGTATCTGGACGTCGATCGTGTCCGACGTCGTGATACTCGCGCGGCGGGGCCGCATCCGGCCGGTCGCCGCGCTCGCGGTGGCCGCGCTGGTGGTCGCGTTCGGGTGGCTGGATCTCAACGACAACCACTCGATCCGCCGAAGTCCCGAAGTCAACATGCCGACGCTGGAATTCGAGGACGAATTCGCACCGTGGTTGGCGGACAGACCGGACCGCAAAGAGTACGACGTCTATCCCGTCATACTCGTTTCGGCGGAGGGCGGCGGAATCCGCGCGGCGTACTTCACGGCGATGGTGCTCGCCCGCCTGGTCGACGCCTGCCCGGGCATGGCACAGCACATCTACGGCATCAGCGGTGTATCTGGAGGTTCGGTCGGCGCAGCCGTCTTTGCGGCCGCGATGAAGGTGGATCCGCCGGACACGGCGGAGAAGCGTTGCGAATTCGCCAACGTCGGCCAGGATCACTATCAGAACAAGGTCGCCGCCGTCCTTTCGCAGGATCACTTATCGCCTTTGCTGGCGAAATTGCTTTTCGTCGAAACGGTCCAGCAGTTTCTGCCGTTTCCGATATCGCGCTTCGACCGTCAGCTCGGGCTCGAGTACAGTCTCGAGAGATCCTTTCTTGAGACCTTCGGCAAGGACACGCTCGCGGAGCCGCTTTACGCGCTGAGGCCTTCGAAAGACACGCCCAGCCTTCCCAATCTTTTCCTCAACGCGACGAGGGCCAGGGACGGCCGACGCCTCATCATGAGCCCTTCTTTCGTCAAGGCATTTCCGCACGGCGGCTTCGACGACTGGCATGCCATCGATTACAGGAACGGTCCGCCGCTGAGCGCCGCGGCGGGCACCAGCGCGCGATTTCCCTTCATCTCGCCGCCGGGATCGTTCACTGACCTAGACGTCAAGTTCGGCCCCGACGGCACCGTTATTCCGAAACCCGAATACAAAGGTAGAAAGGACCAGTACGTCGACGGCGGATACTTCGACAATTCCGGCACTCCCACGCTCGTCGAGGTCTACAGGCATCTTCAACAGATCAGGACCGACAAGGACGCCGAAGAAATATACGATCAGCGCTTCTCGGTCCTCACCATTCACATCGGCAACGCTCCGTATTGCGGCAGTTCCGGCGACGACGCCAGTCCGGTTTGCAAGCGGCAAGACGGGTACGCGAACCACTCGGGTCTAGTGAGCGACTTCCTGACCGCGCTCGAAACGGTCATGTCCGTCCGTGACTTCCGCGTCGAATACGGGCTGAACGACCTGAAGATCCAGGTGTCGGAAGAGATCTCCCGGTCGAATTTGAAGTCAAGCAGCATTCCGCCCGGAGTGAGCGACGAGGAAATCCATCGGATGATCGAGGAGTCCGCGAAAAAGAGCGTAGTGACGGAGCCATACATTTTCGACCGATACACGACAGTCCAAATGGCGGACCGCGGCATCCCAGTTCCGTTAGGCTGGCTCCTATCCCGTCGCGCGGTCGACGAACTCCGGTTGCAACTCAATCCCCGCGAAGAGAGCCTGTGCAACAGAGGCTTCCAGCGAGAAAAGGCAAGGGTCTACGCGCGCTGCGACCTCGATGAGATTCTCGACGCTTTTCGCCAGCACGGAAAGTAGTCGGCACATTCCGCGGCGAGCGGCCTAAGGGAAGCGGTGCACCCGCGATCTCCGGACGCGGCGCCCCGCTCATTCGTCCTTCTGCTCTCGCCCGCAGGTGTGACACGTATCGGCGCCGCGATACTCGTCCACACTGATGACGTCGCCTTCGCAGCCTTCAATACGGCACGGACGCCGCTCCACTTCGTAATCTTCGTCGCACATCAGACAGTGCAGCGTTTGGCCGTCCGCTCCCTTGAGGGGGGCGGTCTTGCACCGGTCGGTATCGACTGCGTAGAAGCGCGTCGACGCTTCGCGGATGCACCGATGGCAGAGATACCGTCCCGTCGTCTCGCCGATGCAGAACAGCTTCTTGAAGGCGCTCTTCCCGATCCGTGCGAACGTCATCGGCAACTAGTCCATGACCTCGGACGCGGCCGCGTTGTACTTTCCGTCGTGCAGGAACGCGGCTCCCGTGCAGGAGGCGAAATTCGCGCGATCGGCCAGCCACGACCGATCGCTCCAGAGCTCGATATGTTGGCGGATCAGTAGATCCAACAAGTCTTCGGGCTTCAAGGTCTGGCCGGCCTGTCCGAGGTGGGGGAACTTGTTTCTGAGGACCCGGAGCTCGTTGTAGTAGCCGATGTAGCCGTCGCTCAAGGGATACGGACACAGCGAGTTCACGGCGGCGGGAAGATCGACCGCATCGAGAGCCCGGAACTCGGAGAAGTCGATGTCGCGGAGCTTGGCGCTGAATCTCGGCTCGCTTCCAAGCAGGAGCATATACGGGCTGGCGGCGCATATCATCGCTTTCAGCGCGAGCTCGTTCGACTGCTGGATCACGGAGCACACCGCCTGGAGCTCGGGCTGGTATCCTTCGAGGTATTCCGACCACTCCTGCGATCAATCGATGCCGTACTCGAATACGGTGTCGAAATCCGTTCGGATCGCGATCAGGGAAGACCAGGCCGGGAAATAAAGCCTACGGGCCGCTTCGTTCAGACTCTCCGGCATCGGAAGATTGACGATCATGCGCCAGCCGACCGATCCGGTGCCATGCTCAGCCGTTCAGCTTCGCTTCGAGCATCTCGGCGATCCGGTCGATGCCTACCGCGACGTCGACGTACCCGACGTTCGAAGGCAGTCCGTCAAGTTGGGTATCATCGACCTTCACGGGCAGGATATATTCGTCTCCCTTCTGCTCCAGCGCCTTCGCCTGCGCGCTCCGCAGCTCATGGATCGTCCACTTGCGGTCCCTGTATTCCTTCGAGACGAACACGACGCAAAACTTCGCCTTCTTGCCGTAGATCTCGTCGAGGAACGCCGTGAGGTTCTTGCCCCACAGATGCTCCGCGTAGAAATAGTCGTAGAATACGGCGATTCCGGCTGCGCGCAGCTTCTCCGCGAGCTGTTCGGCCAAGGCGCGCTCGGTGCCGGCGAAGGAGATCGCTACGTCGAAGCTCGACGGCATCGCCGCGTCGAACGCCATCTTCGGATTCGGACGCGCCCGCTTCTTGTCGGTCGGCAGGCCGATCTGGCGTACGATGTCGTTGCGCTGCCGCTGGGCGGGCCTTGCGATCGGCAAGAACGTGAGGCCGGCGCGCTCGGCCGCGGCGTTGGCCGCGAGCAGGCCCTCGATGGCCTGCGAGAAGCGCGTGGCATGCGCATCGAAGGACTGGTGAGCGAAATCGACGTTGCCGTCGAAGGGATTGTCGGCCTCGAAGAGCCTGAGCGTCCTATAGTGGCACGGCTCGAACCCCGCCTCCGGACAGTCGCGATACGTCTCGAGGCCGAGATAGGCGAAGACAGTCGAGACCTCGGACGAGAGCGGCGGATGGCGCGGAATATAATGGGTGACGAATCCCTTTTCCCTCCCGGTGTTCACGAAGGTGAAGACGTAACGGAAGCTGTCGTCTTCGGTGGTCTTCAAGGTCTTGCCGTCGACGACCATGTGACCGTCGCCGGACAGAGGCTGGCGGTAGGCCCGCGCCCGGTCGGATAGCTGCCGGCGGAAGGGCAGCCAGAACCCGCACGACTCGAAGTCGCCGGTCGCCTTCTCGAGGCGGACGAAGCCGTCGTTGAACGCCGTCGCGAAGTTACCGAGATCGTATCCTTCGGGCACTTCCCTGCTGAAGCATTGCAGCCCGCCGGTGAACTTGCAGCCGGCGTTCTCCGCGAACCCGAGCAGTTGCAGCCATTCGCGCGTCTGGACGCCGGCGGTCGAGAACGAAGTCGGGTTGACATGCAGCGTGAGGGCAACGTCGTCCTTGCCCGACTGCAGCCGCACGACAGCGACCGCGATGCGCCCGGCGTTCACGCGTTCGACGACGTCCGAACGCAACGCGGTGTGAAGGTCTCTGCTTGGCACCGAATCTCCCGGCACAAGATACCCGGGGGGCAGATAACACAGGGCATCCCCTTCCGGCAAATTCTCGAATGGTACCGGGTACGATCGCCAAAGGCGCCGCACACGGAACGACCGGAGCTTCAGAAACCGAAAGGAGAGCCGTCCACCGTCGAATATCTCACGTTGACCACGTCTAGCATCGTCCAGTCGACATAGGACACGATGCTCACTCCGTCGGTGCCGACGAACGTTTCCCGGTTCAGGATCCCGATATTGCGGTTGTCTTCGCCGTCGTCCTTCTGCATCGACGGCTTGTAGATCACGGCGTTGCATCCGAAGTAGATCTTGAGGTACTCCGCCACGATCTGGGGCGCGCGATGTATTCGCGCTGACGTTCGTGGGGACGCACCGGCCGGGAGATCTCGTCCTGCATCTGCGTGATGTAGTCGTAGCGGCTGTGGTCGTAGAAGTGCCTACGGTCGGCGGACCGTTGCTCGAAAACCGTGAAGTCGAAGACCTTCAAGGGCACGCGGGTCTCGACGCGCCCGACCGCGACGGAGTCGCCGATGCCGGGCCTGAGTTCGGTCACCGCGATCGAGCGGGCAAATGTTGCGTAGAGCACGGGAATGAATTCCACGTTCATTCTCCTGGATGGGGTCCGCGCCGACGGCGGCGGTCCCAATAAGGACGCTCCGTCCGCCTGCAGCGTCTCCTCCGTCAGATTCCCGTCTATCAGCCGGGCACGAAACAGCATCTGTCCCGCCGCCAGTTCGTACGGCGGCTTGACCGGACCTTGACCGTATTCCACCGGCTCGCCGAACAGTTCGTCCAGCTTGTCCTTGATGCCGAAGAAACGGGAGGAAAACTTCACCTGCGAGCAGAACTCGCTCCATTCGAACGCATCCCTGTTCGCGAACCCGTACTCGTCCTGGTCGGCCTTCTCCCTGGTGCGGGCGATCTCGATCGGTTCGAAGTTGTAGGCGTCGCTGTAGTAAGGCTCGGCGCTGTCCCTGATGTCGCGATGGGACACGTCGGGCAGAGCGTCGATCACCACCCGAAGCACGTCCTCCGAACAACCTAGTTCTTCCAAGAAGATGTCTTCGTACGACTGTCGCTCCGTGCCGTGATAGACGCGGTCGCTATCCGGATCGACGTCGATCGTGTCAGCGTCCGGCTGATATTTCTCCCGAGACCAACGATCGGCCTCCTCGGCCAGCTCGTCGACGGTCATGCCGAGTTCCGAAACGTGCTCGTGGTCGAAGTCGCGCCTTCGAGCCCGACAGTTTCCAGCCAGTCCCGCAAGACGCCCCGACCCGACGTTCCTACGACGCTCCAGACCTTGATGGGCCGTCTCGACGATTGGCTCCGGATGCACCCGAACAGGCCGACGGTGACGAATCCGAAGCTTCCGAGCGAGGATTTCTCGCCGCTCTTCGGCACCGACGATCAGTATTCAAACTTCCGCACAGTGATCGCGCGCTACCGGAAATGGATCGACGAGGCTCATGCGACCGAGGGGCGGCAGGAAAGCATCGCGGCCTGGCAAAAAGTGTTCGGCGACGAATTCGGCAAGGCCAGCATCATCAAGGTGGCGGCCGACGCCGCCGCAGATGGCTTCGCGAGGGTCCACGGCCTGCTCTCCTCGACGGCCGCCCATCTCAACGAACTGGTGGACGAGGTCAAGAAGTACGGCATCTCGGCCTGCCGCTCGACTTCTCCCGCCCGCCCCACATCCGACAGGCGACATGGCGATAGGCGCCGTTTCTCGCGTCGGTCCGTCGCCGGTCACCGCATCGACGCATCCGCCGTCGAATCCTTCGTGCAGGACGCGGTCATCGTGATCGCGCACAATCGACCGGAAATTCGCCGAACGGTTCTGGTCCGTGTTCGAGCACAAGGCATGGGCTGCTCGACGACCGAAGTGGAGTGGCGCCGTCATGGATTCGCGGGTGCTCAACTCGGATACCTGCTGAACGGCGCCGGCTTCTTTCAGCATGCGCACAGGGCCGGCGACGACTGTCACGCCTCGTCGAGATCCTTTCCATCGAACTGGCGCCCGCGGGCGCGCCGGCGCTTGCGGTCCTGCTGGAGCAGGCCCGAAAAAGGACCATCCGGGTCTGGGCCGAACAGTCGCCCTTCGAACTGAAGGACGTACTGAAGCGGCGCGGCTACATGTGGAGCGACGGCAGCAATGGAAGACCGCGGTGGTGGTACATCGACGTCGGCGAGACGGCGGCGGAAAGCGAGATCGCCTTCCTGAGAACGGAAATCTTCCTGCGCGATGTCGAGCCGCGGCTGCAGACAATGACGGCCTTCACGCGCTTTTCCTGCCGTCTCTGAGCCGCCGGCGGCGAGGGTCGACACGCAGGAGCTCGCCGTGCGCATCTACGACCTGTCGCCAGCGACGGGACGCGCCACGTTATCTCCCGTCCGGACCATCGAGCCGTCGTCGGTCTCGCACGGCGTCCCGCTACTGTCGAAATCCGATCACATAACTGGTCATATATGTCCAGTTTATCCATGATAATGGACGTATAGGACCAATTATAGAGCTTTTGCGATCTCGGATTCGCCGTGGTCGAAGGCGGCTTCGTAGTCGCGCAATCGTGCCCCGCTCACGCCGGCCTGGCGGAAAGCCTCGCGCCATCCATCGGATACCCGTCGAGCCGTTTCTCGGATGATCTTCCGCGCGTCGGCCTCGGGAATTTCGAAGAACTCGCATGCTTCGAGGGCGAGCTTGATCGACCGGTCATGCGCGCCGCCTTCCATGATCGCCGTCTCCAGATGCGGATCGCGATCGGGTGCGGGATTCACGTCGAACATCGGCGAGAGGCCCCAGCGTCCCGAACCGACGTACAGAAATCCGTGGTTCTTCAGATGATCGTCCTTGTTCGAGACGAGTATGGTGAAGACCATTCGCCTGTAGAGCTCTTGGAAATCTGCCTTCGGCTCGGCAGCGGACGTCCTCATGAAATCGATGATCTCCGTGTACGAACCGAGTTCCGTGCCCGTCTTTCCTAGCGCCGTCCTTGCGGAGATGTAGGGAATACGCGCGCGTCCGCGTCGATCGAAACGTTGGACGAGCGCGACAGGAAACTGCGTGTCGGCGAGCTCCAACCTGACTTCGGGAACGCGGATACCGCACGACTTCGCGAGCCTCAGCGTCGCGACTTCGACCTGTTCGATCGGGTGCTGGTCGTGGACGGACGTGAACTTGGCGAGCCAGAGAATGTCGCCGTCGCGGACGTTGGCTTTGGGCCGAGCCCCGCCCGAAGCGCCCGCGCCCGCGAGAGCACGTATCTGCTCGGCCGCCAATTCCTTGCCTTGTTCGTAGGCGCGTGCGAGCGCCGTGATCGATTGCAGATCGAGCAGGCGCGGTACCGCCTCGTCGGCCTTTCCGGTGATGAGCTTTCCATGTTCGTCGATGAAGCGTAAGGCGCCTTGCCTGCACGTATCGTCCGACAGGGTCAGATATTCGAACTCCGAAAGACCCTTGCCGTAGGCGCGTTCGAGCAGTCTGCGCCCCCAGCTGTCGGGCGCAGCGTCCGAGAACGCCCCGGCGAGTGCCTCACGCGGTTCTCCGGATTGCGACGACGCATGGTAAGGCCCACCGTCGAAGGGCATGTTCGGCTGCAGCGCGAAAGCGCGGGCATCCTTCGACCAGGTTGGATCGTAGGCGAAGACCGAAAACTGGCGAGGACCGGTCTTCGTGAAGCGCAGCTCGCCCACTCGCGTCAGAGCCTGGCCAAGGACGACCCGGGCGTAGTATTCGCTCATCAAAAGGCCACCCCATTGGGATCTACATCGTCGGGGTCGTCCTTATCATCCGTCGGCTTCCGCCTTCGCACGGAGGCCGCGAACGATCGACCCCGCTGCGGCGTCCGTTCGGAACTCAGCGCCAGACCCAGATCGTCCTTTCGGACGTCGACCAGGTCGGCCAATTTCTCGACGAGTCCCAGAGAAACGAGGACGTTCGCGAGCGTACCTACGGCGACCTTAGGATCGCCCTTCTCCAGCCTTTGGATAGTCTTCGCCGACGTACCGGCGCGCTCAGCCAGATCGGTCACTGCGATCCGGCGACTCAGCCGGGCCGACCGGAGGTCGTGACCCAAACGCTCCAGCGCTGCGTTGGATTTAGGCGAGCTCATGATAACTACCCATAAATGACCGACTAAATCGATTTATAGGTCATATATGACTAGTTGATTGAATCCACAAGAGTGCAGTTAAGATCTTATCTATACCGATCCGATCCGGTTGGCTCGATCCGAGACGCGATGGATTTGACTCGACTTATGTTCTCTATATGTTCTAATTGGGCATGGCTTCAGAGAGACCAGCGAGTTGGCGAATGCCGAGCCCAAAACAGATGGAAAACATGCCTACCGGCGCCGCGGTCGACACAAACGGCCGCCTAGCGGCCGCGGTGGGTCCTGGGGAGCAGATGCCGCCGGAATACTTGGACGCCGTCCTGAGGGACGTCAGCGCCGACGTGAGACAGGTCGGCCGCCCGATCCAGTCCCGCAAGGTGTCTCAGATCGGCCGGCACGTGCTGCGGGTCGCGTGCAACCGCAGCGGCCGCATTGTGGAAATCCAGAAGGCCGACGCCGTCAGGCTCTTCGGTCCGGACGCGGCCTGGAAAGACGTCGGGCAACGCCTGCTCGACGCAACCTGCCAGCAACGGACCGGGCGGCACGAAGAGGACGGCTGCTGGCCTTCGTTCAATCGAGCGCCGGCGAATGGCGCCGAAGCATCATCCCGCTCCCTTCAGCAGCGGCAACCGCAAGGCTAGGCGGCGACATCGACATCGCCACGTGGTCACGTTCGCCGACGACCTTCGTCCACGCCTCCGCTGCGGCAAATGTGCTAAGGTCGGGCGACGCCGCCACAACCGGCATTTCGGGCGCGGCACAATCCGTCCGGGCCGTGATTGTAGTTGAGGAGGCACATCCGCGATCATGTCCGCACCGCCGAATCCGGAGAAGATGACGCTGTAAGCGGACGCCCGCAGGCGGCGCCTTCTGCACTCGCAAAACGATCTGCAGCAGGCCCTGAGCGCGTGCGAAGTCCTCTACGACTGCGACGAGGATGCGAGCTACTCCACAGCCCAGCCGGTCGACTTTAAGGAATTGCTGCGGATGGAGCCGGACGGCGGCACGACCAACATCAGAAACGCGAAGAGCAAACACTGGGCACGATGGCTGGCTCCAGAGCACCGCTGTGTCGTGCCGTTCAACTCCTACAGCGAGTTCAACAGGCCGTAAGGCGGCGACGTCTGGTTTGCGCTCAATGACGCTCGTCCCCTCGCCTGCTTCGCAGGTATCTGGACGAACTGGACGTCGGTCCGGAAGGTGAAAGAAGGCGAGACGACCAACGACCTCTACGCCTTCCTGACGACGGAGCCGAACGCGGAAGTCGGCGCCATTCATCCGAAGGCGATGCCCGTGATCCTGACGACGCCCGACGAGGTGGAAGCCTGGATGACAGTGCCGCCCAGCAAGGCGCTGAAGCTGCAGCGGCCTCTCCCGGACGGGTCGCTCAGGATCGTCGCACGCGGCGTCAAGGAAGACTCCGCCGGACCTTAATTCATCGAAGTCGATACGGGCGCGGACCCAGAGGAGAGACGGCCGTTCCATGCGCGCAGCGCCTCCGCCAACCGACGGATGACGACATCGAACACCGGTGTAAAAAGCAGACCGAAGGCGGTGACGCCCAACATCCCGAAGAACACGGTCGTCCCGATCGCGTGCCGCAACTCCGCGCCGCGCCTTTTTTTGTCATCAGCGGGACCACGCCGAGAACGAAGGCCAGCGAATCATGAGGATCGGCCTGAGCCGTAGCCGGCACGCGTGCACGACGGCGTCGATGACGCTCACCGGCTTCAGCAACATCGTCGAGGACGGCTTCGATGCGGGCGTCCGCCTCGGCGAGAGCGTCGAGAATGACATGATCGCGGTGCGCATCGGTCCGGACTGGCGATTGGTCGCGGTCGCGTCCGCCGGGTATCTCAAGGCGCACCCGAAGCCGAAGCACCCGCGGAACCTGCTGAAGCACATTTGCATAAAGCGCCGGGAGGCCGCTGGCGGGCACTACGTATGGGAGTTCGGCAAAAACGGCTTCGAGGTCAGGGTGCGGATCGACCGGCAGGTGACGTTCAACGATTCCCCCGCGATGATCGACGCCGCCGTGCAGGGCTCTCGTATCGCGTCCGTCCCGGAGGACATGGTGGTGCCGCTGACCGTGCAGCGCAAGCGAAGTTGCGGCCGCTGCGTCGCCCCCCGGAAAAGCGAGAGCTGCGTCAATACCTGCACGCTCGAACGTCGCTACGAAGGTCGTTGCTCTGTTCAGATGCTGTTGTAGCATATTATCGACGAACCGTCGGACCAGTCGGATCCACCTTTGTGTGACTCGCCGAAGCCGCCTCAAACGCTTGCGTCCCCTTTGCCACCCACAGCGCCCGCGCCCGTTCGCCTTGATCGCTTTGGAGCTTATCGGCCATCCAAAGCAGCGCGCCGAAGATGATTGCGCGATCATTGCCCGTCAGTTCGATGATCCCGGCTTTCACGACGAGACCACCCAGTTCGATAAGGTGCCGCGTGCGCTTGCGGCGCTCGGCCTGCCAGGTGCGCATGTCACGTCGAGCTCTTGTGGCTTGATACCGATTGCGCTCCGCTCGGGCGCGGAGGAGCGCTGCCCAGGTTGCGGTCAGTTGCTGGCGCATTTCGCCGCGCCCGGCTTTGAAAGAACATGGCCCCGCGTTTGGCCCATGCCTCCCTCTTTCCGGCCTCTTTCGTCTCTACAAGCACGATCAGCGCACCCGCCAATTCTTCAGCGGTGAGCGCGTCCGCTCCGGTGGCGATGACCAATTCGCCGAGATGTCGCACCTTGCGGGTTTTCAGTCCGCGCGCCTTGTCTTCGAGGGCCTTCAGATCCGCGTCAAAGTCTCGTGGTTTGCGCATCGTCGACTCCGTGAGTGTTGATGGTGAAATGATAGCTTGGCACCCTGCACAATGCTGTAAGGTCGTCAGGACGGCTTGGGACGCGGTAGTCCCTCCCGAGATTTTTTCGAGGGAGGGCGCGCTTATACGTCGTGCCGACGTGGGCTTCGCTGTGTAGATGCTCTGATCGCGATGGCGATCTATCATCTTCACGTCAAGGTCATCGGCCGCAAGGCCGGGAGCAGCGCGGTGGCCTCGGCGGCCTACCGCTCAGGGGCGCGGCTGCGCGACGAGCGGCTCGGCCGTGATCAGGATTTTTCCGGAAAGCGCGGCGTCGTCCATTCCGAGGTGATGCTGCCAGAGAATTCGCCGGAAGCCTGGCGCGACCGGGAGCGGCTATGGAACGATGTCGAAGCGGTCGAAGTCCGCAAGGACGCGCAGCTGGCCCGTGAGGTCGAGTTCGCCATTCCGCGCGAGCTGACTGAGGCGCAGGGGATCGCGCTGGCCCGCGACTTCGTTCGGGGCGAGTTCGTCGGTCTCGGCATGATCGCCGACCTCAATGTGCATTGGGACAGGGGTGAGGACGGCATGCCCAAGCCCCATGCCCATGTCATGCTGACCATGCGCGCCGTCGACGAGAACGGGTTTGGCCAGAAGGTCCGAGACTGGAACCGCACCGAGCTGGTTGAGCGCTGGCGCCACCGCTGGGCCGAGCTCGCCAACGAGCGGCTGGCCGAGCTCGACATCGACGCGCGGATCGATCATCGCAGTCTGGAAACCCAGGGCATTGCGCTCGAGCCGCAAAACCAGATCGGCGCCCCTGCGAAGCGCATCGAGGTTCGGGGCATCGCAGGCGAAGGGGCTGAGGCCGACCGCGCCGAGATGCACCGCGAGATCGCCCGCAACAATGGCGCGCGGATCATCGCCGATCCCTCCCTTGGACTGGACGCCATCACCCAACAGCAATCGACGTTCACACGCCGGGACTTGGCAAAGTTCGCGCATCGGCACAGTGACGGGCTCGACCAGTTCAACCAAGTAGTGGGCGCGATGAAGGGAGCGCCCGATCTGGTCGAACTCGGCAGGGACGTCCGAGGCGAGGATCGGTTCACCACCCGCGGAATGATCGAGGCAGAACGGCGCCTGCATCGCGCTTCCGAGCTGCTGGCGGACCGGGATCGCCATGAGGTCCGCGACGCGGACCGCAAGGCCGCTTTGGCGCGTGCCGAAGCGCGCGGCTTGGTCTTGTCGTCCGAACAGGCCGAGGCACTGGCGCTCGTCGCAGGCGGACGCGATCTGGGCGTCGTGGTCGGCCATGCCGGAACGGGAAAGAGCGCGATGCTGGGGGTGGCGCGAGAGGCCTGGGAAGCGGTGGGTCTCGAGGTGCGGGGCGTGGCGCTGTCCGGCATTGCCGCTGAAAATCTTCAGAGTGGATCGGGCATTGCGTCGCGAACGATCGCCAGCTTGGAGCATGGCTGGGAACAAGGCCGTGATCTGCTCAAATCGGGCGATGTGCTGGTGATTGACGAAGCCGGCATGGTCGGCACGCGCCAGCTCGAACGCGTGCTGTCCCATGCTGCCGAGGCGGGCGCAAAGGTGGTGCTGGTCGGCGATACGCAACAGCTGCAGGCGATCGAAGCGGGCGCGGCATTCCGGTCGATCCATGAGCGTCACGGCGGGGCGGAAATCGGTGACGTGCGCCGTCAGCGCCAGGATTGGCAGCGCGACGCCACGCGCGATCTGGCGACCGGCAGAGTGGCCCATGCGCTCGGGGCGTACCGCGCCCACGGTATGGTGCACGAGGCCGAGGGGCGCCAGCAGGCTCGCGACAATCTGATCGAGCGCTGGGATCGTGACCGGCAGGCGTCACCGGACCGGAGCCGGATCATCCTGACCCACACCAACGACGAGGTCCAAGCGCTGAACGAGGCAGCGCGCGGACGGATGCGGGCTGCCGGCGATCTCGGCGATGAGGTGCATGTGACGGTCGAGCGCGGCGGGAGAAAGTTCGCCAGCGGGGATCGTGTCATGTTCCTGCAGAACGAGCGCAGCCTTGGCGTCAAGAACGGCACGCTCGGGACGATCGAGCAGGTCAGCGCGCAATCGATGACCGTGCAGACCGACGATGGCCGGTCCGTGCGCTTCGAGTTTAAGTATTACGACCGGATCGACCATGGCTATGCCGCGACGATCCACAAGGCCCAGGGCGTGACAGTCGACCGCGTCCACGTCCTGGCGACGCCCGGCATGGATGGCCACAGCAGCTATGTCGCCCTGTCGCGGCACCGCGACGGGGTGGAGCTGCATTATGGCCGTGACGATTTTGCCAATGCGGACCGGCTCACCCGCGCCCTGTCGCGCGATCGCGCCAAGGACATGGCGTCGGATTACGACCGTGCCGATCCGGTCCAGAGCTATGCCGAGCGGCGCGGGATCACGTTCCGCGAGCGCATGGCCGAGATCGTGCGCAAGATCGTGCCGGAAAAGCTGCGCGACATGTTCGATGGCCTTCGCTCGCCTGCAGATGCCCCCGGGCCGGATAGCGGACGCAAGCCCGAGCGGGCATCCCCGGAAAGGGAGACGAGCGACACGGCAGCAGAGCGGCGCGCAGCCGAGGTGCCGGCAAGGAACGTGGCGCAAGATCCTGAAACGGAAGCGCGTCGCGTCCGGACCCGGGCGCTCGTGCACCATGCCCGCGCCGTGAATGCGATCTTCGCTGCGCAGGGAACGAACGGTGAGGCCAACCCTGCGCAGGTTGAAGCGCTGCAGAAGGCCCGCCAGGCCTTCGAAGAGGTACGGCCCTTTGGTCCGCACGACGCCGAAGCCGCCTACAGGAAGAAACCGGAACTGGCGCGCGAAGCGGCTGGCGGCCAGGTTAGCCGCGCAGTCCGAGCGCTCCAGCTCGAGACCGAACTGCGCATCGATCCGAGCCGCCGCGCCGATCGTTTCGTGGAGCGCTGGCAGAAGCTCGATCATACCAGCCAGCGCCAGTATCAGGCCGGTGACATGTCCGGCTACAAGGCAACGCGCTTGGCGATGGGCGATATGGCCAAAAGCCTCGAACGGGATCCGCAGCTCGAATCCATCCTCGCCAGCCGCAAGAACGACCTCGGCATCGCCTTCGAGTCGGGCCGCCGGCTTGGCCAGGATTTGGCCTTCGCACATGGCATCGATCTAGGCAGAGGCCGGGGCATCGGAATTTGACCCATCCTGTTTGCCGCCGACTCTACGCCACACCTGCCAGCGTACAAGGCCCCCCTTGTCCGCCTCTTGGCCTGTCTGGTCTCAGACGGCGTCAGAAACAGTCAACCAGAGGCATCGGGGCCATGCGCGAACCAGACCGCATCATCCGGTTAGGGACCGTCCTCGCCAGGACCGGACTGTCCCGATCCACCATCTACCGCAAGATCGCAGAGGGCACTTTCCCGGCTCCGCTGAAAATCAGCGTCAACGGGTCCGGCTGGCATGAATCCGAAATCAACCGGTGGATCGCAGATCCGGTCGGATGGCGTCCGATAGGCGGGTTCAATGAGGTCAGCTGATGTCGGCAGGTGCGGTCTTCGGCGTCGAGCGGCACATCCTTTGCCGCTGATAGCCCTGGGCACGCCGGCCGCAGAACGGTTAAGCCGGCTGGCTGCTCGGCTTCGGCTTGACGGCCTAACGCCGCTCGAACTAGGTCGCCCCAAGCAGACATCGACTATCTTAGGGGCGCTGCGGCGCTTTCACCATCGCCGGACCGCTTCGGCCGCTTGACTTTCACGCGCGAAGGGTGAGCCCGTTCAGTGACTCACGAACGAGCAGTCGCCGTACGCTCGAGGCGCCAAAACTGCCAACAAGATGCAGATTGGTGCAGCGGCAGAAGGCCCTCGCGCCGCCCCAGACCTGATCCCGATCGACTGGACAGCAACAGGGTAACGTTATTGAGCCGGACAGACCGACGACGCAGGCCAACCGGTTTCACGCCCGATTCGCTTGGGACGCACGGACACCGTCGGCGCTAACCGGCTTGTGGGATGACGGTCCTACCACGTTAGCTCAACTTTAGCTCGAAACGTGGCGCCCTGTACTTCCTTGGCAAGCGCTCCGAGACCGCGAACGCCCAAGCGCCTGCCTCGGACGTTAAGACGAGAGAGACCGCTTCAAGCCAACTCTTGCAAGAAGACCCATCAATAGCGATTCTGCGAGTCGTGCGACTGGTCTAATTACATTAACTCGAACGTAGCATGGCTGCCGTGACTGAGAAGAAAAGAGATCGATCCAGAAAAGCTTGGCTGCCTTTTGAGAAAGCTCGAGCATGGGCTCGGACTCAAGGCCTAGCCTCGGAGGCGGATTGGCGAAAGCGACGCCAGCTCGGCTTGCCCGCCGGCATTCCTACAAACCCAAACAGAACTTACACTGATTGGAACGGCTGGCCAGACTTCTTGGGCAATCGCGTCTCAAAGTTCACCCCCGAACATTTCGCAGTTTGGCGAGTGCCCAAGAATGGGCGCGAGTGAACCGAATTACCTCGCTTGAGGAGTGGCGTAACGCCTGCGCGAGAAACGACGTACCCCTCGACATTCCAAGATCCCCGTGGCGAACCTACAAAGAGTGGATTTCGTTTCCCCATTTTCTTGGCCAAGATGAACGTAAGTCAAGAAACAGAGTATGGCGTACCTATGATGAAGCAAGTCAATGGGCGATGGAAACAGGAATTTTGGATAGCTCCGACTGGTCTGCGGCTTCGCAGCTCGGGACAATTCCGATTGACATCCCAACGAACCCAAGCGTCGTCTACCGAGGAAAGGGTTGGAAAGGGTGGCCTGCGTTCCTCGGACGTGCCGTTAGGGGAGGATCTTCTATTGTTGAGGATGTCATCGCACACGAGCTTTCGCAATTCGCAGTAGTTGACCAGCATGTAAGGTCTATAGCCCTCGGAGGCGGAGCTCGTAAACGGGTTGATATTGTCTTGAGCGATCTCGCTCTCATCATCGAATATGATGGAGCTTACTGGCACAGCAAGACCGTCGACAAGGACAAGCGGGACAACGAAGCCTTAGCTGCTGCTGGGTGGAAAGTACTGCGAATACGGGAGATTCCACTTCAGACTTTAAGCGATCACGATGTTGTTGTAGATGCGGGCTGGCCACTCATTCGGAAAACATCGCTGCTGCTTCGGCGGCTGCACGCAAATGGCATGTTGCCAAATGTCTCTACCGGAGCAATAGACAAGTACGAGTCTGCCGGACGGCTGTACGCTGCTTCGACGGAATTGGCCAGAGTTGTAGGTTGGCGCAGCTATGCCGATGCCAAGAACTGGGTTCAAGCAAAGGGAGTAGACTCCGAATCCGCTTGGCGCAAACTTCGACGTTCTGGGACCTTACCTCGTGACATTCCTTCCACTCCCGAGGCTGTATATGCAGTTGAGTGGCAAGGTTGGGGTGAATTCTTGGGGACCGGCCGCACCGCCGCTCGCGCGGAATTTGTTCATTACGATACTGCAAAAGATTGGGCAAGCCGATCCGGGATCCGGCAGGCTCGCGAATGGATCAGAGCCAGCAAGGCCGGCTTACTGCCTCCCGAAGTGCCGGGCGCTCCAGATTCCGTCTACGCCGAGCTATGGGAAGGCTGGGGAATATTTCTCGGCGTAAGCGATGATCCGAAGCGTCGTCGAAGTTGGCTACCGTTTGACGAAGCGCGAGTCTGGGCTCGCGAACTAGCGAAAACCAAAGGTGTTGATAGTGAGGTCCTTTGGAGAAGATTCAGAAAGTCGGAAACGTTACCTGCTAATATCCCAAGGTCTCCTCAATACGTCTACAGAGACCAATGGGTTAGTTGGGGAGATTTCTTCGGGACTGGAAATGGGGTGGGAGGCGCTGCGCGATGGCGCAAAGAGCGAGCGAGGAACGCAAATTCCGAGCAACCAATCTTGAAGAATGAGCGCGCGGCGGAGTCGAAATCTAAGCGATCTGGCCCTTGAGCGCTTGCATCGTCTTTGATCGCGCTTACGGTTCGCGCTATCAAACGCAAGCCTCCATAGTGTGCGTGGCTCTTCTAGCTGCGCAGACGTACCCGTTCGGCCCTTTCGCCTATTATAGGCGCCAGCGAGGACTCGACGACTGCTCGTGAAAAAAGCTGGTCACGTGCCCTGCCCAACTCTACAGCCGATACAGGTTTATTTCAGGGAAGGAGCGCGGGGGCGGCCATGAAGCCGTCGCAGCCCAACGCTCTTAACTGCAAAAGTGTATCGAGTCTTAGCAAAAGTCGCCCACAGGGCTTACTTGCGACTCAGCTTCCTGACCACGTCAACAGGGTCGAAGCCCAGGATCTTACCTAGCTCGATGAGCTCGACGACATCTATTCGACGCTGTCCAGATTCCATGTGGGTCACCCAGGACTGGTAGACGCCCATCCTTTCTGCCAAGTCGACCTGTCTTAGCCCCGCAGCCTTTCTGTGCTCGACCAGCATGGCGGCAAGCCTTTTCTGTAGGGGTGATGTCACCGTTTTGGGCATCCTGGCCTCCCGAGGGGGCCAGAGACATAAAACGACTTTTCAGATACCGATAAATTCGGTATTCTACGGGATCATCTCTATTTCCTCCCGGAGCTTTCAATGCGAAAGCCAAGAGCTGAAAACCAGTATCCAGGGCGAATAGGTAACTTACCGTCGGGGTAGGCAATGGATCACAGCAACTCTTCGAGAGCGGCAGAATCGAATGCTCGGAATGAACTTCCACTGGATCAAACAGCCGAAGCTGAGCAGCTTGATGCGGATTTTGCGCTTGTCCAATTAGACACAACTTTTATCACGCTGTTGTCGGAGATTTCCGCGTTAGAGTCGTGGCACGTTGATGGTCGAGAGCCCCGAGACGCGGAGAACCTCCGCTCGGACGGCACCAGTCGAACGCAAAAGATCGAATCGGTGCTCGCTAACTTGGCCCCCATTGAGCTGGCAATCATGCATACGCCGGCGCGGACGATCGTGGGCCTCGGCATAAAGGCTCGCCATGCAGCGCACGTTGTGTCAGAGCATTGGGACGTGCCTATTGAGCAAATGGAATGGGATGCCCGAGCCGTTCGGCTCCTGATTGAAGCGATTTGCAAATTAGCCGACGTGCGGTTGCCATTTCCAATGACGCGTGCGGCGCCTGAATCTCCGCGAACTCCAAGTTTGTGACGTCGGTCGCGCGAAAGCGATTCGTCGCCCGGAATCTACGCTCTTCGGAAACGATCGAGACCGCGAGCATCCACTAAACGGGTGAATGCGAGTCGGCGGACTAGGCTCCTTACCCTGAGCACTTGTTCAAGGTCCCGATGACGAGCTTCATCGCGTCGCTGCGCGTAAGATGTGCCGGCCCAGCGTTTGCCCAGCGCAATGAACTGCTAAGACTGGAGATCTACCCTGCGAGCAACTCTCGGGAGGCCGTCGAGGCGAATGCGCGGCCAAATAAGCGAGCGGACATTTCAGGCGCGAAGCGAAATGATCTTTTCGTCCGCGCCTCCGTTTGAGGCGCAAAATGTTGCCCAATCGGCCATCAAAGATTTTCGCTTCTCGAACAAGTCACCTCGGCGGTAAGCGGCCTCGACCTTGCTGCCGATCGTATGAGCGAGTGCCATCTCGACCACTTCATTCGGATAGTTCGTGCGCTCGGCGGCCCAATCTCGGAAGGTCGAGCGAAAGCCGTGCGCCGTCAGATCCGATCGTTCCATGCGGTCCAGCAACGCCAACATGGCCATATTGCTGAGCGGCTTGTCGCGCTTGCCACCCGGAAACAGATGCGCCCCGCTCTGCTCCTTGCGCAGCGTATCGATGATGGCGAGCGCCGCTGCCGACAACGGAACGCGGTGTTCCTTAGAGGATTTCATGCGCCCGGCCGGCACTGTCCAGATCGCGTCCCTGATTTCCTCCGGTCGCGCACCGATCACCTCGCCAGTGCGGGCCGCCGTGAGGATTAAGAACTGGAGCGCCCTCGCCGCGACGCCATCTTGTGCCCGCAAGGCGGCCATGAATGCGGGTAGCTCATCGTATGGCAGGGCCGCGTGGTGCTTGACCCTGCGCACTTTGGCACGTGCCGGCAGTAGCTTGTCGAGATGGCCGCGCCACCGAGCCGGATTTTCACCCTGGCGAAAGCCCCGTACGGTCGCCCAATCGAGCACCGCTTCAATTCGACCGCGCAGCCGCGAGGCCGTTTCCGGCTTCTTTGACCACAACGGCTCGATGATTTTCATAACCAGCGCGGTGTCGATACCGTGAACTGAGAGAGAACCAATCACAGGGTCAGCATAGGTTTTCAGCGTCGAGCTCCATTGCGCCGCGTGCTTGGCATTGCGCCAGCCGGCGCTGTGAGCCGCCAGATACTGCTTAGTGCACTCCTTGAAGGTCAGCGCGGCGGCGACCTCTAGGGCAACCTGCGCGCGCTGCGCTCGGCGCGCCTCTATTGGATCGATGCCTTCGTAGACCTGCCGTCGACATTCGGCTGCCTTCGCCCGCGCTTCGCCCAGCCCAAAAATCAAGAAGGAACCAAGGCCCATTTCGCGGGAGCGGCCGCGAAGGGTGAAACGAAAGATCCAGGATTTGGCGGGGGTGTTTTCGCCGTCGCCTGTGACCTGCAGATAGAGGCCAGCGCCATCGGCGTACATGCCGGGCTTCCTAACCTTCGCCACGCTCAGTGCCGTCAGGCGGCCCACAAGATGCGCCATCTTTGCCTCGCAGCCTTACCCACGATGCTACCCACATCCTGCACGCGTTTACCCACGTTTTGGAGCGAGCTCGCGCGGACGCTTGCGAGCATCAAACGCCAAAATTGCGGCTATTTTTCAGGTAGTTGACGGACGGCAGCGAACAGATGCGAACGCTAGGCTGGCGGAGAGGGAGGGATTCGAACCCCCGATAGGCTTGCACCTATGCCGCATTTCGAGTGCGGTGCATTCAACCACTCTGCCACCTCTCCAGGCGCAAATCAGGGGCAGGCCCTGTGGTCGGGGCGTGTTCTAGGGCACCGCTGCGGGGGTGACAAGGCGGGGTTTGCGATATTTCCCACCGAAATGCGGCGCATGATCGGGAGACGCGGGGGAATGCGATCGCGGCTGTGCGCGTGAGCCCCAGATAGGTGGGACCGCCGTACGCTGACACATACCGGCGGTCCCTTGTCGCTGCATCTTGGGGAAACCGACGGAAGAGACGGGGGTCAATCCGGCCGGCCTGAGCGACGCGGATGACCCTGCGGCATCATGGCATGCACTGCAACGCAAACCGTTTCTTAACCTAACCGGTCAAGGTTACTGGGACTGGTCGATCCAATTGGTTGTACGAGGGTTTTTCGCACCTGTCGCAGCCGGATCGGGCCGCGGAGGTGTCATACTGCAGCGCAGCAATACCCCGATACGCGCGCGCCGGGACCATCCCGGACGACGGCTCAATCCTTCTTCTTTTTCGCGGCCTTCTTGTCGTCGCCCTTCTTATCCTCATCCTTGCGGCCGTTGTCCTTGCGGCGGTTGGTGAAGCGGGCATTGCCGAGCCCGGTGCCGATCGTGAGCACGCCCCAGCGCTCGAATTCCTGCATGAACGGCACCTCGGAGAGGCCCTGCACGACGCCGTCATTGTGCATCAGCACCGCGGTGTCGTGATCGCCGATCATCGGGATCGCCTCGACCAGGCTGGCCGGCAGGTTGAACTTGCTGCTCTCCCAATTGCCCGGCAGGTTCTGGGCGCCCTTCTCGATCGAGCCGTCCTCGTTGATCACGCCGGGACAGGCGATGCCGATAAAGGGCGCCAGCCTGAGCCCCTCGGTGTCGGCCTCCTCGATCAGGCCCTTCAGCATCTTGGCGAGCCGCTTGACCGCGCCCTCGCGTGTCGGCTCGTCATCGGCGTGACGCCACAGCTCGGACTTCCACACCGAGGCCTTGGAGAGATCCGGCGACTTCTTCCAGCAGGTCTCGACCACGCCGCAGCGGATGTTGGTGCCGCCGATGTCGACGGCGAGGATGCTGTCATGGGCCTCGAAGATCCACGACGGCGCCAGATGCAGCGCGCCGATCAGCCCTGCATCGTCGGGATGGTAGCGGATCGGCTCCAGCTCGACGCCGAATCCCTCGTCCTTGAGGATGATCTCGGTGCGGGCGATCGCGAGCTCGCCAAGCCGGGAATCGCGAAACCCGCCGCCGACCACGATGCATTCGGTCTTGCCCCAGGCCTTGGTGCGCAGGAACCGGCGGGTGACGTGGGCGAGTTCCTGGGCGAACTCCTCGATTGCGGAGTGCACGACGGCCGAGGCCTCGGTGTCGTCGCCGACCAGGATGGCGTCCAGCACCTTCTTGCTGATGGTCTCGCTGTCCTCGTCGCCGAACGGATCCTTGCCGGACTTGCGCAGCGGCTTGCGCCAGCGCTCCAGGATCTTGCGGAACGCACCCTTGGAGGCGCGATCGCCGAGAAAGCCGTCCTCGTCCTTGAGCTCGATGTTGAAGCTGTCGATCTCGACCGACGGCAGCCGCGCGGCGCCGTGACGGGCAATGCCCGTGGTGGTCATGACGTCGTCGGCCATGTCGTCCTGCTCCGTGTGTGGGGGAGACAACAGCGGACGGAACGGATGGTTCGGGGGGAAGAGGGCGAATAGCGAGTAGCGAATAGGGGAAAGTAGGAGCCAAGCCCGCCGGACCCTATTCGCTACTCGCCATTCGCCCCTTTCCCTTGACTCCCCGACCCCGGCGGCTATAACCCCGCGATCGACCGGCGCGAGCTTCTCGCGCCGATTGTCGTTGCGCGTATCGGACGGGCCTCGATGCCCGGGACACGCCGACGCCGGCCCCGATCGGGCCGGACCTCATGAACCATAACGACTGAACAAGAAGCCGACCCGGGGCCATCTGGCTTCGAGGCCGGGATCGAACACGAAGGATGAGAACGATGTTCGCAGTCATCAAAACCGGCGGCAAGCAATACCGCGTCGCCCCGGATGATGTGCTCGAGATTGGCAAGATCGACGGTGAACCCGGCACGATCGTGCAGCTGAACGAGGTGCTGGTGGTCGGCGGTGACACGCCGGTGCTGGGCATTCCCGCGGTGGCCGGTGCGTCCGTCGCCGTCGAGGTGCTGGACCACAAGCGCGGCCCCAAGGTCATCGCGTTCAAGAAGCGCCGCCGCAAGAATTCCCGCCGCAAGCGCGGCTACCGGGACGAGCTGACGCTGATCCGCGTCTCCGAGATCCTGACCGACAACGCCAAGCCGACCAAGGGCCCGCGCCCGAAGAAGGCCAAGGCGGAAGCCCCGGCGGCCGACGCCGCCGAGTAAGCATGCCGGCGCGATGACCGCGCCGCATCGGCTTGAACCCTCATCGCGCGGATTTTTCGTCCGCGCCCAGCAATTGTGAATGATCCCTTGGCGGAATCGCGCTAAAGGTGATCTTGAGATCGGAGACGAGCGATGGCTCATAAAAAGGCAGGCGGTTCATCCCGCAACGGACGCGACTCCAAGGGCAAGCGCCTCGGCATCAAGGCGTTCGGCGGCGAGCGCGTGATTCCCGGCAACATCATTGCGCGTCAGCGCGGCACGACCTGGCATCCCGGCCTTAACGTCGGCATGGGCACGGATCATACGATCTTCGCGAAAATCGACGGCGTCGTCGAATTTCATGCCCGCGCCAACCGCACGTTCATTTCGGTGCGTCCGGTAGCCGCTGAGGCTGCTGAATAGCGGTGGAACAACATATGTCCGCCGGGTCCTGTTGAACCGGCGGAGCGCAAGATGGCTCCAAGGGGAGGCGGGACAACCGGCCTCCCCTTTTCATTTTCGCTGATCCCAAGCTGATCCCGAAGCGTCGACGGAGCCCGACATGCTGCAGGACATCACGACTCCCACCTTGCGCGAGGCGAGACCTTGCGTCCTCGAGACCCCCCGGCTGACCTTGCGTCCGCCGGAGCTCGCGGACGTGACTGCGATGGCCCGGATCGCCAATGACCGCGCTATTGCCGAGAACACCCGCCGCCTGCCGCATCCCTATTCTGAGGTCGACGCCGCCCGCTTCGTGCGATCGCTGGAGCAGAGTGACGAGACGGTGTTCCTGATCGCGCACCTGGATGCGCCGATCGGCATGATCAGCATCAACCGCCCCGCCTCAGGCCGCGCCGAGCTCGGCTACTGGCTTGGCGTCGAATATTGGGGCCGCGGCTTCGGCACCGAGGCCGCGCGGGCCGCGATCGACTATTTCTTCGAGACCAGCGAGGACAATGTGCTGATCGGGCACGCCCGGGTCAGCAATCCCGGTTCGCGCAACATCCTCGAAAAGTGCGGCTTCCAATGGACCGGCGTCGAGCTGCACCGCTTCGAGGTGATCGGCTCGTCGGCGCCCGTCGACGCCTTCCGCCTGACCCGCGGCGTGTGGGCCTCGCTGAAGGCGTGGACCAATGCGGGGCGGCGGTAGGCTACGGGTTTCACCCTCCCCTGGAGGGCAGGGCTATCGCACGTGAGCGAGGAGTTCGAAAAAGAAGTCATCGCTCCAACCGGCGCGCTTGAGCTTGAGA
>NZ_JBNPTO010000016.1:0-188727 GCF_051167715.1 Bradyrhizobium sp. HKCCYLS20291 | reverse complement strand
CGCCGAAGGCGGGGGCGCGTCTCGCGCCAGCCTTGAGGCCGGCCGATCGCCGGCCTACCTCAAAGCACAGTTGCTCTTGCTGAGTCGGGACAGCTATTCATAGCATGAATTCCGAAAAGAAGAAACAAAAATCTTCCTCGAACGTCTCGATGCTCGCGGCCCTCCAAATTAAACTACTGCTTGGATATCCATCCGTGCAGAAGAGTCTTCATTACTTCAGCCGACAAAGTGCTCGCGAGCACTTGAGTGTCGTCACGTTTGTCCTTATCCGCCAAATCTGCCACGCCCTTAATGGCGACGTATTCCGCGCGCTTTCCCAATGCAACATCCAGCGCGGTGTAAACCGCGAATATCTCCATCTCCAACCCAAGGGCGGATCGATTGCGACTCAGCACCTCTCTCGCGATCGTGCCGCTTGATACAACCTCGGATCCGCTAACTATCAAACCTGCTTTGATAGATGGCAAACTCGCAACCTTATCTCCATATTTCTTTTGAAGAGCGATGTAATCATCAGACTTACTTATCTTTGAAAGTATGCTCGTCAATGCTTCATTCTGTGACTCGATACCGAGAGCAATATAGGGCCCTAACCCACTTGACCACTTAAGCGGCTTTGGGCGGGGATCAAATTGTTCGTCTCCATCGATTTCAGAAGATTTTCCCTCTTGCCAGCACGCAGCTTCACGAGCAACAAGAACGTCAAAAATCTTTACGCCCTTTGTCTCCAAGCCCGCACACATCCCAAGCATTGACACGACGCGGGGACGTAGTACCTGAATGCCCTGTGTGACTATCGCCGCTGCGGGCGAAAGGCCTGCCTCACCGATGCAAACTATCGCGACCCTCGCCCGTATCTTTGGACCCAAGGACACCTGGCCATACGAACTCCTGCCTGGCCATAGAGGATGCTCCTGTGTCTTCCGCGTTCCAAAGAAAACGCGTTTAATCGGGTCGTATTCTGTTTTGTGTCGAGCGGCAAGGACTAGCAAGTCGTAGTCAAATGAATTGAGACGATAGGCGCTTCCGTAATGCAAGGCGAGCGCCAAGTATTCAATCTTTGCAGATATTGTCAGTGCCCACTCGTCCGATTCAAAATCGAACTGACAAAAGCCGAACATATTTGATTCGTAGAAAGCTCTTACCGCGGGGTCTAGGTCCTTGTGTGCCGTTAGGCCAAATACGTGCACGGGATAGCACAACTCGCCTCCAAGGATATCTCGCATAAGCTGCCTAGACCATTTTTCCGAAGCGTCATCGCCTCCCGCAGGGATCTTTATATCGAGAATCACGAAATCGAAATTGCGAGCCTTAAGTTGGTCGCGCGCGCTTTCATATCGATCTGCTTCTTCAAAGATGACTTCGAATCGAGAGAGATTCGCTCTAAGGCGCCCAATAACCGCTTTGCGCTTTCCCTCTAGATCATCAACCAGAAGAATAGAAAGTCTGGGTCTCATAGGAAATGTCTCCGGGCGGCTTTGGTCAACATGGCTCGCCAATCAGTTCCTCCTAAATCCACTTCGATCAGTTCCCTAAAATTAGATGGGAATGCATCTCGCAGTATGCCCTTAAGGGATTCGGT
The DNA here is from genome assembly GCF_051167715.1 of Bradyrhizobium sp. HKCCYLS20291. Lineage (NCBI taxonomy): Bacteria > Pseudomonadati > Pseudomonadota > Alphaproteobacteria > Hyphomicrobiales > Nitrobacteraceae > Bradyrhizobium > Bradyrhizobium sp. HKCCYLS20291. The sequence continues at coordinate 187,145 of NZ_JBNPTO010000016.1, read as the reverse complement.
CGAGTCAAAATCACCATATTTAGTGCTTACAAATGAGTCATGTTGAGTGGCGACAATAACTGGATAACCCAAGCGCATCTCGTTGAGCTGCTGAAGTATCTCCAGTCCCGCCAAGTGAGGGCGTGAGTGTTGGCTTCCTGTCTGCTGATTTCTACGAAATGAAAGGTCTAGTACGATTCCAGACCATGCTTCGCCAGAAAACAGCATGTGTCCAGCAACGAGTATAGTGTCAGCTCCAATTGGATCGAAATTGTCGCTGGCTTCCGAGAGGCAATCACGAATTGCTTGTGATTTTTCGCGCTGATCCTCAACTATTAGAATTTTCCTCTTTAAAGAGTTCGCCATGACGGTGCCTTACATCAATTGTAAGTTCGAACATAAACGGTGTTGATGAGACTGCTGGACGCAAAGTAGGTATCACTTCTAGATGGCGATTTATTATCCATCGCATTTTCTGGAGCCCTGACCCTGTATCCTCTCCGGCGGCGGATAGGTTTCCTTGATTTACCTCGGAGGATATCGTGTCTAGTCGCTGTTTCAGAAACCTGTATTTTGCGGAGCTTATGGCGTTATATGTCTTTATAGTTAGACGATTTCGTCCAATTATCATTTCAATCGATGGGCGTGAGTTTAAGCCTAATCCGCTGTGAGAGAACGCGTTCTGGAGTATGTTCTTAGTCAAACTTTCAAACAACGGAAAATACTTTCCCGATATAAGCGGAGGGGTTTTTAAAATTACTATTCCTTGGCCAGGCCTACGTTCCGAGACGATAACTTTCACGGCCCGCTGGCGTATCCGATCGAACAGGAGGTTGAAAAGACAGACTTGAACAAGGTCGTGCAAATGAAACGCATCTGGTGTTGCCCTGTTTTCGGTTAGTGAGATCCATGGAAGGCATTCCTGCTCCGCGTCATCGAGGCTCTCTCTTAAGGCGTGAAGAAAGCCGGCGGGATCAACAACAGTTTGATGTTTGGTTGGAAGATGAATTTCAGGTGCGTCGACGATCGTGCGTTGTGCCGATATCTTGTAGTGCGCTAGCCTAGTGCGGAGTTCGCTGCCGGCGGAAGCTGACCGTGGCGCAATGAGTCGCTTATAGTTGTCTTGAAGTTGTCGGGTCCGTCGATGAGCAGGAAGTCGGTAATCTTATTTGTAAGGGCTGCTAGAACTCCTGTTCGGTATTGCGTCGCGCGATCTATCGTCTGTTCGCGCAAGAGTCTTCGTACAAAAGAGATGTGAGAGTGAAAGTTGCTGTTTAGTTGCGTAAGCGTATGTGGCCAGTCAATATGTACAAGGCCGTTGAGCTGGCGTCCCTGAAGATACGCGACACGGAGGCGAGACTTTTCTTCGTCAATGATGTCTTTTGCGCGGGATTTCTCCAGCAGGCCAGCTTTATTGAGGCCGATCGCAAGGTCAAGACGAAAGGCGCTTATGCGGGTATCGTAGGCAAGTGATCTTGCTTTTGAGAGTTGCTTGGCCCACCTCGGGTCGTGCTGCATGATAACGGTGAGCATTGCGGCTGTGTCAGGGTGAAGAATTGCATTAATTAGTAGTTCGCGGCACCGGCCGGAGAGGCCGGATAGCTCCGTGCTGATTGACTCTAAGGTTCGGAGCCGTGCTACCGAAGATCTAAGTGAACTTTCAAATGCGCCGTCGCCTTCTGCGACGATCACCATTTGAAATTTGCGGGCGACAAATGGCTGGCCCATCAGATAGTGGATGGCGGCAATCTTGAGTCCTTCAAGTCGAATAGAGTAGCGTAGTACGTTGTAGATGTCTTTCCAGTCGAGCCAATCCATTAGGCTTGAGTCGGCGTCGTAAAGAGCGAGAATGCTATCGACGAGTCCTTCAGTATTTTCGGATGCTAGCTGCTTTCTAATCTTGCATAGCAGCGATATTGACCCATCAAGATTGCTCGTAGTCTCGTTTGGCGAGGCGTCGTCGTCGGCTGAATTCCATCGGTTATGTATAGTTCGTGTCGATTCGGAAAGTGAGTTCCAGAGGTCGCGTGTGTGTGTAGCGATCTCGATCGGCTCACGATCGCCGTCTGTGTTTCTCGTTGCGCGAATGATTAGCAATTTTGCGTAGATATCGCCTAGTCCCCAAAGTTGGCAGGTATCAAGATTTCGTAGTGCGGTGGCGCCTGGAAGGCTGTGATCGGGATCGCAGGCCTGCTGTAAGATCGTAAATATGTCAGGTCCAAGAATGTCATTTAGCATGATCTTTGCGCTGCCAACGCTTTGCTCAAAGTCACGCAGACTCCATACGCCGGCTGGTGACTTGTAGCCTGCGGAAGCAGCAAGAGCGAAGAAGTCATCAAATCCTTGGGCTTGTCCTGCCTTCTTTAGCTTTGTTGCTTTTGTTCTGATCTCGGCGACAAACGAAGTGAGTTCGGTGTGAACGCATGTTTCCATTCCTGCCGGAAGTGAAACGCCGTTCAGATAAAGAGTTTGGCAGACGATTGAGTATTGAGCGTCGTCTAGTGAGGGGGAGGAGAGTAGCTGTAGTGGGTTGTCGACGTACTCCCCGCCAAAGTAGTATCCAAGTAAAAGATCGTGATATGCCTCAGGAAGGAGTGTTCTCATGTAATTCACATATGGAGTAATCAGTACGCTTCTTGGAAGAAAACGCTGGGAGAAAGATCGTAAATCAATAAATGGCGCTGAGATGTTGTGAGTTGACCGTGTGGTGGTGTGAACTATCCAAGGTGTCCGTGGGTCGCGAGCTTGTACCTTAAGCAAGGCTCGACGCTGGTTGAAGCCGCTATTTATCCTAGCGGCGAGTTCGCTTTGAGAAAGTTCGACTTGCATTTTTTCTAATTTTGCTAAAATCATGATTGTAGTTACAATCCGGCTGGCGTCGCAGGTTGTCAAGTGTGCTTCGCGATAAGCGTATTGTGAAGCCGCAGTTTTTTGGTGAATAGGTACATTTGGACGGGAAAGTTGCTCGAAGTGTTCGATGCCGTGCAGGACGAGTTTGTGGTGGGGCGTGAATACTGCTGTGCAGTAATTGAGAACTGTCAGCACCCCTCATGCTGAAGTCTACGTTTGTTCTCTCTTGTGGTGATCAAATGCCCGCTATCGATCTTGAGGAAATCGGCTAAAGGCTGAAATCGTGGTAGCTCAGAGATGAGCGGATTTTGTCGTGTCTGATAAAGTGGCGGACGGGCCCGCTATCCCGAGTCTAATTTCGTTGCGGCACCCGATTGGCGGAAAGTCTGTATCCAACAGAGTCGTACGGGGCTGCACATATCAGCGAGAATGGAGTGATCCCGGATGCGCCCCCACATTGTTGCGCTGGCGGCAGTGCTCGCGTTCATCCCGCTTCACGCGCGCGCCGAGCAGGCTGATTGCGGGGCGCCCGCCACTTTGGAGGACGGTTGGACGATCGCGAAGCCGGACGAGATGGGTCTCGATGGTGCTCGCCTGTGCGCGATCGCCGAGCGGCTCAGGGCGACCAATGCCAACGTCCACGGCGTGGTGATCGTCCGCGGCGGCAAGCTGGTGTTCGAGCAGTACTTTGCCGGTTTCGACGAACCCTGGGGCCGTGACGCCGGACGCTACGAATTCGATGCCACGACGTTGCACGATATGCGCTCGGTCACCAAGAGCGTCATCTCGCTGCTGCTGGGGATCGCGCTCGACCGCAAGCTCATCGCGAGCCTCGACGAGCCCGTTACAAAATACTTCCCCGAATATTCCGATGTGAAGTCCGCCGGCTGGGACAGGATCACGCTGCGACATCTTCTGAAGATGTCGTCCGGTCTGCAATGGGACGAAAACCTGCCGTGGAACGACAAGAACGACGAATGGCACCTGGTGTATGACGCCGATCCGCTACGCTACGTGTTTCAGAAGCCGTTCGTCTTTGAGCCGGGCACGTTCTTCACGTATAATGGCGGTGGCACTGATCTCCTCGGCAAGGTCATCGAAAAGGCATTGGGCACGCGGATCGACAGCTTTGCCAACGAGGTCCTCTTCAAGCCTCTCGGCATCACCGAGTGGCAGTTGAAGGACTATCGCAACGGCAAGACCGCGATGGCGTCCGGACTGCGCCTGCGGCCGCGCGATGCCGCAAAGATCGGGCAGCTCGTCCTTGCCAAGGGCGAATGGCAGGGGCGCCGGATCGTGTCCGCCGAGTGGATCGCGGAGTCCATCAAGCCGCGCCTGCAGGCGACCAACATGTTCGGCGGCCTGTTCTATTATGGCCATCAGTGGTGGATCGGCCGCACGCTGGTCAATGATCGGGAGGTCAGGTGGGTCGCCGGCGTGGGCCTGGGCGGACAGCGCCTGATCATCGTTCCAGAACACGACCTCGTGGTCATGGTCACCCAGGGCCTCTATTCGAACGGGCGCCAGGGCCAGGCGACGCACGATCTGTTGGCCAACTTCATTCTGCCGGCGGTGCGGGTCGAAAACGCTCGCTGAAAGCTTCAGCAGTCGGTCGAAGCCTTTTTCCTGATGACGTGGAGCGAGACCGACGTCGTCAATGCTGACGAACGTTTCAGCCGGACCATGTCAGCTGTTCAATCGCCAAAACGATCGCAGGCACCTGCGGCTGCGCAGGTGCCTGCGGAGATTAAACCGACTGGAGCGGGACGCCTGCCGGATTTAGTTCTTCAGCCGCCTGATTTCGGCGACCTTGAACTTTCCGCCGGCCAGCAGGCTCGTGCAGTGCCAAAAGACCTTATTGCGATCCCAGCCGAGGAAACGCTTGGTGTCGTGGCAGTCAGCGTAGCTGGTGTAGGTGAGCGTGTCGGTGCAGTGCGCGTCCACCTTCACGGATTCTTGGTTGTCCAGGCTGCATCCGACCCAGGGCTTGTTGCCCGTCGGCAAGCTGGTCTCGCAGCCGCCATTGCAGCTGCTGGCGGATTTCTCGAGCTGGATGATCTTGCCCTGGATGGCCGCCGCCCGGGCTGTGATCGTCATCTCAGCGCCCAGGGGCGTGAAGTCCGTGTCAGCCTTCGGCGCAGCGACCGAGGCCCTGCGCGAGGTTGCCGGACCGGCTGACTCATGCTGCCGATATGGCTTCGCCGCCTGCTTCGGCACGTCGACGGTGACGCTGGGAATCGAGGTGGCGGGTGCGACTTGCGATACTGCCGGGCCGCACAGCAACACGGCTGCCAACCCAGCGACAGCTGAGGGCGCGACGACGCTCAACGACAATTTCATGACTACGTCCTTTCCAGGGAGGCCGGGGCCCCCCAATCTGTAGACCGCACGATACTACCTATCACAAATTCGCGAACTTCGCCATGGACTGTTGAGAAAAATTCATGGACCACCATGCCACCCTCGGCTGGAAGAATTACCAGGAGTGGCCGGCTTGACGTTGGCCGGACGGCGGACGCTTGACGTCTGGCTCGGTCAAGCGGCGCCTGTCGGGAGTGGTCCAGGCCATCCGCCCGAACGTTTCCAGCCGCCTGCCTCGCAAGGGCGGGTTGGAGGTTCCTATGGATCGGGCGTTAGCGAAGCTGATAGAAGCGCCTCCACGCACTCAGAAGGATCACAAGAACAATGACAGCCAAGCGCGTGGTGTTCACCGGGGGGACAGGCAAGGCCGGCAGGCACGTGTTGCCGCATCTGCAGAGCAAGGGTTATCGGCTGCTCAATGTGGATCTCAAGCCGTTCGATCACCGCGGCATCAACACCCTGATCGCCGATCTGACGGACAATGGCCAGGCCTTCAATGCGCTGACCACGCATGACGGCTTCGGCGGCTTCAACGCCGGCCGGCCGCCGTCTCCGCCCGATGCCGTGGTGCATTTCGCCGCCATCCCGCGGGTGCTGATCGAGCCCGACAACGAGACCTTCCGCGTCAACACGGTCTCGACCTACAACGTCATCGAGGCCGCGGCGAAGCTCGGCGTGCGCAAGATCATCATCGCCTCCAGCGAGACCACCTATGGTGTCTGCTTCGCGGAGGGCGACAAGGACTTCCATAACTTTCCGCTGGAAGAGGACTACGACACCGACCCGATGGACTCCTACGGGCTGTCCAAGGTCGTCAACGAGAAGACCGCGCGGGCCTTCGCGATGCGCTACGGCATCGACATCTACTGCTTGCGCATCGGCAACGTCATCGAACCGCACGAATACGACATGTTCCCGCGCTTCCTCGCCGACCCGCCGTCGCGCAAGCGCAACGCATGGTCGTACATCGACGCCCGCGACCTCGGCGAGATCGTGCACCTCGCGATCGCGAAGGACGGGCTCGGCTTCCAGGTGTTCAACGCCGTCAACGATACCGTCACGGCGAACATCCCGACCCGCGAATTGCTGCAGCGCTATTGCCCGAACGTGCCGGTCACCCGCGAGCTCGGCGAGCGCGAGGCCCCGCTGTCGAACCGCAAGACGCGCGAGGTGCTCGGCTTCAAGGAAGCGCACGACTGGCGGAAGTACGTGAAGGCGGGGTAGGGCGCGCGATCGCGAGACGGTTTGGACTCTCTCAACGACGTCATGGCCGGGACAAGCCCGGGCATGACGAGTAACCCAATTGACTTGCGTGCCTGCCGCGCGCTTCACGCCATCCGCCGCCGGATCGCCAGCATCGCGAGCGACAGCACAATGGTGCCGACGATGAACACCGCAGCGGCCGAGACGATCGCCGGGCTGATGTTCTCGCGGATGGTGGCGAACATCTGCCGCGCCAAAGTGCGCTGGTTGGGGCCGGCGACGAACAGGGTCAGCACGACCTCGTCGAGCGAGGTCGCGAACGCGAACAGTGCGCCGGAGATGATGCCGGGCAGGGCGATCGGCAGGGTCACCGACGACAGCACCACGAACGGGGTGGCGCCGAGGCTCGCCGCGGCGCGTTCGAGCTGCACGTCGACGCCCTGCAGCGCCGAGGAGACGTTGACCAGCACGAACGGCACGGCCACCACGGTGTGGGCGATGATGACGCCGAGATAGGTGTTGGTGAGGCCGTAGCGCGCGAACATCAGCTGCATGCCGACGCCGAGCACCACGGCGGGCACGACCATCGGCAACAGGAACACCGTGCGCAACGTCGCGAACAGCAGCGAGGCGCGCTTGCCGCGCAGGCCGAGCGCGGCCAGCGTGCCCAGCGCCGTCGCCAGCACCGTGGTGCCGGAGCCGATCAGCAGGCTGTTGACGATCGACAGCCGCCAGGAATCGGCGGTGACCAGCTCGCGGAACCAGCGCGTCGAGTAGCCCGGGATCGGATAGTTGAGAAATACGCTGTCCGTAAGCGACAGCGGCAGCACCGCGACGAGCGGGCCGAGCAGGAAGATCACGACGAGCGCGGCAAACACGGCCTTGAGGATCGGCAGCGGCCTCATGCGCGCTGCTCCTCGGCCGCGGTCAGGCGGATGTAGACGGCGTAGAGCAGGATGGTCATCGCCAGCAGCACCAGGCCGAGCGCGCCGGCCATGCCCCAGTTCGCGGCGGCCGTGGCGTAGTAGGCGATGACCGAGGAGATCATCTGGTCGTTGGCGCCGCCGATCAGCGCCGGCGTGATGTAATAGCCGAGCGCCGCCATGAACACCAGCAGCGCGCCGGAGACGACGCCGCGCATCGACAGCGGCAGCAGCACGTGAAGGAACGCGCGAAGCGGATGCGCGCCGAGCGAGGCGGCCGCCGGCATCAGATTGCGCGGGATCGCGATCAGCACGCTGAAGATCGGCAGCACCATGAACGGCAGCAGCACATGGGTCATGGCGATGACCACGCCGAGCCGGTTGAACATCAGCGGCACCGGGCCCGAGGTGAGGCCGAGGCCCTTCAAGGTCGCGTTGATCAGGCCGTTGTCCTGCAGCACGACATACCACGCGGCGGTGCGCACCAAGAGCGAAGTCCACAGCGGCAGCAGCACGGCGCCGAGCAGGATCTGCCGGCGCCAGCCTTCGAGGGAGGCGGCGACCATCGCATAGGGCAGGCCGATCAGGATGCAGGCGAGCGTGACCAGCGCAGAGGTCACGAACGTGCGGATCATGATCAGCCGGTTGGCCGAGGCGCCTTCGGGCATCGCAGCGATGCTGCCGGCCGCGTTGCGCTCGAGATCGACGGCGGCGAGCAGGTTCTTGTCGGTCCAGGGCGAGGCGACGGCGTCGGCGATCGTCGTCCACCAGGAGGTCTCGCTCCAGCGCTGATCGATGGCGGTGAGGTCGGCCGTAGTGGCGCCGTCCAGCGCGCGGCGGGTCTTGCCGAGCAGGCTGCGGAAACCGGACTGCGTGCTGTTGAGACGGCGGACGAGATCGCCGAACTGCTCGTCATTCTTCAGCGCGCGGATGTCGTCGGCAAAGGCCGCCTGCGCTTGTGCCGGTGGCACGCTCGCGCGATCCCAGCCGGCCAGTGCACGCGCCGTGCGCGGCAGCGCCTCGGTCGCGACCGGGTCCGACACCGCCGACTTCATCATCGTCACCAGCGGCACGACGAAGAACGACAGCATGAACGCCAGCAGCGGCGCCAGCAGCAGGGCTGCCTTCAGGCGCTGGGCGAGGTCTGGTCGCATGATCCCACCACCCAGACATCCGACGCGGCAAAGGACAGCGCCACCTCGCGGCCGACCTCCGCCGCCTCGCTCATGCGGTCGCCCTTGATGATCAGCCGCTGCTCGCCGACGGACGCGACAAGGCGCATGTGATCGCCGAAATACACCGCGTCCAGGACACGCGCCGTCAGGCGATTGGCCGTCGCCGCCGCGTGATCGTTGATCCGGATGGCCTCGGGGCGGATCGAGACCTGCACCTTGCCGCCATCGAGGCGACCAGCGTCGGCATGCGCCGCCAGCGAAAGGCCTGACTCCGTCGTCAGCCGCACCGCCTCGCCGGCCTGCGCGTCGACCTTGCAGGTCAGCAGGTTGGTCTCGCCGATGAACTCGGCGACGAATGGCGTGCGCGGCAGCTCATAGATCTCGCGCGGCGTGCCGATCTGCTCGATCCTGCCGTGGTTGAACACGGCGATGCGGTCGGACATCGTCAGCGCCTCGTCCTGGTCGTGGGTCACGAACACGATGGTGAGGCCCAGCCGCCGATGCAGATCGCGGATGTCGAGCTGCATCTGCTCGCGCAGCTTCTTGTCGAGCGCGCCGAGCGGCTCGTCCATCAGCACCACCTGCGGCTCGAACACCAGCGCGCGCGCCAGTGCGACGCGCTGCTGCTGGCCGCCGGAGAGCTGTGCCGGCTTGCGCTCGGCCATCGTCGACAGCTTGACCATGTCGAGCACGCGGGCGACGCGCGCCGCGATCTCGTCCTTCGGCGTGCCGCGCATCTTGAGCGGAAAGGCGATGTTGTCGCGCACGCTCATATGCGGGAACAGCGCGTAGTTCTGGAACACGACGCCCATGTTGCGCTTGTGCGGCGGCAGTCCGTCGACCCTGACGCCATCGACCGCGATCGTGCCGCTGGTCGGCTGCTCGAATCCGGCCAGCATCATCAGCAGCGTGGTCTTGCCGGAACCGGAGGGGCCGAGCAGGGCGATGAACTCGCCGCGGGCGATGTCGAGGTCGAGGTGATCGACCACGGTCAGCGCGGCGAAGCGCTTGACCACCTGCCGGAACGAGATGAAGGGGGTGTCCATGACGGGGGGCTTTCGGCGCCGACCACGCCGGAACTCATGCACGAGGAGGGACGCGCGCCGCGAAGGCCGCGCGTCCGAAGGGTCTTTGCGGCCTCAGCGCGCCAGCCAGGCGTTGAAGCGCTTCGACAGCTCTTCCGAATTGTCGGTCCAGAAGCCGACGTCGAGCGCGGTCGCCTGCTTCAGATTGTCGGGTGTGGTCGGCAGTTCGGCGGCAAACTTCTCCGGCACCAGCTTGGCCGCGGCGATGTTCGGCAGGCCGTAGGCGATGAATTCCGGCAGCTTGGCCTGGTTCTCAGCCTGGCTGGCGAACGCGATGAAGTTCATCGCGGCGTCCTTGTTGGGCGAGCCCTTCAGCACCACCCAGCTGTCGACAGCATAGATGCTGCCCGGGAAGACGAAGCTGAAATGCTTGCCCTCGCTGCGGTTGATGGCGGTGATGCGGCCGTTATAGACCGAGGTCATCGCGACCTGGCCCGACGACAGCAGCTGCAGCGGCTGCGCGCCGGCCTCCCACCAGACGATGTCGGCCTTGAGCGCATCGAGCTTCTTGAAGGCGCGCTCGACGCCGTCCTTGGTCTTCAGCACCTTGTAGACGTCGGCGATCGGCACGCCGTCGGCCAGCAGCGCGAATTCGAGCGTGTATTTGGCGCCCTTGCGCAGGCCGCGCTTGCCCGGAAACTTCGTCGTGTCCCAGAAATCCGCCCAGCTCTTCGGCCCGTTCTTGATCTTGTCGCCGTCGAACGCCATGCCCGTGGACCAGACGATGGCGCCGACGCCGCAATCGTTCACGCCGGCCGGGATGAAGCCGTCCTTGCCGCCGAGCTTGCTCCAGTCGATCTTCTCGTAGATGCCATCGCTGCAGCCGAGCTCGAGCTCCTCGGCCTCCACCTGCACCGCGTCCCAGTTCGGCACGCCCGCCTTCACCTTGGCCTGCAGCACGCCATAGCCGCCGTCCCAGCTCTCATCCAGCACGGTCGCGCCGAGCTTGGCCGCGAACGGCTGGAAATAGATCTTGCGCTGGGCGTCCTGATAGTTGCCGCCCCAGGAGACGACGGTGAGATCGCGCGCCTGCGCCGCGGCAACGAGGCCGAGCATCGCGGCGGCCGCCACCAGCACCGTCTTCGAGACGCTCATCGGCACGCGTGAGGTCCGATCCGTCGTGTTCGACATTGTTGCCGTCGAGAGGCTGGTCCGCAGGGAAAACATGCTCGATAATCCGTCGCACAATGAGAGGGTGCGAAAAGGCTATCGGTTGAAAATCGGGCTGGCAAGCGCGAGTTTTGACCGCGAGCCGGCGTACTCTCGGCACTAGGCGCTGCGTCATCGGCATTGCAGCATGGTGATCCCAAGCCTGCGCGAAGCTGCGATCTTCTGCAGGGAATTGCAGCGATCCATAACACGATCACGAGGCCGCCTAGACACCCGGACCCGCTCCATGCAGACGACAGGCGTGCGCGGCGGCGCAATCGGCGGGCAGTCTGATGAGGGATTGAGCCGTGTGAGACGTCACGCCAGAAGTCAGGTCGGCGTGCCCGAGCCGGTGTCAAAGCGCTGACGCGACAGCTTGATCTCGCTCTGGTGGCGTTCGGCCCAGCCGATCAGGCTGCGCATCGGTTCGAGCAGGCTGTGGCCGAGCGGCGTCAGGCTGTATTCGACGCTCGGCGGCACCGTCGGCAGCACGCGGCGCGCGATCAGGCCATCGCGCTGCAGGTCGCGCAGCGTCTGCGTGAGCATCCGCTGCGAGATGTCGTTGATCTCACGCCGCAGCTCGCCGAAGCGGTGCGGCCGCCAGCCGAGCACCGCGAGGATCAGCACCGACCATTTGTCGCCGATCTGGTTGACCACGGTGCGGATCGGGCAGTCATCGAAGGAAGCGAACCGCTGCTTCCAATCCGCGGGGCCGGAGGCCGTCGCGTCGTCGGACATTGCCTTGGCGGCAGTTCCCTTCATGTGCCTATCTCCCAGAAAACTGCCTTCTTTCGGCGGAGGCCGGTAGTTCCTAATCTAGAGCAGGTCTCAAAATGAGACCATATGGCGGCATCGGCTGAATGCCAATGCCCTTGTGACCCCCAGCCTCTCAACCGAAGGTCAACAATGTCAGACACTCTCCTCGTGACCGGCGCCGCCGGCCAGCTTGGCCGCGCCGTGATCCGTCACCTCCTGACCACCTTGAACATCCCGGCCGCCCGCATCATCGCGACCACGCGCAAGCCGGAGCAGTTGCAGGATTTCGCGGCGCAGGGCGTCGCCGTCCGTGCGGCCGATTTCGATGCGCCGGAGACGCTGGCTGCGGCCTTTGCCGGAGCGAACCGGATGCTGCTGATCAGCACGGACAAGCTCGATCGTCCCGGCTATCGCGCCGAGCAGCATGGCCGTGCGATCGCCGCCGCTGAGCAGGCCGGCATTGGTCACGTCATCTACACCTCGATGCCGAAGCCGGACAACTCGCCGCTGCTGATCTCGCCGGATCATGCGCTGACCGAGCAGGCGCTCCGCGACAGCAGGCTCTCTGGCTGGACCGTGCTGCGTCACCATTGGTATTTCGAGAACCTGTTCGCCTCGCTGCCGCATATTCTCGGCTCAGGACGCTGGTTCACGGCGGATGAGGGTGGGGCCAGCGCTGATATCGCGCGGGATGATCTGGCGCGCGCCGCGGCCACGGTGCTGGCCAGCGGCGGGGGCGGCAAAACGGTTCATACGCTGAGCGGGGCGCAGGCGCTCACCAAGGTCGAGATGGCGCGGATCCTCTCCGCCGCAACGGGCAAGCCGATCGAGGTGGTGCAGGTGCCGCTGGAGGGCCTGATCCAGGGCATGGTCGGCGCCGGGCTGCCGCGGCCGGTCGCCGAGGTGTTCGCCTCGTTCGATACGAACACCGCGCAGGGCCGTGTCGCCGAGGTGACGGGGGACTATCAGGCCATCACCGGCGTGGCCCCGCAGAGTTTTGCCGGCTGGGTGCAGGCGGTCAAAGCCGCTTTTGCGTGAGGCTGATGCAGCGCAAGGCAGCCGTGGCGGGCCGCGTGCCCGCTACATGGCCGCCGTGGCATCGTCAGGCGCCGCACCCGTCGGCGCCCGTGCAGCATGTCCGCACCGAAGGCACATGATCCACGACCAGCGCCAGCGACGTCGATGTCGTCCCCAGGCGCGGGGCGGGTGCGGCCAGCTGATGGGTCACGCGGAGGCCGCCGATGCGCTCAAGACCCTGCGCTGTCGTCATCAGCCTGGTGGCAACGAGATGATTCAAGAAATCCATCTTGCAACTCCTTTGGTCAAATGACCCGGCGGCCTGGTGCGGAACAAGCCGCCGGGTTGGCACAACGTGCTGGAGTTGGCGTGGTCCTCCATTCTGCTGCGCTGGTCTGTGATCCGGTTCACAGTCGATCAGATTTGACCGCGCCGGGCCGGATCGTTCGTCTTGCGTGACAGGCGACGCCGATCGTCTTTCGCTTCTACGGACAATGAGACGATTCAGTTTCGCGCGTTCGACATCACGGATTATCAATTGGTCTATGTTCCCCGGGTTGGGCGACGACGGTGCATGGTTGCCGCGCTGGGTGAGCGGCTTCATTCCGGTCAGCGTCCCGCTGCAGCGCTTAGAACACGGGCGTCTGGACCGGGCCGAACCGACCACGAGGTGCTGGCAACAGGTTGCGGCCGTGGCGGTCGAGACGGTGGGGGAAGCGCGTGTCGTGCCCGATCTCGTCGCCGCCTAGTCCCGGCGCGTGCGACCCCGCTCCCCGTCATCCGAAGAAGGCCTGCTCTTGAGCACCGTCCGCATGATGCCGCCGAACAGCAAGGCTGCGGCCGGCCAATGAAACCAGATCTTGTGCATGCCGGTGAAGACATTGATCAGGAACAGAAAGCCGGAGACCGTGACGGCCACTGCAAGCGGACGAGGCAGGCCCGCGAAGTGATCTGCGACCAAGCTCAGCAAAGAGGATCGTCCACCGCCGTCGCGGGAAGGAGGCCGAGCGCTCGAGGCTGCGAATGTCCGCGCACGCAGCGCGCCGTCGTCGAACGAGATGTCCGGTCGCTGGCCGGATCGGCCGCCGACCGAGACACGATAGCTGGTGACGGGAGCGACGTTCTTGAGCTGTTGCTGGCCGAGACAGTCGAAGCCGATCGATAGCTTGTTGTGCACCTGATCGTAGACGGGAGCAGAGACGACGATGCCGCCGGGCTCCGCCACTTCCTGCAGCCGCGCTGCGATGTTGACTCCGTCGCCAAAGATGTCGGAGCCGTCCACCATCACATCGCCGAGATTGATGCCGATGCGAAACTGCATGTGCTGCCCGTCAGGGGCGTTCGATGCCTGGCTCGAGATTTCCTGCTGAATCTCGACCGCGCATTGCACGGCCTCGACGACGCTGGGGAACTCGGCGATCACGGCATCGCCCCAGGTGTTGACGACGCGCCCCTCATGGCGCTCCACCAATCCCGCGATGGCTGCGCGATAGCGGCGCAGCGTCTCCAGCGTGCCGGCTTCGTCCGTGCCCATGAGGCGGGAATAGCCGTGCACATCCGCGCACAGCACTGTCGTCAACCGCCGTTTCAATTTATCGTCCGTCATCGACCGCATGGTAGCCGCCCTGGCGGCCAAATGCATCAGGCATCACCGAACGGGTCAGCTTTTCATGCGTGTGTTCTCTGCCGCTCTCGCTACCGAGACCAATACGTTCGCGCCGATGCCGACCGGGCTCGCGACCTTCCATGAGCGCGCCTACTTTCCCGCTGGCACACATCCCGACAAGATGCAGATGCATGGCGGCCCGCTCTGGGCAGCGCGGCAGGTGGGGCCGGCCAAGGGCTGGACGCTGATCGAGGGGCTGGTCGCGGCGGCCGTGCCGAACGGCCTGGTCACCCGCGCGGCGTTCGAGACATTGCGCGACCAGATCCTAGCCGATCTCAAGGCGGCATTGCCGATCGACATGGCGCTGATCGGCCTGCACGGCGCGATGATCGCCGACGGCTACGATGATTGCGAGGGCGAGCTGCTGTCGCGGATACGCGAGATCGCAGGGCCCGATGTCGTCATCGGCGCCACGCTCGATCCGCATGCGCATATGAGCGAGCTGATGGTGAACAGCGCCGATCTCCTGATCTGCTGGAAGGAATATCCGCACACGGACATCCTGGAGCGCGCGCAGGACTTGGTGAAGCATTGCACCGAGCTTGCCGAGAAGCGGCTGAAGCTGCGGAAAGCGCTGGTCGATACCGACATGATCGTGACCCTGCACACCACGCGCGAGCCGGTGCGCAGCTTCGTCGACCGCATCACCGCGCTGGAAGGCAAGGACGGCATCGTGTCGGCCTCGATCGTGCACGGTTTTGGCTGGGGCGATACGCCCGCGATGGGCACCAAGGTGCTGGTCTATAGCGACGCGGCCGTCGATCCCGATGGCGCGAAAGCGCAAGCCTTGGTGCGGACGCTCGCGGACGAACTGATCGGCCTGCGCGACGCGGTCACCGAGCGCATGCCCGGCGTCGATGCCGCGCTCGACCAGGCACTCGCGATAGCCGGCACCATCGTGCTCGGCGACGCCAGCGACAATCCCGGCGGCGGTGCGCCTGGCGATTCCACCTTCATCCTGCGCCGGCTGCTCGATCGCAACATCGGCGACGCCTGCCTCGGTCCGCTGTGGGATCCGGTCGCGGTGCGTATCGCCTTCGATGCCGGGGTCGGAGCGAAGCTCCCGTTGCGGATCGGCGGCAAGATCGGGCCGTTGTCCGGCGATCCCGTCGATGCGACCTGGGAGATCAAGGCGCTGAAGGAGAACATGGTGATGACCGGCCTGGCCGGCACGCCGGCCAAGCTCGGCGATTGCGCGCTGATCGAGACCGGCGGCGTCGAGGTCGTGATCACGACGTTCCGCTGCCAGGCGTTCGGCCGGGACGTCTTCACCCAGCTCGGCTGCGATCCTTCGACGCGCAAGCTCGTCGTGGTGAAGTCAGCGCAGCATTTCCGCGCGTCGTTTGCGCCCATTGCGGCCGACATCATCATGGTCGATGCGCCCGGCGTGGTCGCGCGCGACGTGACGACGTTGCCCTATCAGAAGATCAAGCGTCCGAAATGGCCGCTGGATCAGTTGCCGCAATCATCGCGTGCATGATGTCCCAGAATGCGACGGTGATCGCACAGGCGTTAACGTTCGGAACGCGGCTGGAACGAACCGCGTCCGAATCAGCTGCGACTCACGGTTTGAAATCTGTTCACGGCTAGATGTCGTGTCCTGCCGCCAACGCTCACCAGATGCAGTCGACGTATCTGCCGGCATGATTCATCGCACCCTGCAAATCGTAAATGAAAAGGCCCGGCATGTGCCGGGCCTTCGTCGGCGAGACTTGCCGTGTTCGTTCAGAACGCGACCTGGCTGCGGAAGCCAAGGGCGTCGAATTTCGAGCCTGTGTTGACCGTGCTGGTCGCGCTCGCCTGCCGTGCGATGTCGCCGTGCAGATAATTGAGCATGAAGCGGATGTTGCTGCTGACGTACCAGTTGAGGCCGGCCGTATAGATGTTCTGCCGGCCACCGGCGATGCCGGCGGCGGTCGCCAACTGATCGTTGAGATCGACCGTCGAGAAGCGCGCGGCGATCTCCCACGCCCCCCAATCGCCGGACTGCCATGCGAACGGCCGCGCCGGCGTGATGCCGCCATAGGAGGCCGACGCCGGATTGTACTTGTGCCGCTCGCCGGTCAGCACGTAGCTCGCCTCGGCATAGCCGCCATCGAATTTGAGGCTGCGCGCGCCAACCGGCGGCAGGCCGGTGTTGGCGCCGCGCTCGACATTGTACCAGAAATATTCGCCCTGGAAGAAGAACGAGCCGTAGGTCGCCGCCGCTTCGATACCGTAGACCTGCGCGCTGGAGACGTTGGCGATCGCGCCGGTCGAGACCAGCGTGGTCGGATCGATGCGCAGCTCGGGACGGTCGCTCAGCGTCAAGGTCTGTGCGCCGGTGATCGTGTTGCGGGCGGGCTGGATCAGGTTCGCATAGTTGCCGCCGAGATGCAGGGAGTAGTCGGGCCCGCTGACGAGCTGTCCGGCCGCGCGCGCCACGACGCCATACTGCTCGGTCATGCCGTTGGGCGTGGCGCTGGAATAGGAATGGATCTGCCCGGTCGTCGGTCCGGTGACATAGGCGCCGGCCCAGAATCTGTCGTTCCACCAGCGGCTGCCGATCGCGGAGCGGAAATCGCCGGCCGCGATGCCGGTCGCGATCACCTGCGACGACGCGCGCTCCATGAACAGGATGTCGTTCGAGCTGGTCGCCTCGTTGAGCGTCCACGGCACGTCCATGATGCCGCCCTCGATTGCCATCTTGCCGCCGAACGGCCGGATGCCCGTGTAGCTCAGATAGGCATTCTCGACCCCGGACACGCCGCCTCCGGGCAGCGAGCCGGCAGCAGCGCCGCCGAAGCCGTCCGAGGAGCCGCCGAAATCGTAGACCAGCGCGTAGTTCCAGTCGCCGAGGAACTTGCCGAGTATGCCGATGCGGGCACGGCGGACATTCTCGCCGCTGTCCAGTTTTTGCGGAACGGTCGCGGCGCTGTTCGGGCGATAGTCGTAGCCGCCGAGATCCCAATGCACGCGGCTCGTCAGCGAGATGCAGTTCTGCTCGTCGGCGGTGCAGATCGTCGGCCGGTTGTTTGGCATGGTCACGACCACGCCCGACGGCGCCATCGGGCCTTTTACGGGGATCGCCGCGTGAGCGTTGGCCACTGCCGTCTTGATCTCCGCCTTGGCCGTCTCGGCTTTCGCACTCGCCGTCGCGGCGGCCTGGGTGTTTGCCGATGTCTGCTTCTGCAGTTTGTCGAGCTTCTGCTCGAGCAGCTTCAACTGCTGCTTCAGCAGCGCGATCTCCGCATCGCTGCTGCTCCCGGATTGCGCCTGTGCCGACGTTGCCGTCAGCAGCCCCATCACGGCCACCGCCGTTGCCGTTGTCTTGCCCATGAGTTCAGATCCCCGATCCTGTTCGATCTACACGTCACCGGCGACCTTAAGAATCACAGGTGAACATCGTGCGACAACCTATCGGCGACTGATAACTCCACCCATGTCAATTCGGGACGACCACGGGGAAAACGTTGCATGATCACCGTCATGTGTTCGGGATCGGACGCATCCGGGTGCCGCATCGCTGCAACTGCTGATTAGTTCCCGGTCAGCCTGGACGTCGGACTGTCTTATGTTAACGGCGCATTCGTGCGCTGGAGGAAGCGCGGTCGCAGGCTGACCGGGGTCGGCGAGAACGGACCAGTGGGTGCGCGCGTGATCAGGGCGACCAGCACCAGGGCCGCGATCGCCAGCCAGAAGCACAGCCAGAACGCATCGAGATAGGCGAGCACGTTGGCCTCGCGCTGCACCTGTGCGGCGAGCGTCCCCATGGCGCGGGCCTTGGCCTGGCCCGCGCCATGCGCGGCGAAATAGCCGGTCAGCCGCTGCAGCGCGCGGGCGACGTCGACGTCGCCGCTCTGGATGTTGAGGCCGAGATAGGCCGAATGCACCTGCTCGCGGACGCGCAGCCACGTCCCCATCAGCGCGACGCCGATCTCGGCGCCGCCGAGCCGCATGGCCTGGATGTAGGCGGCAAACGACGTCGCGCGCGCGGGATCGGAATTCGACAGCGCGAGGATGATGATCGGCAGCAGGGTCAACGCCTGTCCGACCGACTGCAGCAGCACGATGACGATGAAGTCCTCGCGCGCCCACGCATGCGTGACCTGCGTGCCCATCAGATTGGCCGCGGCGAAGGCGCCGAGGCCGAGAACGACGACGATGCGGGGATCGAGATGGCGTAGCATCCAGATCGACAGCGGTACCAGCACGATCAACGGCAGCGCGCCGTAGACCAGCAGCAGCGAGCCGCTCTGCTCGGGCCGCAGCTGCGTGATGGTGGCGAGGAAATTCGGCACCAGCGATGCGTTCGACAGGCTGGTCAGCGTGTACAGCAGGATGACCGCCAGCGACAGCCCGATGTTGCGCGAGAACAGCACGTTGAAATGCGCCCAGGGCTGCGGGACGAGGGCCTCGTTGATCAGGAACAGCACGAACAGCACGGCGCCACCTGACAGCAACGCCATGACCGTGCCGGACTGCAGCCAGTCGAGCCGGTTGCCCTGGTCGAGACCGGCGTAGATCATCGACACGGCGCAGCCGAGCAGCAGCATGCCGCCCCAGTCGGCATTCTCGAGCAGCGCGCGGTTGACCGGTTCGGCGGGGGTGCCGAGATAGACCATCAGCGCCATCAGCGGCGCCAGCACGACGCCCTGCCAGTACAGCCATTGCCAGCCGAGATGCTCGACATAGAAGCCGACCAGTGAGGTCGAGGTGTCCAGCGCAAAACCGACGCGGATCGCGTAGATCGAGATCGCCGGCAGCCACCAGCGGATCGGCAGGTTGCGGAAGACGATCATCAAGGTCGCCGGCACGAATGTGCCGAGCAGCATGCCGTGCAGGATCGCAAGCGCGATCAGGGTCGGATAGTCGTGCACGAACGGGATGATCAGTGACACCAGCGCATAGATCAGGCTGGGGATGCCGAGCACGCGGCGCAGCCCGAACACGGTCGCGAGCCAGGCCACCGTCGGCGCGATCAGGATCTGTGAGCCGATCGCGGCCGTCGACAACCACGCGCCTTCGTCGAAGCCGAGCGAGAACGCGCCGCGCAGGTCGGGCAGGCCGACCGAGGTCAGACGGCTGTCGAAGTTTGCCAGGAACGAGCCGAGCAGAACCGCGCCGACGGCAAACAGCGGCTGCGCCGCCTGGCCGCCGCGCGACAGCGGCCCGCGATCGGTCTCACTTGTCGCCATCGGCCCGGCCGGCGGTGCGGATATGGGTCACGACCGACATGCCGGGCAGCAGCCGCGTGAGCAGCGGCTGGTTGCCATCGAGCGCGATGCGCACCGGGATGCGCTGCACGACCTTGGTGAAATTGCCGGTCGCATTGTCGGGCGGCAGCAGCGCGAATTGCGAGCCGGAGGCCGGCGCGATCCGCTCGACGCGGCCATGCAGCCTTTCGCCCGGGAACGAGTCGACGGTCAGGTCGACGGGCTGGCCGGGCGCGACATGCGTCAGCTGCGTCTCCTTGTAGTTGGCGATCACGAACACCTGCGGCAGCGGCACCACGGCGATCAGGCTGCTGCCGACATTGACGTAGTCGCCGGTCTGCACTTGGCGCTGTCCGACCACACCGTCGAACGGCGCGGTGATCTTGGTATAGCCGAGCTTGAGCCGGGCCGCGGCCAGCGCCGCCTTGGCGCCGGCGAGGTCGGCGCCGCGCTGCTTCTTGGTGCCGGTGAGCACCTCGAGCTGATGGCGCTGCGCGGCGATCACGGCGCGGCTCGCGCGCACGTCGGCCTGCGCCTTGGCATAGGCGGCGGTGGCCTGCTCGAGCCGCTGCTTGGTGCCTGCCTCGCTCTGCGACAGCGACTGCTGACGCTCCTCCTCCTGCCGCGCCTGCACCTCGGCGGCACCTGCCGAGACCTGCTGCGCCTCGGCCTGCGCGATCGTCGCATATTGCAGCTCGACCTGGTTGCTCAGGTTGTCGAGCGCGGCCTGCGCTGCGGCGACATTCGCTTCGGCCTGCGACACCTGCGCCGCGTAGTCGGCCGGATCGATCTCGATCAGGAGGTCGCCGGCCTTGACCCGCTGGAAGTCGCTGACCGCAACCTGCAGCACCTCGCCGGCGACGCGGCTCGACAGCTGGGTCAGGTCGGCGCGGACATAGGCGTCGTTTGTGGTCTGCGTCGCGGCGTTGCCGGTCCAGGCATTCCAGCGCGTCGTCGCGAGCGCCACGAAGACCAGCGCAACGATCACGGCCAACAACGGAATGCCTAGGCGTGCCCAGATGCCTGGTGGCGTGGCGGAAGCGGGCGGGGGCGCCGGTGCAGCACGCGAAGCGGTATCGACGCTGCTCGATGTTTCACTCAAGACACGCCTCCTGCCTCATCGACGTTGCCGTGGCGGCACTAGAAGTACCTCATCCAGCCCCATGTACCACCTGTGCTCGGAGTTGGGAGGCATGCGCTCGCGCTCAGCGATGTTGCTCAGGCGAATGGAACTTTCAGCGGGAGCCGGCGATTGCCCCGATCTATCAGCTGCTCACGAGCCGGTGAGCAAAGTGCACAACCCAGGCTTGGTGCCGGCTGGCAGCCGTTCTACTCTGCGGCGTTTCCGGCGGTCCGGAACCGGCCGCTCAGGATCGAGGATACGGACAGCTCATGGGCACGAAGGGTGCGATCCTGATTGCCGGCGGCGCCGGCTACATCGGGGCTCATTGCAGCAAAGCGGTTGCCGAGGCGGGGTTCACGCCGGTCGTTTACGACAACCTGACGACGGGGCATCGCAGCTTCGCGCAATGGGGGCCGCTGGTCGTCGGCGACGTTGCCGACAGCATCAAGGTGGCGAGCACCATCCGCCAATACGACGTCGAGGCGGTGATGCACTTCGCGGCGTCGAGCGCCGTCGGTGAATCGGTCGCCGACCCGCAGAAATATCATCTGAACAACGTCGCCGGAACGCTCGGGCTGCTGCAGGGCATGCGCGAGGCCGGCTGCACGCGGCTGGTGTTCTCCTCGACCGGCGCGGTCTATGGCAATGCCGGGCGCGAGCCGATTCCGGAGAGCGCGGCGGGGCCGACCGTCAATCCCTACGGCCGCTCGAAATACATGATCGAGCAGATGCTGTCGGACTATCGCGCCGCCTACGGCTTCTCCGCGACGGCGCTGCGCTATTTCAACGCCTGCGGCGCCGATGCCTCGGGCGCGATCGGCGAGCTGCGCGACCCGGAGACGCATCTCATTCCGCGCGCGCTGATGGCGATCCTCGGCCATGTGCCTGACTTCGCGATCTTCGGCACCGACTACGAGACGCCCGACGGCACCGCGGTGCGCGACTACATCCATGTCGACGACCTCGCCGCGGCCCATATCGCCGCGCTCGGGCGGCTGCTCGAGGGGCATCGCGGCGGCGCCTACAATCTCGGGACCGGCAGCGGCTATTCGGTGCGCGAGATCGTCGATGCGATCCGGCAGGAGACCGGCGAGCAGGTGCCGCTGGTGGTTCGCGAGCGCCGCGCCGGCGATCCGCCGATCCTGGTCGCCGATGTCAGTCTGGCCGAGCGCGAGCTCGGCTTCAAGGCGCGTCGCTCGGATCTCGGCAACGTCATCCGCTCGGCGTGGACGTGGCACCAGACGGCGCACCCGCGCATCGTCTGAGGGGAGGGGATCTCTCGCTACGCCGCGGCCGGCGGCGTTTCCGCGAACGCGTCCATCACCATCATCTCCACCTGCTCGTCGTCGACCGACCAGCGGCCGATCTCGGCCGCATCGCGGAAGAAGTGGATGCTGTGGACCGGTGAGCGGGCGTCGTCGCCGCGGATCATCCGGAGCAGGTTCTGCGCCACACGGCAATGATCGCCGGGCAGCCTGAGGTCGAAGAATGCATCGCCAAAGCCGGGCAGCGGGGTGCCGGCCGAATCACGAACTTCCATGCGCAACTGTGCCATACTCGCATTCAACGCCAGCAACGGTTTCCGCCCGGTAAATGCCGCCGGGTCGCGTGTAGTTTCTCGCGATGATCACGGCGTAATCATGTCGCGCGCGACGGCGCGCGGCGCGGTGATCTCCTTCCAGGTGGCGTTGGCGACGTGCACGGGCGGGAAGGCGGGCCGCTCGACATAGCGGCCGTCGCCGGCTTCGGCGCGCAATTCGCCGCTCTGCCAGGCGACGCGGCCGCGCGACACCGTGACCGCCGGCCCGCCGGTGCAGGCAAAGCCCTCGAACACGTTGTAGTCGATACGGCTGACCTGTTTGCTCGCGCTGATGGTGTTGTGTGCGTCCGGGTCCCACACCACGAGGTCGGCATCGGCGCCGGCCATGACCGCGCCCTTGCGCGGGAAGATATTGAGGATGCGCGCGATGTTGGCCGAGGTGACGGCGACGAATTCCTCCTTCGTCAGCCGCCCGGTGCCGACACCCGCGGTCCACAGCAGTGGCATGCGGTCTTCCAGACCGCCGGTGCCGTTCGGGATCTTGCGGAAGTCACCGTGGCCGAGCCGCTTCTGCGCCAGCGTGAAGGCGCAATGGTCGGTCGCGACCACCTGCAGCGAGCCGGACTGCAGCCCCGCCCACAGGCTGTCCTGGTGCGCCTTGTCGCGGAACGGCGGCGACATCACGCGGGCGGCGGCATGGTCCCAGTCGTCGGAGCGATACTCGCCGGCGTCGAGCAGCAGGTGCTGGATCAGCGGCTCGCCATAGACGCGCTGGCCGCTAGCGCGGGCGCGTGCGATCGCCTCGTGCGATTGGCGGCAGCTGGTGTGCACGACATAGAGCGGCGCGCCGGTCATGTCGGCGATCATGATGGCGCGGCTGGTCGCCTCGCCCTCGACCTCCGGCGGCCGCGAGAAGGCATGGCCCTCCGGCCCGTCGATGCCGCGCGCCAGCATCGCCTCCTGCATCCGCGCGACGACGTCGCCATTCTCGGCATGGACCAGCGGCATCGCGCCGAGCTCGGCGCAGCGCGCGAAAGAGTTGTAGAGCTCGTCGTCATCCACCATCAGTGCGCCCTTGTAGGCCATGAAGTGCTTGAAGGTGTTGATGCCGTAGGTCCTGACGACGGTCTCCATCTCCTCGAATATCTGCCTGGACCAGGAGGTCACGGCCATGTGGAAGCCGTAGTCGGCCGCCGCCTTCTCGGACTTGCGCCGCCAGTCCTGATAGGCCGCGAGCATCGACTGGCCGGGATCGGGGATGCAGAAGTCCACCACCATCGTGGTGCCGCCGGCGAGCCCGGCCTTGGTGCCCCATTCGAAATCGTCCGCCGAGACCGTGCCCATGAAGCCGAGCTCGAGATGGGTGTGCGGATCGATCCCGCCGGGCATCACGTAGCAGCCGTCGGCATCGATCACCTCGGCCGACAGCGGCGGCTCGATGGCGGTGCCCACGGCCAGGATGGTTCCGCCTTGGATCAGGACGTCGGCGCGCCGGGAGTGGTCGTGGTTCACCACCGTGCCGCCGCGGATGAACAATGACATGGGCCGCCTCGCTCTGCGCATCGCTTGCAGCGTCCGTGCGCCGCCGCTGACAAAACTAGCGCGCGTAGGCCGGGCTGCCCTGATCAAATTTTGACCAGGGCAGAGCGTTGGGAAGGCAGGCGGGCGCAGGCGTCAGCTCGACATGGCCGAGCCGGCGACGGCCAGCTGCTTCGGCGTCTGTCCGCGCCTCTCGCCGTTCAGCACGCGACCGATGAACGTGCCGCGGACCAGCAGGTGATAGCTCGCCAGCATCAGCGGAATGGCGATCAACAGGATGAAGCCAAACTTGACGGGCCATGGCCAATCGAGTTGCGACACTGCAACTTGCAGCGCCATCACGATCGGCAGGTGGATCACATAGAGCCAGTAGGAGGCGTCCGCGAGATAGCGCCGCGTCCGGCTGAAGCCTGCCAGAAAGCGCAGCGCCAGGCCGATGACGGCGAAGGTCGTGGCCCAGATCGCGAGCGCGTAGGCGATCGCGCCGGCAAGCCTGACCGTGGCGAGGTCGACCGGCGCAGTCCAGTTTCGTGCCGAAACTTGCATCACCGCGAAGGCCAGCCCGAAGCTGAGCGCAATCAACGTCGCCGCAGCGACCGTGGTCAGCAGCCAGCGCTGCTCCAGGAGCCGCAACAGCCCGATCTGCCGGTGCAGCAACCAGCCGACGGCAAACGCGCTGCCGAAGCAGACCCAGGCCTGGCCGTTGGTGATCAGCGACTGGTCGGGCGTGCGCACGCCGATGAAGCCGATCCAGTTCGGGTCGGAGCTGAGGGTGAGCAGGATCGGCAGCGCCAGGATCGCCGGCGCGAGCCGGCTCTGCATGACCCGAGCGAACAGGCGGTCCACCGCGGCGCGGGCCCGGCCGCCGGAGTCCATGGAAATCACGGCCCAGCGCAGCAGCAGCGCCGCAACATAAAGCTCGATCAGCACGTAGAGAAACCACAGATGGGTCAGCGGAAAGCGTGGCAAGGCTGGCGGCCACCCGCCCATGCCCGGCGTCGGTCCGCCATGCGGAAACTGGCTCGCAACCATCACCAGAGCGGCGATCGGGATGAAGACGAGCGGCCACGCCACCGTCAGCGGCAGCACGATCCGCAGCAGCCGGTCCTTGACGAACCCAGCCGTACCGCGCCGGTGCAGGCTCATGCGGGCGAAGAAGCCGGCCATCAGGAAGAAGGTCGTCATCCGGAAGACGTGGATGACGAAGGTCACGACGCCGAGCACGGCGCTCGGGTGGGTGTCCTCGATGAGCCAGAACCGCCGTGGTCCGAGCGGCAGGAACGACGTCGCCGCATGCAGCACGATGCCGAGCAGCAGGGCATAGGCTCTGACTGCGTCCAGCGCATGCAGCCGTTCGGAGGTGGGAGCAGGGCAGATGGCATGGGTCATCGCGTTCTCCAGGCGGTAAGGACGAGGGCCCATCTTTGCCCTCATCCGCCATGTCGCGTTGGCCGGATCGCGAATTCGGCCAGCCGATGTCTTCAGTCGGCTTGCCGAATTCTCAAATCGCCGGCGTCATCCGGCGATGACGACAGCGCCTGCCGGCGGAATTCGGTCGGTGTCATGCCGGTCGCCGCCTTGAAGGCCCGGTTGAACGGGCCGATCGACTGGAAGCCGGCGTCGATCGCGACCGTCAGCACCGGCACGTCGCGCTGGCTCGGGTCGGACAGCGCCGCCTTGGCGTCGTCGATCCGGTAGCGGTTGAGGAAGGCGTTGAAGTTGCGATGGCCGAGCCCCTCGTTGATCGCCTGCCGCAGCCGATACTCCGGCACGTTGAGCTGCGCCGCGAGCCCGCCGATCGACAGTCCTTCCTGCCGATAAATGCGCTCGACGGTCATGAGCTGATCGAGCCGGCGCAGCAGCAGCGGCGCGATCGCGGGGCGCGCGTCGCCTTCGGCCCTCTTCGTCTCGGTGGCACCGGCCGCAAGCACCGCCGGTGTCGGCAGCGCCGCAATCGTGTTGGCCCCGAACAGATTCCAGCTCGCCAGCACCGCCAGCACGCAGAGCGTGAATGCGCTGATGAAGCTGCCCAGGCCGCCGAGATTGGCCTTCACTCCGAGCGGCGCGGTCGGCAGCGGCAACAAGGCCGGTCCCGCGACCAGGGCGATGAAGCCGAGATTCAAGATCACGACGGCCATGCGCAGCAGCCGGCGTCGCGCGACGAGATCGTCGCGCCAGGTCGTCACCGTCTGCACGATCGCGAGCAGCGCGAAGCCGAGCGCGAGCACCGACAGGGTCTTGGCGCAGGCTTTGGTGACATCAGGCAACATCGGCCAGCTCAGCGACGCCGTGAAGCCGACGATGACGACAGCCAGCCACACCAGGCCGTGCCAGCGCCTGAGCGCGAAATCGTCGTCGAAGGCGGCGCGGGCCCACAGCCAGAACACGACCGGCTGTGCCGACAGGATCGGCAGCGTCCACCAGAACGTGGTCGTTGGAATGAACGGCGCGGTGGCAATCGCAAACCCCGCGCCGCCGGCCGACATTGCCAGGCCGAGAAGGGCCTGGCAATTGGTCAGGCGCGCGCGCAGCAACACGAGCACCATCATCACGAACAGGCCGCTCGCCGCGCCGCGCAGCCCGAGATCCAGCGCCGTGAGACCGATGTCCTGCACCCGTACCAAGCCCCGTCCTTGTACAGCGTCGGATATTGCATCCTGAGCGTGTCGAGGACAATGGCCGCAGCTGAGGAAAGGCGAGATCGAAACGGTGGAGCGACCTTCACTATGCTAGAACAGGGACCGATCGATCCCATTGGCGCTGACGCGTCGGGCAACGGTCGACAACTCCGGGAGACACCGATCATGAGGCGAAAAGCCGCGATTGCTCTTGCCCTGACCGTGCTCTTCCCATCAATCGGGCCGGCCGTCGCTGGGTTGGGCGAGGTCAAGGTCGTGATGATCGAAGTCGTCGACGACTATGA
The DNA here is from genome assembly GCF_051167715.1 of Bradyrhizobium sp. HKCCYLS20291. NCBI lineage: Bacteria > Pseudomonadati > Pseudomonadota > Alphaproteobacteria > Hyphomicrobiales > Nitrobacteraceae > Bradyrhizobium > Bradyrhizobium sp. HKCCYLS20291. The sequence goes on along the minus strand of NZ_JBNPTO010000016.1, from coordinate 160,661 downwards.
CCAGGCCGATGTCAGTCCAATGGGTCATCAGCCACGGCCGATGATCAAGGTGACACTGTCCTCGGACGAAGATCTTCGGGACTATACCCGTCGAGGCTTTCATGTCGGCGTGAACGTCGGTGTCTGTCTCGAGGGGAGCTTCACCGTCGATGAGACCAAGAACCTGTCAGGGGTGTATGTGTACGACGCATCCGGCAACATCAACGACCATCGGGAGCTATTGCCGTCGGGTGCGTCTGAATACATCTACCACTTCTACTTCAACGTTGCCTTCAAGAAGCTCTTTGAACCCGCACCGGGGCAGCTTCCGTCGTTTTCTTGGGATATGCGCACGCAGCCCGAAGACGTCTGCTTCAAGATCAGGGGCGGCACCATGCTCGGAACGGGTTTCGCGAAAGACCCGGTGGTGATCCCGGCAACTGAGATAACCGACGCCATCGCGCGCGGTGAGCGCTCGAAGAGGGGCGTGAGCGCCAAGAAGAAGAGCGCCGTTCGGGACCGGCGCTGACCACCGCTAGCTTTCGCGTCGCTGCCATACCGCTCGACGGACGTCGGACCGGACCCGCTATTCCAGATCAATCGCGTGATACTGGCCGGTCTTGTCGAGCTGCGTGCCCCAGACCTTGTGCAGCGCCTGGTGGTCGGACGGGCTGAAACGCACCTTCGATCCGACGCCGAGCTCGTAGTCCTGCATCGCCTCGAGATTGCTGACCAGCGATTCGGTGTCGAGCGCGGGACCGGTGCGTTTCAATCCTTCGATCAGGACATTGGCCGTGAGATAGGCCTCGAGTGAAGTGTAGTCCGCAGGCTCGCCCGGGAAATACTTCGCGAGCGCCTTCTTGTAGTTCAGCGTGACGGACGCGTAGCCGTCGACGGCCGGCGTGACCTGGGTGCAGATGACGCCGTCGGCATAGCGCGGGCCGAGCACCATCAGCTCGCTGGCAAGCCCGGTGCTGCCGACGCCGGAGATCGTCGCGTAGATCATGTCCGGGTGGAGGTCGCGCGTCTTCTCGATGAACTTCGCCGCAGCGCGGAAGGTGGCCACCAGCACGACCGCCTTGATCGCCGGGCGTTGCCGCTTCAATTGCGCGATGGCGTCGTCGACATTCACCGTGTTGCGGTTGTAGGTCATGCGGAAGACGTCGCCATTGCCGCCGCGCAGCGCGCGCATCGCCTTGACGACGCCCTCCCATCCGGCATCGCCGTAGGCGTCCTGCTGGGTGAGCACGCCGATGTCCTGCGGACGCAGCCGGCGGTTCTTGACGAGATAGCGCACCAGCGCGTCGGCCTCCTCGGCATAGCCCGCCCGGTAGTTGAACACGTAGCGGTCGGGCGGATCGCGCCGCAGCGAGGGCGCGCCGGTGAAGGCTCCGAAGTACAGCGCGTGGCGCTCGAGCGCGTAGGGCACCGAGACCAGGGCGGTCGGACTGCCGTAGTTCTCGACGAAGCCGAACACCTTGTGCTGCTCGTAGAGCTCCTTCATCGCGTTCAGCGTCCGCGTCGGCTCATAGGCATCGTCGGCTGTGGTGAGCTTGAGCTGGCGGCCATGCACGCCGCCGTCCTCATTGGCCTGCGCAAAGGCGAGCTCGATACCGAGCTTGAGCTGATGACCCATCTCCCTGGCCGGCCCCGAGAACGGAGCCGCCATGCCGAAGCGAATCTCGGTGTCCGTCACCCCCTGGACCGCGGGCTGAGCGCTGGCCTGCGGAACTGCGGCCGCGGCGACCATCCGCGTGTCGAATGCCGGGAGGCGATCCTCATCCCTCAAGCGCATGCTCTGCTCGGGCATGGCGGCAGTGGTGCCCGCAATCGTTCCCGTTGGGAGCGTGTCCGCCACGGCCTGCGGGACTCGCGCAGCCGACGCGGGCGGCGTCGAGGCCGCTGCGACGTCGGCGCTGCTGCCAGCGGACAGTGCCGCAGCCCAGCGGGTCGGCAGATTGCTGAATGCGAGGGCTGCCATGGCCGCCGCCACAGCGACGAGGCCGAGCGTGCTCGGCACGCCGCGAAATCGCCGCTCGCGCGGCGGCGGGAGCACATCCTGGATGCCGAAACGTGACGCAAATTCGGCCGGCGTGGGCCGGTCGTGCTCGTCGCGCCAGGCCTGCTCGTAGGGCGGACGCCGGCCTTCGTCGTAGGCCGGCTTGGATGGCGGATCCCTGTCGTTGGGCGCACGCAAATGTCTCACGACTTCCCCCTTGCCACGCACGCTCCGGTCATCATTGGAGTTGTTGTCTCGGATCGCGCGGCGGCCCTACGATGCTGCCGGCCAGATGAGCGTGACCATGCGCCATGTGCGCCAGATCCCACCGAACTAACACTCCCCGTCGAGTGTTCGTTGATCGGCCGTTCCCGACATGTTGTCTGGAACGCGTCCGAACCTCGGCATGATACTGCGAACCAATGCGGCGGTAGTTTGTTCGCTCGGTCGAACGTGACCGAACTCTGATCAGGCGTCCACTGTTGTGAGACGTCGATCAGCAGAGATGCAGACGCGGGGGTATTTGCAGCGCGCGGCAGCAATGTCCTACTTTGTAGGATGGTGTGGCCTGCCAGGGTTCCATTCGTCTCAACTGTTCGTCTTCTCCTCCACGACCAGCCCGGTCACCATCGCCTTCACCATCGTCGCGATCTGCTGCCGCAAGGCGGCGAGCGGCACGGCGATCAGCTTCTGCTCCAGGCCGAGTGCGACCATGCCGTGGACCGCCGAGAACAGGCTGCGCGCGGTGACGCTGATGTCGTCGAAGGTGCGGTTCGGAAAAAGCGCCGCCAGGGGCTGATGAATGTGGCGGAACAAATGCATCTGGTCGGCAACCGCCCAATCGGGCAGCGGCTTCTCGGCCGGCATGCGGTGTTCGAACAGCGCGCGCCACAGTTCGAGATTGTGAGCGGCGAAGTCGCAATAGGCGATCGCGATGCGCACCAGGGCGGCCTCCGGTCCCGGCGGACCCGCGCTTTCAGCCGCCGACAGATCGGCGTCGAGCCGCGCCAAGGTGCGCGATCCGACCATCAGCACCAGGTCGTCGACGTCGGCGACGAGGTTGTAGACCGCGCCATTCGCGACGCCGATCTCCTGGGCGAGATCGCGCGTCTTCAGGCCGGCGAGACCACGGGTCTTGATCATCCGCTCGGCCGCCTCGATCAGGGCCTCGCGCTGTTTTGCCCGCCGTTCCAATGTTTTAGACATCGTTAACCATCCCGATGAGCAGCGCTCAACATTTCTCTTGAGCGACGCTCAAGATCGCGCCAGAAGAATGTTCATGAGCGATGCTCATAGCAGGGAGTTCACAATGTTCAAGACCGTTCTGACGCTGTTTCGAGGTACCGTGGCAGTCGCGGAGGAGGAGCTGCAGGATCGGACCGCGCTGGTGATCCTGGATCAGCAGCTGCGTGACGCGGCTGCGGCCGTCGAGCGCAGCAAGCGCGCGCTGGCGCTGGCCATTGCACAGGATCAGCAGGAGGGCCGGCGGCTCGAGGCGACGCTGGGACGCATCACCGACCTCGAAGTGCGGGCCACGGCCGCGCTCGACGGCGGCCGCGAGGATCTGGCGCGCGAGGCCGCGCAGGCGATCGCCGGCCTGGAGGCCGAACGCGATGCGGCCAAGACGGCCCGGGCGCTGTTCGCCACCGAGATCAACCGGCTGAAGAAGCACGTGACCAGCGCGGAAGCGCGCATCGCCGAGCTCGACCGTGGCCGCCGCATCGCTCGCGCCTCGGAAGCCGTGCGCAATCTGCGCCGCGGCGGCATCGAGGCGGCGCGCCCCTACGAATGCACGCTGCCCGACGCCGAGGCGACGTTGAAGCGGCTGCGCGAGCGGCAGATCGAGGCGCAGGCCGCCGACGAAGCGCTGATGGAGCTCGACGCCGCCACCGGCCCGATCACCACCGCCGAGAAGCTCGCCGAGCAGGGCTTTGGTCCGCGCATCAAGACCACCGCCGACGACGTGCTGGCCCGGCTGAAGGCCGGCCGCGCCACTGCGGCGAACTGACATCCATCCTCACCACCAACACTCAACTCAACCGACACCATAGGAGCCGACCATGAACCAGAACGTCCAGCCGCACTCCGGTGCCTTCATCACTTTCTCCTACGCCTCGTTTGGCGCATCCGCCTTCCTCGTCGCGCTCGGCGTGTTCTTCATGCCGATCGATCTCTGGATGAAGGGCTATCTGACGATGGGCATCGTCATGCTAGTGCAGACCTGCGTCACCCTGACCAAGACGCTGCGCGACCGCCACGAGAGCAGCAAGCTCGTCAACCGCATCGAAGACGCCCGCGCCGAGCGCCTGCTGATGGAGGTGTCGAAGGCGGCGTGAGGCGGAGCGCCGGCAAGCTCGCCTGCTCCCATAAGCCCGGCTGCCCTCCCTCTCCCCGTTCTTCACGGGGAGAGGGTCGGGGTGAGGGGCAGCCACACGGGCAGACTTAGCTATGAGCACCATTGCCACGGGGCTTTGAATGCAAGTGTACAATGCTCTTAAGTTCACCACGGAGCTGACACCGCCCGCCCGGCTGCCCCTCACCCCACCCTCTCCCCGTGAAGAACGGGGAGAGGGAGCAGACCGTTGTCGCGGCGGGTGAGGTTCTGAATCAATACGGTCACGCAAGCGGTGGCTGCAAATGCAGCCGCCGTTTGCCGTTATTCAAGCTGCGTTTACCGTGACTGCGTCTCCGCCTTTCGTCGTGGTGCGCGCATTAACGTCGGCGGAGCATATGTCGTGAACGGCAGGGCAGGGCCGCCGCGAGCCGTTTCCGATGCGCCGAGTGGATAAGGGCATGAACATCGTCGCAGCGTTGAGCCGCATCAGACGCAACGCCAGCTTCTGGCTGATAGCGCTGGGGCAGGAGGCGATGGACCTGTCGCTGCGCACCCATGCGGATCTGCGCACGCGCATCGTCGAAAGCCCGGGCCGCACGCTGGATGATGCGGCGCTGGCTGCGCTCGTGGCCGATCTCCGCTCCATTGCGGCCAAGACGCTGCCGGCGGGCGATCTCACCTACGGCATCTTTTCCGGACGGCGCGAGGCGCTCGCCCGCGCCATCATCACGCTCGTCTCCGACGCGGCGACCGGCAGGCCGATCGCCTTCAATGCGCTGGCGGTGATGCAGGTCGCGCGCGACGGCGAGACGCAGGAGGTGGTCCATCTCGGTCTGGTGATGGTCGATCCGGAGGCGCGCGGCAAGGGTCTGTCCGGCGTGCTCTACGGCCTGACCACGCTGCTTCTGTTCATCCGTGACGGCCTGCGACCGAAGTGGATCTCCAACGTCACGCAGGTGCCGGCGGTCGCCGGCATGGTGTGCGAGACCTTCTCCGACGTGTATCCGTCGCCGCAGCCGGAGGCGCGGCAGAGCTTTGCGCATCTGGAGCTCGCCCGCGGCATCATGCGCGCGCATCGCTCGGTGTTCGGGGTCGGCGAGGACGCGGGCTTCGACGAACGGCGCTTCGTCATCACCAATGCCTATACCGGCGGCTCCGATGCGCTGAAGAAGACCTATGACGACGCGCCCAAGCATCGCGACGAGGTCTATAACGGCTTCTGCGCCCGGGAGCTGGACTACGTCAGGGGCGACGACCTGCTGCAGCTCGGGCGCATCGATCTCGCCGCCGCGCGCCGCTACCTGACGCGTGAGATTCCATCCGGCTCGCTGCCGGCGCTGCTGGCCACCTCGGCGGTGCTGGCGCTGCAGCGCATGGTGCTGCCGCTGCTGCATTGGCTCGACGACACCAGGGCCTTCGGCACCTTGCGGCCGCATCTGCCGACCGGCGAGACCCCGCCATGACGCCTGGCGTTATCGCGGATTCCGTCGTCAACCTGTGCGGCGCGATCGGCCTCGCGGTCGCCGCCGCGATGCTTCATCGCCGCGATCCCAGGGGACCGCTGACGACGCGGCTGGTTGCGCTGCTGGCGGTCGTCGCCGCCCTGTTCCTGCTGCGCGGCGTTGCCTGGTGGACCGACAGCACGACGCTGGACCGCATCTCGCTGATCCCGGCGGCATTGATCCCGCTCGGCGCCGTGGTCGTGACCGAGGGTCTGCTGCGCCGGCATGTTCATCGTTGGCTGAAGCTAGCGGCGCTGATTGGCGGCGCCGTGCTCGCGCTGGCTGGCGCGCTTGGCCCGGTCGAGCTCGAAAATCTCCACACGATGGTGTTGTCGGCCTTTCAGCTCGCAGGCTTTGCCGTCTGCGCTCTCGTGCTGCTTCGCCGCGATCGCAAGAGCCTGCTGGCCTGGGAGAACCGCGCCATCGATCGCGTGGCCTTCGGCGCGCTCGTCGTCATTCCTTTCATCATCACCGATTTTCGCGTGCTCGCGCCCGACATGCCGGTGCGGCTCGGCGCGCTCGGCGCGCTGCTCGCGGTGACCGCGATCCTGATCGCCGGCGCCAGCGCCGAGGCGCAGCGCCAGGGCGTGTGGCTGACATTGCTTCGCGTCACCGGCGCGGCCGTGCTCGGTGCGGCCGCAGCAGCGCTGTTGCCCGACGCCGATGCGGCGCAGCTGACGCGCCTTTGCGCGGTGGCCATCGCGGGCGTCCTCACCATCGGCCTGATGGGTGATGCGTTGCGCGCGGTGCTGGAAGCCCGGCAGCCCGGCGTGCTCGATTCGATCAGCGTCTCGACCGGGGCCACGCGCGACGAACTGATCGCGGAGCTGACGCGACAGCCGATCTTCGAGAGCGCGCGGCGCTGTCGCACGGCGGAGCTTGCAAATTACGATCCGCCGCTGCTGCGCGACTTTCTCGCACCCCGCCGCGTGCTGCGCCGGGCCGATGCGCCGTGGGGCCTCGCGCCGACCGATCCTGCGGTCGAGCGCATGACGGCGCTGATGGCGGCGCGCCACGCCACGCATGTGATCGTGCTGTCGCACGATCCGGTCGACATCATCGCGCTCGCGGTCTCCGTGATCGCGGCCGATCCGGCCACCGAAACGGCACTCGCGCTGGTCCGGCGCCTGCTGGTGCAGGCGCCCGACGTGCCGTCGGATCACGCCCACATGTGATGGTGCGCGTGCTGATGATGCTGTGACATGTCGATGTGCGGCACGTCGACCTGCGGCGGCTCGATTGCCGGCGCCGCGCCGGCGTGCGCGGCCGCTGCGACGTGGGGCAGCATGATCACGTTCGCCGCCGGGGCGGCCATGATGGCTGCCAGCAGCGCCGCGGAGTCGGCACTGCCGCCGCCGGTGGTTGCCAGCACCTGGGCGGCCGTGGTGCCGTCGACATTGTAGGCGCCGCCGTTGATGGGGATGTTGTTGCCGCCGACGTCGGCCGCGTTCTGATGCATCTGGTCGGCGGCGGCTGCCACCAGCGCCTTGTTGCCGGTCTGGAAGCCTTCGAGGATCTTGGCGATCTCGGCGCCGAGCGTGCTCTGGTCGCCGAGCAACTCGTTGTCGAAGCGCGCCTGGAAGATGCCGCCCTGCGCCGCGTCGAAATCGGTGACGTCCTTCTTGAACGTCATCAGGTCGGCGGTGATCTTCGCCATCGCCGCCGCATCGCCGGCATTGACCGCCGCGATCGCGGCCTTGCCGAGCGCGTTCGACTGCGCGATGAACATGGCCCAGAAATCGGTCTGTGCCTGGTTGTCCTGATAGGCCGGCGTCGGGTTGAGGAAGTCGCCGAAGCCGGTCCAGCCCTTGAGGCCGTTCTGCTGTGCCATGTTGGCGAGGTTGGTGTCGCCGGCGACGATGTCGATGATGTCGAGGAAGTCATCGTTCAGCGCGCGGCCGATGTCGACATTCCCGGCCGCGCCGTTGATGTGGGTGTTGATGAGCGCGAGCTGATCGATGATGGCGAGCGCGTGCACGCCGGTCAGGCCGCCGAACTGCAAGGGATTGGCCGCGACCAGCGCGTTCAGGCCGGCGATCAGCGCGTCGACGTCGTTCTGGATGACGTCGACATTGCTGTCGTTGACGCCGCCGAGCAGGCGGTTGGTGGCGTCGTTGAAGATCAGGCCGAGCTCGGCCAGCGTGCCCTTGGCGGCGGTTGCGGCGGTCACGCCGTCCGGCAGCAGCGCTGGTGCTTGCATAAAGCCGGTGACGCCGTCGGCAGTGGTGGCCCTGCCGACGAGAACAGGGTCGTTGTTGACGACGTGGAGAATGTCGAGATGCGCGTTGCGCAGCGCCGTCTCTGCCGCGGCGATGCTGCCGAACGCGCCGCCGCCGGTCACCGAGGCCATCGCGGCATCCTGCGCGACGGTGATGTCGCAGAGGATCCTGTTGACGTGGGCGAGCGCCTGGCCGGTGAACTGGCCGGCCGCGACCATCGCCTTCAGGCCGTCCTGAATCACGGTGAGGTCGCCGGTGTAGTTGAAGACGCTGCCGAGGCCCTGGCCACCTTCGTCGACCACGTTGCGCCACAGCCCGCCTTCGAGAAAGCGCGTGGCGTCGTTGAACACGACGCCGAGATCGGCAAAGCCGAGTGCGGGCGGCGTGGGTGTGGGCGGCGTCGGGGTGGGCGCCGGCTGGCAATGATGGTTGTGATGATGATTGGCGTGATGATGATGGTGATCGTTATGATGATGATGGTGGTGGTGGCTGTCGTGATGGTGACGGTGATGGCGCGTCATGTCCGACGTACTCCCCAATGCTGCGCACGCCTGCAGATCGGCCGACGCTATCAAGGTCCGCTGATCGGGTGCGGTGATCGGGCCATCTGGGGCCTGCTTCGTGGCCGCTTCGCGCAAGGTTTGTGGAATGTGTCTGCGTCAGATTGTCGTGCGGCACGTGAGCCGCGTAGCAATGGAACTGCGACACCGCGGCGCTTGACGTCGGGCGGATCGCCGGCCCGCCGTGGCCGAGTGCGAAGCAACGCCGCTCAACTACCTGACACGTCGCAAAGGGTTCCCGCGCGACGCCTCCTTCAGCCGCCTCCGCCGGCGACGCGCGCGCGGCCCGGCTGCGACGATCCGACACGCCGGCAGTGCAGCAGATCCTGTGAGGGGCTGCGATCCGGGCGTGGCGGGATCATGGCAATTTCTTCACGAACTCCGCGAACGCATCGGCGTAGTCGGCGTGCCAGCGCGACAGCGGCGGCCGGTTCTCGACGATATCGGAGGCCGCCCACAGGATGCGCCGCTCGTCGAGGGCGCGCGGCACGTCGTTGTCGGGACACAGCACGTAGAAGTCGCCGGCCGCGACGCGCTCCAGCATGAAGTCGACGGTCTGCTCCGGCGTCCACGCGGCGGCCGGTTTCTCGACGCGGCCATTGGCCGTGAGCGGCGTGAACACGAAGCCGGGGATGAACAGATGCGCCGTGACCCGGCAACCGGGCGTGTTGCGCAGCTCGTGCTGCAGCGCCTCGGTGAACGCCTTCACGCCGGCCTTGGAGACGTTGTAGGCGGGATCGCCGGGCGGCGTGGTGATGCCCTGCTTGGAGCCGGTGTTGATGATCAGCGCCGGCTTGCCTTGCGCGATCATGTTGGCTGCAAACACCTGCGAGCCGTGGATGATGCCCCACAGATTGACGCCGAGGATGCGCTGCCAGTTGGTCTCGGCGAGCATCCTGCTGCCGGGCTGGATGCCGGCATTGTTCATCAGCACGTCGATGGCGCCGAAGCGCTGCCGTGCAGCCTGCTCCAGGGCGGCGACGCTGTCACGGCTGCTGACGTCGACCGTGGCGGTCATGACCGCCGCCTCGCCGCGCCTGGCCTCGGCGGCCACCTGCGCAGCGGCCGACCGCAGACGCGCCTCGTCGACATCGGCGATGCAGACATTCATGCCGAGCGCGGCGAAGCGCCTGGCGGCGGCAAGGCCGATGCCGGAGGCACCTCCGGTGACGACGGCGGTGTGGTCGGGCGACAGGGCAGGGTGGGACACGGGCGGCTTCTCCGGCAGGATGATGATGACGTTGGTGCATGACGACTGAGGGCGGCGGCAAGATCATACATCTCGGCGCATGACAGGTCGTCATCGCTGCAACGCCAAGCGCGGGGCCCGGTTGCAGTTTTTCGGCATGGAGGGTCTGCTCGCCGACGGGAGCAGCGGACATTGCCAGCCTCATGTTTTGCGAACAAGATGACATCAATCCACATGCCATGAGATGGAAAATCGGGGGAGAAATGCCGGCACTGTTTTCACCGCTCACGATCGGTCCCTATCACCTGAAGCATCGCGTCGTGATGGCGCCGTTGACCCGCATGCGCGCCGACCCGGCGACGCTCGCGCCGCGCCAGCTCAACGCCGACTATTATGCGCAGCGCGCGACGCCGGGCGGGCTGATCATCGCCGAGGCCTCGCCGGTACACCGGACCGGCGCAGGCAACCCGAACGTGCCGGGCGTCTATAGCGAGGCGCAGGTCGCCGGCTGGACGCGGGTCGTCGACGCCGTCCATGCCAAGGGCGGCTTGATCTTCCTGCAGCTCTGGCACGTCGGCCGCGTGTCGCATTCCTCATTCCAGCCCGGCGGCGCGCTGCCGGTGGCACCGTCGGCGATCGCGATCGGCGACGATCTCAAGGCGATGACGGCGGACGGCAAGGGGGCGGCCTACGAGACGCCGCGCGCGCTCGAGACCGACGAGATCCCCGGTCTCGTCGCCGCCTATGGCCAGGCCGCGCGCAACGCGATGGCCGCCGGCTTCGATGGCGTCGAGGTGCATGGCGCGAACGGCTATCTGATCGAGCAGTTCCTGCAGACCCGCAGCAACCAGCGCACCGACCGCTATGGCGGCTCCATCGAAAACCGCTGCCGCTTCCTGCTCGAGGTGACGCAGGCGGTGATCGATGCCTGCGGCGCCGGCAAGGTCGGCGTGCGGCTGTCGCCTTACGGCATCGCCAACGGCTCCGGCGAGGCCGACCCGATGCCGCTGTACACCTACGCGATCGAGGCGCTCAACCGGCTCGGCATCGCCTATCTGCACGTGATCGAGCCGCGCTCCTCCGGCGCCGGGCGTGCCGACGTCAACTGGCAGAACGTGCCGTCGGCGCTTCAGCTGTTCCGGCCGGTCTGGAAGGGCGTGCTGATCGGCGCCGGCGGCTTCACCGGCGAGCCGGCGGAGGCGGCGATCGCGAGCGGCCAGGCCGACGCCATCGCCTTCGGCCGCTACTTCATCTCCAACCCGGACCTGCCGGCGCGCCTGCAGCACGGCTGGCCGCTGACGCCCTACAACCGCCCGACCTTCTACGGCGGCGAGGAGAAGGGCTACACGGACTATCCGGCGTATGACGCGACGGTGGACGCGTAGCCCGCGCGCGCTCCGCCGTCATTGCGAGCAGCGCATAGAAAGATGCGAGCTTTTCGCTCGACTGCCTCAACGTCGTCATGCCCGGGCTCGTCCCGGGCATCCACGTCCTTCCGAGAATGCCGACCGACGTGGATGGCCGGGACAAGCCCGGCCATGACACGGCGAGATAGCGCAATTACAAACAACACCGCAGTGCCGGAGGAATCGCCGCCATGAAAAACCGCACCACCGGACGCTCGGCCTTTCTCGCGCTGCTCAAGGATGAGGGTATCACGCATCTGTTCGGCAATCCCGGCACCACAGAGCTGCCGGTCATGCATGCGCTGAAGGACCATCCTGATCTCACCTACGTGATGGCGATGCAGGAGAGCCTGGTGGTGGCGATCGCCGACGGCTTCAGCCGCGCGTCGGGACGTCTCGTCGCCTGCAACGTCCATGTCGCGCCCGGCCTCGGCAATGCGATGGGCTCGCTCTACAATGCGCAGTTCACGGGCACGCCGATGATCCTGACCGCCGGCCAGCAGGAGCAGGGCCACGGGCTGATGGAGCCGCTGCTCTACGGCCCGCTGGTGCGCATGGCCGAGCCGCTGGTGAAATGGGCGGTGGAGGTGACGCGGCTGGAGGACCTGCCGCGCATCGTCCGGCGCGCCGCCAAGGTCGCGACCACGCCGCCGACCGGCCCGGTCTTCATCTCGCTGCCCGGCGACATCCTCAACGCCGAGGCCGGCATCGAGCTCGGCCGCGCGACGCGGGTCGATGCGCGCGTGCGGCCGTCGGCGGAGGCGCTTCAGGCGCTGGCGCAGCGCATTCTCAAGGCGCAGCGGCCGGTGATCATCACCGGCGACGAGATCGTCAAGAGCGACGCACTGCAGGCCGCCGCTGAATTTGCGTCGGCGATCGGCGCGCCGGTGCATCAGCAGTCCGCGCCCTACGGCGCGCATTTCCTCTCCGAGCATCCCTGCTACATCGGCTCGCTGTCGCGCGCGCAGAAGCAGGTGCGCGATCTGCTGGCGCCGCATGATCTCCTGATCGTGCTCGGCGCCGATCCGCTGCGGATGTCCGTGCATAGCGAGATCGAGCCGCTGCCCGATGGCCTGCCCATCGTCCAGATCGGCCTCGTCGACTGGGAACTGGGCAAGAACTTCGGCGCCGAGATGGCGCTCAAGGCCGACGTCCGCGAGACCCTCGCACAGCTGACGCCGCTGCTGCGCGAGCTCGGCGGCGCGGCCCTGCAGGCGCGGGCGCAAGAGCGCATCGCGGAGTTGGCGCCGAAGAACTGGAGCGCGCGCCGCCGGACGCTCACTGCGCAGATCGAAACGTCGCGCGACAAGGCGCCAATCGATCCCGACTACCTGGCCCTGCAGGTCGCACAGGCCATGCCCGAGCATGGCATCCTGGTCGACGAGGGCCTGACCTCGGCGCGCTACATGACGGCGCTGTTTCCCTATCGCGACCGCTACAATTATCACGGCCTGGCCTCGGGCGGCATCGGCTGGGGCCTGCCGGCCTCGGTCGGCGTCAGCCTCGCCAATCCCGACCGTCCCGTGGTGTGCTACTCCGGCGACGGCAGCGCGATGTATTCGATCCAGGCGCTGTGGACCGCCGCCCATCACAAGCTGCCGCTGTCGGTCGTCATCGTCAACAATGGCGGCTACCGCATCATCAAGCAGCGGCTGCTGTCGTTCCATGGCGACGACAACTACATCGGCATGGATTTCGCCGACCCGCCGGTGGATTTCGCCGGCCTCGCCCGCTCGCTCGGCTGCGAAGCGCTGCGCGTCAGCGATCCAAGCGAGTTGAAGTCGGTGCTGTCGGAGGCCTTCCGGCGGCCGGGCACCAAGCTCATCGAGGTGATGGTGAGCAACGCGGTGAATTGACAGGCGAGTGGATTGAGGGGCGGCCCTGTCCCCACCCACCGCCGTCATTCCGGGGCACGCGGGTCCACGACCCGCGTGAGCCCGGAATCCATAGCCACAGGCGAACGTTGTGGCGCGAGTTCGTCACACAGCCGGCTGTGGTTATGGATTCCGGGCTCAGCCAAGCACAGGACGGCTCCGCCATCCTGTGCTTGGCTGCCCCGGAATGACGACCTCATGAGCAGCCTCTAAGAAAGCACTTTACGAATATCCGAATCTATGCTTTATTCCCGAAATCCCGCCTCGACACGGAGGGGCGTTGCGCGCGATCGTCACGACACGCGGGGCGGGGAGCGATGGCTGCTGACAGGCCGCAGCGTGGGGAAGCCCGCGCCGACGAACGGCAGGTTGCAGACGCAAAGGCGTGTGGTCCTGGCGCCCCGATGCTGGCGCCAAGTCGACGGGTGATGATCCCGCTGACGACGGTGGCTATCGAGCCGGACACCGGGGAGAGCGCGCTATAAGCGTAAATCCGTCGCGCGGGGAATGCCGGATGTCCGGCTGAACCTGTGGTGACTGCCGCCTGCTTTTCTTTCTGCAGGCGGGCCATGGGTGAGGCCCTCACCCGGCATTCCCCGCGCCCTTCGTCTTGCGAGGGCGTTCAATGGTCATAGCTCGGGTGCCGATTGCACCGCGAGAACGAAAGCGCATATTTGCGAGCCGGACTGGTTCCGAATTCCGAGACCGCAATCGCGTGCCCCATTGAATTCAAACCAGCCCCTTCCGCTGGCCGCCCGATCCCGATATGACGCCGCCTTCGTTGTGACTGGAAAAGCGCCATGACCAGGATTGATGCAATCGCCCGTGCCCGCCAGAGCCTGACCGGTGGTGACTTCCTGGCAGAGCTTGGCCGCAGGGTCGCCTATCGCACCGAGAGCCTCAATCCCGAGCGCAAGGACGTGCTCGCGTCCTATCTCACCGACGAGCTGACGCCATCCTTTGCCGCGCTCGGCTTCTCGTCCGAGCTCGTGGCCTCGCCGAGCGGCAAATCGCCATTCCTGATCGCGACCTATCACGAGAGCGACGACGCTCCGACCGTGCTGAGCTATGGCCATGGCGACACGGTCGACGGCATGGCCGGCGAGTGGCGCGACGGGCGCGACCCCTGGGCGGTGACGCCGGCGGGCAACCGCGTCTATGGCCGCGGCACCGCCGACAACAAGGGCCAGCACAGCATCAATCTGGCGGCGCTGCGCGCCGTGCGCGAGGCCCGCGGCGGCAAGCTCGGATTCAACGCGAAGTTCATCATCGAGATGGGCGAAGAGATCGGCTCGCCGGATCTTGCCAAGGTGGCCGATCTGCATCGCGAGGCGCTGAAGGCCGACGTCTTCATCGGCTCGGACGGCCCGCGGCTGTCGACCGCCCGCCCCACCATCTTTCTCGGCTGCCGCGGCGGCATCCGGCTGCATCTCGACGTCGCCTTGCGCGAGGGCGGCAACCATTCCGGCAATTGGGGCGGCGTGCTGGCCAACCCCGCGACCATCCTCGCCAATGCCATCGCCACGTTGGTCGACGGCCAGGGCCGCATCAAGCTGGACTCGCTGAAGCCGCCACGCCTCACCAACGCGATTCGCTCCATCCTGGCCGACGTGAAGGTCGAGCCGACCGCCGACGAGCCGGCGCTGTCGGACAATTGGGGCGAGGACGGCCTGACGCCGGCGGAGCGGCTCTACGCCTGGAACACGCTCGAAGTGCTGGCGATCTCCTCCGGCAATATCGACAAGCCGGCGAACGCGATTCCCGGCAGCGCCCGCGCCGTGCTGCAGCTGCGCTTCGTGGTCGGCACCAAGGTCGACAGCATCGTGGAGGACGTGAAGAGCCACCTCGTCGCGCACGGCTTCCCGATGATCGAGGTCAGCATGACGCAAGGCTTCGCGGCTTCGCGCGCCGACATCGACAGCCCCTGGATCAAATGGGCCGCGGAGTCGATCAAGATGAGCACCGGCAAGGCGCCCGCCGTGCTGCCGAACTTCGGCGGCTCGCTGCCGAACGACGTGTTTGCCGACGTGCTGAAGATGCCGACGATGTGGGTTCCGCACTCCTATCCCGGCTGCTCGCAGCACGCGCCGGACGAGCACATTCTGCTGGACGTCACGGAGGAGGCGCTGGGATTGATGGCGGGGCTGTTCTGGGATCTGGGTGAGTTGCGGAAGCCGTTGTGAGTGAGGTTTCGTTGCGATGCGCACAACTCGTGCGGCGCGCTGGGTGTACCTCGCCCCGCCAGGGCGAAGCGAAGCTTCGCTAAGGCGGGGAGAGGTCGGATCGCATCGCCAGATGCGATCCGGGTGAGGGGGTACAGGTCTCTCCACGGACACCACTCGCGCGTTTGCCCCTCACCCCGACCCTCTCCCCGTGAAGAACGGGGAGAGGGAGCACACCCGCCGTTCGGGGGACGGGGTCGGCTAACAGGAAAAGGTGCGCTCGCGAGCCATGGAACTTGATTTGCAAGCTGATCAGCAAACGCGGTGCCCCCCTGCAACTTTCGTCGGGTCGCCCGACCGCTGCGGGCCTCGTAGTTTACCATCAGGATGGTTGCCGCGGCGGCCGTCGCGCGAATGCCTTGTCGAACGGGACGCCGGGCAGGCAATTTGTCGCAAGCGTCCGAGAACTTCCCGCCGCGGGGCGGTCTATGGTGCCCGCGCTCTCCCGGTCGGGAAGATTCCCCGGCCGGGAGCCATTTTGACTTTGCTCTGGTTCGTGCAAGCATCCGGCAATCTGTCGGATCGAGGAGATCAGTTATGAAGCAGCTTCGCCTATTCGGTCTTGCCGTCGCCGCCGCGCTTTGCGCCGGTCAGGTGCAGGCCGAGGACCTGACGGGGACCTTGAAGAACATCAAGGAGACCGGTGCCATCACGCTCGGCGTCCGCGATTCCTCGATTCCGTTCTCCTATCTCGACGACAACCAGAAGCCGATCGGGTTTGCGATCGACATCTGCATGGGCATCGTCGATGCCGTGAAGAAGGAGCTGAAGCTCGACAAGCTCGAGGTCAAGCTCAACCCGGTGACGTCGTCGACCCGCATCCCGCTGCTCGCCAATGGCACCATCGATCTCGAATGCGGCTCGACCACCAACAATGCCGAGCGCCAGAAGCAGATCTCCTTCACCAACACCCACTTCCTGACGGCAAGCCGCTACGTCTCGAAGAAGGCGAGCAACATCACCAAGATCGATGATCTGAAGGGCAAGACCGTGGTGTCGACCGCCGGCACCACCAACATCAAGCAGCTCACCGAAGCCAATGCCGCGCGCAGCCTCGGCATCAACATTCTCCCGGCCAAGGATCACGCCGAGGCCTTCCTGATGGTCGAGACCGACCGTGCGGTGGCGTTCGTGATGGACGACATCCTGCTGTCGAGCCTCGTCGCCGGCTCGAAGGATCCGGCCGCCTACGTCATCTCCAGCGACGCGTTCTCCAAGCCCGAGCCCTACGGCATCATGCTGCGCAAGGACGATCCGCAGTTCAAGAAGGTCGTCGATGCCGCGACCGCCAAGATCTACACCAGCGGCGAGGGCGCCAAGCTGTACGACAAATGGTTCATGCAGAAGGTCCCGCCGAAGGGCCTGAACCTGAACACTCCGATGTCGGCCGAGCTGAAGGCCGAGTTCGCCAAGCCGTCGGACTCGCCGGACCCGGAATCCTACAAGCCGTAAGCTGCTTCCTCGCTCCATCTGCAGCTGCCGCATGATGCCGCTCGCAAAACTTGGAGCCGAGCCGTCGCAGCGACGACGGTCTACTCCCTCTCCCCGTTCTTACGGGGAGAGGGTCGGGGTGAGGGGCAGCCACACGGGCGGTGCGCGTGGTGTGACCGTCCGGATTTACACGCGATGCGATCCTGAAGATGGGAATCGCTCCATGCACGGTGACTTCCCGTGTGGCTGCCCCTCACCCCAGCCCTCTCCCCGTGAAGAACGGGGAGAGGGGGCGCACTGCCGGTGCCGCGGCAGTCGAGCTATGAAGTGATTGCGGCAACACTGGCCCGTTGATTGCATTCGCTGGACGGAATGAGCTTGATTGACTGCGCCCGATCCTATCAGCTGATCGCAATGGCTCACCGAGCGAACCCTCTCAGGACACCCCCGTGAACTACACCTGGAACTGGCACATCTTCCTGGAGCCCAACCCGACCGGGGCCGGCACCTATCTCGACATGCTGCTGGCGGGACTGAAGGTCACCATCGTGACCTCGCTGCTGGCCTGGGTGATTGCGCTGATGTTCGGCACCATCGTCGGCATCCTGCGCACCCTGCCGTCGAAGCTCGCGACCTGGATCGGCTTTCTCTACGTCGAATTCTTCCGCAACATGCCGCTGCTGGTGCAGCTGTTCCTGTGGTTCTTCGTGCTGCCGGAGCTGCTGCCGCGCGCCGCCGGGCTGTGGCTGAAGCAGCTGCCCAATGCGCCGTTCTATACGGCGGCGGTCGGCGTCGGGCTGTTCATGTCGGCGCGCGTTGCCGTGCAGCTGGGCGCCGGCATCGGCTCGCTGCCGCGCGGCCAGAAGATGGCGGCCACCGCGCTCGGCCTGACCACGTTGCAGGTCTACCGCTACGTGCTGCTGCCGATGGCCTTCCGCATCATCCTGCCGCCGTTGACCTCCGAGTTTCTCAATACGGTCAAGAACAGCGCCGTCGCGATCACCATCGGCCTGATCGAGCTGACCGGCGCCGCGCGCGCCATGCAGGAGTTCTCGTTCCAGGTGTTCGAGGCGTTCAGCGCCGCGACCCTGATGTATCTCGTCATCAACATCATCGTCGTGATCGGCATGCGGCTCCTGGAGCGCGCGGTGGCGATCCCTGGCTACATCACGGGCAAATGAGATGCTGGCCAATTTCGATTTCGACGTCATCCGCCGCTCGCTGAGCTATCTGTTCATCGACGGCATGACCTTCACGCTGACCTTGACGGCGCTGTCGGCGACCGGCGGCCTCGTCTTCGGTACGCTGATCGCGCTGATGCGTCTCTCCGGCTATCGCGTGATGGGCTGGATCGCCGGGCTCTATGTCGACTTCATGCGCTCGCTGCCGCTGGTGCTGGTGATCTTCTGGTTCTACTTCCTGGTCCCCTATATCGGGCAGTGGATCACCGGTTCTTCCAGGCCGATCAAGGTCGGCGCCTTCGCATCGTCGCTGATCACCTTCATCATGTTCGAGGCGGCGTATTTCTCCGAGATCATGCGCGCCGGCATCCAGTCGATCTCGCGCGGCCAGCCCGCCGCGGCCTCTGCACTCGGCCTGACCTATGCGCAGACCATGCGCTACGTCGTGCTGCCGCAGGCGTTCCGCAACATGCTGCCGGTGCTGCTGACCCAGACCATCGTGCTGTTCCAGGACACCTCGCTGGTCTACGTGCTGTCGATCCCGGACTTTCTCGGCGCGGCCTCGAAGGTTGCGCAGCGCGACGGCCGCCTGGTCGAGATGTACCTGTTCGCGGCCGTGATCTACTTCTCCGTTTCCAGCATCGCGTCCTACGGCGTCCGCCGTCTGCAGTCGCGCATCGCCATCATCAGGTAATCGGCTCCCATGATCGAAATCAGCCACGTCAACAAATGGTACAGCCCGGCCTTCCAGGTGCTGAAGGACTGCACCACCTCCGTCGCCAAGGGCGAGGTCGTGGTGGTCTGCGGGCCCTCCGGCTCGGGCAAGTCGACCCTGATCAAATGCGTCAATGCGCTGGAGCCGTTCCAGGACGGCGCGATCACCATCGACGGCCTCAAGGTCAATGATCCCAAGACCAATCTGCCGAAGCTGCGCTCGCGCGTCGGCATGGTGTTCCAGCACTTCGAGCTGTTTCCGCACCTGAAGATCATCGACAATCTCTGCCTCGCCCAGCAGAAGGTGCTGGGACGCGGGCAGGAGGAAGCGACCGCAAAAGGCATGAAGCTGCTGGACCGCGTCGGCCTCAAGGAGCAGGCGCAGAAATTCCCGGCGCAGCTCTCCGGTGGCCAGCAGCAGCGCGTCGCCATCGCGCGCGCGCTGGCGATGGATCCGATCGCGATGCTGTTCGACGAGCCGACCTCGGCGCTCGACCCGGAGATGATCAGCGAGGTGCTCGACGTCATGGTCGATCTCGCCCGCGAGGGCATGACCATGATGGTCGTCACCCACGAAATGGGCTTCGCCAAGAAGGTCGCCCACCGCGTCATCTTCATGGATCGCGGCGAGATCGTCGAGGACGCCAAGAAGGAGGATTTCTTCGGCCAGCCCCGCAGCGAGCGCGCGCAGCAGTTCCTGTCGAAGATTTTGTCGCACTGACGTTCGGAGTTGCGTGCGAATTTCATCGCAGACGGCAGTCTGCTCCCTCTCCCCGTTCTTCACGGGGAGAGGGTCGGGGTGAGGGGCCGCCGCACGGGAAGCGTCCGCGGCGAAACCTGTACCCCCTCACCCGGATCGCATCTTGCGATACGATCCGACCTCTCCCCGCAAGCGCGGAGAGGTGAAGAGAAAGCGGTGCGCGGGGCAAGATCGTCGCGCGCTGAGAGTTGAGAGGAGATACCGCCTTGGACCCGATCGCTTACGTCAACGGCGCCTTCGTGCCGCTCTCCGAGGCCAAGGTCTCGGTGCTCGATCGCGGCTTCCTGTTCGCCGACGGCATCTATGAGGTCGCCGCGGTGCTCGACGGCAAGCTGATCGACAGCGCCTCGCACCTCGCCCGCCTGGAGCGCTCGGTCGGCGAGATCGGCCTCGCATTGCCCGAGAGCGTCGCTCGCATCGAGGAGCTGCAGAAGGAGCTGGTCGCGCGCAACCAGCTCGACCAGGGCATGGTCTATCTGCAGGTCACCCGCGGCGCCGACAAGAGCCGCGACTTCCCGTTTCCGAAGGGCGACGTCAAGCCGACGCTGGTGATGTTCGTCACCGCGAAGAACATCGTCGATGCGCCCGCGGCGAAGACCGGCATCGGCGTCATCACCGTGCCCGACATCCGCTGGGCGCGGCGCGACATCAAGAGCGTGGCGCTGCTGGCGCAGGTCCTCGCCAAGCAGGCGGCGGCCGCCGCCGGCGCCGGCGAGGCCTGGATGGTCGAGGAGGGCCACGTCACCGAGGGCGGCTCGTCCTCCGCCTTCATTCTCACGCAGGACGACGTCATCGTGACACGGCCGAACTCCAACGCCATCCTGCCGGGCTGCACCCGCAAGGCGGTGGTGAAGCTCGCCGAGGAGCGCCAGCTCAAGGTCGAGGAGCGGCTGTTCACGGTCGACGAGGCGCTGGCGGCGAAGGAGGCCTTCATCACCAGCGCGAGCTCGTTCGTGCAACCGGTGGTCACGATCGACGGCAGGCCCGTCGGCGGCGGCAAGCCGGGGCCGGTGGCGGCGCGGCTGCGCGAGATCTATGTCGAATTTGCGCGGGCGACGGCGGTGTAGTTCAACGACAGAGCAGGTGCAGCATCGAAACTCGTTTGCATTATCCGGCGCTTTGCTATCGTGGCGGAGCAACAGAAAATCGCAGGGAGGAGTTTCGATGCGTTATCGCTGGGGTGTGCTCGCGGCCGGATTGGTGATGACGGGCGCGGCGTTGAATGGGATCGGGGCGGCGTCGGCCGATGACGGCTGGGTGACCCTGGTCGACGGCGGCAAGAAGGTCGAGTTCACCGAGGTCGGCAAGGCCAATTGGGAGGCCAAGGACGGCTCGCTGATGGCCGACAAGCTCGACGGCAAGGACCCGTCCTATCTGGTCACCAAGACCAGCTACAAGGATTTCCAGATCAAGGCCGAGTTCTGGGTCGACGACGCCGCCAACAGCGGCATCTTCATCCGCTGCGACCAGTCGGAGAAAATCGACGCTGCGATCTGCTACGAGGTCAACATCTTCGACAAGCGGCCCGACCCGAAATACGGAACCGGCGCGATCGTCGACGTGGCGAAGGTCGAGCCGATGCCGAAGGCCGGCGGCAAATGGAATACCTACGAGATCACCGCCAAGGGCACGCGGCTGACCGTGATCCTCAACGGCGAGAAGACCGCCGATGTCGACGACAGCAAGCACGCGGCGGGGCCGATCGCCCTGCAATACGGCTCTGGGGTCGTGAAGTTCAAGAAGGTGCAGATCAAGCCGCTGTAGTCGCTTTGGCCGCTGTCGCGGCCGTGCATTCCGGGCAGCGGCGCTGGCCGCGGCTCGCACGATAGAGGCTCTTGCAGTACCAGTGGCGCGCCATCATCTGCAGAGGATGGCGGGCCAGCCGGGCCAGCGTCACCAGTTCGAGCATGGCGGGCATTGCGGACTCCTTTACATTCTTCCAACGAGATGGGGCGGCACTTCCGAGACAGGAGTGCCGCCCCAGTCGCATCAGCCATGCAGCTTCTTTGCGGTCTCGGCGATCGCGCGGCCCTGATAGCGCGCCCCCGCCAGCTCGTTTTCGCTCGGTTGGCGGCTGCCGTCGCCGCCGGTGATGGTGGTCGCGCCGTAGGGCGAGCCGCCGGTGACCTCGTCGAGCTTCATCTGGCCGGCGAAGCCGTAATTGAGGCCGACGATGGTCATGCCGAAATGCAGCAGGTTGGTGATGATCGAAAACAGCGTGACTTCCTGGCCGCCATGCTGGGTCGCGGTCGAGGTGAAAGCGCCGCCGACCTTGCCGTTCAGCGCGCCCTTGGCCCAGAGCCCGCCGGCCTGGTCGAGGAAGTTGGCCATCTGCGAGGCCATGCGGCCGAAGCGGGTGCCGGTGCCGACGATGATCGCGTCATAGTCCGCGAGCTCCTCGATCTTGGCGATCGGCGCGGCCTGGTCGAGCTTGTAGTACGATGCCTTGGCGACGTCGGCGGGCACCAGCTCCGGCACGCGCTTGATGTCGACGGTGGCGCCGGCCTCGCGGGCGCCTTCGGCCACCGCATTGGCCATCGCTTCGATGTGGCCGTAGGCCGAGTAGTAGAGGACGAGAACCTTGGTCATGGCAGTCTCCGTGGGGATGAAGATGAGCAGAAGCGGTTAAGCAGCGTCGACCAGCACCAGCTCGGAATCTTCGAGCGCGGTGATCTTGAGCGTCGCCTCGTCGCGGATGGCAGCGCCGTCACGGGCGTTCACACGGACGCCGTTGACTTCGACGCTGCCGGCGGCGGGCACGAGATAGATGTGGCGGGCCTTGTCGGCCGCGTACTCGGCGGTCTCGCCGGCCTTCAGCGTGGTACCGAGCACGCGCGCCTTGGCCCGGATCGGCAGCGCGTCGGTGTCATCAGCAAAGCCGCTGGCCAGCGTCACGAGCTTGCCGGAGCGATCCGATTTCGGGAATGGCTTGGCGCCCCAGGTTGGCTGGCCGCCGTCGGTGGTCGGCTCGATCCAGATCTGGAAGATCCGCGTCGTGGTCGGCTCGAGATTGTACTCGGAGTGGCGGATGCCGCTGCCGGCGCTCATCACCTGGACGTCGCCGGCCTCGGTGCGGCCCTTGTTGCCGAGGCTGTCCTGATGGCTGATCGCGCCTTCGCGGACATAGGTGATGATCTCCATGTTCTGGTGCGGGTGCGGCGGGAAGCCGGTGTTCGGCGCGATCTCGTCGTCGTTCCAGACGCGCAGGGCGCCGTGGCCCATGTTCCTGGGGTCGTAATAGCTCGCGAACGAGAAATGGTGCTTGGCCTTGAGCCAGCCGTGGTCGGCGCCGCCCAGCGCCGCAAAGGGCTTCAGTTCGATCATGGGTCTGCTCCTGATGCTGCAACGGTCGGCTGGAGCCGCCGTGCGGTTGGGCATTGGAATAAGGGAGCGGCTGGAGTATAGAAATAGAAACTATTGAAACCTATTGTTTCCAAAATCGAGATTGAGCCGATGGTGCGACTTCCGGATTTCGAGGCGATGGCGATCTTCGCCAAGGTCGTCGAGCTGCGCTCGTTCGCCGGCGCAGCCCAGGAGCTGAGCCTCTCCAAGGCCTCCGTCTCCAAGGCCGTCAGCCGGCTGGAGGAGCGCCTGGGCACGCGGCTGTTCAACCGCACCTCGCGTCGCCTGGCGCTGACCGACGCCGGCCAGCGCCTCTCCGAGCGCGCCGCCCAGCTGCTCGCCGATGGCGAGGCCGCGGAGACCGAGGCGCTGGCGCAGTCGCTGACGCCGCGCGGCCTGGTGCGCTTCGCGGTGCCGATGACCTTCGGCGTCAAGAAGATCGCGCCGCTGCTGCCGGCGTTCCTGGAGCAGTATCCGGAGGTCTCGATCGACCTGCACATGAGCGACGCCACCGTCGACCTGATCGGCGAGGGCTTTGATCTCGCGCTGCGGATCGCGCGGCTGCCGGATTCGTCGCTGGTGGCGCGCCGGCTCTGCGCGATGCCGCGCTACACGGTGGCGGCGCCGTCTTATCTGAAGCGCTACGGGCGACCGACACATCCGATGCATCTCGCCGAGCACAAATGCTTCGGCTACGCCTATCTCTCCACCGCCGGCGTCTGGCACTACACCAATGCGGCCGGCGAGCAGGCGAGCGTACGTCCCGCGGGACAGCTGCGCGTCAACAATGGCGAGGCGCTGTTGCCGGCGGTGCTCGCAGGCCTGGGGATCGCCGACCTGCCGGATTTCATCGTCGCCGATGCGATTGCCTCGGGTGACGTCGAGGTGGTGCTGAAGGGCTGGAGCCAGCAGGAAGGCGCGATGCATCTGGTAATGCCACCCGGCGGCCCGCGTCCCGCGCGCGTCGAGGTGCTCTCGGAGTTTCTGGTGAAGGAGCTCGCGAAGGGAAAGAAGCGGTGATTGCGCCGAATGCTTTCGATGCAGTGCAATTGAGGGCGAAGCACGCGCGATGAAATGTTGCTTTGCCAGCGTGCCGCGGTTCGCGCTAGGCTCCTCTCACAAGAAGACCTATGCCAGGGGAGAGCTGCCGATGAATCGCCGCCGGTTCCTGCGGACCGCTGCCGCTCTGCCGCTTCTTCAAGGTCCTCTGACGACGCTCGCCTCCGCACAGGATGCCTATCCCACCCGCAACATCACGATGATCGTGCCGTTTCCGGCCGGCGGCCAGGCCGATCTCGCCGCGCGCCCGGTCGCAGCAGCACTGGAGCAGATTCTCGGCAAGCCGGTGATCGTCGACAACCGCGCTGGCGGAGGCGGTGGTTCGGTCGGCAATGCACAGGCCGCGCGTGCGGTGCCCGACGGATATACGCTGCTGATGACGTTGTCGTCGCTCGCGGTGCTGCCCGAAGCCGACCGGCTGTTCGACCGGCCCGTGGCCTACGAGGTGACGCAGTTCGCGCCGATCGCGCGCGTGCTCGCCGATCCGACGCTGCTGGCGGTGCCGGCCTCGGCGCCGTGGCGGACGCTGCAGGATCTGATCGACGATGCGCGCAAGCGTCCCGGCGAAATCCCCTATGGCTCCTCGGGACCGTATGGCACCTTGCACGTGGCCATGGAGATGTTTGCGTCGAGTGCCGGCATCAAGCTGCTCCACGTCCCGTTCCGCGGGGCTGGCCCGGCGCTGACCGCGCTGCTCGGCGGGACCGTGCAGGCGCTTGCGGCTGCTCCGGGCACGCTGAAGCCGCAGGTCGATGACGGCCGGCTGCGGGTGCTGGCGAACTGGGGCGCGGCGCGCGTCCCGAGCTTTCCGGATGTGCCGACGTTCATCGAGCTCGGCTACAAGGATGTCGAGATGTACATCTGGGCGGGCCTGTTCGGCCAGCAGGCCATGCCTGCGAGCGTGATGAAACGGCTTCGCGAGGCGATGGCCAAGGCGACGGCGAGCCCGGAGGTGGTGAAGCCGCTCGCGGCCGTCGGCAGTGTCGTGGCCTATCAGGATGCGCCGGAGTTCGCCCAGTTCATGCAAGCCGACAGCGCGCGCCTGATTGCGGCCGTGAAGCGGATCGGGCGGGTCGAATAGCTGCTATTGGCTCACCTCGCAGACATCGACCCATTCGGCCGATGTCAGCTCGGCCATCCGCTCCGGCGTGATCTTCACCGCGCTATGGGTCGAGCCCGCGGCGGGCACGACGATGTCGAAGGCTTTCAGCGAGACGTCGCAATACACCGGCAGCGGCGCCTTCAGTCCGAACGGACACACGCCGCCGACCTCGTGGCCGGTGATGTCGGCGACCTCGTCGAGCCCGAGCATCTTCGGCTTGCCGCCGAACTGCGCCTTGACCTTCTTGTTGTCCATCCGCGCATGGCCGGCGGCAACGATCAGGATGACGCGATCGCCGACGCGCAGCGACAGCGTCTTGGCGATGCGGGCGGGCTCGACGCCAAACGCCTCCGCCGCAAGCGCCACGGTCGCGGAGCTCTGGCTGGAGACGAGGACGTCGATGTCGGGAGCTTTCGCGGCAAAAAAGGCGCGGACGGATTCAAGGCTCATGCGTGGTGACGATCTCAGTCAATTCGGAGAGTGCAGCAATACGATAATCGGGCGCAAAACCCAACTCGTCCATCTGGGTCCGTAGCGCCTTGAACAGGGTGAGCGGCGCCACGAGATCGGTCTTGATGCACGCCGCCGCCATGGCCGCCGGCGTGACGCGCTCGATCCAGGCGACGTTGAGGCCGAACGCCTTGGCGCCGCAGACGTCCCAGGGGTTGGAGGAGACGAACAGCACGTCAGCCGGCGCCAGGCCGAGTTTTTCTTCGATCAGTGCGTACGCCTGGGGACTTGGCTTGAAGATCTTGCGCGCATCGACGCTGATGACGGCATCCAGCAGAGCATCGAAGCCGCTGGCCCTGACCAGCCCGTCCAGCATCGCGGGGCTGCCATTGGAGAGGATCGCGAGCTGATGATCCTTCATCGCCGCGAGCGCCGTCCGCGCGTCGGGGTAGGGATCGAGATCGAGGTACTTGGCAACGATGCGATCCAAGGTGACAGTCTCGGCCTGCAGCCCGAGCACGCGTAGTGTGTAGATCAGCGAGTCGCGGGTGACGACCGCAAAGTCCTCGTAGCGCTGCATCAGCGAGCGCAGCCAGGTGTATTCGAGCTGCTTGATGCGCCAGACCTGCGTGATGATGTCGCCACGGCCGGGAAATGCCTGCTCGGTGACCGCCGCGACCGACTGGATGTCGTACAGCGTGCCATAGGCGTCGAAGACCACGGCTTTGAAGGGCACGGCGATGACCTGGCTTTCAAAGCAGGCGCGATGGCCGATGGCACCGCGCCTGCGGATGATGGAACGATCTCCGAGGAACTCAGATCCCGAGCAGCCTGCGCGCGTTGGCCTTCAGCACCTTCGGCCGGATCTCCTCGCGGATGTCGAGCTTGGCGAAATCCGCGAGCCAGCGGTCTGGCGTGATCACCGGCCAGTCCGAACCGAACAGCATCTTGTCCTGCAGGATCGAGTTGATGTAGCGCACCAGGATCGGCGGGAAGTATTTCGGCGACCAGCCCGACAGGTCGATGTAGACGTTCGGCTTGTGGGTCGCGACCGACAGCGCCTCCTCCTGCCAGGGGAAGGAGGGATGGGCGAGGATGATCTTGAGGTCGGGGAAGTCCGCCGCGACGTCGTCCATGTACATCGGGTTGGAATATTTCAGCCGCATCCCCATGCCGCCCGGCATGCCCGAGCCGACGCCGGTCTGGCCGGTGTGGAACAGCGCGATCGCGCCGCCGTCGTTGATGGCTTCGTAGAGCGGGTAGGCGAGGCGGTCGTTGGCGTAGAAGCCCTGCATGGTCGGGTGAAACTTGAAGCCGCGCACGCCATACTCGTCGATCAGCCTGCGCGCTTCGCGCACGCCGAGCTTGCCCTTGTGCGGATCGATCGAGACGAACGGGATCAGCACATCGAGATGCTCGGAGGCGATCTCCAGCATCTCCTCGTTCTTGTAGCGGCGGAAGCCGGTCTCGCGCTCGGCATCGACCGGGAAGATGACAGCTGCGATGTTCTTGGAGCGATAATAGGCCGCGGTCTCCGGCACGGTCGGCGGATGCTTGTGCGGCGACTTGAAGTAGTCGGCCATCTGCGCCTGGAAATCGTCGTAGCCGTCATCCGCATGCATGCCGCACGGCTCCTCGGCATGGGTATGGATGTCGATGGCGACGACGTCGTCGATCTTGGGCAGAGCGAGCTTGGGCATGGGCGTTCCCGGCGGTTGGTTCTTGGCTTTGCGAGAATGATTATACGATATAACAAAATTGGCAAGTCGGCGTTGATGTCACGTGGGCATATCTGCAAAGCGCTGCGTGCAGCGCAGGACGTGCAGGACCGGGATCGGGTGCACACTGAGCTTTCCTGTCATGTGAACGGCTTCATAGTCGCGGCCATTGCGATCGATCATTGTTCAACCTGGAATTGCCGTATCCAGCTCTATCTCCAGGAGGCAGTCATGGCCCACCAACCCACGCTCTATGAATTGCACGGAAGCGGTATTCACGTGACCTATTCGACCAGCAGCTTCCAAGGTAAGCCGCAATTCAGCTACCACGACGCGTTCCAGGCGAAGACGTTCTCTGGCGACGAGATCCAGACCCAGGACACCGTGCTCGGAACGCTGGTCAGTGTCTATCTCATGCGCACCGTTGACGGCCCCTCGACCTCGTTCACGCTGCTGTTGCCCAGTATCCGCCTGCCGCCGTCCGGTGTCGCCACCGTAACGACCGAAGGTATTAGGACGCTGCACAAATCTTCGATCATCGGCCCGCCGCAAGGACAGGCCGAGATCTACACCGTCCATCCGCTGCACGGCACGGCGCAGTTCGTCGTGTTTTAAGACGGACCCCGCGGCCGCCCGTGGAGCCCTCGGGCGGCCAGAGGTAGTGTGGAACAGGGGGCAATCCGCATTGACATCGCCGGGGCCGGTGGCTAGAAACCGGCCACTCCGGGCGGCTTGGTCGCTTGCGGAACTCCCTTTCTTTTTGCCACTTCCGGCCTGTCCAACACGGCCTTTCAACGTATCAGGATGTCCCATGAAGGTCCGTAACTCGCTGAAGTCGCTGCGTGGCCGTCACCGTGCCAACCGTCTGGTCCGCCGCAAGGGCCGCGTCTACGTGATCAACAAGGTCCAGCGCCGCTTCAAGGCCCGCCAGGGCTGATCGAGGCGCGGAGCCCAAGCCGCTCTGCTCACGGGTCTTTGACGCGCGTGCTGCTTTGCAGGACGCGCGGACTGCGGCTACACTTGCCGCATGGCCAAGCGCTTCTTCCGAGCAATTCTGCTCGCCTCCGCCCTCGTGTCCCTGCCGCACCTCGCGTTCGCGCAGGGTGAACCGCGGTCCGGCGTCAAGCCGAAGCCGCCCGAGGCGCCCTCGAAGCTGCCCAAGGTCGGCGCCGACAAGACCAAAGGCCTGGATTTCCTGTTCGGAGCGCTGAAAGCCGCGCCCGATGGGGTCAGCGCCAAGCATGTCGAGGCGCGGATCTGGGCGATCTGGATGCAGACCCCGAGCGACACCGTCGCCCTGCTGATGTCGCGGTCGAAAGCCGCCATGGATGCGCGGCAGAACGAGGTGGCGCTCAAGCTGCTCGATTCGGTCATCAAGCTCCGCCCGGACTATGTCGAAGCCTGGAACCGCCGGGCGACGCTCTATTACCTCCAGAACGACTATGGCCGGTCGCTCGCCGACATCCAGCAGGTGCTGCTGCGGGAGCCGCGGCACTTCGGCGCGCTCGCCGGTCTCGGCATGATCATGCAGGACCTCGGCGAGGAGAAGCGGGCACTGGATGCGTTCCGCAAGGCGCTCGATGTCAATCCGCACCTCGACAAGGTGCCCGAGCTGGTCAAAACCCTGACCGAAAAGGTCGAAGGCCGCGACATCTGAGCCTTTACGTCTGATTAACCATGTTGCGACGGCCGTCCTTGCCGGCAGAACCGCCTGCCCCCAGCTGCCGTTCAGGTGGAGGATAGCAGGCCAGGAGACGGCGCAATGACGCGTGCACTGCTGACGGCAGCGCTTATCGGAGCGACAGGGCTGGGAGTGGCGGCGACGGCCGCCTGGGCGGACGATCTGTTCTGGGTGGTCGGCAACCGCGCCACCGATCGGTGCGAGATCGTGACCAGCAATCCCGTCATCATCGGGGACATCTGGTTTGCCTCGGGTCCGTTCAAGTCGAAAGACGACGCCAAGCTGGCGCGCTCGACCATCAACGCGTGCCCGAACAAGGATCTGACGGCCGAGGACTGATCGGCCGAAGCCGCCGGTCAGTCCGCTCAGTGGAACGCGGTGCTGCGGCGGTCCGGCAGGCCGTACTGCGCGGCTGCGGCATACAGCTGTGCGATCTCGGCCTCGAGATGCTCGTTGACCAGCAGCAGGGCCTTCAGCGCGCCGCGGAGGTCGCCATTGCAGCTCGCCACGATCTCGTCGATGGCTGTCTCGCTCGAACGAATACTCATTGGTAACCCCCTCCCAAAACACCAAACTAAACGCGGGGCCGGTCATCGTGCGTCGTCTGCGCAACGACCTGACCGCAAGTAATTCACGGTCATCAGCCGATTGCGAGGAAAAGTCCCGACCATGGTTATAAAATGGCCGACGACGCGGTGATGACAGGATTCCAGGGCGAAACGGCCAAACAAGCCCGCTGGATTTGCAACTCCTGCCGATCCATGCCGTAACTGTCGGTGTGACAGGCAGAAAACTCCCAATGATTTCAATGTTTCTGGTCGGCACCTTGGCCCTCCTGGCGGTGCTGACCCAAACCGGCGCTGTGGTAATCGAGCGCCGCTATCCGGCTCGCGGGCAGGCCGTCGATGTCAATGGCGCGAGCATCAATCTTGTGGATATCGGTCCGCGCGACCTGCAAAGCCCGCCGCTTTTGCTGATTCACGGCGCCAGCTCGAACCTGGAGGCGATGCGACGGCCGCTCGGCGATCTCCTGGCGGAGCGGCATCGGGTGCTGCTCGTGGACCGCCCCGGCCACGGCTGGAGCCCGCGCGAGCGCGCCGACGATTCCACCCCGGCGGCCCAGGCGCGCATGCTGAACGAGGCGCTGGACCGGCTCGGGACCGGTCCCGTGATCCTGGTGGTGCATTCCTGGAGCGGCGCGCTCGGCCTGCGCATGGCGCTCGACTTTCCCGACCGGGTGGCGGGCCTCGTCCTGCTGGCGCCGGTCGCCTATCCCTGGCCCGGCGGGGTCGGGCAGTACAACGCGGCCGTGGCAACCCCCGTGCTCGGGCCGCTGCTGGCGCACACCATCACCCTGCCGCTCGGCCTCGCCTTGATGGGCCCGGGGGCGCGCGGCGTGTTCGCACCGCAGGCGATGCCGGACGATTTCGTCGATGCAACGGCGACGCCGCTGCTGCTGCGCCCCAGCGAATTCATCGCCAATGCCCGCGATCTCGTCACCCTGAAACAGGCCGTGATTGAGCAGGCGCCGCGCTATGGCGAGATCAAGATCCCCATGACGATCGTGGCGGGCGAGGCCGACAAGACCGTGTCCACGAACATCCATGCCCGCCCGCTGGCCGAGGTGGTGCCGCAGGCCCGCCTGGTCGTGCTGCCCGACCTCGGGCACATGGTCCAGAGCGCGGTCCCGGAGCTGGTGGTCAGCGAGGTCGACCGCATCGTCGCGGAGCTCGCGCCGGCCGCGGCCGTCGAGCCCTGAAAACGAAGCGAGCCCTGAAAACGAAGAAAGCCCCGCTGCCGGGGCTTTCGCAACTCTGAGCAGGCAGCCGTGAAGCCGACGGCGGCTTACTGCTTCTGCTTGCCGTCCTTGTCGAACGACGAGACATACGCCCAGAGGTTGTTGATCTCGGTCTCGTTCTTGATGCCGGCGAAGGTCATCTTGGTGCCGGGGATCTTGGCCTTCGGGTCCTTGATGTATTCCTTGAACACGGCCTCGTTCCAGGTGATGCCCGAGTTCTTGTTGGCCTCCGAGTAGTTGTAGTCCGGAGCGCTGCCCGACTTGCGGCCGTCGAGGCCGTTCAGTTCCGGGCCGACCTTGTTCTTCGCGCCTTCGCCGATCGCATGGCAGGGCAGGCACTTGTTGAAAGAGGTCTTGCCGGCGGCGGCGTCCTGGGCCAGCGCGGCCGAGGCCAGCGACGACGAGGCGACAATGATGAACGTGGTCAAAGTCAGTTTCTTCATGGATCAGGCTCTGGGGTTTCGAGACAAAAATCGTGCGCAGGTTTGTGGCATGACCTCCGCGCTCACACAAGTCGCCCGTCCCGATTGGGTTCAGTCCAATTGACGCGATATTTGTGCGGCGACAAACAGCGAACCGGCCTCGGCCGCCTACCCAAAGCGCCGCTGTTGTGATTGATATGGCGGCGGAAATCGACTTCAGGAGAGGCGTGCGATGGCGATCATGATGCCGGAGGCCGATCAGGCGGTGCTGGCGCGCCGCGACGGAATCGTTGCTGCATTGCGTGCGATCGTGCCGGGGGAGGGCGTCATCGACAGTGCCGCCGAGATGCTGCCCTATGAGTCCGATGGGCTGATGGCCTATCGCCAGCCGCCGATGGTCGTGGTGCTGCCGGAGACCACGGCACAGGTCTCGCAAGTGCTTAAATATTGCCATGCCGAGGGCATCAAGGTGGTTCCGCGCGGCTCCGGCACGTCGCTGTCGGGCGGCGCGCTGCCGCTCGCGGATGGCGTGCTGCTCGGCCTCGGCAAGTTCAAGCGCATCCGCGAGATCGATTTCGACAACCGTGTCGTCGTCACCGAGCCGGGGGTCACCAACCTCGCCATCAGCCAGGCGGTGGCGCATGCCGGCTTCTACTACGCGCCCGATCCGTCGTCGCAGATCGCCTGCTCGATCGGCGGCAACGTCGCGGAGAATTCCGGCGGCGTGCACTGCCTGAAATACGGCATGACCACCAACAACGTGCTCGGCTGCGAGCTCGTGCTGATGAACGGCGAGGTGTTGCGCATCGGAGGCAAGTGCACCGAGAACGCCGGCTACGACCTGATGGGCCTGATCACCGGCTCGGAAGGGCTGCTCGGCGTCGTCACCGAGGTCACCGTGCGCATCCTGCAGAAGCCGGAGACGGCC
The DNA here is from genome assembly GCF_051167715.1 of Bradyrhizobium sp. HKCCYLS20291. Lineage (NCBI taxonomy): Bacteria > Pseudomonadati > Pseudomonadota > Alphaproteobacteria > Hyphomicrobiales > Nitrobacteraceae > Bradyrhizobium > Bradyrhizobium sp. HKCCYLS20291. Next base: position 128,790 of record NZ_JBNPTO010000016.1, on the reverse strand, counting down.
CGCGCGCTGATGGTCGGGTTCTCGCAGGTCGAGGCGGCCGGCGAATGCGTCGCCCGCATTATCGGCGCCGGCATCATCCCCGGCGGCATGGAGATGATGGACAAGCCGGCGATCCACGCCGCCGAGGCCTTCGTCCATGCCGGCTATCCGCTCGACGTCGAGGCGCTCCTGATCATCGAGCTCGACGGCCCCGGCGTCGAGGTCGACGAGCTGATCGGCCGCGTCGAAACGATCGCCAATGGCTGCGGCTCGACCACCTGCCGGATCTCGACCTCGGAGGCCGAGCGCAATCTGTTCTGGGCCGGCCGCAAGGCGGCGTTCCCCGCGGTCGGCCGCATCTCGCCGGACTATCTCTGCATGGATGGCACCATCCCGCGCGGCGCGCTGCCGAAGGCCTTGGCGCGCATCCGCGAGCTGTCGGAAAAATATCAGCTCGGCTGCGCCAACGTGTTCCATGCCGGCGACGGCAATTTGCATCCGCTGATCCTCTACGATGCCAACAAGCCCGGCGAGATGGAGCGCGCCGAAGCCTTCGGCGCCGACATCCTGCGCTGCTGCGTCGAACTCGGCGGCGTGCTGACCGGCGAGCACGGCGTCGGCATCGAGAAGCGCGACCTGATGCCGGACATGTTCACCGAGATCGACCTCAACCAGCAGCAGCGCGTGAAGTGCGCCTTCGACAGCCAGGGCCTGCTCAATCCGGGCAAGGTGTTTCCGACCTTGCATCGCTGCGCGGAGCTCGGGCGGATGCATGTGCACGGAGGCAAGCTGGCGTTTCCGGATTTGCCGCGGTTCTGAAAAGGGCGCAGGCCTTTCCACGTCATTGCGAGGCGCCCTTGCGCCGACGTGTCCGCCGAAGCCCGTAGGGCGAAGGCGGAAGCAATCCAGAGTCGTGGCGGGACGCTGGATTGCGTCGCTTCGCTCGCAATGACGTCGGAGAGAGCCCGACTAAAACCGTAGGGTGGGCAAAGCGACGCCGAAAGGCGGCGCGTGCCCACCGTCTATCAGCGCGTTGCGCGGCGAGACGGTGGGCACGGCGCCACTGCGATCGCGCGCGGGAAGAGCACAGTGCCTCGCCTTTGCCCACCCTACAGCTCCGTCGCTCGTCTCTCCCCACGTCATTTCTCTTCGATCGAGCGCGCGCTCCCTCCCCACGTCATTCCGGGGCGCCCGCAGGGCGAGCCCGGAATCCATAACCACAGGCCGGCATGTTGGGCTCGTCGGCAGCTCCATCTCGCTCCACCAACATCCGTTCGGGAGTATGGATTCCGGGCTCGTGCTGCGCACGCCCCGGAATGACGACGGAGAGAATCTTCCTCCCATCCCCATGATCTTAGACACACGTCCGCATCCCCGCGGCGCATCGCGCCCGGATTATCCAATCGACACCGCCCTCAAAGCGAGAGGGCGCAGGGAATGCCGGGTGAGGGCCTCACCCATGGCCCGCCTGCGAAAAAAATGCAGGCGGCAGGTACCACAGGTTCAGCCGAACATCCGGCATTCCCTGCGCGGCAGTCTTAACGCTTATACGTGCTCGCCCCGGGGATCGGCGTTCTTGTCCCCGTCGCCGACGCGATGCCCTGAAGCATCCTCGCCGACTTGGCCTCAGCACCGGGAGGCCAGACCCACACGATTTCACGTCCGCATCATAATCGTTCGTCGGCGCGACCAAAGCCACGCTGCGACCCGACACGGCCACCGCATCCCCACCCCACGTATCGTGACGACCGCGCGTACGCCCCTCTCGGCGGGGTAGGATGGGGGGAATATGGCATGGATTTCGGAAAAGCGAAAGAAAAATCTGAGGTGCGGAGACTGTCAGGCGCTTGGCGTTGAAAAAAATACGGAATCAGTCTTTTTCACGCTGGCAAGAACTTTGTTGCGCCAGCCATATTGGCGTAGTGAGCTCGCGCAAGAACACAAAGATAAGCTGTTCGATGCCTTGAAGAGATGCCTGTTCGCGGCCGTGACGGCTGGGCCGACGCTCAGAGATATCTCCCTGTCCCGAGCGAATTGCCGACCTAGAAGGTGATCTACTCAGAGTGACCAGCCTCAATTGAGGGCCTTTCTCGATGACGATTCTCGAAGCAATCCTTTTGATGTCGCCGTGGGCGGGGCTTTTGGGCCTAATTATGTGGGACGTGAATCGCGCTCAGAAGCCAACTCCCAAGGACGACGAGAGGTCCCGGAATGAAAGAGTGCTAGCAAACTGGACCCGCATACTTGGCCTTTCCACAATTCTTCTCTTTATCGCTACTCTATTCAGTGCGTTTATCCTGCACCAAACAGACAATGCTATTCACCGTCAGATGGAATTAGCGGAGAGAGACGCCGAGCCGTACATTTCGGTCGTAGACCTGGGCACGACTGGCCAACCTTACTACCTCAACAATCGGCTAAATTGGAATTTTCGACTTAAGAACCTCGGCAAAGGGCTAGCAAGAGATATCTACATCACCAAGCAGGCCGTATCCGGCGCAAAGATTGTCGATACAGACGCTTTGGAGTTTATGTTCCAGGGAGATTTCACGGACATAACAGTCTGGAGCGAGCCAATCGATCGAGTCGAGTTTGATCGATTGATGGCAAGTGATGCTGGGGTTTGGGTCTGGATACAACTCGACTATCGCGACAATTTCGACGGCAAGGCACACTCGAATTTTTTTTGCTTTGCCCGTCAAGTGAATGGGTTGTTTCAAAAGCGCTCAAGAGTGTCCTGTCCAAGCGTAGCGACGCCTAAGCGAGGATAGCGGCGCGCTCCGGCGGCCAGAAATCTTGCGCAGCTATTTTTTGCTGAACTCGCGGCCGAACAGAGTCGCGAAGGCAAAGTGCGCGAAAAGATCAGCGAAGCTTATAGCCGACTGCGTGAAGCGCTCGCCTCTGATCAACAGAGAGGGGGCCGCGGAAACCATCTGGCAATAGTTTGAAGCCATAGTCCGCTGGCGGCAATGACCCGTTATGGATAAATTTATCCCCTAATAGCTCTAGGTACTCCGGCCGACTGTCTCCAAACCAAGACTCGTCAAGCGCGCGAAAGATCGCGCTTGCGGCACAGTCCGCGATTTGTAGGCCGGGCTCGTCACGGTTCTTTCGTCCCGCTATCGATTTGAGATCTACAAGGGGCCAATCGATTTGGCCTCGATTGTTGAAGTAGTTTCGGTCGTGACGTTCGGTCTTGATTTTAAACAGATAGGCTCGCGTTTGTGAGTAGGAAAACTCCTTTCGCAGCGAGAACGTAGTCTCGATGCATCGAACTTCGCCATATGCAGTGATCGTCCACCTTCGGCATTCAGCGCTGGCGCGTTCGAGAAGATAGCGAGTAAGGTTATTGTAAAACCAGTTGTATCGGCGAGGTTGATATTTTCCTCGAACGAACTCTAGATTTTTAGCTTCGCAGCGCAAGTTACGATATCCTCGCATATTGCGTTTGTTGGAGACGATTGCCACTAGTCCAAACTTGGCTTGCGATAGGCTGCGCAGCAGAACCAATTTTTGGTCGTCGTCCAGGTCTCGGAAGTGGACTTCGTCGCTCGACCTCAATCCGATTGCATGCTTTGCCTTATTGAACGCCTGAGTAAGCTCTCGATATTTCACGTTCCTAACGAGAACGCCGCACAAAACAAAATATTCCGAAGCGCCGTTGGCGTCGGTCGGCCGGATTCGGTCGAGGCCTTCATCGCCCGCTTCATCAATGAATAGATGAAAGCCGCACCTCATAAGGTACCCCATCTCCTGAAACCTGATCAGCTAGTAATCTATTCCTCTTGGCTTGATAGTGTTATCACGAAACGCGAGTTGCTGTGGGGGGGGCTACCAACAATTGCCCAATACTCGATGCTACAGCGCAAAACGAATGTACCATTACATCCGACGACTCGGCTGCGTGGTCTTGCGATGGTAGAGGCCAATGGCGCATAGAGCGGATTAGCCGAAGGCGTAATCCGCCGCTTGTCTCGAAAGGTTAGCGGGTTACGTTTCGCTAACCCGCCCTAGCGAGCCGGACCACAACATGCACCACCCGCGCGGCTGCCCCTCACCCCAACCCTCTCCCCGTGAAGAACGGGGCGAGGGAGCGCACCGCATGTGGGGTGATTGCTCGTGTCATGTCGACAGCGCTCCTGGCAAGTCCGCACCCTGAAACCCGAACGTTCCGCCCCACGCGTTCCTCGTTCCCTCCCATCTCCTTGTCCCCGCACGATCTTTTCCCCACACCGGGCTGCACTTTTCGCTCATCATGCTCTAGAACGATTCCAACGCCGGTGGCCGCGCCTTCGCTCGTCCATCGGCATCATCAACGAGCAAGGCGAGCAGTGGTGGACGCCCTCAAAGTACGCAATGCAGGCGATGTCGAGGAGGTGGTTCGCTCGGCGATCGCGAGCGAGCAGCCGCTCGACATCATCGGGCACGGGTCGAAGCGGCGGATCGGGCAGTTGACGGCGACCAATGCCGTGCTCGACCTGTCGGCGCTGAACGCGGTCGTGTCGTATGAGCCGAACGAGCTCATCGTGACCGCGCAGGCAGGCGCCCCGCTTGGCGATCTCCTGTCGCTGATCGATTCCAAGAGCCAGCAATTCGCGTTCGAGCCGATGGATACGGGGCCGCTGCTGGGGACCTCGGGGCGGGGGACGGTCGGCGGGATGATCGCGGCCGGGCTGGCCGGGCCGCGCCGCATCCGGGCCGGCGGGGTGCGCGACCATCTGCTCGGGGCGCATGCGGTGTCGGGCTTCGGCGAGAGCTTCAAGACCGGCGGCAAGGTGGTCAAGAACGTCACCGGCTACGATCTCTGCAAGCTGCTGGCGGGCTCCTGGGGCACGCTGGCGGTCATGACCGAGGCGACCCTGAAGGTGATGCCGCGGCCGGAATCCGAGCGCACGCTGGTGCTGCGCGGGCTCGACGACATCAAGGCCAACCGGGCGATGACGGCGGCGCTGGGCTCGCCGTTCGACGTGTCGGGTGCCGCGCATCTGCCGGCCTCGTCGCTGCGGCCGGAGGTCGACGGGCTGGGCTCGCCGCGCGAGGCGGTCACGGTGATCCGGCTCGAGGGCATCACGGCCTCTGCCGCGCATCGCGCGGCGTCTCTCGCCAGGCAACTGGCGACCTTCGGCGCGGTCGACATCATCGAGGATGACGCTTCCGCCAAGGTGTGGAGCGCGGTGCGGGACATCCTGCCGTTCGCGGCCAACGGGCCGCTCGGCGCCTGGCCGGTGTGGCGGATCGTCTGTCCGCCGGTCTCGGGCGGAGCGATCGGGCAGGCGCTGACGCGCCAGACCGGCGGCGAGGTGATCTACGATTGGGGCGGCGGCCTGATCTGGGCGGCGCTGCCGCCGCAAGCCGACGCATCCGCGGGGCTGGTGCGCAAGCAGGTCGACGCCGTCGGCGGCCACGCGACCCTGCTGCGGGCCTGGGACGAGATGCGCCACGTGGTCGACGTGTTTCATCCGCAGGCGCCGGGCGTGGCCGCCCTGGAGGAGCGGGTGCGCGTGTCCTTCGATCCCAAAGCCATTTTCAACCGCGGCCGGATGCGTCGGAGCGTTGCGTCATCATGAAGACCGAATTCACTTTGGCGCAGCTCGCCGATCCCGACATCGCGGTCGCCGACAAGATCCTGCGGGCCTGCGTCCATTGCGGCTTCTGCACCGCGACCTGTCCGACCTATGTGCTGCTCGGCGACGAGCTCGACAGCCCCCGCGGCCGGATCTACCTGATCAAGCAGATGCTGGAGAAGGGCCAGGCGCCGACATCGGACGTGGTCAAGCACATCGACCGCTGCCTCTCCTGCCTGTCCTGCATGACGACCTGTCCCTCGGGCGTGCACTACATGCACCTCGTCGACCAGGCGCGGGTGCGAATCGAGCAGACCTATCAGCGCCCGCTGACCGAGCGGCTGCTGCGCGCCGTGCTCGCCTTCGTGCTGCCGCGGCCGCGCGAGTTTCGCCTCGCCATGACGCTGGCCCGGCTCGGCCGTCCCCTGAAGGCGCTGCTGCCGTCGACCTCGGTTGCATCAGGGCCGTCGCCCAGCCTGTTGCGCCGCGTCAGGGCGATGCTCGATCTCGCGCCCGCGGCGTTGCCGGCGCCGGGACCCGCCGGCGGCTCGGTGTTTGCGGCGCAGGGCGCACGGCGCGGCCGCGTCGCGCTGCTGCAGGGCTGTGCCCAGAAGGTGCTGGCGCCGCGCATCAACCAGGCTGCGATCAACCTGCTGACGCGGCACGGCGTCGAGGTGGTGCTGGTGCAGGACGAGCAATGCTGCGGTGCGCTGACCCATCACATGGGGCAGGACCAGGACGCGCTGTCGCGCGCCCGCGCAAACATCGACGCATGGGGCGCCGAAGCGAAGCGCGGCGGGCTCGATGCGATCCTGGTGACCACGTCGGGCTGCGGCACGGTCATCAAGGACTATGGCCACATGCTGCGCGAAGACCCGCAATATGCAGCACCTGCGGCCGCGATTTCGGCGATGGCGAAGGACATCAGCGAGTACGTTGCGGGCCTGAATCTGCAGTCGAAAGCGGCGCAAGACGACATGGTCGTCGCCTATCACTCCGCCTGCTCGCTGCAACATGGGCAGAAAATCACGAGCCTTCCGAAAGAATTGCTTTCCAACTTCGGATTCGTGGTGAAAGATATACCGGAGAGTCATTTGTGTTGCGGTTCGGCGGGGACCTACAACATTCTCCAGCCTGACATCGCGATGAAGCTGCGCGATCGCAAGGTCGCCAACATCGCGACCGTCAAGCCGAATGTGATCGCGGCAGGCAATATCGGCTGCATGATGCAGATTGCCAGCGGCACCACCACCCCCGTCGTGCACACCGTTGAGCTTCTCGACTGGGCGACGGGTGGTCCGCGGCCAGGAATGATTTGACGGATGGGCGCGTGCGGACTGCCGGCCCGTCCCGCCGGGGACGTAATCGGCGGCAACTGGAGGGTTTCTGATGGCGAAAGACAAGACGGCCAAGGACAAGACGGCCAAGGACGACAAGAAGGACAAGAGCAAGGTGATGGCGCAGGCCAAGTCGACCAAGGGGTCGGCTAAGAAGTCGGCGAAGAAGGCAGCCAAGAAGGCTGCAAAGAAATCTGCCAAGAAGGCCGCCAAGAAGGCTGCGAAGGCTCCCGCCAAGAAGGCGAAGAAGACCGTGAAGAAGGCGGCCAAGACGGCTGCAAAGAAGGCCGCGAAGGCTCCTGCCAAGAAGGCCGCTGCGAAGAAGGCCGCCAAGTCGGCTGCGAAGGCGCCGGCTGCAAAGGCTCCGGCTGCGCCGAAGAAGAAGGCCGCCAAGAAGCGCGCTCCGAAGATGGCGCCGCTGGTCGAGACCCCGCAGGTCAACGAAGCCGAGACGGCTGCCGAGACCAGCTGGGCGACGCCGAGCGCGGCCGAGGAGCACGGCGACGAGGCGACCTCGTCCGAGAGCTGATCGCTCGGGATCGATCCGAGCGAATCAGCGGCGTCTCATCGTCCTGAGCGATCGATGTGACAGCCGGTTTGACCGACCCATTCGACAGGGCCGCAGCCTCGACGCTGCGGCCCTGTTTGTTGGTGCGGTCCGTCCCGCTGCGGGTCGTCCAAGGGAACTCGCGGTGCCCGGCGTGCCGAAGGGTCGATCTCCGCAAATTCCACGTCCGTGCGAATCCTGCCTTGGATTTCAGCGCTTTTCCGCTGCGAAAACGCTGTTCCCGGCGCTTCGGGACAGCCGAACCGCCCCCCGACAAGCCGCTGCGACACGTAAATTTGTTGTTCAAATGCAACAGCCGCTGACAACCTGCCGTAGAATTGCCTGATCGCCCAAAAAGGCGGCAGATGACGCGCTTTTTTGCTTCACCTGCGGCGAGACCCTGGCACAAATTGCGTCCGGATGACGCAGCCTGTCGCGATGTGCCCTGGGGGGCCGAAGTCGGGGCAGGCTCTTTGAAATAGGGTTATGGGGATCGTCATGAAAAAGTGGGCTTTGTTGGCAACGGCGCTGGCAATGGTTTCGGGATCGGCTTCGGCTGCTGATATGGCTTTGAAGGCCGTGAAGGCGCCGCCGCCTGCGGCGTTCGATCCCTGGGACATCGCGTTCGGCGCCGCCATCATGAACGACTACGTGTTCCGCGGTATCACGCAGTCCAACCACAAGCCGTCGGTCGCGGCCTATTTCGAGCCGCGCTTCAACGTCAACAAGGACCTGCAGTTCTACGTCGGCGTCGCCGGCGAGAGCATTTCGTTCCCGAACCGCGCCGCGGCCGAGATCGACATCTATGGCGGTATCCGCCCGACCTTCGGCGCCTTCGCCTTCGACATCGGCGTGTGGGGCTACCTGTATCCGGGCGGCACCTGCTACGCCGGCGCTGCCTTCGATCCGGCTGGCCAGCCGCTGAGCGCCGAGTGCGCCGCGAACGCGCTGCTCAACGGCAACGTGATCAAGAAGGACCTGTCGTTCTTCGAAGTCTTCGGCAAGATGAACTACACGGTGAACGACAACTGGCAGTTCGGCATCACCGAGTTCTACACCCCGAGCTTCCTGCACTCCGGCGCCTGGGGCAACTACGCGTCGGTCACCGGCAAGTGGACCGCGCCGAGCACGACCTTCGGCTCCAGCGGTGTCGGCATGTATGTGTCGGGTGAGTTCGGCCGTCAGTGGCTCGGCACCTCCGACTCGTTCTACGGCACGGCGATTGCCAGCCCGACCGGCGGTGGACCGTTCCCGAACGGCATCAAGTACGCCGACTACAACACCTGGAACATCGGCGTCGGCTTCACCTACAAGGTCATGACCCTCGACCTGCGCTACTCCGACACCAACCTGTCGAAGGCCAACTGCAACGCCTTCACCAGCGACTACACCGCCGTCGCGAATGGCAGCTTCTCGCCGATCAACCCGACCGGTGTCGGCTCGAAGTGGTGCGGCGCGACCGGCATCGCCAAGCTCTCGTTCGACCTGACGGCGATGACCAACCTGAAGTAATCGTCGCAAGGCGGATCGAATTCTCCAGAGCAAAGGGCGGCAGAGCAATCTGCCGCCCTTCTGCATTTCCTCTCTCTTTGCCGAGAGCATCATCCGATTCCACGGAGTCGGATAATGGTGGTCTCGTGCGGTCCCGAGTCCGGCACACGCAGCTTGGAGCTCAGCCCCGCTGTCACCCTCCCCTGGAGGGGAGGGTCGGCTCACGCTGAGCGCAGCGAAACGTGAGGCGGGGTGGGGTGATCTCTCCACTGGCACCGGCGTCCGCGGAGAGATCACCCCCACCCCGCTCGCCCGCTTCGCGCGCGATCGACCGTCCCCCTCCAGGGGAGGGTGAGATCGCGGCGCCCGAGGCCGCTGCCAAGTCTGGACTGCCTTACTCCGCCCCGCCTGCCGTCGCATCCGCGGCCACCGGCCCGCTCGGCCGCAGCGTGAAGCGGTCGCCGTCGCGGGTCAGCTCGACCCTGCGGTCGTGGAAGTCGTGCAGGGTGGAGCGGTGGCCGATCGAGACCACCGTGGTCTGCGGCAGCCGCTCGGCGATCACCTGATAGAGCCTGGCCTCGCTGGGCTCGTCCAGCGACGCCGTCGCCTCGTCCAGGAACAGATATTGCGGGCCATGGATCAGCGCCCGGGCGATCCCCAGCCGCTGCTGCTCGCCGAGTGACAGCGTCCGGTTCCAATGGCCGTCCTCGTCGAGCCGATCGGCCAGCTGCGGCAGGCCGACGGCGACCAGCGCGTCCTTGACCTGCTCGGCACTGAAGGCATCCGCCGCGGCCGGATAGAGGATGGCCGCCTTGAGCGCGCCGATCGGGAAGTACGGCCGCTGCGGCAGCATCATCAGCTTGGCGTGCGACGGCACCTTGATCGCGCCGCTGCCGAACGGCCAGACCCCGGCGATGGCCCGGAACAGCGTCGACTTGCCGGCACCGGAGGGACCGGTGAGCAGGGTGCTCTGGCCATTGCAGATGCTGAAGCCGTCGGCGGCGATCAGCGGCAGCCCGTTCGGCAGCTTGAGCAGCAGCTGGGCGAGATCGATGCTGTCGCCGGCATGATTGACGACGTCGATGGTCTGCGGCTCGCTCGACAGATGCTCGGCGCTCTCGATCGACATGTCGAAGCCGTCGAGTCGGGCCACGGTGGAGCGCCAGTCGGCGAGGGTGCGGTAGGTCGTCACGAAGAACGACAGCGCACCCTGCACCTGCGAGAACGCCGAGGCGGTCTGCATGATGCCGCCCATCTGGATCGACTTGGCGAAGTAGGCGGGGGCGACCAGAACATAAGGGAAGATCACCGCGGCCTGCGAGTAACTGGCCGTGAAGGCGGTCAGCCGCTTGGTCCGGCTCATGATCCGATACCAGTTCTCCGCCACCCGGCCGAACCTCGTGCCGAGATGACCCTGCTCAGCACCTTCACCCCGCAGCAGCGCGATCTGCTCCGAGCTCTCGCGGACCCGCACCAGGTTGAAGCGGAAATCGGCCTCGAAGCGCTGCTGCTCGAAATTGAGGTTCACCAGCGGCGAGCCGATCCAGTGCGTCAGGACGGTACCGAAGATGGCGTAGACCAGCGCGATCCACACCAGATAGCCGGGGATCGCGATCTGCGTTCCAAATATCTGCAGCGGCGCCTCGTTCGACAGCGCCCAGAGCACGATCATGAACGATGCCAGCGTCACGATCGAGCTGAGCAAGCCGACGGTGATGTTGAGCGTCTTGTCGATGAACATCTGCACGTCATCGGCGATGCGCTGGTCCGGATTGTCGGCGATGTCGCCCTTCAGCTGCATGCGGTAATGCGTGGCGTTGTTGAGCCAGCGGCGCAGATAGACGTCGGTCATCCAGCGCCGCCAGCGGATCTGCAGCCACTGGTTGAGGTACAGCTGGTAGATCGAGAGCACGATGAACACGGTCGCGAGCCCGGCGAACACGCCGATTTCCCAGATGAAGCTGTCCCAGTCGTACTGCTGCAGCGCGTTGAAGAACCGGTTCTGCCACTGGTTCACCAGGACCTGGATCGCGACCAGCGACAGTTCGATCGCAATCACCGCGGCGAGCAGGGAGCGGCCGGCGAGCTTGTCCTCGGAGCGGAAGTAGGGAATGGCGATCCGCCAGACGATGGCGAGGGTCGAGCGGAGATTGTTCACAGAGGGGCTGCTCCTGAGAAAGCGTGTTAACAGGCTGACTTAGATCAAGAATTTGTCAGTTTTGGCCGCCTGTCTAGACTAAAGTCGCAATGGACCCGGCGACCACTGGCTTGTGGGCCGCCTGCGGCAAACCGTAGCATGCAGCCGGGGAGAGGGACCGCGGTCGGCGCCAGATTTCGCGAGAAATTGAGCAGAGTTTGGCAATGCCGGTGTTGTGATCCGCTTTCCCGGTGGACCTGCCCGGGCGAGCCGCGGGGCAGGGCAGACCTGATCCGCGCCCCGCCGGAGCGGGTCCAACAACAAGAACTGGGGGGAGACGTCACAATGTGGAATCAGATTTACGACCCGCTGGGGAACCCGGCGCTGTCGACGCTTGCCGCCGCCGTGCCCGTGGTGACGCTGCTGGTGCTGATCGCCAGCGGCAAGGTCAAGGCGCACATCGCCGCAATCATCGCGGTGGTCCTGACCAACATCATCACGATCTTCGTCTTCACGATGCCGGCCAACATGTCGATCCGCGCCACCCTCCTGGGCGTCGTCACCGGCTTCTTCCCGATCGGCTGGATCGTGCTGAACGTCATCTTCCTCTACCAGGTCACGGTCTCGACCGGCCGCTTCGAGCTGCTGAAGCGGGCGATCGGCGGCGTCACCGAGGACCGCCGGCTGCAGCTGCTGCTGGTCGCGTTCTCGTTCGGCGCGTTCTTCGAGGGCGCCTCCGGCTTCGGCACGCCGGTGGCCATCACCGGCGCCGTGCTGATCGGCCTCGGCTTCTCGCCGCTCGCCGCCTCCGGCCTGTCGCTGATCGCCAACACCGCGCCGGTCGCCTATGGCGCGCTGGGCACGCCGATCCAGGGCCTCGCCTCGGTCACGGGCATCGATCCCTACCTGCTCGGCGCGATGGTCGGCCGGCAGCTGCCGGTGTTCTCGCTGATCGTGCCGTTCTGGGTGATCTGGGCGTTCGCGGGCTGGAAGGGCATGAAGGACGTCTGGCCGGCGATCCTGGTCACCGGCGTGACCTTCGCCGTGCCGCAGTTCCTGATCTCGAACTACATCAATCCGTGGATCGTCGACATCGGCGCCTCGCTGATCTCGATGGGCGCGCTGATCCTGTTCCTGAAGGTCTGGCAACCCAGGCAGCTGTGGCTGTCACCGGCGCTGCGCGGCCGCGACGAATCGGCGGCGACGATGGCCGCGGCCAAGCCGCTGGACCGCACGCCGTTGACGCAGAGTGAGCTCTGGGGCGCGCTGCTGCCCTGGATCATCGTCTGCATCATCATGCTGATCTGGGGCAACGGCGCCTTCAAGTCCTGGGCGAACTCGATCTTCACCTATAGCTATCCGGTGCCCGAGCTCGACAAGCTGATCAACAAGATCCCGCCGGTGGCCGCGAAGCCGACGCCCGAGGGCGCCGTCTTCTCGTTCACCTATCTGACCTTCACCGGCACCGGCATGCTGATCGCGGCGATCATCTCCGGCTTCCTGATGGGCGTCGGACCGGGCAAGCTGATCGCCGAATATGGCCGCACCATCCGGCTCTGCGCGATCTCGCTGATCACGATCTCGGCGATGCTCGCGATCGGCACGCTGACGCGCCTCTCCGGCGTCGACGCGACGCTCGGCCTGGCCTTCGCCGCGACCGGCGTGCTGTATCCCTTCTTCGGCACCTTGCTCGGCTGGTTGGGCGTGGCGCTGACGGGATCGGACACCGCCTCCAACGTGCTGTTCGGCAACCTGCAGAAGATCACCTCCGAGCAGCTCGGCCTGTCGCCGGTGCTGATGGCGGCGGCCAACTCCTCCGGCGGCGTGATGGGCAAGATGATCGATGCGCAATCGATCGTCGTCGCCTCGACTGCCACCAACTGGTATGGCCATGAGAGCTCGATCCTGCGCTACGTCTTCCTGCACTCGATCGTGCTGGCCTGTCTGGTCGGCCTGTTCGTCACCTTGCAGGCCTATGTCTATCCTTTCACGGCGATGGTGCTGAAATAGCACCACTGCTCGCGACAAAGCCCCGCGTCGCCCAGGCGACGCGGGGTTTGCTATGTTTGGGTCACATTTGTGCGGGAGCCGTGCTGGCGGCAGTGATCATCGCCCGGGAGGCGAGCGCTGCCTGTGAGGACGGATCGAGGGGGAACGATGCGAGACGTGAAGCGAGCCGTCGCCGCCATGGTGGCGGCGCTGATGATGTCGGGGGTGACGCTCGCTGCGGCGTCGGCCGAGGAATTCCCCTTCGGCATGGAGATGACGCTCGACGCGTTGCCGATGCCCGGATCGAAGCGGGTGCCGGACCTCGACATCGGCGACAATGGTGACACCGTGCTCGAGCTCTGGTGCAAGGGCGGCAAGGGCCAGTTCTCGGTCGCCGGCAACACCATCGTGTTCATCGCCAGCAAGATCGAGGATCGCAACTGCCCGGCGGCGCGCGCCCAGGCCGACGACGAGCTGATCGCCGCGCTGAGCGCCGTGACCAATTGGAAGCGCCAGGGCGACCTGGTCATCTTCGTCGGCCCGAAGACGCTGCGCTTCCGGCTGAACACGAATTGAGCGCGAGACGAACTTCTCCGAAGCCTTGGTCATATCGATCGGCGTGCGGGCCCCGCTGTCACCCTCCCCTGGAGGGGCAGGGCAATCGCATATGGCTCTCCAACGCGGCCCAAACGAAATATTGGAATCGCGAAGGCCGACGGGAGGAAATTTTCGAATCCAGACTGCTCCTTGGAAGCACGAAAAGAATCGAAAAATTCCACATGCGATTGCCCTGCCTGGAGGGGGAGGGTGAAATTGAGATCGCGGCGGCAGGCGTAGCGCTCGCTTTACTTCCACACCGAATTGTCCGCGTCCCAGCGCTTGGCCTTGAAGGCCTTGGCCAGCTCGTCGATGGCGCCGCCATCGTCCCGCGTATCGCTTTCCTCGTCGCCCGAGGACTCGTCGGACAGGATCAGCTTGGCGGCGGAGTTCTCGTCGATGGTGGTGGTCGTCGGGCTGCTGATCCACAACACCAGCGCGTCCGCGCCGCCGGGCTTGTCGGGTGAGACGAGGCCGGTGATCTCGATCACGTCGGTGAGCTCGAGCGAGGGCATCAGCTGGCTCGGCCGCTTCAGGGTCAGCTTCAGCTTGCCGGTCACCGGGTGCCAGGCCGCGCTGGTCGGCTTGGCGTTGTAGGTCTTGGCGAGTACGTCGGAGATCGCGTTGGCCAGCTTGTCGCGGTTGATCTTGTCGCCGTCACGCCAGTCGGCGGCTGCGAAGCGGATGGTGCGGTCCATCTCCACCGTGCCGGCGGTCCAGCCGGCGGTGACCACGCCGGTGGTGGCGCGCGCCTTGGCGATCAGGGCGCCGGCGCGCTCCGGATCGACGGTCATGCTGACCGTCTGCTCGCCGGCGCGCAGCGCATCACAGCCCACGATCAGACTCGACAGCGAGACCTCGACGTTCTCGCCCTTCAGGCTCTTCAGGAAGTCGGCGACCGCATCCAGCTTCAGGCGGACGGAGATCGCCTCGGGCGAAACGTCGGTGAAGTCCTTCGGCTGGGCGCTGATGCCGTCGTCGCTCGACTGGCTCTCCTGAAACTCCTTCTCGCTGACGTCAGAGTTGTCGGTCGACGCCACCTCGGTGACCGTCTTGCCGATCGCGATCTGGCCGCGGAACTCGAAGGTGTCGCCGTTCGCCTTGCGGTTCAGCTTGACCGTCACCGGCTCCTTGGCGCCGTTGCTCTGGGTTGCACCGGTCATGGTCTGGCCGTTGACGGTGAGATTGACCACGAAGCGATCCTTGCGGTCGGAGTTCTTGGCGACGGGATAGCAGACGTCGAGCGTCGCCGCCGTGACGGTCTTGCCCTGGCGCGTTTCCTTGAGGATCACGTCGGCGTTGCCGTCCATCAGGCCATCGATCGCGGTGAAATACCGGGTTTCGTTGGCGGGGGCCTTGGTGCCGCTCTTGCTCTGGGCCCAACCGAGTTCCGGCGCGACCGCAGCAATCACGGCCAGCGCCACCAAAATCGCGCGCATCTGAAAATCCTTGTGGAGGCGGAATCGGCGCTAGCTGTAGCGCCGATTTGCGATCGCTGCATCCCCGGTGCGAACGCTCGGTCAAAAAGAAGGCCGCCCGGAGGCGGCCTTCCTGAAGTGTTGGTGATGAAAGGCAGGGCTTGGAACTGGCTCAGAAGCCCATGCCGCCCATGCCACCCATGCCGCCGCCGGCCGGCATCGACGGAGCTGCGTCCTTCGGCAGCTCGGCGACCATGGCCTCGGTGGTGACCAGGAGACCGGCGACCGACGAGGCGTCCTGCAGCGCGGTGCGGACGACCTTGGCGGGGTCGATGATGCCCTTGGCGACCATGTCGACATAGTCCTCGGTCTGGGCGTCGAAGCCGAAGGTCTCGGACTTCTCGTCCAGGATCTTGCCGACCACGATCGAGCCCTCGACGCCAGCGTTCTCGGAGATCTGGCGGATCGGAGCCTCGAGCGCCTTCAGCACGATGTTGATGCCGGCCTGGACGTCCGAGTTGGCGTTGGTGATGCGGCCGACCGCCTTCTTGGCGCGCAGCAGGGCGACGCCGCCGCCGGGGACGATGCCTTCCTGCACCGCGGCGCGGGTCGCGTTGAGGGCGTCCTCGACACGGTCCTTCTTTTCCTTGACCTCGATCTCGGTCGCGCCGCCGACGCGGATCACCGCGACGCCGCCGGCGAGCTTGGCCAGCCGCTCCTGCAGCTTCTCACGGTCGTAGTCCGAGGTGGTCTCCTCGATCTGCGCCTTGATCTGGCCGACGCGCGCCTCGATGTCGGCCTTCTTGCCGGCACCGTTGACGATCGTGGTGTTCTCCTTGTCGATCACGACCTTCTTGGCGCGGCCGAGCATCTTCACCGTGACGTTCTCGAGCTTCATGCCGAGGTCGTCCGAGATCAGCTGACCACCGGTCAGGATCGCGATGTCCTCAAGCATGGCCTTGCGGCGGTCACCGAAGCCCGGCGCCTTGACGGCGGCGACCTTGAGGCCGCCACGCAGGCGGTTGACGACCAGGGTCGCCAGCGCTTCGCCTTCGACGTCCTCGGCGATGATCAGGAGCGGACGGCCCGACTGCACCACCGCTTCGAGCACCGGCAGCATGGCCTGCAGGCCCGACAGCTTCTTCTCGTGCAGCAGCACGTAGACGTCGTCGAGCTCGGCGGTCATCTTCTCGGCATTGGTAACGAAGTACGGCGACAGATAGCCGCGATCGAACTTCATGCCCTCGACGATGTCGACCTCGGTCTCGAGCGACTTGTTCTCCTCGACCGTGATGACACCCTCGTTGCCGACCTTCTGCATCGCCTGGGCGATCATCTTGCCGATCGCGGCGTCGCCGTTGGCGGAGATGGTGCCGACCTGGGCAACCTCGGAGGACGCAGCGACCGGCTTGGCGCGCTTCTCGATGTCCTTGATGACCGCGGCGACGGCGATATCGATGCCGCGCTTGAGGTCCATCGGGTTCATGCCGGCGGCAACCGCCTTGGCGCCCTCGCGGACGATGGCCTGGGCCAGCACGGTCGCGGTGGTGGTGCCGTCACCGGCGGTGTCGTTGGTCTTCGAGGCGACCTCGCGCAGCATCTGCGCGCCCATGTTCTCGAACTTGTCCTCGAGCTCGATCTCCTTGGCGACGGTGACGCCGTCCTTGGTGATGCGCGGAGCGCCGAAGCTCTTCTCGATGACGACGTTGCGGCCCTTCGGGCCGAGCGTCACCTTGACGGCGTTGGCGAGAATGTCGACGCCGCGCAGCATGCGGTCGCGCGCGTCGCCAGCGAATTTGACGTCCTTGGCTGCCATTTAAATCTCTCCTGGAGTGGACCTCGACGGCCAGCGGCGTGATCGCCTGCCTGTCGCCTGAACGAGGTTGAAAGCGCTAGTCGCCAGGGGCGGCAGGGAGGCCGCCCCTCGGCGGGTCGGATCAGGCGACGACGCCCATGATGTCGGACTCCTTCATGATGAGGAGTTCCTCGCCGTCCAGCTTCACCTCGGTGCCCGACCACTTGCCGAACAGCACGCGGTCGCCGACCTTGACGTCGATCGGGATCAGCTTGCCGCTCTCGTCGCGGCCGCCCGGGCCGACGGCGACGACTTCGCCCTGCGAGGGCTTTTCCTTGGCGCTGTCGGGGATGATGATGCCGCCCTTGGTCTTCTCTTCGGCGTCGATGCGCTTAACCACGACGCGATCATGCAGGGGACGAAACTTCGATTTGGCCATGACGGATCCCTTTTGGGGTGCTTCAATAACGGTTGCTGGCGGAGGAATTTCTGATTGCGGCCACATTTGGCGCCAACGTGGCACCAACTGACTCGCGGCTTTAGCAATCGTGCCCTCCGAGTGCTAAAGACCGTTCCGGGAAATATGGCTTGCCGCTGATCCTGTCAAGCAAGGCAGTCAAGCCGTTCATGTGGCTGTTAGGGGATGTCGTGCGAAGCCAGACATGTTAGTGGAGCGGCGTCGTCCCTCCGACGTCGTTGCTCTTGCGCGCGTTTTGCGCTTGGTTGCCGGACGGGACAACCATGATCTTGTTCCTTAAGGGGATGCCATGACGAGTTCACGGTGCGCGCGGCCGATCGCCAATCTGGGTATCGTGTCGGCGCTCACATTGTTCCTGGGCGCGTGCGGAGGCGGCTTCAACATGTCGCCGACGAGCCAGCAGCCGCAGGAGATGGCGGTCGAGCCCGAGCGGCCGGCGACCATCCGCCCGGACGAAATCGTCGGCAAATGGGGCCTAGCCTCCTATCAGAACCCGAACGATCGCGCGCGCACCGAGAAAATGGCGCTGGCGCAATGCAAGCAGCCGTACACGATCGGCCCCGGAACCGCCGGCGGTGTCGTGATGCATCTGGCCGACCAGGCGACGCCACAGGAGCTGCGCCTGAAGGGCTCGGCCAGCGGCAAGAACTTCATTGGACCTGAAGGTCCTCCCGGCGGCGAGCAGGATCGCGAGGTCGTCTCGTTCGACGGCCGCGTGCTGATTACCCGGTTCATCGACAAGGATGCCGGAACGCGTTACGGCAACATGGTTTACGTGCGCTGCGGGCCGCGGGCCTGACGTCGCGCCGGAATACCGCTATCTCGAACGACAAACGCCGGCGGAAACGCCGGCGTTTCGTTTTGAGTCCGCACCTGCTGGAGCCGTCGCCCAAGCAGGCCGGCTCGATCAGTTGAACATCGCGTCGATGTCGTCCTGGGAGGCGTGGCCAGCTTCGTCCGCCGCCTTCGGGCCGTTCAGCAGCCTCGCGTCGCCCTCGCGGGTGTCGACGATCGGCGGCACATGCGCCTTGATGGCGTCGACGCCGCCCCAGATGTCCATCATCACCACGATGTGGTGTTCGATGAACTTCATGGTCGTCATGACCTTGTTGATGCGCTGGCCGGTCAGGTCCTGGAAGTTGCAGGCCTCGAAGATCGAGACGACGCGCTCCTGGATGTCCTCGCTGAGGATCTTCTGCTGGTCGGCCGAGTCCACCTTGGCCATCGCGCTGGCAGCCTGGTCGATCGCCTCGGCGGCCTCGAGGATCTGCTGGGTCGCCTGCTCGGTACCGCCGACGACGGCGCCGAGCTCGCCGTTGACCTTGGCCATCTCCTCGCCGTTGAAGCTCTTGGCATGGAGCGTCGCGATCTCGCCCTTGGTGCGGTTGATCGCGTCGTGGATCAGGTCCAGCTCGACCTTGAGCTTCTCGCATTGCTCGATCTGGGCGCGATAGGTCTCGAGCAGCGCACGCGCCTCGGCGACTTCCTTGGCGGCCGATTCCTGGATGGCGGCATTTGCCGTGTTGCTACCACCGCCACCGCCCCCGCGCATGGCGTTGGCCATCTGAGCCCGGATCGCCCGGAGCTCGTCCATGATTTCCTTGTGGTTGGGGCCGATCTCGCCGCCGACGAAGTCGGGCTCCGGCATATGGCCGACGATGGCTTCTTCGATACGGAAACGCTTGCGAACCGGCATGAGAGTATCCCTGACCTTTTACTCAAGCTACTTCTACTCGGATGCTATTTAACATCGCGTTCACGCCAGGAACCGCGATCCGCAACGCCTGCGTGCGCGTGCATCAACGATTAACCATGCGCCTGCCGCCTTCACGCAAAATAAACGCTAGCGATCAATTCCGCGGCGCTCTGCAGCAATGGTGAATCCCGGCGCCGTTCTCGTTTACCAAAGCGATCGAGTTTTGCTCTTTATTGACGATACGCGAGCCGCCTGGTGGCGTCGTGCGACGAACAGTCTCCAGACGAAACAGTACAGAGTACGTCGATGTTCAAATCATTCTCCACAGCGCTGCTGGCCGGCGCATGCATCTTCCATGCAGGTCTGGATCGGGCTGCGGCCCAAGGATATGCCCAAGGATCGGCCCAGGGGTTTCAGCAGCCGACCGTGATCTACAGCGGTCCGCCGCAACAGAGCGCGCCGGTGCGCACGGCCTATGTCGAACGATCGCGGATGGGCGGCGGCTTCATCGAATTCCTGTTCGGCGATCCGCAGGGCGGCCGCGGCGCGCCGCCGTCGGGACAGCCGATGTACCAGCAGCAGCCGTCCACCTATGAGCCGCAGCGTCCGGGACTTCCCGGGTCGGCGCCGCAGCCGCAGCCGGACGAGCAGGCTTACGAGCAGACGCAGCGTCCGCTCGATCCGAAATACGAGAAACAGATCGTTGACTATGACGGCAGAGAAAGGGCCGGCACCATCGTCATCGATACGCCCAACAAGTTCCTGTATCTCGTGCAGGGCGAGGGCAGGGCGTTGCGCTACGGCATCGGTGTCGGCCGTCCGGGCTTCACCTGGTCGGGCGTGAAGACAATCTCGGCCAAGCGCGAATGGCCCGACTGGACGCCGCCGCCGGAGATGCTGGCGCGCCGTCCGGATCTGCCGCGCCACATGGAGGGCGGGCCGGAAAACCCGCTCGGCGCCCGCGCGATGTATCTCGGCTCCTCGCTCTATCGCATCCACGGATCCAACGAGCCGTGGACGATCGGGACCAACGTGTCGTCGGGCTGCATCAGGATGCGCAACGAGGACGTCATCGATCTCTACAGCCGGGTGAACGTCGGGACGCGCGTGATCGTGCTCTGACGGGCAACGGTCCAGATGACCACCAGATTGAAGCGATGATTATGCAAGACGGCCGCCCGAATGGGCGGCCGTCTGATGTCGGATAGGCGCTTACGACGATTGTGCGTCAGGCGTAGTCGCTGCCGCCGTCGTCATCGTTGCCGCCGTCGGAATCAAAATCCGCCGGGTCGCCGTCATTGTCGCTGTCGTCATAGGAGGCCTGGTCGAACAGCCCGGCGCGGCCGCCGCCGTCGCCGGAGCGGCCGATGTCGTCGAGCCCGGCATCGCGCGCCAACGAGCCGCCGGACTGATCGCTCCACGGGCTGCCGCCGCCGCCACGCTCCTCGATGATGGTGGTGTCGCCGAAAGCCTGGTGCGAGCCGCCGCCCATCATCGACCGGATCCCGCCGAGCAGCAGCGAGCCGCCGACCATGCCGGCCGCCGCGGCTGCCGCCGTTCCGAGGAACGAGCCGCCGCCTCCGCCGAACATGCCGCCGCGCGGCTGGCCGAAGCCGCCCTGGTCATACGGACCAGGTTGAGGGCCGGGCTGGTTCTGGTAGGCCGGCGGCATCGCCTGGCCGCTGTTCCAGACCGGACGGCTGGCGGGCGGCGGGACGTTGGGAACCGAGCCGCGGCTGCTGCCTGACCCGAAGATGCTGTCACGCATCGAATCGAGGAAGCCGCCGGACTGGGCCTGCGGGGCCTGGGCGTGCTGGAGCTCCTCGATGCGGGCATTGGCGCGCCTCAGAGCCTCGTCCTGCACTAGCACCGTCTGGACCAGCGCATAGACGGCATTGGGGGCCCGCTGCAGCGCCTGCGAGATCGTAGTGGCGGCCTCCGGATCACGTGGCGCACTCTCCAACCTGGCGAGCCGGTCGAACAGATCGTCGATGAGTTGGCGTTCTTGCGGTGTCATGTGGTTCTCCTGCTGCCTGCCGGTTCCGGCGAAGCGCGGCCAAGACGTAGGGATACTTTGTGGTCGGGCCAGTCGGGCCGCGGATTAAATTTCCGTATGCGACAAAGCGTCGTCGGACGTGCGGCAATCGCGACGTCCATGCCGGGGTCGATTTGCAGATGAAACGCCGGCCGGGGGCATTTTGTTCGTTGCCGGCAGGAGCCGTTCAGGCCAGCGTCACCCGGCGGCGGTCGAGCAGGCCGGGAAAGTGCTCGCCGGCGAGATAAGCGTGCTCATGCTCGCGCTGCACCGTCAGAGGGTCGAGCTCGACCAGGACGTCGTCGACGAAGCCGGGATGGCACATCACGAGACCGTTCTCGGGCAGCTCGTTCAGGAAGCCGTCCATCAGGGCCCCGAAATCCGCCGTCTTGGTGAAGTCGTAGGCGCCGGCGAAAGCGGGGTTGAAGGCGATCCCGGCGCGCGCCGCATGACGGCGGAATTGCGAGCTCAGCGCATCGAGCAGCAGCGCCTTCGGCGCCGACAGCCGCTGCCGCAGCGGCAGATTGCGGCCGCCCTGGCGGACCCAGGCGGAGGGCGCAGTTTCCTTCACCGCGGCAAGGAAGCCCTCGCGCACCTGCGGATAGAGCTGCGCGTGCTGGTGGCCGTCGACGAAATCGGGCGCGCGGCCGAACAACTCGCCGAACGCTGCCAGCTGGACCTGCACCTCGGCACGAATCATTTCGGGATCGAGCCGCCGCGTCAGCCCGGCGCGCAGCAGCTTGGGAAACGGCAGGAACATGCCGCCTTCGGCGGGGCGAAAGTGCATCGTCAGTGGCCGGAACGGCGCCGTCAGCGTCACGTGCAGGCCGATGGCGCAGCGCGGACTGTCGGCGGCGACCTTGGTGAGCTCGGCGACCTCGTCACGGCCGATCGCCGCGCCCACCGTCATCACCGACGTCGCGTTCAGACGGCCGCGCGCGATCAGATCGCGGATCGCGTTGTTGACCCCGGGACTGATGCCGTAATCATCCGCGCACAGCCAGATGCGCCGGTGCGGCGCCTCGCTCATTCGGCGGCAGTCCTCTCGTCGCTGCGCGCTTCGAGCGCCGCGCGTTTCTCGCTGTGCTCGGCAACGAAGTAGATCGGCCGCGCCTTCAGCTCGGACAGGATCTTGCCGATATACTCGCCCATGATGCCGATCATGATCAGCTGCACGCCGCCGATCGTCATCAGGCCGACCATCAGCGACGGATAGCCGGGCACCGACTTGCCGCTCACGACGGTCTCCCACAGGATGGAGAGGCCGAACAGGAAGGCGGCCGTAGCCAGCAGGATGCCAAGCAGGCTGGCGAAGCGCAGCGGCGCCACCGAGAACGAGGTCAGGCCCTCGATCGACAGGCCGAGCAGGCTCGTCACGTTGAAGGTCGTGACGCCGTGCGCGCGGGCTGCCGGCTCGTAGTCGACGCGGATCTGACGGAAGCCGATCCAGCTCGCCAGGCCCTTGAAGAAGCGGTTGCGCTCGGGCAGCTGGCGTAGCGCGGCGACCGCGCGCGGCGAGAGCAGGCGGAAGTCGCCGGCGTCCTCCGGAATCTTCTGCCGCGCGCCCCAATTGATCAGCGAGTAGAAGCCGTGCACCGCGACGCGGCGCAGGAACGGCTCGTTGTCGCGATGCGCCTTGGCCGTGTAGACGACATCGTAGCCGTCCTTGATCCAGTGCGAGACCAGCTGCTCGACCAGGGCCGGCGGATGCTGGCCGTCGCCATCCATGAACATCACAGCGCCGCGCCGGGCATGGTCGAGGCCGGCCATCAGCGCCGCCTCCTTGCCGAAATTACGCGACAGCGAGACCAGCTGGATGTCGAGCGAATCCGCCTGCAGCGTGCGCGCAACCGCGAGCGTATTGTCGCGGCTGCCGTCGTCGACATAGACGAGCTCGCAAGTGAGGCCGAAGCGCTGCCGCAGGGTGCGTGCGAGATCGTTCAGCCGCGCGTGCAGCGCCGCCAGTCCCGCGCCCTCATTGTAGACGGGGATAACGATCGACAGTCCCTGCGACGCGGCATCGGCCGCGGTCGTGGTCAGGTCGGACACGTCAGTTCCCAGCATCGCTTTCGAGTCCTCGTTCTCATACCAACATATGGTAGCCGCAGCCGCCTGTCGCTACGATGAACGGCGATTTATGATCGCAGGAAGGCCTCGAGACGGGCAAACAGCGGATTCTCGCGGTCGAGCACGTAGTCGAGCGACGCGACGGACACCGTCTCGGCGCCAAGCGTTCGCAAGAAGCTGCCGAGCGCGTAGATCTGCGCCGGCGGGCAGTGCAGGGTCAGCATCCCCGACGACGTTGGACCACCGAACGGCGCCACCACGCCGAAGCGGTTGTGCGCCTCCGTCAGCATTGCTGCGTCGCACCCTTTGAAGCGGGTGCGGACCTCGCGGTATTTGCTGGCGCGGGCGCGCGCATGGATGTGGTCGAGAATGATACGGGCGCTCTCGCGCGGGCCTTCCGACCAGTCGGCATCGCGCGAGGCGACCAGATTGGCCTGGCTGCGCAGGATCACGCCGTCGTCCAGCACCTTCAGCCCGTTGGCAACCAGCGTCGAGCCGGTTGAGGTGATGTCGACGATCAGCTCGGCGGTGCCGACGGCCGGCGCGCCCTCGGTGGCGCCGGCGCTCTCGACGATGCGGTAATCGACGATGCCGTGAGATGCGAAGAAGGCGCGCGTCAGGGTGATGTATTTGGTCGCCACGCGCATGCGCCGATTGTGCTGGGCGCGGAAGCCGGTGGTGACGTCGTCGAGATCGGCCATGGTGCGGACGTCGATCCAGGCCTGCGGCACCGCGACCACGACATTGGCGCCGCCGAAGCCGAGCGAGTCGATCAGGAGCACGCGCTGGTCGGCATCGGCGATGCCCTCGCGCACGAGGTCCTCGCCGGTGACGCCGAGATGGACGGTGCCGCGCGCCAGTTGCGAGACGATTTCACTCGCAGAGAGATAGGCGATCTCGACATTGTCGAGGCCGGAAATCGTGCCGCGATAGTCGCGCGCGCCGCCCGGCTTGGAGAGGTTCAGCCCGGCGCGGCCGAAGAACGCCTCGGCATTCTCCTGCAGGCGTCCCTTGGAAGGGACGGCGAGGACGAGGGGGCCGCTCATGATGCTCTCCCGCGCAGGGTCTTGCCCGCGGCGCTGCTGTTGGCCAGGCCCTCGACCCAGATCGAGAAGCCCACCGCGGGAATAGGCTCCGCCGAGCCGAGCTGGCTCAGCAGCCCGTCATAGCGGCCGCCGGCCACCAGCGGCTCGTCGCCATTGTCCTTGCGATGCAGCTCGAACTCGAACCCGGTGTAGTAGTCGAGGCCGCGCCCGAACGATGTGGCGAAGCGCACTTTCGCGAGGTCGATGCCGCGCCTGGCCATCAATCCAGCGCGCGCGTCGAGCGCGTCGATCGCCGCGGAAATGTCCAGCCTGGCGTCGGCGGCGAGCGCGCGAAGCTGTTTGACAGCCTCCGGCGGCGTGCCGGCGATGAGCAGGAAGCGCTTGATCAGATCGAGCGCGTCGCGCGGCAGGGCGCCGCTCTTCAAGGTGGATTGCTCCAGGAAACGATCGGCGATCTCCGCGACCGTGCGGCCGCCGACCGCGGTCGCGCCGGCGATCGACATCAGGTCGGTGACGAGCGCGAGCGCCGCCTTGCGGTCGGAGCCGGCCAGCGCCGCGAGGACGCCCTCATATTCGTTGCGCGGCGCCACCTCGGCGATCGCCAGCCGCTCGAGGTCCTGCGCCAGCGTGCGCTTGCGGTTGAAGTCCTTGATCAGCCGGCGCCGCCAGACCGGATACAGCTCGAGCGCGTCGATCAGCGCGGTGAACAGCGCGACGTCGCCGGTGCGGATGTCGACCTCGGCGAGGCCCGCCGTTGCCGTCGCCTCGATCGCCAGGGCCAGCATCTCGGCGTCGGCCGCCGGATGATCCTTGCGCCCGAATGATTCGATGCCGGCCTGCTGGAACTCGCTGGGGCGACCGCCGCGGTAACGAAATACGGGGCCGAGATAGCTGAATCCGGCCGGCTGGCCCGCCCGGGATGACGCCAGATAGTCGCGGGCGACGGGAATGGTCAGGTCGGGGCGCAGGCAGAGCTCCTCGCCGCCGGGGTCCGTCGTCAGATACAGGCTCTTGCGGATGTCCTCGCCGGAGAGGTCCAGGAACGGCTCGGCGGGCTGCAGGATCGCCGGCTGGGCGCGTTCATAGCCGGCGTCGGCGAACGACTGCAGCAGCGTGTCCGCCCACGCGGCGGGTCCGGTCGGAGCGGGTCCGGTCATGTCGATGTCGGTTCCAAATGGGGATGCGCGCCGCCCCGGAGGGCAGCGGCAGCCCCCTTAGCATGGCCATTCCACGGTTTCGACTGGCAATGGGCGGGACGCGCCAGAATCGCTGCGGGGTCTTAACGGCCCGGTTCGCGCCAGTCCCCCAGGGTGGCCTGCACCACGGCAAGCGCTGCGACGGCGGCGGTGTCGGCCCGCAGGATGCGCGGTCCGAGCGCCAGCCGGACCACGCGCGGCTGGCGCAGCAGCAGGTCGCGCTCGTCAGCGGAGAAGCCGCCCTCGGGGCCGATCACGATGTCGATGCCGGCGTGTCCGGCCTCGACGCCTCTCAGCGCCTGCAGCGGGTCGGCGACGTCGGCGGCTTCATCGCAGAACACCATCAGCCGCGCCGGCGCGCGCTGGGCCAGAAAGCGCTCCAGCGGCATGGGTTCCCTCACCTCAGCAAGGCTGAGAATGCCGCATTGCTCGGCGGCCTCGATCACATTCGCGCGCATCCGCTCGCCGTTCACGCGGGAGACCTGGGTGTGGCGGGTGAGGATCGGGGCAAGGCACGACACACCCATCTCGACCGCCTTCTGCACCATGTAGTCGAGGCGCGCGTGCTTGAGCGGCGCGAACACATAGGCGATGTCGGCGAGCCGGTCCTGCGGCCGGACCTGGTGCTCGAGAATCAGGATGTCGGGCCGCTTGCGGCCGCCGATCACGCCCCGCCATTCGCCGTCGCGGCCGTTGAAGACGAGCACGTGATCGCCGGCCGCGAGCCGCAGCACGTTGCCGAGATAGTTGCTCTGGTTGCGGTCGAGCGCGACCGGGCTCGCGGCCTGCAGGGGCGCGTCGACGAACAGGCGCGGGGCGTTGAAATCATATTCGGGCATGGTGCGACGAGTGATCAGGGGACGACGAGCGGCGGAACGCACAAGTCGCGCCGCCGACTGCATTGGCGATGGCCGGTTTTGGTCGCGCTGTCGACAGATTTCACCGGTTGACTGCTGTCGACGTGGCGGCCGTCGGTTCGGGCGGGATCCGGGCGGTGCCGGAAACCTTCGCGAGGAGAACAGCCGTGATCGACAACAACAGGACCTGGGCGTGCGCCGCCGTCATCGCGCTGGCGCTCACGGGCGCATGCCTGGCCAATGACAAGGCCGCCGCACCGACTGCCGATCCGGTGTCGCCTCCCGCCGCCGGGACGGCTGCCGGCTTCAGGCCTCCCGAAAGCTGCCTGAAGGAGTTTACGCCGCTTCGCGACGAGACCACCCGCCGCGCCAAGCTGATCAAGGCGGCGAAGGAACGGCGCTTCGGCCCCGGCGAGGCCTGCCAGCTCGTCCACGACTATGAACTGGCTCAGACAAAGATGATCGATTACGCGGTCGCGCACGCCTCGATGTGCGGAATTCCCCCCACGATCACCGATCAGCTAAAGGTCCACCACGAAAACACCCTGGCGCTGATGCGCAAGGTCTGCACGGCGACCCACAACATTGACCGCTCGAATCGCCTGGGTCCGGGGAACGGGTAGAGATGAACAGGCGACGGAACCGCGCAGCAGGCTGCCGGCGCCGTTGCCATCTACTCGCATCAAGGTACGAAGACCGCCCGCGGGGCGCAGCCGCGGGCATTTTGAGGCAACGCTGCGTCCCTGCGCCGCAGAGGTGCCAAATTCCGCGGTTGTGCAGGACGGGCGGGAATCGTAAAAGCCCGTGATCGGATCGTGCTTTCGTCCGGAAGTGTTGATGAATCCCTGGTCTTGCCGGAGAACCAGCCTTGATCGTCCGTCATTCATTCTTGTCGCTCGCCATCGTGATCGGCCTCTCGTCGGGGCCGGTGCTGGCGCAAAGCGCGTTCCCGGCGCTGCCGGGTGAGAGCCGCGGCAACGCCTCCGCCTTTCCGCCGATGGGTGGCTCCGCGCCCACCGCTACCGCCGCGGCGCCAAGCGCCGGCTTTCCAGGTGCCAGCGCTCCGCCGCTCGGCGGCGGCGGTGGCGGTTTCGCGCCGCCGGCGATGGCCGCGCCCGGCGGCGGCGCGGCAGACGCCTGCATGAAAGAGTTCGTGCCGCTGCGTGAGGAGGCCGAGCGCCGCGGTAAGCGGCTTCAAGCCGCGGGCAAGGGAAAAACCACGCCGATTGAGGCCTGCAAGCTGTTCAAGAGCTTCAGCGAGGCCGAGGTCAAGATGATCAAATATGTCGAGGCCAACGCGGCACGCTGCGGCATTCCCGGTCAGATCGGCGATCAGATGAAGACGAACCACAAGGGCACCGAAGGCGTCCAGCAGAAGGTCTGCAACGCCGCCGAGCAGATGCAGAAGGGCGGCGGCCCGGCGGCTCCCAGCCTCAGCGATGTCCTGGGTTCGTCGGCCGCGCTGCCTGAGGCCAATACCGCCAAGAAGGGCGGCTCGGCGTTCGACACCATGACCGGCAACGTGCTCACCCGATGAGCGACACCGCCGTCCGCGTTGCTGACGCGACCGGCAATTGGGTCGACACGCTGGCGCCGGTCTGGAGCCGGCCCTATCTGCGGCTCGCCCGCTACGATCGCCCGATCGGATCCTGGCTGCTGCTGATGCCATGCTGGTGGTCGGCCGCGCTCGCGGCCGGCATCTCGGGACAGCTGTCCATGCTGCCGGCCTGGGTCGCGCTCTATTTCGTCGGCGCCTTTGCCATGCGCGGTGCCGGCTGCACCTGGAACGACATCACCGACCGTGACCTCGACGCCAAGGTGGAGCGCACGCGCTCACGGCCGATTCCGGCCGGGCAGGTCGGCGTCAAGCAGGCGCTGGCTTTCCTGGTGGCACAGGCCCTGGTCGGTCTCGTGGTGCTGCTGCAGTTCAATCGCTTTGCGATCGGCACCGGGATCGCCTCGCTGGTGATCGTTGCGATCTACCCGTTCATGAAGCGCATCACCTGGTGGCCGCAGACGGTGCTCGGGCTCGCCTTCTCCTGGGGCGCGCTGATGGGATTTGCCGTCGCGTTCGGCCGGCTCGACACCACCGCGCTGCTGCTCTACGCCGGCTCGATCTGCTGGGTGATCGCCTACGACACGATCTATGCGCATCAAGACGCCGAGGATGATGCGCTGATCGGCATCAAGTCGACCGCGCGGCTGTTTGCCGAGCGCACACACCTGGCGCTGGTCATTTTCTACGGGCTGGCCGTGGTCTTGATTGGAGCCGCGTTCCTGACGGCTCACGTGCATGTCGCGGCGTGGCTCGGGCTTGGCTGTTTCGCTGCCCATCTCGGCTGGCAGGTCCGCCGGCTGGATATCGCCGATCCCGCGCTGTGCCTGCGCATCTTCAGATCGAACCGCGACGCCGGACTGCTGCTGTTCGCTGCTCTTGTCGTCGATGCCGTGCTGCGCGCAACCTGATCAGTCGCGCGCGATGATCTCGCGCTCACCGCGATAGACCGATGCGGGATTGAGCAATTGGCCGACGCGGCGGCGCATCAGGAAACGCGGCCGGCGTGAACGGATTGCATTGCGCCGGCGGCGGCGCGGCGCGGCGTCGCGCTTGGGCTCTTGAAGCTGGGGCAGCGCAAAGGTCTCGCTCCACATCGCCCAGGTGGCAATGATCTCGTCATGGTCCTCGCTGACGCACAAGGGAATGCTCAGCGAAGGATCGCGGTGAAGCAGGATCAGCATCATCTGCGTGTCGTCGATCTCGCGCAGCGCGATGCCGAGGAAATCGCTGACGCGGAGGTTCAGGGCCATGCGCATGCCGCTGACGGCACGGCGCAGCACCACGCGCTCCCGGTGCAATTCGACCTGCCGGATTCCGCCATCGGCACGGGTGTCGTGCGCGCTGAACGAGACGGGCAGGGAAAGAGGGTCGAGCCGCACTGCGCGGCTCGACCCAGCGGAATTGCTTCCGCCTGTTGCTGTTTGACGCCTCACGGCCTGGTCTCCCCGCCGGGATTATGTGCCCGGTCGATACGTGAGACCTTGCCACGCGCCACGCCCGTATCAGCTTAAGAAGGCTGGTTAATCAGCCCTAACGCATGATCCTCTTACCGTCATGATTGACAATCGCTTGCCCCGCATGATTGACGAGACCTTGCCGATTTGCCGACAATCCAAGGCGCCTCAAATCCAAGGCGCCTCCGCCGTCCTGCTTGAAGTTGGCGTGAGCAGGTCACATTTCGTGTGGATTGAGCCGTCCTGCCGCCACCTGCCATCGATCGGAATCTGTTCGTGACATCCTCCCCCTCAGCTCCTGCTTCATCGACATCCGCCCATTCCGATCTTCTCGATCAATCCGCCCTCACCGCGCTCGCGGAGCGGCTGGTCGAAGCGGCACGCAAGGCGGGAGCCGATGCCGCCGATGCGATCGCAGTGCGCGGCATCTCTCAGGGCGTCGAGGTCCGCGACGGCCGCGTCGAGGAATCCGAGCGCTCGGAAGGCGACGATGTCGGGTTGCGGGTGCTGGTCGGCAAGCGCCAGGCGGTGGTCTCGACCAACGACGTCAGTGGTGACGGCGTGGCACGGCTCGCCGAACGCGCCGTGGCGATGGCGCGCGTGGCGCCCGACGACAACTTCGTCGGCCTCGCCGACCCGGCATTGCTGGCGCGTGAGATTCCCGAGCTCGACCTGCTCGATCCGAACATTCCCGCGACCGCCGAGCTGGAGCGGCGCGCGCAGGAGGCCGAGGCTGCGGCGATGGCCGTGAAGGGCGTCACCAAATCCGGCGGCGCATCGGCCTCGGCCGGCATCGGCGGCATGGTGCTGGTGACCAGCGGCGGCTTCCGTGGTGCCTATCTGCGCTCGAGCCAGAGCATCTCGACCACCGCGATATCAGGCGAAGGCACCGGCATGGAGCGCGATTACGACTACACGGCGGCGCCGCACGGCGCCGATCTGCTGTCGCCCGCGGCGGTCGGGCGCAGCGCCGGCGAGCGCGCGGTGGCGCGCGCCAATCCGCGCAAGGTTGCCACCTGCCAGGTGCCGGTGGTGTTCGATCCGCGCGTGTCGGGCTCGCTGGTCGGCCATCTGGTCGGGGCCATCAACGGCGCATCGATCGCGCGCAAGACGTCCTTTCTGAAGGACAAGCTCGGCGCGCAGCTGTTCGCCAAGGGCATCCGCATCATCGACGATCCGCTGCGGAAGCGCGGCCTGCGCTCGCAGCCGTTCGACGCCGAAGGCGTCAAGGTGAAGCAGACCGCCCTGGTCGATGATGGCGTGTTGACGACGTGGCTGCTGGATTCGGGCACCGCCCGCGAACTCGGCATGGTCACGACCGGCCACGCACATCGCGGCGTTTCTTCGTCGCCCTCGCCGGGTCCCTTCAACCTGCATCTCGAAGCGGGCGTCGTCACCGCCAAGGAGCTCATCTCGGACATCAAGCAGGGCTTCTACGTCACCGACCTGATCGGCTCCGGTGTGAACGGCGTGACCGGCGACTACAGCCGCGGTGCCTCCGGCTTCTGGATCGAGAATGGCGAGATCGGCTATGCGGTCAGCGAGGTGACCATCGCCGGCCACCTGTTCGAGATCTTCAAGTCGATGACCCCCGCGAGCGACCTGGAATTCCGCTATGGCGTCAATGCGCCGACGGTGCGCATCGAAGGATTGACGCTTGGCGGACGCTGAGATCGACAAACCGAGCACGACCGGCCCGGCGGCCGATGCCGGGCTTCTGAAGCAGGCGGTGCGCGAGGCGGGTGAGCTGGCGCATGCGATGTTCGGCACCGAGCTGCGCAAATGGACCAAGGGCGCATCATCGCCGGTGTCCGAAGCCGACATGGCCGTCAACGACCTGCTCGAGCGCCGGTTGAGATCGGCGACGCCCGCCTATGGCTGGCTGTCGGAGGAGAGTGCTGACGATGCCGCCCGGCTCGGCCGGTCGCGGACATGGATCGTCGACCCGATCGACGGCACGCGCTCCTATCTCGGCGGTCGCCACGACTGGTGCGTGAGCGTCGCGCTGGTCGAGGACAATGCGCCGGTGCTGGCCGCGGTCTATGCCCCCGTGACCGGCGAGTTCTTCTTTGCGGCGCTGGGCCAGGGGACCACGCTCAACGAGCAGTCCGTCCGCGCGGCCGAAGGGACGGCGTGGGACTTTTCCCGGGTGGCCGGACCCAAGCCGCTGATCGAACGGCTGGCACCGGATTCGACGGGGCTCGAGCTGCATCCGCGAATCGGCTCGTTGGCGCTACGACTGTGTCGTGTCGCGCACGGTGCGCTCGATGCCGCTTTTGCAGGCGGGCAAAGCCGCGATTGGGATCTTGCGGCGGCGCATCTGATCGTGCAGGAAGCGGGAGGTAAAATGACCGCGTTGTCCGGCGAGACGATCCTCTATAATCGTCCGGAAGTGGTGCACGGGGTGCTGGTGGCAGCGGGCCGCGACCGACATGCTGAGATCGTCGCGCAATACCGCAGATTGCCGCCGGCCTGAACGGTCCCCGATCGCCGCTTCACGTCGCCTGCAAGGCGCTGATTAGGAACGATACCGATGACAGAAAGCGCCTCGCAGCAGCTCCTTCACCTCGTGATCGGCGGCGAGCTGATCAACCTCGAAAAGAACGAGTTCAAGGATCTCGACAAGGTCGATATCGTGGGCGTCTATCCCAACTACGCATCGGCCCACGCCGCTTGGCGGGCCAAGGCGCAGATGACGGTCGACAACGCCCATATGCGCTACTTCATCGTGCACCTGCACCGGCTGCTCGATCCCGCTCACGACGTGAAGTAAGACGTAAAGCGCCCGACTTGAAACATTTCGTCCGCAATATGCTGCGTAGCGGCTGGTTCCAGCGCGCCGTCGGGTTCCTCGCGGCCGAGTACCTGCGCCTGGTGTGGCTCACCAACCGCTTCACCTATGAGCCGCCCGAGGTCTACGACATCGTCGAACCGCAGATGCCGGCGATCTTCGCGTTCTGGCACGGCCAGCATCTGCTGACGCCCTTCATCCGGAACAAGCCGAGCTACCGCGCCAAGGTGCTGATCTCCAGGCATCGCGACGGCGAGTTCAACGCCATCGCGGTCGAGCGGCTCGGCATCGGAACCATCCGTGGGTCCGGGGACCACGGTTCGGCATTCCACCGCAAAGGTGGGGTCGGAGCGTTCAGGGAGATGGTGCAGGCGCTCGAAGACAACTATAACGTGGCATCGACCGCCGATGTGCCGAAGCGCGCGCGGATTGCGGGTCTCGGCATCATCATGCTGGCGCGCGAGTCAGGACGTCCGATCATGCCGTTCGCAATGGTCACGAGCCGCTTCATCCGCCTGAAGAACTGGGACAGCACCACCATCAATTTGCCATTCGGCCGCGGCGCATTGGTGGGGATCAAGGAAATCAGCGTGCCGCGCGATGCCGACGCCGCTGTCATGGAGCAGGCGCGCCTCGACCTCGAGGCGACGCTGAACGAATGCATGCGCCGCGCCTATGAGATCGTCGGCCGTCCCGAGGCCTGTCCGCCACCGATCGCGGGAGCGTCCGGTGCCTAACACGCTCCCGATGGCCCTGCGCGTGTACCGCGGGTTGTCCTCGGCTGCGGTCCCGCTTGCGCCGGCCCTGATCCGGCAGCGGCTCAAGCACGGCAAGGAAGATCCGGAGCGCACCGACGAGCGGCGTGGTCTGAGCCATGACACGCGCCCGCTGGGGCCGCTGGTCTGGATCCACGGCGCGAGCGTGGGCGAGGTGCTGGCGGCGGCGGCGCTGATCGAACGGTTGCGCGCGCTGAACATCCGCATCCTGATCACCTCCGGCACGGTCACGTCGGCCGCGATTGTGGCCAAGCGCTTCCCGCCCGACGTCATCCACCAATACGTGCCGTATGACACGCCGCGCTTCGTGGAGCGGTTTCTCGACCATTGGCGGCCTTCGCTGGGGCTGTTCATCGAATCCGACCTGTGGCCCAACCTGATCCTTGCCGGCGCATCGCGGCGGGTGCCGATGGTCGTGATCAACGGCCGGATGTCGCCGCGCTCGTTTCCACGCTGGCAGCGGATGTCGGCCACGATCTCGGCGCTGCTCGGTCGCTTCGACCTCTGCCTGGCCCAGTCGCAGGCGGATGCCGAGCGGTTTTCGGCGCTGGGCGCCCGGGACGTCATCACCACCGGCAACCTCAAGCTCGATGTGTCCGCCCCGCCGGCCGATGCGGTCAAGCTCGAGCGCCTGATGGCGATGACGCGGGGCCGTCCTGTGATCGTGGCGGCCTCGACGCATCCGGGCGAGGACGAGTTGCTGATCGCGGCTCACAAGGCGCTGTCCGGTTCGTACCCCTCGCTTCTCACTGTCATCGTCCCGCGGCATCCGCATCGCGGTCCTGACGTCGCTGGCCTCGTCGCAAGCGCAGGGCTGCAGGCCGGGTTGCGTTCGCGCGAGGATCAGCCGATGGCTGCGACCGACGTCTATGTCGCCGACACGATGGGCGAGCTCGGGCTGTTCTACCGGCTCGCCTCGGTAGTGTTCATGGGCGGCTCGCTGGTCGAGCATGGCGGCCAGAATCCGATCGAGGCGATCAAGCTCGGCGCAGCCATCGTGCACGGCCCGCACGTCTTCAACTTCGCCGAGGTCTATGAGGCGCTCGACAAGGCGGCCGGGGCGAGGCTTGCCCACGATCAGGAGGCGCTGATCCGGCAGCTCAGGCAATTGCTCGCCGAGCCCGCGGCGATCAAAGCCGTTGCTGATGCAGGCGCCCGCGTGGTCGACCAGCTCGGCGGGGCGCTGGAGCGGACGCTCTCGGCGCTCGAGCCGTATCTCCTGCAGATCAGGCTGGAGATGGGGGCTGCCGGCGATGCGTGAGCCGGCCTTCTGGCATCGGCCTCTCTCCTGGCAATCGCGTCTGCTGTCCCCGCTCTCGATGCTGTACGGCGCGGTAGCCGCACGCCGCATGGCGCAGGGCGGCATCGGTGCCGGCGTGCCGGTGATCTGCGTCGGCAATTTCCACGTTGGCGGTGCCGGCAAGACGCCGACCGTGCTGGCGCTGACCGCCTTGCTGCGCGAGCAGGGCGAGCGTCCGGTCGTGCTGAGCCGCGGCTATGGCGGTCGGCTGCCGGGGCCGGTCCTGGTCGATCCGGCCGCTCACGCGGCGGCCGATGTCGGTGACGAGCCGCTGATGATGGCCGCGCATGTGCCGGTGGTGGTGTCGCGCGCGCGCGCCGATGGTGTCGGGCTCGCGAAGGCGCAGGGCGCCTCGCTCATCCTGATGGACGATGGCTTTCAAAATCCATCGATCACCAAGGATCTGGCGCTGATCGTGATCGATGGCGCACGCGGGCTCGGCAACGAACAGGTGTTTCCCGCCGGGCCGCTGCGGGCGCCATTGCCGCCGCAGCTGGCGCGCACGGATGCGCTGATCATCGTCGGCAGTGGTGACGCCGGCGATGCGGTCGCAGCGCGCGTAGGGGACGCAGGGAAGCCGGTTTTCAGAGCGCGGCTGCAGCCAGACGCGCAGGCCGTGGCCGCCCTCGCGGGACGGCCGCTGCTCGCCTTCGCCGGGATCGGCGATCCCCAGCGCTTCTTCCGGACGCTGCGCGCCAGCGGGCTCGAGGTCAAAGCGGAGCGGGCGTTTCCCGATCATCATCCGTTTTCGAACGATGAGATCGCAGCCCTGGCGGCGCAGGCCGCGCGCGAGGGCTTGACCCTGGTCACGACCGAGAAGGATCTCGCACGGCTACGCCGCGCTCCTTCGGGGCGGCACGAGGCTGCCGTTTCGGCCTTTCCGGTGACGCTGCAATTCGATGATGTGGCGGCGTTGCGCGGCTTCGTCGCGCAACGGCTGTCCGCAGCTCGAACGTCTTAGCCGTTCGTCTTCAGCGCGCCTGGATAGTGCCGCTGCAGCACGGCGCTCGGCACCGCATAGGCCTCCTGGAGGTCGACGCTCC
Organism: Bradyrhizobium sp. HKCCYLS20291; assembly: GCF_051167715.1. Classification (NCBI taxonomy): domain Bacteria; kingdom Pseudomonadati; phylum Pseudomonadota; class Alphaproteobacteria; order Hyphomicrobiales; family Nitrobacteraceae; genus Bradyrhizobium; species Bradyrhizobium sp. HKCCYLS20291. Next base: position 93,639 of record NZ_JBNPTO010000016.1, on the reverse strand, counting down.
AGTATTTCAGCTCGTCGAGCGGGATGCGCGCATCGGTCACCGCGCAGCGCACATAGCTTCCAGGAGAAATTACGCGGAAATCGCCATCCAGATACTGCACCTGCGCTTCCCCCTGACCCGAGGGACCGAACTTGTTGAGCACGTCCGCGATCTCCACTCCATGCACGCCGCCGCGCGCGCACCTGACGATGTCCGGCGGTTGCGTAGCATAGATAGGGGGGACTGTCCCCTCCGCAAACCCACTGATTTGTGATGCGGCGCGCCAAAGGACCGTGCTAGCTAGGATTTCAGGTCTCCGCCGCTTGTCTCCCGGCTGGTTTGATGCGCTTCCTCGCTACCGTCGCCGTCTTTCTGCTCTGCGCCACGGCATCGGCGGCCGCTACGGAGCCGTTGCCGATGCCGGTCGAGATTCCGGCTGGCAGCTACGTGCTGCACGCTCAGCTCTATTTGCCGGCAGCAAAAGGGCGTTTTCCAACCGTGATAGCGCTGCATGGCTGCGGCGGACTCGGTGGCCGCTCCGAGCCGGTACAGCCGCGCTACCGCGACTGGGCGTTGGACCTCCTCAAGGGCGGCAAGGCCGTACTGTTTCCCGACAGCTACGGCTCACGCGGGCTGGGGCCGCAATGCCGCGTCAAGGATCGTCGCATCAGCGGCCGCCGCGAGCGTGTCGCCGACATCGTTGCCGCGCAGAAATGGCTGACGCAGCAATCCTGGGCCATGCCGGACCGCGTCAGCCTGATGGGATGGGCCTCCGGCGCCAGCGCGCTGCTGTGGGCGGTACGACCGCAATTGCCGGACCATATTGCGCCGGACTTCCGTTCGGCGGTCGCGTTCTATCCGGATTGCCGGGCGTCATCGGGGCTCGGCTGGAGCGCGCGCGTTCCCACCCTGGTCCTGATCGGCGGCATGGACGACGTCTATTCGCCGCCCGCCTGCCGGCAGATGGTCGATGGCGCACGCGGCCGCAGCGCGCTGACGCGCATCGTCGTCTATCCCGACGCCTACCATGATTTCGATCGGGTCAATCTGCCGGTGCACGCGGTGGCGGGCGCCGATGCGGGGGCGCCCGAGCGCGGCCATGTCGGCTCCGATCCTGAAGCGCGCGCGGACGCGCAGAAGCTGGTGTCGGACTGGCTGGCGCGCTGACAAATCGTCAGAACAGGCTGCCCTGATCGGCGGGATCGGGCGTGCGCTTCGCGGCCGCCGGCTTGGTTTCGCGCCCGGCCTTCGGAGGCGTCGGCGCAGCCGTGGGAACAGGACGGCCGGCACCGGCCGTCGCCGCAACGGTGCCATCGGCGAACTCGATCGACAGCGCTGCATTCGGCCCGATGCTCGCCGCCTGGTGCAGCGGGTGACCGGCCTCGTCACGCACCAGCGCGAAGCCGCGCGCCAGCACGCTGCGATAGGACAGCGCGGCCAGCAACTGGCCGGCGTGATCGACGCGCGCCGACAGCCGCGAGATCGACGTCGCCAGCGCGCGGCTGGCGCGGTCCGCCAGCCGCTCGGTGCGATCCCGCTCGCGCGCGATCGCCTGCCGCTTGGCCTGCGCATAGGCGTGGCGCGAGGCCTTGAAGCGCGCATCGAGCGTCTCGAAGCGCTCGCGCCGCCGGCGCAGCAGCGCGCGCGCCGACAGCGACAGCCGCTCCGACGAGACGACGAGACGATGATCGGCCTGGGCGATCTGTCCGTGCAGCACGCGCAAGGTGAGCTTGGCGCTGGCCGCGGCGAACTGACGGAAATGCACGTGCGTGTTGGTCTTCAGCGCACGCGGCAGGCTCGCGCTCGCCGAATCCAGCCGCTGCCGCGGGATCGCCAGCAGTTCGGTCGCGCCGGGCAGGGCGCGCGCGGCGGCGCGCAGCTCGTTGCGGCGGCTCTCGTGACCGCGCTGCCAGCAGACGCTGACGCGGCGGGCGAGACTGGCGAGCTCCTGCATCAGCTCGCTGCGCACTGGCACGGCCATTTCGGCTGCCGCCGTCGGCGTCGGCGCGCGCTTGTCGGCGGCGAAATCGATCAGCGTCACGTCGGTCTCGTGGCCGACCGCTGATATCAGCGGGATCATGCTCTCGGCCGCGGCGCGGACCACGATCTCCTCGTTGAACGACCAGAGGTCCTCCAGCGAGCCGCCGCCGCGGGCGACGATCAGCACGTCGGGGCGGGGAATCGGGCCGCCTTCGGGCAGGTCATTGAAGCCGCGGATCGCAGCGGCGACCTGCTCGGCCGAGCCGTCGCCCTGCACCTTGACCGGCCAGACCAGCACGTGGCGCGGAAAGCGGTCCTCTAGCCGGTGAAGGATGTCGCGGATGACGGCGCCGGTGGGCGAGGTGACGACGCCGATCACCTCCGGCAGCCAGGGCAGCAGCTGCTTGCGGGCGGGATCGAACAGCCCTTCCGCGCCCAGCTTGCGCTTGCGCTCTTCCATCAGCGCCATCAGCGCGCCGATGCCGGCCGGCTCCAGCGCCTCGATCACGATCTGGTACTTCGAGGAGTTCGGATAGGTGGTGAGCTTGCCGGTGGCGATGACCTCCAGCCCCTCCTGGGGCTTGAAGCGCATGCGGCCATGCACGCCCTTCCAGATCACCGCCTCGATCTTGGCGCTCTCGTCCTTGAGCGCGAAATAGCAGTGGCCCGAGGAATGCGGGCCGCGAAAGCCGGTGATCTCGCCGCGCACGCGGACGTGGCCGAACTGGTCCTCGACCGTACGTTTCAGCGCGGAGGACAGCTCGGAGACGGTGAATTCGGGCGCGTTGGGCAGGGCTTCCGCAGGCGGCATCGCTGGCTGATTCGGGTTTGGGAGCAGCCGCCAAGGTAGGGGCTTTCCGCCGCCGCCGCCAATCAAGCCGTTGCCTTTTCGATAACTCTGTTATACAGAGTACTCTGTATTCGACTTGAGAGGCGGGAGGGAGCACCGATGACGGGTCTCAAAATCATGTTTCAGCTTGTGGGCTTGGGGCTCGGCCTCGCGGGAGCGCTGGCCCTGATCCTGGGAGGCATGCTGGCGACCCCGCTGGTGCGGCCGCCTGAGCTCAAATCGATCTCGGAGACCGTCGGCCGGGTCGACCGCAGCACCATGCCGGCCCTGCAGCGCTTCAGCGCCCGCGACGGCACCGAGCTCGCCTATCGCCACTACCCGGCGCGGACGGCGCCGGTCGGCAAGATCGCCATCCTGGTGCACGGCTCCTCGGGGTCCAGCGTGGCGGTGCACGCCCTCGCCGATGGGCTGGCCGCGCGCGGGATCGAAACCTTCGCGCCCGACATTCGCGGCCATGGCGGCTCCGGCACCCGCGGCGACATCGGCTATCTCGGCCAGCTCGAGGATGATCTCGCCGACCTCGTCGCCGAGGTCAGGAGGTCCTTGCCGACCCAGCCGATCGTGCTGCTCGGGCATTCGTCGGGAGGCGGCTTCGCGCTGCGCGCCACTGGCGCATCGATCCAGGATCTGTTCGCGCGCACCGTGCTGCTTTCGCCCTATCTCGGCTACGACGCGCCGACCAACCGCGACAATTCGGGCGGCTGGGCCAGTCCGGACATTCCGCGCATTCTCGCGCTCACGGTCCTGAGGCGGATCGGCTTGCCGTGCTGCGAGGCGCTGCCGGCGCTTGCCTTTGCGGTCCGGCCGAACTCGGAAAAATACGTCGCTTCGACCTACAGTTATCGCCTGCTGCGCAATTTCGCGACCGCCGGCTACAAGGCCGACCTCGCCGCCGCCAAGCATCCGGTGACCCTGATCGCGGGCGCAGATGACGAGCTGATGCTCGCCGACAAATATGCCGACGCCATGCGTGCGGTCGCGCCTGCAGTTGACGTGAAGCTGATCGCGGGCGTCAATCACATGGAGATCGTGTCGGCGCCTGCAGCCGTCAGCGCGATCGCAGAGGACGTGGCCACGCGCTAGAGGCTCAATCCCGCATGATCGACAGCCTGGAAGCCGCGCGCGCGCTCGATGACATCGAGGAGATGACCCGGCGCGTGCGCCAGTCGCAGATCTACCGGCTCTCCAGCCTGATGATGATCCTGTGGGGCGCGCTCGTCTTTGCCGGCAATCTCGTGACCTATCTGACGCCGCGCTATGCCGACAAAGCTTGGCTCTCGGTCTACGTGCTCGGCATCGCCGGATCCGTCGTCCTGGGCGCGGCGGAGAGGTCTCGATCGGGCGTGAGCAGCTTCGATCTGCGAACGGTGCTCGCCTTCGTCATGTTCTTCGCCTTCGGTTTCTTCGTCGAGACGATCGGCCATTTCGGGCCGCGCGAGATGGGGGCGTTCTGGCCGATCTACTTCATGCTGTTCTATGGCTTGGCCGGCCTGTGGTTCGGTATCGCCTATACGGTGTTCGGTCTCGGCGTCACCGCCCTCACTCTGATCGGTTATGCCTTCATCGACCCGGCGTTCCCGCTGTGGATGGCTTTCGTGAATGGCGCCGGCCTGATCCTCGGCGGGCTGTGGATGCGGCGGAGCTAGCGGCCTTGGCGGAGCTCGACGAGATCATCCATCAGCCGCTGCGGCTCAAGATCATGGCGGCCCTGAACGCACTCTCCGCCGGCGGGCTCGATTTCGCCCGGCTGAAGAAGCTGACCGGCGCCACCGACGGTAATCTCGGCGCCCATATCGAGACGTTGTCGCGCGCCGGCTACGTCGCCGTGGACAAGGCGTTCGTCGGCAAGAAGCCGCAGACCACCGTGACATTGTCCCCCGCCGGCCGTGCGGCGTTCGCCCGCCATGTCGCCAGCCTGCAGGAAATCATCGCCGGCGCCGCCGCGAAACCGCCCGAGCCATGATTTGACTCTGTTGCGAGGGCCGGGCAATTGGGGCCTCCGAATTGGCCCACCACCTTGCGACGGCGACGACGATGCACATTCTCCTCATTGGTTCCGGCGGCCGCGAGCACGCGCTCGCCTGGAAGATCGCCGGCTCCCCGCTGCTCACCAAGCTGTGGTGTGCCCCGGGCAATGCTGGCATCGCCAAGGAGGCGGAATGCGTCGCGCTCGACGTGACCAACCATGCAGCAGTGATTGAATTCTGTCGGGCCAACAAGGTCGATCTGGTCGTGGTCGGGCCGGAGACGCCGCTCGCGGCCGGGATCGTCGACGATGTCAGCGCCGCCGGGATCAAGATCTTCGGACCGAGCAGGCTCGCTGCGCAGCTCGAAGGCTCCAAGGGCTTCACCAAGGACCTGTGCGCCGAATACGGCATTCCGACCGGTGCCTATTGCCGTTTCGACAATGCCCCGGAAGCGCTCGCCTATGTCCGCGAGCACGGCGCGCCGATCGTGGTGAAGGCCGATGGCCTGGCGGCCGGCAAGGGTGTCGTCGTCGCCAAGACCCTGGCCGAGGCCGAGGACGCGGTACGCATGATGTTCGACGGCGGTTTCGGCGTGGCCGGCGCCGAGGTCGTCATCGAGGAGTTTCTCGAGGGCCGCGAGGTCTCGTTCTTCGCGCTGTGCGATGGCCAGACGGCGATTCCGCTGGCCTCTGCGCAGGATCACAAGCGGGTGTTCGATCACGACCAGGGTCCGAACACCGGCGGCATGGGCGCCTATTCGCCGACGCCGTTCGTGACGCCTGACATCCACGATCAGATCATGTCGCGGATCATCCTGCCGACCATCGACGGCATGAATGCGCGCGGCACGCCGTTCAAGGGCATCCTTTATGCCGGCCTGATGCTGACGGCGCAGGGGCCGAAATTGTTCGAGTACAACGTCCGCTTTGGCGACCCCGAATGCCAGGTGCTGATGCTGCGCATGATGTCCGATCTCGTGCCCGCGCTGCTCGCCGCCTGTGACGGCCAATTGAAGAATTTTGATCTGCGCTGGTTCCCGGACGCAGCCGTCACCGTGGTCATGGCCGCCAAGGGCTATCCCGGCGACTACCAGAAGGGCAGCGTGATCGAGGGTCTGGACGCCGCGGCCAAGGTCGAGGGCGCGGAGATCTTCCACGCCGGAACGGTGCTCAAGGACGGCGCCGTCGTCGCCAATGGTGGCCGCGTGCTCAACGTCTGCGCCAGCGGCAAGACGGTCACTGAAGCCCAGGCGCGGGCCTATCAGGCCGTCGATCGGATCACCTGGCCGGACGGCTTCTGTCGCCGCGACATCGCCTGGCAGGCGCTGGCGCAAGAGCAGGGGACGGGCTAGCTCAGCCGGAGCGGACTGCGGCGCTGCCATCGCCGGGCGCGGTTGGCCTTGGGTGATCGCGGCGTCTATCGTATCGTCGCGGATACCCTCGTCGTGGGAGCCGCCATGTCCGATCTCGCCGACCTGTTTCCAGGCTACGCGTCCGAATGGATCCACACCTCGGCGGGCCGCATCTTCGCCCGCGTCGGCGGCAAGGGACCGCCGCTGCTGCTGCTGCACGGCTTCTCCGAGACCCATGTCATGTGGCACCGCGTCGCTCCCGAGCTCGCGGAGCAGTTCACGCTGATCATCGCCGACCTGCCCGGTTACGGCTGGTCCGACATGCCCGACAGCGATGCCGACCATACGCCCTACACCAAGCGCGCGATGGCCAGTGTCATGATCGAGGCGATGGAGCAGCTCGGTCATGTCCATTTCGCACTCGCCGGTCACGACCGCGGCGGCCGCGTCGCCTACCGGCTCGCGCTCGATCATCCCGGCCGGCTGTCGAAGCTCGCCGTGCTCGATATCCTGCCGACCTATGATTATTGGGAGCGCATGAACCGCGCCTACGCGCTCAAGATCTATCACTGGGCATTCCTGGCGCAGCCGGCGCCGCTGCCGGAGACGCTGATCGCGTCCAATGGCGAGTTCTTCCTGCGGCAGAAGATGGCGAGCCAGACCAAGTCCAAGACGCTGGACGCGATCGATCGCCGCGCGCTTCAACACTATCTCGCGCCGTTCCGCGATCCCGCCCGCGTGCATGCAATGTGCGAGGATTATCGCGCCGGGGCCTCTGCCGACTACGAGATCGACAAGGCCGACTTCATTGCGGGCAGGAAGATCACGATCCCGATGCTCGCGCTGTGGGGCGACGCGGGCATCGCCAGCGCCGCGGCGACGCCGCTCGACACTTGGCAGAGATGGGCGACCAACGTTCGCGGCGCGCCGGTCGATTCCGGGCACTTCCCCACCGAGGAGAACCCGCAGGCGACGGTGAAGTTGCTGCGGGAGTTTTTCGTGGGCGACTGAGATCAACGGCGCGCCTTGAAGAACTCCCTCAGCATCTGCGCGGCCTGCTGCTCGCCCACAGCGGAATACACCTCCGGCGCGTGATGGCAGGTCTGCGCGGCGAAGAAGCGCACGCCGGACTCGACCGCGCCGCCCTTGGGATCGGCCGCCCCGTAATACAGCCGGCGGATGCGGGCGAAGGAGATGGCACCGGCGCACATGGTGCACGGCTCCAGCGTGACATAGAGATCGCAATCGACCAGCCGCTCGCTGCCGATCGCCTGTGCGGCCTGGCGCAGTGCCAGGACCTCGGCATGAGCGGTCGGGTCGCGGTCGGTCAGCGTGCGGTTGGCGGCCGTGGCAATGACCGCGTTGTCGCGGACGACGACGCAGCCGATCGGCACCTCGCCGGAAATTGCGGCCGATTCGGCCGCTTTCAGCGCCAAATCCATGAAAGAAGGGCTGTTCATGGCTCGTCATACCCGCCCAAGTCTGCTACTGCATCGCCCTTCAGCAAAACCGGACCCCGATTTCCCGCGTGACATGCGCTGCTCGAGAGCACGCGTATCACCCCGCGTCCTGCACCTCGAAGTGAGACCTTCATGCCCCGCGATACCGACAAAGACAACGATTCCCGCGGCCGCCGCGGCGGCGCCCCGCGGGGGCGGTCCGAGGGGGCCAAGGGGACCAAGGGACGCTCGGGCGCCGCGCGCGGGCCGGAGAAGAAGTTCGCCAAGCGCGGCTACGGCGACAAGGACGGCGGCGGCAAGAGCTTTGCCAAGCGCGACGGTGGCAAGCGCTCGTTCGATGAAGGCCGCGCCCCGCGCCGCCGCGAGGACGGCGATGCGCCGCGCAAATCCTATGGCGACAAGCCGCGCTTCAACCGCGACGAACGTCCGCGCGGCGATCGGCCGTATGCCGCGCGTCCTGCCCGGGACGGCGACGGCGAGAAGCGCGCGTTCAAGCCGCGTGGCGACCGGCCGAAATTCGATCGCGACGAGCGCGGCGGCGAGAAGCGTCCGTACACGCAGCGCGCCAGTCGTGATGACGCCCGTCCGGCCGGGCGGTCGTCGGAGCGCAAGTTCGGCGAGCGCAAGCCCTACGCGCCGCGCGAGCGCGATGGTGAGAAGCGCCCCTATACGCCACGTGGCGAGGGCGCGCGTGATCGTGGCGACCGGCCGCGGGCCGAGCGCAGCTTCGGTGACCGTCCGCCACGAACCGGCGATCGCCCTGAGCGCAAGTTTGGTGGCGAGCGCAAGTTCTCGCGCGGTGCCGAAGGCGATCGGGGGGAGCGCAAGTTCGGTGCTGGCCCGCGCGGCCCGCGCAAGGAGTTCGGCGATCGGCCGCCGCGGGGCGAGAGCAAGCCGTGGCAGAAGCGCGGCGCCGATGGCGATCGCGCCGAGCGCAGCCCGCGTCCGCCGCGCGAAGGCGGCCGCAGCTTCGACCGCCCGCGCGCCGAGCGCAGCGGCGAGGATCGCCCGAGATTCGACCGGCCCAAATCCGACAGGCCTAAATTCGACCGTCCGCGTGATCGCGGCGACGATCGCGGCTTCGACAAGCCGCGTCGCCGTCCCGAGGGCCGTACCGACTGGCAGGAGCATCCGCGCAGCGAGCGCCGTGGCGAGGGCTTCTCCGAGCGGCCGCGTCGTGACAATGAGGACGACAGCCAGATCTTCGCCAAGCGCCCGGCGTTCGGCGGCCGTGGTCCGTATCGCGAGCGCAAGCCCGAACCCGACAAGCGCAGCAAGCGCGTCGTGCCCGACGAGGCGCCGAAGCCGGGCAAGACCGGCGAGCGCATCGCCAAGGTGCTGGCGCGTGCGGGGCTTGCCTCGCGCAGGGATGCGGAGGAGATGGTGACGCAGGGCCGCGTCAGCGTGAACGGCCGCGTCATCAACTCGCCGGCGCTCGACGTCACCGAGAATGACGTCATCCAGGTCGACGGCGCGCCGCTGCCGGAGCGCGAGCGGACGCGGCTGTTCCTGTATCACAAGCCGCGCGGGCTGATGACCACGCACAGCGACCCCGAGGGGCGGCCGACGGTGTTCGACAATCTGCCCGAGGGCCTGCCGCGGCTGATCTCGATCGGCCGGCTCGACTTCAACACCGAGGGCCTCTTGCTGCTCACCAATGACGGTGGCCTCGCGCGCGTGCTCGAACTGCCGGACACCGGCTGGACCCGGCGCTATCGCGTCCGTGCCCATGGCGAGATCACGCAAGGACAGCTCGATCAGCTCGCGGCCGGCGTCGAGGTCGATGGCGTGAAGTATGGTCCGATCGAAGCGACGCTCGAGCGCGACCAGGGCGCCAATGTCTGGCTGGTCGTGGCGATCCGCGAGGGCAAGAACCGCGAGGTGCGCAACGTGCTGGCGCATCTCGGGCTCGAGGTGAACCGCCTGATCCGCGTCTCCTACGGACCGTTCCAGCTCCTGGAGCTGCCCGAGGGCGAGGTGCAGGAGGTCAAGACGCGGGTGTTGCGCGAGCAGCTTGGCGAGAAGGTGATCGCGCAGTCCGGCGCTGATCTCGGCCCGGCCGGCAAGGGCAACCGCGAGCCGCTTCCGGATCCGAAGCCCAAGCCGAAGCGCGAGGTGGTCGCCGACCGCAAGGGCCGGCGGGTGCTGGTGCAGCGCACCGGCAGCGAGGAGGCCCGCGAGCGTCACGAGGCCGAGGCGCGCTTCCCCGGCCCGCCGCGGCGGCCGAAGCGCGGCTATCACGGCAAGCGCGATATCACGCCGCAGGACGAGTAGGGTGCGGCGATGCGTGTCGTCGGTGGACGGCTGAAGGGCCGCAACATCGCTTCGCCTGCGTCGCGCGACATCCGGCCGACGCAGGACCGGCTGCGCGAGGCGCTGTTCAACATCCTCGTGCACGCTTACGACAATCCGATCGAGGGCGCGCGCGTGCTCGACCTGTTTGCCGGCACCGGCGCGCTCGGCATCGAGGCGACCTCGCGCGGCGCTGAGTTCACCTTGTTCGTCGACAACGGCGCCGAGGCGCGGGCGCTGTTGCGCAACAATGTCGAGGCGCTCGGGCTCGGCGGCGTCACCAAGGTGTATCGCCGCGACGCCACCGATCTCGGCCCGGCGCATCCGGTGGAGCCGTTCGCGCTGGTGTTCCTCGATCCGCCCTATGGCAAGGGGCTGGCCGAGACGGCGCTGGCGTCGCTGCGCGACGGCGGCTGGCTCGTGCCATCGGCGCTGCTGGTGGTCGAGGAGTCCAAGGCCGCCGCGTTCAAGGCGCCGGATGGGTTCGAAGAGCTCGAGCGCCGCGCCTACGACGACACCGAGTTCGTGTTCTTGCGCAGCTCTTGATCCTCGCTCGGTGTCGCCCCTGCGAACGCAGGGGCCCATAACCACAGGATCCAGTGAGGAGGCAGGCTGATCGCCACGCCGTTCTTGTCCCCCACGTCTGCTGCGGCGTATGGATCCCGGATCGGCGCCTCCGCGGCGCGTTGCGCCGCTGCGGCTTGTCCGGGACGACACCGGATTTGGAGCGCTCGTCGCTCGTGGCTCGTGAGATCGTAGCCTTATCTCCTCCCGAACAGCTTCTCGACATCGGCGAGCTTCAGCTCGACATAGGTCGGGCGGCCGTGGTTGCACTGGCCGGAGTTGGGGGTCTCTTCCATCTCGCGGAGCAGCGCGTTCATTTCCTCGGGCTTGAGGCGGCGGCCGGCGCGGACGGAGCCGTGGCAGGCTATGGTGGCGGCGACGTGCATCAGGCGGCGCTCCAGCGGCAGCGCCTCGCCCCATTCCTCCATGTGCTCGGCGAGATCGCGCAGCAGCGCGGAGGCGTTGATCTTGCCGAGCAGCGAAGGTGTCTCGCGCACCGCGACCGCGCCGGGACCGAACGACTCGATCGCGAGGCCGAACGAGGCGAGCTCATCACTCCGCGCGAGCAGCGACTCGACGGTGGCCTCGTCGAGCTCGACGATATCGGGGATCAGCAGGATCTGGCGCTGTACGCCATGCGCGGCGAGTGAAGCCTTGAGCCGCTCATAGACGATGCGCTCATGCGCGGCATGTTGGTCGACGATGACGAGGCCATCGCGCGTCTGTGCCACGATGTACGTGTCGTGGATCTGCGTGCGCGCGGCGCCCAGTGGACGGTCGAGCAGATCAGGCGCCGCCGGCTGCTCGTGCAGGCGCAGATCGGCGCGCGGACCGCCGACGTCGAACGCGGCCTGCATCGGCTCGGCGAAGGCCCGAGATGAGAAGGGCGCATCGGCGGGCATCGCAGCCGCGTCGTCATGGCGCGGCATCGGCGCAACGGGCGCCGACGGCGAGCGCTGCCAATCCCAGTTCATCGGACCGGGGTTGGGCTGCGGCGGCGTGAACGCCGGGCGGAAGGCGGCGATGGTCGCGCCGCCGTCATTGGCCGCGGTGCGGCGCCCTTCGCGCGCGAGGCCTTCCTTCAGCGCGTGGATGATCAGCGCGCGCACCAGGCCGGCATTGCGGAACCGCACCTCGGTCTTGGCCGGGTGCACGTTGGCATCGACCTCGCGCGGATCGAGCGTCACGAACAGCGCCACCACCGGATGGCGGTCGCGCGGCAGATAGTCGGCATAGGCGGCGCGGACCGCGCCGATGATCAGTTTGTCGCGTACTGGGCGGCCGTTGACGAACAGATACTGCCCGAGCGCATTGGCCCGCGTCAGCGCCGGCGCCGCGGCGAAGCCTTCGACCATCACATGCTCGCGCTCGCTGCGCACTGCGATCGCATGGCTGCGGAAGTCCGTGCCAAGGATGGCGCCGAGCCGCGTCAGCTGACCCGTCGCGCCGGGCAGCGTGGCGGCCCAGGTCACCGGCGCGCGCTCTTCGCCGGCGAGCGTGAAGGCGATGTCGGGCCGCGCCATCGCCAGCCGCCGCACCACCTCGCGGATCGCCTCGGCCTCGGTGCGGTCGGTCTTGAGGAACTTCAGCCGTGCCGGTGTCGCATGGAAGAGGTCGGCGACCTCGACGCGGGTGCCTTGATTCAGCGCCGCAGGCACGATCTGTGACTTGTCGCCGCAATCGACCGTGATGCCCCACGCATGCGGCTCGCTCTTGTGCCGCGTCGTGATAGACAGCCGCGCCACCGAGCCGATCGAGGGCAGCGCCTCGCCGCGGAACCCGAGCGTGCGGATCTGCAGGAGATCCTCGTCGTCCAGCTTCGACGTCGCGTGACGCTCGATCGCGAGCGCGAGATCGGCCGCGGTCATGCCGCCGCCGTCATCGGTGATGGCGATCTTCCGCCGCCCGCCGCCATCGGTGAAGATGTCGATGCGGGAGGCGCCGGCGTCGATCGCGTTCTCGACCAGTTCCTTGACCACGCTCGCGGGCCGTTCCACCACCTCGCCGGCGGCGATGCGGTTGATGACCTGTTCGGGAAGTTGGCGGACGGGCATGCGGGACCGGCTCGAAACGTTGAACGGCGGGCGCTGTCGCGGCGCCACAATCGTGGCCGGGAGAATAGGCGTTTTTTACGCAGTGCGGCAGGCGAATGCCGTGTTCTCCAACGGGATTGTGAGGCGGGCGGGGCCAGTATATCGTTTCTCCAAAATGACAATCAGCCGGAGGAAGCCCATGTGCCGTCTGTTCGCACACCAGCCTCAGCGCGATTATGCATCGCAGACCCGCTCGTTGCGGATCGGCGGGCACAGCACGTCGATCCGGCTCGAAATGGCGTTCTGGGACACGCTCGAGGAGATCGCCGCCAAGGAAGGCATGAGCCTCGCCAAGTTCGTGACCACGCTGTACGCCGAAGTCCTCGACCATCACGGCGAGGTGAAGAATTTCGCCTCCCTGCTGCGCTGCTCCTGCCTGATCTACCGCGCGAAGGCGACCGCGGCGATGCCGGACTTTGCTGCGGCGGCGATCATGGATGCGGCGGAGTAGCTTGCGGCCACACATCGAGACCCCCGCATGCGGCGGGCTCCTCAGGGTGTGGACCTTCTTCGCAGAGCCCCGATTGTTTGGACCCATAAGCCTCCGCGCCGTCATGGCCGGGCTTGTCCCGGCCATCCACGTCGTGCGGCATTCGCGGAAGCGCGTGGATGCCCGGGACAAGCCCGGGCATGACGAGCAACAAATTGATACGCGGAAGCTACGCGGCAAGCAGCCCTAGATCTCCTTCTTCTGCATTGCGCCGGCGATGTAGTCGGCCTGGCGGATCGCCAGGGCCACGATGGTCAGCGTCGGATTGCACGCCGCGCCGGTCGTGAACTGGCTGCCGTCGGAGACGAACAGGTTCTTGACGTCGTGGCTCTGACCGAACTTGTTGACGACGCCATCCTTCGCCTTCTCGCTCATCCGGTTGGTGCCGAGATTGTGCGTCGAGGGATAGGGCGTGGTCGGGTAGGTGACGGTGGCGCCGACCGCTTCGTAGATCGCCGAGCCCTGCTTGTAGGCGTGGGCGCGCATCGCGACGTCGTTGGGATGATCGTCGAAATGCACCGAGGCGACCGGCATGCCGAACTTGTCCTTGGCAACCGGATCGAGCGTGATGCGGTTGGTCTCCTGCGGCATGTCCTCGCCGACCAGCCACATGCCGGCCATGCGCGGATAGGTCTCCATCGCCGCGGTGAAGCTGCGGCCCCAGGCGCCCGGATTGAGGAACGCCGCCATGAACGGCAGGCCGAGTGACAACGTCTCCATCTCGTAGCCGCCGACGAAGCCGCGCTTCGGATTGAACGCCGCCTCGTCGCGGACGATGCCGGCCATCGTGGTGCCGCGATACATGTGCACGGGGTTTTCGAACGTCGCATAGACGCTGCCGGTCATGTGCCGCATGTAGTTGCGGCCGACCTGTCCGGACGAGTTGGCGAGACCGTCCGGGAACATGTTCGACGCGCTGTTGAGCAGCAGCCTGGGGCTCTCGATCGAGTTGCCGGCGACCGCGACGATGCGGGCCTTCTGCAGCTGCATCTTGCCCTGGCTGTCGGCATAGACGACGCCGGTCGCCTTGCCCGATGCGTCATGCTCGATCTTGATCGCCATGCTGCCGGACCGCACTTCGAGATTGCCGGTGGCCTCGCCCTTCGGGATCTCGGTGTACAGGGTCGACCATTTCGCACCAGACTTGCAGCCCTGGAAGCAGAAGCCGATCTGCTGGCACGCGCCGCGGCCGTCGCGCGGCTGCGAGTTGATGGCCATGTTGCCGGTGTGCACGGTCTTGTAGCCGAGCTTGCGGGCACCGGCCTCGAGGACCTTGAAGTTGTTGTTGCCGGGCAGGCCGGGGATGTCGTTGGTGCGGGTCACGCCCATCTTGAACTCGGCCTTGGCGTACCACGGCTCCATTTCGCTGAGCGTCACCGGCCAGTCCAGCAGGCTGGTGCCGGGCACGCCGCCATAGGTGGTGCGGGCCTTGAACTCGTGCTCGTCGAAGCGCAGCGAGGCGCCGGCCCAGTGCACGGTCGAGCCGCCGACCGCCTTGACGATCCAGGCCGGCAGATTGGCGAAGTCCTTGGCGACGCGCCAGGTGCCGGATGTGGTGCGCATGTCGGTCCAGGCGAGCTGGGTGAAGCTCTCCCATTCGTCATTGATGAAGTCGGGAATCTCGTAGCGATTGCCGGCCTCGAGAATGACGACCTTTATGCCCTTCTGCGCGAGCTCGTTGCCCAGGGTGCCGCCGCCGGCGCCAGAGCCGATGATGACGACGACGCTCGAATCGTTCTGATCGAATTTTGCCATGGTGGTTTCCTCCGTGTTCTCTTTGTTGTTCGCCGGCGTCAGGCTTTGGGTAGCCAGTCGATGTCGGAGAAGCCACGGTTGATGTAGCCGCCATGCTCGGCGGAGGAGCCCTCGTAGCCGAACTTCGGCCAGAGCTCTTTCTGATTGTAGAGCGACACCACGAGGTCGCCGCGGAGCGTCTTGAAGAAGGTGGTCTGCTCGATGCCCTGCAGCAGCGCGACGCGGTCTGTCTCCCACGGCACCTGCGCATACGGAACCTTGTGGCGGTCCTTCGCGTCCTGGTCGAGCCGGGCAACGCCATCCGTGATCATCGCCTTGACGGCGGCGTCCGCGGCGGCCTTGCCGTCCCACGGCTTGACTGCGGCGATGTAGTAACGGTCGGCGAGGAAGTCGTGCGGATAGATGTCGCGCGCGACCTTGACCAGGGTCTTCAGCGTCTCCGGCGTCAGCGCCTTGGCATCCTCGGCCCAGGCCTCGGTGATCCCGACGCCGGTCGCGGAGGCGACGGCGGCGGCCGGCACGGTCGCGGCCGCGCCCTTGAGAAAGATGCGGCGGTCGTATTTGTTGCGGCGATCGACTTCTCTCATGGCACTTTCCTCCGTGATTTTTGTTTGTGTCGTTGCGTCGTTCTGCGGCTCAGCCGAAGCGGCCGCCGCGCTGGATGACCTCGATCTTGTAGCCGTCGGGATCGCTGACGAAGAAGAAGCGCGCCAAGGTCGCGCCATTGTGATTGAAGTCGCGCAACGGTCCGGGCGCCAGCTTCTCGCGCTCGAAGCGGGCATGCTCGGCATCGAGATCGTCGACGACGACGGCGAGATGGCCGTAGCCGTCACCGAGTGTGTACGGCTCCTTGCGGTCGAAATTGACGGTCAGCTCGACCTCGAACGGCGACGACGGGTGACGCAGATAGATCAGCGCGAAGCCGTCGAAGCGCAGATTGTCGGCGATCTCCAGGCCGAACGCGCGCTTGTAGAAGTCCAGCGCCTTGGCCTCGTCGAACACGCGGATCATCGAATGCACGGGCTTTGCCATCTCAATTGTCCTTCAGATAGTTGATGATCGCGGCGCGAACGTCGGGCTTGGCCTGGCGGTAGGCCATCACGGCGCCGGGGATCAGCTCTTGCGGATTGCTCAGCCAGGCGTCGAGCTTGGCCTCGTCCCAGGTGAAATCGGCCTTGGCGAAGCCGGCCGAGTAGCGGAAGCCGTCGACCGAGCCGGCGCGGCGGCCGACGACCTTGGACAGCGGTGGCCCCTGCCGCACCGGCTCGCTGCTGCTCAGCGTGTGGCAGACGGCGCATTGCTGCTTGAACAAGGTCGCGCCATCGACGGGCTTGGGTGAGGGCAGCGCCATCTGCGCCGATGTCAGCGTGCTGCTCAGCACCGCGCAAGCCATCAGCCCGCAGACAACAAGCGCATATTGCGCCGCACGCCGTCCCGACATCTTTCCTCGCTCTCGTCGTTTTTCATGAGCGTAGGTCGCAGCCGATGCACGGTGGTAGTAGCCGGCTGTTTCAGCGAGAACAAAGCGGGCGCAGGTGGTTGCAGCGCGGAAGGTGCGTCAGCAACACAGACTGATCGTCGTGTGATCGATCGTCGAGCGCGCGGCACGAGATTTGAAGGTGATTGCGATCACGCGCTGGCTTGGGGGTGCCACGCGTCCCCTGTCAACGTTTTCGCTGGATCGCGATGATATCGATCTAATCGTCGAAACGGCGCGCGCCGCGTCCCGCCTTGACGTCGCTGCGGAGCTTCTTGCCTTCGAGGCGGCGCTGCTTGGAGCCGAAGGTCGGCTTGGTCGGACGGCGCACCTTCGGCCTGATCATCGCTTCCTTCAGCAGAGCCACCAGACGGTCGATGGCGTCAGCCTTGTTGCGCTCCTGGGTGCGGAAGCGTTCGGCCTGGATGACGATGACGCCGTTTTTGGTCATGCGCTGTCCGGCGAGACGGGCCAGCCGTGCGGCGGCATCCTCGGGCAGCGTGATGCGGCTGGTGTCGAAGCGCAACTGCGCCGACGTCGACAGCTTGTTGACGTTCTGGCCGCCGGGGCCGGAGGCGCGGACGAACGAGATCTCGATGTCGTTCTCGTCGATGGCAAGGTCGCGGGAAATCCGCAGCATGGGGCACCAGGGTGGAATCGAAAGCTGCGTGCACCATAGCGGGTTTGGCGGCGGAGTGCTCGGGGGTCTACATCCGGCCGCTACTGTCGGCCCGCGACGGCGACCAAAACCTCCGCCGTCATCCCGGCGAACGCCGGGATCCATAACTCCAGGGAGTGGTTTGGGGCAGGCTGGTCATTGACACCCTCCGCATCACTCCGGCTGCGGTGTATCGGTCCCGGATCGGCGCCACGCCGCGCTACGCGCGTCGCGGCTTGTCCGGGACGACAGCGGAGTTTTTAGTCTGTAGGGTGGGCAAAGCGGACGCCCGCAGGGCGGTAGCGTGCCCACCGCGCATCGGCGTACTCGGAGCTCCATGGTGGGCACGGCGCGGGATAGAGCCTGGCTCGCAACGCAGATCGGGGGCGCGCCTTTGCCCACCCTACGGCAGCGTCGCTTGTGGTCGGTTTCACATCTCAAACAGCACGGGACACGGCATCTCGTTCTCGCGGCACATTGCGCCCGAGGTCTGCTCTCAGCTCGTCCCTCGCAGACAGTGCAGAGGGCGCGGGGAATGCCGGGCGCTGGCCGCACCCATGGCCCGCCTGCGAAAAAAATGCAGGCGGCAGGTACCACAGGTTCAGCCGAGACATCCCGGCATTCCCCGCGCGATGGTTTTCACGCTTATACGCAGTCTCCCTGGTGCGCCGGGCTTGTTGGCCACCATCACCACGCGGCGCATCGGCGCCATGCGGCTTGATACCAGCGTCGGGGTATCAGGACCCTGCGACTTCACGTCCGCGCCAAGCCGTTCGTCGGCACGCTGGATCAGCATGCTGCGGCTCCATCGCGGCCATCGCATCCCCACCTCGCGTGTCGTGACGATCGCGCGCTGACGCCCCTCTGCGGTGAGGCGGGATGCGCGGAGATAATCATGATTTCCGAAAAATAGCAAGATATTTATTTTAATCAGAATTAGCGACGCTGCTCTCCGCTGTCGTCCCGGGCAAGCCGTCAGCGACGCGAAGCGTTGCTGACGGCGCCGACCCGGGACCCATACGCCGGAGCAGGCGTGACGAGCAAAATGCCAATGACCAGTCGGCCCCAAAACCACTTCCTGGGGGCATGGGTCCCGGCTCAAGGCCGGGACGACACCATCTTTGTGGCGGCTGCGGTCGTCGGCTACGATCGATCCGTCATCGTCGGGCTCGTGTCGCCTGCGCGGCAAAGGCCCAGGTATCGACGTCGATCAGGGACCCCAAACACGTGGATGCCCGGGACAAGCCCGGGCATGACGTGCAACTAACAGCGGTGACCTTGAAGCGGGACGCGCGATCCGACCGCTCAGTTCGTCTTCGTCACGGGCGCCGTCGCCGGCGCCTGGGACGGTTCGGCGGCAGCTTGCGGCGCACGTCCGACCACTGCTGTCAGGAGGCCCTGGCTCCAGAGCTGCTTGGCGGCCTTCTTCGCATCGTCGAGCGTCACGGCGTTGACGATCTCGCTGCGCTTCTCGATGTAGTCGATCGGCATCTTGTCGAGCTGGTATTGCAGCATCGCCTGCGCCAGCTTGGAGGAGGTGTCGAGCGCCAGCATCTGCGAGCCGTTGATGTAGGACTTGGCCTCGTCGAGCTCCTGCTGGGTCGGGCCTTCCTCGCCGATGCGGCGGATCTCCTGCTCGACGGCGGCGATGGTCTCGCCGGCGCGGTCGAAGCGGGTGGCGGTGTTGCCGATGAACAGCGCCGAATGATCCATCCACAGCAGCGCGTCATAGACCGAGTAGGCGAGGCCGCGCTTCTCGCGCACCTCCTTGTAGAGCCGCGAGGACAGCCCGCCGCCGCCGAGGATGTGGTTGACGACGTAGGCGGCCATGAAGTTCGGGTCGTGGCGGCGGATGCCGGGGCCGCCGAAGGTGATCACGGTCTGCGGCACGTCGAGCGCAACCTGCACGCGCTGCGGCGGCTTGGTGGCGACGACGTCGGGCACCGGCGTCAGCTGAGCCTTGGCCGGCAGGCTGCCAAAGGTCTGGTCGAGCAGCTTGCCGAGCGTCGCCGGATCGACGTCGCCGACGACGGCGACCTTCAGCGTGTCCTTGGCAAGGATGCGCTTCGTGTACTCCTTCAGATCGTCGACGGTAATGCTCGGCACGCTGTCGAGCGTGCCGTTGGCGGGACGGCCATAGGGATGGTTGGGGAAGGCGATTTCGAGGAACTTGCGCCCCGCCAGCGAGCTCGGATTGGTGGTCTCGCGGCGCAGGCCGGACAGCACCTGCGACTTGATGCGCTCAACGTCGGCACTGTCGAAATGCGGCGAGGTCAACGCTGTCCGCAACAGTTCGAACGCCTCGTCCTTGTTGTCGCGCAGCATCCGCAGCGAGCCGCGGAAATTGTCGCGCGCGATCTGGAACGAGAGCTCGATGGCGCGGCGATCGAGCCGCTCATGGAAGGTCTTGGAGTCGAGATCGCCGGAGCCCTCGTCGAGCAAATCGGCCACGAGATTGCCGACGCCGGGCTTGCCCTGCGGATCCTGCGAGGCGCCGCCCTGGAAGGCGTATTCCATCGCGATCAAGGGCACGGTCGCGTCCTGCACGAACCAGGCCTCGATGCCGCCCGGAGAAACCAGGCGCTGGATCTTGGTCGCGGCCTGGGCGGCCGGGGCGATCGTGAGCGCGGCAGCGGCGACGGCGAGGGTGCAGGCGAAACGGCGGGAGAAGCTCAGAGTGTTCATCACGACCGCTTCTCCTCGCGCTTGGCGGCATTGTCCTTGATCAGATAGCCGGTGACCGAGCGCTTCTTCTGCAGCCAGGTCTGCGCGGCCGCGCGGACCTGCTCGGCGGTGACGGCGCGGATGCGGTCCGGCCAGCTCCTGATGTCCTCGATGCTGAGCCCGGTGGTGAGGCCGCCGCCATACCAGCGCGCCATCGTGGCCTGGTTGTCCTGGGCGTAGATCGCTTCCGCGATCAGCTGCGTCTTGACGCGTTCGAGGTCCTCGGCGCGCACCGGATTCTGCGCGATCTCGGCGATGACACTGTCGACGACCGCCTCGACCTGGGCAAACTCGACGCCCGGCCGCGGCGACGCCGCGATCGAGAACTGCGTCGGATCGAGCGACGTGCCCTGATAGGACGCGCTGGCATTGATCGCGAGCGGCTTGTCGACGACCAGCGCGCGGTAGAGATAGGAGTTGCTGCCGCTGCCCATCAACTGCGCCAGAACGTCCAGCGCGGCCGACTGGCCGGGCGCGGCCGTCGTGGCCGAGGGCACCAGATAGGAGCGGCGCATCGAGGGCTGCTCGACATGCGGGTCCGCCAGGGTGACCGTGCGCGGCGCGACCGGCTCGGGCTCCTGCGGTCGCAGCCGGCGCGCGGCGATGTCGGGCTGCGCGGGGATCTTGGCAAAGGTCTGCTCGACCAGCGGCCGCACTTCCTTGGCGTCGGTGTCGCCGGCGATCACCAGGATCGCGTTGTTGGGCGCATAGAAGCGGCGATAGAACGCCAGCGCGTCCTCGCGGCCGAGCTTCTCGATCTCCGGCTTCCAGCCGATCACCGGCCGGCCATAGGGATGGTTGACGTACAGCGCCGCCATGATCTGCTCGTTGAGGCGGGCCTCCGGCGAGTTGGCGACGCGCATGTTGTACTCTTCGAGCACGACGTCGCGCTCGGGCAGCACGTTCTCGTCCTTCAGCACCAGGCCGGTCATGCGGTCGGCCTCGAACTCCATCATCTTCGGCAGCTGATCGCGCGGCACGCGCTGGAAGTAGCCGGTGTAGTCGACGGAGGTGAAGGCGTTCTCGTTGCCGCCGATCTTCAGCACGGTCTTGGAGAACTCGCCGGCCGGGTGCTTCTCGGTGCCCTTGAACATAAGGTGCTCGAGGAAATGCGCCAGCCCTGATTTGCCGGGCGTCTCGTCGGCCGAGCCGACCTTGTACCAGATCATCTGGGTGACGACCGGCGTACGGTGATCCTGGATCACGACGACCTGCAGGCCGTTGGGGAGGGTGAAGCTGGCCGGGGGCTCGGAGGCGAAGGTCGTTTGCGCCGAAGCGCCGGCCGTGAACGCGACGAGGGAGACGAGCGCGGCAGCGACGGAAAAGAACCGGTGCGAGGACATCATGATCCTTCTGAGGGCCCGGGGACGGGCGATCGGGTTTGGGCGCGGCATGCTACACCGCGCGTGACGGACCCCGGCGTCACAAAACGGCGACGGCATCGTGCCGCGACAAAACGTCAGAGCGTGATGCGCCTCCAGGGAGTAGCATCATGCTCTCGTCTTCTGCTGGAGCATGGCGGTTTCGGAAAGCCGGTTCCGACTTTTCCGGATCATGATCTCCGATCCGCTAACGCTGCCGCAGCGGACGATCCAGGTGAACAGCGGCCGGACGAGCGTCACCGTTCCTTGCCGGTCAGAACGTCGAACTGCTTGCCCCCCACTGGCTGCATGGTACCGCCAGTGCCATAGATCTGATTCGGCGACGGTGTCTGGTAGCCGGCGGGCGGTTGGACCAGGCTCTCGCGCGGCGGTTCGCTGGTGAAGGTGGCGACTTCCTTGTCGTTGCCGCCCTTGAACAGGCCGAACAGGGTCCCCTTAAATCCGAGCTGGGACGGGCTGAGCGTCGGGTTGTTGGGGGTGACGCCCGGCTGCTTCGTGTCGGTCGTCTTCGAAGACGCGACCCGGCCCGCCTTGAGCTCGGCCGGGGTCAGCAGCCGCGACGCCGCGACCGGGTCCTTGTTGTCCTTCTTGCGCGCGGCAGCGGCAGCGCGGCGCTGCTGCTCGTCGGGATCCCTCGGCCAGTTCGGCGCCTCGGCCTTTTCGGTGCCCGCCGGCGGCGGCAGATCGAGCTTGGGCGGCACGACCAGCGGCGAGCGCTCGCGGTAATTGATGGTCGGCGTCTCCATGTTGGTGCCGCCGAGGCCGCGCATCAGATTGTCGATGATCTTCTCTTCGAAGGTCTTGTCGTCCTCTTCGCCGTCCTCGGCACGGGCGACGCCGCCCGCCATGATCAGGCCGATGCCGAGCGCGACGGCGGACAGCCGCAGGGTTCGGAGGGCTACGTGGGTCACGATCCGGCCGCTGACATCGGTCTTGCGCATGGCTTTCCTGTCCTCGCTCGTCCAGTGCTCGTGTTCCGATCGGCGGCTTTCGATCCCACCGATTTCAGGCCCGCGCCCAGCGCGCCGTCGGGGGCTTGGCGCCGATCGCCAAAACGTGAACAACCTCAGGCTCTTGGCCGCAGATCGACAGCTGTCCGTATCGACCCCGATCAGGGCGCTTTTGCGGCATGGCTGCCGAAGAAGGAGTCATACAGCAGGCCCGCCACCCCGGCAACGATGGCCACGTCGGCCAGGTTGAAGATGTACCAGTTGTAGACGGTGCCGCCGACCTCGATGTGGAACAGCGCGAAGTCGACCACCGCGCCATAGGCCAGCCGGTCGATGCCATTGCCGATGGCGCCGCCGATGATCAGGCCGAGCGCCGCCGTCGCCAGCTTGGTCTCCGACCTGATCATCCAGATCGCCAGCGCCACCACCGCCACGACCTTCACCGCCATCAGCCCATATTGCGCCAGCGGACTGTCGTTCTGCAGCCAGCCGAAGCTGATGCCGATGTTCCAGGCGAGCACGAGGTCGAAGAACGGCGTGACCTTGACCGTGCCGCGGTTGGGCAGGTCGAAGCCGAACAGCAGCCACAGCTTGGAGACCTGGTCGAGCACCAGCGTGACGAGACCGGCGACGAGGCCGAGGCGGAGGCGGGGGGTCATTGCAAAGAGGCGATCATGCCGGGATGCCGGCGTTAAACACAGCTGTCGTCCCGGCGAACGCCGGGACCCATACCGCGTGATGCGTGTTGGCGGAGAAGGTCTGGGTCATCTTTCTTCGTCACCACCAAGGCCGGGGGCTATGGGTCCCGGCGTTCGCCGGGACGACATTTTTGAGTGTGGCGCGATCGCGCATCACACTCCCACTCCCAGCGCCTTCCACTCACGCAGCGCCTGCGCGTCGCGCGGGGAGACGTCGGGGTATTCGGCGTCCTCGCCGACGCTCTCCAGGATCTTCCAGGAGCGGGCGCACTTTTTACCCACCGCTTTTTCCACGACCACCGCGACACCCGGCACCGCATCGAGCCGGAACGCGTCGGCCGGCGCGTCGCCCTCGCGGACCTCGTAGTTCGAGGTGATGCAGACCTCGGCGAGATCCGTGTCGAACAGCGTGCCGAGCAGCGCGCGGTCGGCGACATAGATGACCGGCGACGCCTCGAGCGAGGAGCCGATGGTCTTGGCGGCACGCGCCAACTCCAGCGCGCCGGTGACGACGCGGCGGACGTTGCGGATGGTCTCCCATTTCGCGGCGAGCGCATCGTCGCGATAGCCGTCCATCGTGTCCGGGAACAGCGTCAGGTGCACCGACGGCTCGGCGTCGGGACGGTACATCCGCCACGCCTCGTCTGTCGTGAACGACAGCACCGGCGCCAGCCATTTCAGGATGGCGTCGCAGATCAGGTCGATCGCGGTCAGCGCCGCCTTGCGCGCCACCGAGGACGGCGGGTCGCAATACAGCGTGTCCTTGCGGATGTCGAAATAGAACGCCGACAGCTCGGTGTTCATGAACGCCGCGAGGCTCGCGATGACCGTCTTGTAGTCGAACGCGGCATAGGCGCGGCGGATCACCTCCGCCTGCTGGCTCAGCTGATGCAGCATCAGCCGCTCCAGCTCCGGCATCTCGGCGAACGCCACCGCGTCGCTGCGCTTGTAGTGGCCGAGCGAGCCGAGCATCCAGCGGATGGTGTTGCGCAGCTTGCGATAGGTTTCGATGGTGTTCTTCAGGATCTCCGGGCCGATGCGCTGGTCGTCGGCGTAGTCGGTGGCGCAGACCCACAGGCGCAGGATGTCGGCGCCGGAGTCCTTGATCACCTTCTGCGGCTCGACGGTGTTGCCGAGCGACTTCGACATCTTGCGGCCGTTCTCGTCGAGCGTGAAGCCGTGCGTCAGCACGACGTCATACGGCGCGCGGCCGCGCGTGCCGCAGCTCTCCAGCAGCGACGAGTGGAACCAGCCGCGATGCTGGTCCGAGCCTTCCAGATACATCACCGTATCCCGGCCGCCGTCGACCTTGCGCTTGATGCCGGCGAGGCCGGGGAAGTGCACGGGGTCCTCGAGCACGAACGCATGGGTCGAGCCGGAGTCGAACCAGACGTCGCAGATGTCGTCGACCTTCTTCCAGTCCTCGTTGGCCTTGGGGCCGAGGAAACGTTCGCGCGCACCGTCGGCGTACCAGGCGTCGGCGCCTTCCTTGGCGAAGGCATCGGTGATGCGGTCGTTGACCGTCTCGTCCTGCAGGATTTCGGCGGAGCCGTCACCCTTCTCGCGGACAAACACGGCGATCGGCACGCCCCAGGCGCGCTGGCGCGAGATCACCCAGTCCGGCCGGTTGGCGATCATGCCGTTGATGCGGTTCTGGCCGGCGGCCGGCACCCATTGCGTGACCGAGATCGCGCGCAGCGCGCGGGCGCGCAAGGTGTCGCCGGACTTGGCTTTCCCATCGTCCGCGATGTCCTTGTCCATCGCGATGAACCATTGCGGCGTGTTGCGGAAGATCACCGGCTTCTTGGAGCGCCAGGAATGCGGGTATTGATGCTTCAGCCGGCCGCGCGCGAGCAACTGGTTGGCGTCGGTCAGCGCCTTGATGACGGCCTCGTTGGCGTCGCCCTTCTCGCCCTTGTCGTTGATGACGCGCTTGCCGGTGAAGCCCGGGGCGTGATCGGTCAGCGCGCCGTTCTCGTCGACGGTGTAGGGGATCGTGGTCGCGATGCCCCTGCCGTCGAGTTCGCGCGCATTGGCCATCCATACGTCGAAGTCCTCGCGGCCGTGGCCGGGCGCGGTGTGCACGAAGCCGGTGCCGGTGTCGTCGGTGACGTGGTCGCCTGACAGCAGCGGCACGACGAAATTGTAGCCGCCGGCGAGACCCTTGAATGGATGCGCGCATTCGACCGCATCGAGTGTGTCGCCGGGGATGTCGCGCAGCTTGGTGTAGCTCGTCACGCGCGCCTGCTTGAACACGCTCTCGGCAAGAGCATCGGCGAGGATCAGCTTGTCGCCGGTCTTGGCCCAATTGTCGGCCGGCGCGTCGGTGACCTCGTAAAGGCCATAGGCGATCTTCGGCGAGAACGAGATGGCGCGGTTGCCGGGCAGGGTCCAGGGCGTGGTGGTCCAGATCACCACGGAAGCACTCGCGAGCGCGCCGTGCGCCGGCGAGGTCACCGGAAACTTTACCCACACCGTGTCGGACTGATAGTCCTCGTACTCGACCTCGGCCTCGGCCAGCGCGGTCT
Source organism: Bradyrhizobium sp. HKCCYLS20291 (assembly GCF_051167715.1). NCBI lineage: Bacteria > Pseudomonadati > Pseudomonadota > Alphaproteobacteria > Hyphomicrobiales > Nitrobacteraceae > Bradyrhizobium > Bradyrhizobium sp. HKCCYLS20291. The sequence goes on along the minus strand of NZ_JBNPTO010000016.1, from coordinate 68,441 downwards.
TCTCGACCACGCTCCACATCACCGGCTTGGAGCCGCGATACAGCGTACCGTTGGCGGCGAACTTCATCAGCTCGCGGGCGATCTGCGCCTCGGCCGGATAGGTCATGGTGGCGTAGGGATGATCCCAATCGCCGATCACGCCGAGGCGCTTGAACTCCTCGCGCTGCACGTTGAGCCAATGCTCGGCATAGGCGCGGCACTCCTTGCGGAACGCGACCATGGCGGCGCTATCGCGGAAGTCGGGCTTGGTCTTGCCCTTCTTGCGATAGTTCTCCTCCTCGATCTTCCACTCGATCGGCAGGCCGTGGCAATCCCAGCCGGGCACGTAGTTGGAATCGTGGCCGAGCATCTGCTGGCTCTTGGTCACGACGTCCTTGAGGATCTTGTTCAGCGAATGCCCGATGTGGATGTTGCCGTTGGCATAGGGCGGGCCGTCATGCAGGACGAATTTCGGTCTGTGCTTGGCGGTCTCGCGCAGCTTGCCGTAGAGGTCGATGTCGCTCCAGTACTTCAGGAGCTCCGGCTCGCGCTGCGGCAGGCCGGCGCGCATCGGGAATTCCGTCTGCGGCAGATAGAGGGTTTTCGAATAATCGTTTGCGTCGGCCTTTTGGGCGTCGGATTTTTGCGGCTTCTCGGACATCGTGATCTGGCTTGCTGAGCTAAAGAGGGCGCGGGGGCGCGATTGGAATCGCGGGCGGCGGAACGAGCAGAGACATCCCGGTCTTGCGCCGAGCTCGAAAAGCTCAGGCGGAAGCCGGGCCGCTAATGCCGATGGTGCGCCGTATCAACATGGGGCTCCCTCTTAGCAGGGGGCCTGCGGAATCGCAAAGCGATCCTGCGGTCGCACGGACTAGCCGATTTCGCCGAGCCGGGGGAAGAGGCCGGGATTGGCCGCCAGCAGGGCCCGCGCCTGGGCGCTGTCGTCGTCCATCTGCCGGATCAGGGCCTCGATCGAGGAGAATTTGGCCTCCTCGCGGATGAAGCCGATGAAGGCGACATCCAGCACCTCGCCATACAGGCTGTCCTTGAAGTCGAAAAGGAAGGTTTCGAGCAGCGGCGCGCCGTTGTCGAAGGTCGGGCGGCGGCCGAAATTGGCGACGCCGTCGATCAGCACCCGGTTCGCCCCGCGGCCGCGGCCGACCCGGACGGCATAGATGCCGTGGCGCAGCCCGCAATCGCGGTCGAGCCGCATGTTGGCGGTGGGGTAGCCGAGGTCGCGGCCGCGCTTCTCGCCGTGGATCACTTCCGACGACACGAACCAGGGGCCGCCGAGCATGGCCGTGGCTTCCGCAACCTGGCCCTCGGCCAGCGCCATCCGGATCGCGGTCGAGGACACTGGCCGCTCGTCGATGTCGACATGGGCCTGGACGTCGACCTCGATGCCGAGCTTGGGCGCCTCGCTGGCGAGCAGGCTGGGCGAGCCGACGCGGCCCTTGCCGAAATGAAAGTCGTAGCCGACGGCAATCCCGGACACGCCGAGCCGGCCGATCAGGTCATGGTGAATGAAGTCCTGCGCCGAGGTCTGGGCGCGGCCCTTGTCGAAGGTCATCACGACGGCGCCGGTGAGCCCGGTTCCCGCCAGCAGCCGCAGCTTGGCAGTCTCGTCGGTCAGCCGGAACTGCGGCGTGCTCGGGCTGAAGAAGCGCCGCGGATGCGGCTCGAAGGTCAGCGCCAGCGCCGGCCGGCCATGGGCCCGGCCCATCTCGATGGCCGCCTCGATCACGGCCCGGTGGCCGAGATGGACGCCGTCGAAATTGCCCATCGCCACCACCGCGCCCTTCAGGATGTCCGACGGCGGGGTGGAATCGCGGATCACGGTGAAAGCAGACATGTTACGGAAATATCTCGCAGATTTCTCAAGACCGGCAACCGGCCCGTGTTGCCCCTGACCGTGTGCGGCCGGCCCCGTGAAGTCAAGCCAAAGGGGCGCCTCGCCGCATGCAGCGCAGCAATAGCGACATGCGGCCGCAGCGCAGTTAACGCGCTGTTTAACGGCTGATGCTACTTCTGGACGCGGATGGCGGAGGTCGTTCCGACCTGAGCCGAAAAGAGCGTTTTGGGTAACAGTCTGCGCGTCGTGTTCGCGTGTGGGGGAGTCAAGATGGCGGTTGATTTGACGATGTCGGTGCTGGTCGTCGACGATTACAGCACCATGATCCGAATCATCAGGAATCTTCTGAAGCAGATCGGCTTCGAGCACATCGACGATGCGAGCGACGGCTCCATGGCGCTCAACAAGATGCGCGCCAAGAAGTACGGCCTCGTGATCTCCGACTGGAACATGGAGCCGATGACCGGCTACGACCTGCTCCGCGAGGTCCGCGCCGATCCGAACCTGGCGACCACGCCCTTCATCATGATCACGGCGGAATCCAAGACCGAGAACGTGATCGCGGCCAAGAAGGCCGGCGTCAACAACTACATCGTCAAGCCGTTCAACGCTGCGACCTTGAAGACCAAGATCGACGCGGTGTTCCCGGACATGGCGACGGCCTGACCGGCCGCACATCGCCTCTCGAAAAAAATACGCCCGGCACTGCCGGGCGTTTTCATTTCAGGGCTTCGTCACCACTTCAATTCGCGCATCAGCGCGCGCGGCGGGTGGCCGAACAGCTCCTTGACCGACGCCGGATCGAGCTGGTCGACGCCGGCGAATTCCTCGGAATGGATGCCGCGGGTGACGAACAGGCAGTCGATGCCGAAGCCGTGCGCGCCGGCGAGATCGGTGCGGACGGAATCCCCGATCGCCAGCACCTGGTCGCGGGCGACCGCATGGCCCGCATGCTGCTCGGCCAGCGCCATGGCCCGTTCGTAGATCGGCCGGTGCGGCTTGCCGTAGAAGATCACCTCGCCGCCGAGCTCGCGGTAGAGTTCTGCGATGGCCCCGGCGCAATAGATCAGCCGGTCGCCACGCTCCACCACGATGTCCGGGTTGGCGCAGATCAGCGGCAGCTTGCGCGCCAGCGCTTGCAGCAGCATCGGACGGTAGTCCTCGGCCGTCTCGGTCTCGTCGTCGTAGAGGCCGGTGCAGATGATGTAGGACGCGTCCTCCAGCGGAGACAGCGTCACGTCGAGGCCGCGATAGATCGAATTGTCGCGCTCGGGGCCGAGCCAGAACACCTTGCCGCCGGGATGATCGGCGACGTAGTGGCGGGTCAGGTCGCCGGAGGAGACGATGGCGCTGTAGACCTCGTCCGCGACGCCGAGCTTGCGCAATTGCCGCTGCACCGAATCCGCCGGCCGCGGCGCATTGGTGATCAGGATGACCGTACCGCCCTGGCTTCGAAACCGGTGCAGCGCCTCGCAGGCCTCGGGGAAGGATTCCAGCCCGTTATGGACCACGCCCCAGATGTCGCTCAGCACGACCTGCTTGCGGCCGACGAGATCGCGCAGCCGCTCTTCGAAGTGCAGGGCCGTCATGACAGGCGTCGCGGATCAGACCGGCCCGGCGACGCGGCGGGCCAGCGCAGCGTTGCCGACGCTGCGCGGTGCGCTGGCGGAGGAGGCATCGGATGCATGGGGACCGGCGGCATTGGGATCCTGAATCTTGATGTCCTGCCCGCCTCCGGGCGAGGGCGCGGCGGTCCCGCCGGTAGCAGATGGGCCATCGGGCCGCAATGGCCGCGGCGGAGCGAACAGGAAGCCCTGGCCGAAGCGGACGTCGTAATCGAGCAGGTCGATGACGCTGCGCTCGCCCTCGATGCGCTCGGCGATCAGGTCGATGCCGAAGCGGCCGAGCAGGTCGGACAGGTCGGTCGGATGGATGTCGGAGACCGAGCCCTGCCGGGGATCGAGCAGCAGCGCGGCGGGCACCTTGATGAAGCGGACGCCGCGGTCGGCGAGCTCGCGCGGCTCGAACCTGAGGTCGGTGACGTGATCGATCGAGAAGCGGTAGCCGCGCTGGGCTAGCGCGGCGAGATGCTCGGTCTCGGTCGGCCCGAGGCCGCGCAGGGTCGCCTGCTTGAACTCAAGCACGAACGAGGGCGCAAGCGCGCGGTTGGCCTCGAGGAAGTCCAGGCAGTGCGAGAAGTTCGACGGGCTGCTCAAGGTCGCGGCCGAGACGTTGCAGAAGATCCCGACCTCCTTGTTGCGCACCATCAGCCGGCGCAGCACCTGCACGCAGCGGAGCATCACCATGTGGTCGATACGCCCGACCAGGCCGGCGGCCTCGGCCGTGCCGATGAAGTCCTCCGCCGCGAGCACCTGGTCGCGGTCGTCACGCAGCCGGGTCACCGCCTCGTAGAACCGCACCTTGCGTTGCGGCAGCGTCACCAGCGGCTGCAGATAGATGTCGAGGCGGTTCTCCTCGATCGCGCCCTTCACTGCGGCCAGGATCTGCGGCTGGCTGCGCGGAACCGCCGGGGCGGCAGCGGGCGCTGAGGCCGTGATGACCGGCGCCGGAGAGAAGCCCGCATTCAACGCCCCCGCACCCGCCTGACCGACGGGCGGCAAAGCGGGGCTCATGGACATCGTCGGCCCGGGGGCGATGGCGGCGCTGGTCGTCGGCGCCGGAGCGGGCCTCGGTTCGGGGACCTTGATGTCCGGGACCTGCGGCGCCGCAGCCTTGATCTCCGGCGGTGCGATCGGCGCCACGGGCGCCTGCGCCGGGCGTGCGGGTTCAACAGCCGCAGCCGTTGTTGGCTGGGCGGGGATCGCCGCGATCAGATCCTCATGCTGCGCCACCGTCACGGCGAGCTGCTTCATCAATCCGCCGAGCTCGTTGATCTCGCCGATGACACCCTGCAGGCGGTCGGCGCTGACCGAGTTGGACGAGACCACGCGGCCTTCAATGGCGGACAGCCTGCGACCGAACTCGGCGACCTGGCGTGCGAGATCGGCGGTGCCGCGCGACAGATCGGCGATCTGGCTGCCGACGTCGGAGCGGTCGCGCAGGCGCATCGAGACGGCGTTGTAGAGGATGAGGAAGGTGAGGGCGGCCAGCGCCACGATCGCTGATTCCGAGCCGCTGATGCCGGCCATCGAATACAGGATCAGGCCGAGCGACGCTGCGACCAGAACCATGCAGATGGCGATGAAAATCGTGGAGATACGAATCATTCGGCGCGACGCTCCCAACCAACGCAACCTTAGCACTTCTGTTGATTCGCGAGGATAGTCGGCAGGATTCAAATACCGGGACAGGCCGACGAATTCCCTGCCGCGTGTCATTTACGCAATTTCATGCGGACAGGCGGAGTGTCATCGTACTTTATCGATCCCGTATAACAACGGATGGGTCTCGCCCCTCAGACACGTTTGGACATGAGGGATGCGCGGACGATCTTGGAGGGCAGGCGCGAGCTGATCAGCACGTGCCGGAGGCCGTGCGTGGCCTTCGAACGGCTGTTCGCGGAGACCTTGATGTCACGGTTCGATGAGCGTCGAACTGAGGCGCCGCTGTCAGGCCGGCTTTACGCCTCGGCGTCGCGGCGGTGACGCCGGCGCAGCGCTGCGACCCCGACCAGGAGGGCGGCGACGGCCACGCCGACCGGGATATTGACGCGACCGAGTCCGCCATTGTTGTGCGCCGCCGTCGGCGCGAGAGGAATCGTGTCGGGATCGATCTGATCGGCGTCGGGTTCCCGAGCCACCGGCGCGGCGATCGCCACGCGCAGCCGGCTGCCGAGCGAGGGATAATGCGGTGCTGGACTGCGCAGCTTCATCGCCGCGACGACGGCGCAGATCACCGCCACTCCAACCAGGATGCCGCCGACGACGGCGAACGCGGTGAACAGGCCGTAGGTCATCTCCACCCAGCGGAACAGCGCCGTCAGTCCAACGATGCAGGCCGCGATCAGGAAAATGCCCGCCGTCGCGAACAGGCCCGCAGCTACGGCATAAGATGTCACCGTGCCCGTGGCCTGCCGCGCGCGGTCGCGCATGTAGGCTTGCGTGGCGCGCCTGACGCGGTTCAGCCTCTGCTCGAGCCCCAGCCGCAACAGCTCTCCCGGCGGTGCAAGCATGTGCGTCCTCCAAAGATCATGTGCCGCACGCGAACCGCCGGCTCGCGAATTGAACGTGGAGGATTTGCGAAGGTTCCCGAGTCGTGGCCGGTCCGGATTGGTGATGCTTGCCAGTGGAAGGCCAGCGCAACCAACCTCGTGGAGGTGCCCCCGCCCGTAATGGCAATCTGTACCGAGTGGAGTTTTTGGATTTCCCGTATTAGAATCGGTCGAGGTGAGCCATGTCGATCCGACCTGCCACCGCCAAGCCCGGCTACACTGCCGGCGTGATCCAGAGGCTCGCAAGGACCAACAAGGTCACGGCCGTTACGTCCGCGAATGATGTGTTCACCCATCACGTCACGCGCCTTTCCGGCGATCACGTCATTTTCGATCCAATCGAGAACACCATCGTAGCTTTGCAGAGGGCGGGCATTCTCGATCGCGTTCAGGCGGTCCGGCTTCACGCCCGCTACTTGCGCGAAGTCGTCCGTGACCTTTGATTCTTCCGCATCTCGCGATGGAGTGGCTCCGTCTACCAGGAGGCTTTGCGACGGCCGTTAAGATGAAGGAACTTCGCTGTTGGGGCGCCGCGCGATCGATCCGTCAAGGGCGGCGGCAGCGACCCAACCGACAGACGCTCGCCATCAAGCCCGCCGCGCCGAGATCAAGGAATGCTCTATCTCATCGTCGAACAGGCCATTAGCAGAGAGCCGCGACAGCCGCGCGCGCAGGTCCATCTCGAAATTCGCGGCATTGTCGCCGAGAATGGCCCGCGACGCGAATGACGTCGAATACAGGTAGCCGATGAGACTGTCCGTTGTCCAAACATAGGACTGAACGAAGGTCGCTTCCGTGAGCGCCCGGAAGGGGGTCTGTTCGAGGCACTCTTGATGCAACGGCCGCGCTGAATAGGTTCCGGCGCCGGCTCGCCGCTCATGGCCCAGCCAGCGCTTGATGGTGTCGAGCACGACGCCCTTCCATTCGAACTCCCGCCCGGACCAGAAGCTGCCGGGGGACAGGATGACGATCGCACCGTCGGGCTCGATCAATCTGTCGAGACGCCGCGCAACCGCAATGCGGTCGGTCCAATGAAACGACGCTCCAAATGCGGCGAGGCGTAGCGGGCCGATCGCATCGGGGATCGTCTCGGCACGACCAGGCATGAAGGTGATCGATGCGATCCGCTCGACGGCGGCCGTTGTCTTCGCCGCGGCCAGCATCTCGGCGTCCGGGTCCATGGCGACAGTCTGAGAGAACCGCTTGGCCAGTCCAACGAACACGTGCCCGGTGCCGCATCCGCAGTCGAGCAGCCGTCCGGTGCCGTCGAGCCTGTGCTGGGTGACGATCCAGTCGAACACGTCTTGCGGATAGGGCGGACGAAAGCGTCGATAGTGGTCTGCAGTGCCGGCAAACAAATCGGTCATGATGTCTCGCCGCGGTCATCGATCGTCAGCTCGGGCCGTCATATCCAGAAGTCGTGCCCGGGTGCCAGAGGTGTCGAGCCTCCCGCCCGCAATGAATCAAGCAGCGCAAGCGCCGGTTCCGGGGCGGCGTCCGAGAGCGATGGTTGCGAGGACAAAAAAATGGCGGCCACGCGAGCCGCCATTTTCGTTGGTGCAATCCAATCGCCGCTTTGCTTACGCCACGGCCTTGATGACCTTGCCGACCTTGTCGATGATCTCGCCGATCTGGTCCTCGTTGATGATCAGCGGCGGGGTCAGGGCCAGGGTGTCGCCGGCGATGCGCAGCATCAGGTCGGTGTTGTGGAAGGCGTGCTCCATCGCGGAGTAGCCGCGCTTGCCGACGGCGTCGGGGAGCGACGCGAGGTCGATGCCGGCGGTGAGACCCACCGTGCGGATGTCGAGCACGTTGGGCAGGCCCTTCAGCGACATCACGGCGTCGGCGAACTTCGGCTCGATGCCGCGGGCATGCTCGAACAGCTTCTCATCGCGATAGATGTCGAGCGTGGCGAGGCCGGCGGCGCAGGCGATCGGATGCGCCGAGTAGGTGTAGCCGTGGGTGAACTCGACCAGATGCTCCGGGCCGCTCATGAACGCGTCATGAATGGTGTCGCGCACCAGCACGCCGCCCATCGGGGCGGCACCATTGGTGACGCCCTTGGCGAAGGTGAGCAGGTCGGGCGTCACGCCGTAGCGCTCGGCGGCGAAGGCGTGGCCGAGGCGGCCGAAGCCGGTGATGACCTCGTCGAAAATCAGCAGGATGCCGTGCTTCTGGGTGATCTCACGCAGCTTCTTGAGATAGCCCTTCGGCGCCGGGATCACGCCGGTCGAGCCGGCCATCGGCTCGACGATGACGGCGGCGATGGTGTTGGCGCCATGCAGCGCAACCAGGTTCTCCAGCTCGTCGGCGAAATGCGCGCCGTATTCCGGCTCGCCCTTGGTGAAGGCCTGCTTCTCGCGGTCATAGGTCGCCGGAATGTGGTCGACGCCGGTCAAGAGGGTGCCGAACAGCTTGCGGTTGTTGACGATGCCGCCGACCGAGGTGCCGCCGAAGCCGACGCCGTGATAGCCGCGAACGCGGCCGATCAGGCGGGTGCGGCTGCCCTGGCCGTTGATCTGGTGGTAGGCGAGCGCCATCTTCAGCGCGGTGTCCGCCGCCTCCGAGCCGGAGTTGCAGAAGAACACGTGGTCGAGACCGGCGGGAGCGAGGTCGGCGATGCGGTTCGCCAGTTCGAACGCCTGGGGAATGCCGAACTGGAACGGCGGCGCGTAGTCGAGCGCGGCGGCCTGCTTGCCGATGGCTTCTGCGATCTGGCTGCGGCCGTGGCCGGCGTTGCAGCACCACATGCCGGCGGCGGCGTCGATGATCTTGCGGCCGTCGACGGTGATGTAGTGCATGCCTTCTGCGCCGGCGAGCAGCCGCGGATTCTTCTTGAACGCGCGGTTCGCGGTGAACGGCATCCAATGCGCGGCAAGATCGTTGGGGACGGTGACGGCGGGGCGGGGGCTCTTGTCCAGCATGGGGACCTCTCGGGGCGGTTGAGGCAGGTTGTGCGACGGCGGCAGCATGATCCGGAAAAGTGGCGAACCGGTTGCCAGAACAGCTCGCCGAACGGATCGTGCCTGAGGGGCCTGAATGCGCGCGCCGACGTCGTCAGCCGATGATCCGGGCCGGCGGCAAGCTATCAGTTTCGCGGACGGACGGAAACGTCAAAGGTCCCGGCGTTCCCGCTGCCCTGGTGAGCGGTTTCTGCACAGCAGCAGTGAAGGGTGCCGGATATTGGAAGTCGCTGCGTCAATTCGCGCCGACGCGCCGTCAGACCAGATCGCGCGCGGTGATCCAGAACACCTCGCCCTCGGAGTCCTCGGTGTCGAGCCACAGCAGCGGCAGGTCCGGGTAGGCGGCTTCGATCTGCGGACGGTCGCGGCCGACCTCGCACAGCAGGCCGCCCTCGGCGGTCAGATGGTCGCGGGCCTGGCTGAGGATGCGGTGGATGATGTCGAGCCCGTCGTCGCCGCCGTCGAAGGCGAGCGCGGGCTCGGCACGGCATTCCCTGGGCAGCGCCGCCATGCCCTCGGCATCGACGTAAGGTGGATTGGTGATGATCAGGTCATAGCGGCGCTGGCTGAGCGGCGCGAACAGGTCACCGCGGTGCAGCGAAAGGCGCTCGGCGAGGTCGTAGTCGGCGACGTTCTTCGCGGCGACCGCGAGCGCGTCCTTGGAGATGTCGACGGCGTCGATCACGGCGTTGGGGAAGTGGCGGCTGGCCAGGATCGCGAGGCACCCCGAGCCGGTGCAGAGGTCGAGCACGCTGTCGACCGCAAGGGGATCGTCGATCAGCGAAGTGCCGTCGCCCTCGGCGCCGCCGAAATGCGTCTCCAGGAGCTCGCCGATGAACGACCGCGGCACGATGACGCGCTCGTCGACATAGAACGGCAGGCCGCGCATGTAGACCTTGTTGACCAGATAGGCCGCCGGCTTGCGCGTGGTGATTCGGGCCGTGACCAGGTCGAGAATCTGCTTGCCCTCGGCGGCGGTGACCCGGGCCGTGACGAAGGTTTCGAACTGGTCGGGGCGCAGATGCAGGGCTTCGCCGATCAGGAAGGCGGCCTCCGAGACCGGATCGGTGGTGCCGTGCGCGAACACCAGCTCGGCGTCCTGGAAGCGGCTCACCGCGTAGCGCAGGTAGTCGAGCAGGGTGACCAGCTCGCCGGCATTGACCTTCGGCAGCTTCGGCGGGGCCGCCTTGCGCGGCGCAGCCGCCTTCGCTTTCTTCGTCATCACTTTGTCCAGCGCGCCGCGGCGGCATCGTCGTGGCTCTTGGCCTCGACCCAGCTGCCGCCGTCGTCGGTTTCCTCGCGCTTCCAGAACGGCGCGTTGGTCTTGAGATAGTCCATCAGGAATTCGGCCGCCTCGAACGCCGCCCTTCGGTGGCTCGACGCTGTCACGACCAGCACGATGTTCTCGCCGGGCGTGATGCGGCCGAAGCGGTGGATCACGGTGAGGCCCTGCAGCGGCCAGCGCGCCATCGCCTGCTCGGCATGGCGCATGATCTCGGCTTCCGCCATGCCCGGATAATGTTCGAGCGTCAGGGCTGAGATCGGCGTGTCGTGGTCGTTGCCGCGGCACAGGCCCGAGAAGCTGACGATTGCGCCGATGTCGCTGCGGCCATGGCTGAGCGCCGCGATCTCGGCGGCGGTGTCGAAATCCTCGCGCTGCACGCGCACGGTGACGATCGCGGTCATGGATGGTCTTCTGTGGCTTCAGCCGCCGGTCATCGGCGGGAAGAACGCAATCTCGCGGGCGCCGGCGATGGCGGCATCCGCCTGCACATGGGACTGGTCGATCGCGGCGCGGATCACCTTCGGCTTCTCGAACGCATAGGCGTAGCCCTCGCCGCGCTCGGTCAGCCAGGCGATCAGCTCGCCCACGGTGCGCACGCTCTCGGGCGGCTCGACCGTCTCCTCGGCCTTGCCGATGCGCTCGCGCACCCAGGCGAAATACTTCACCTTCATCGCGAGTCTTCCTCGATGAGGTGGTGGATGCCGGAGCGGAAATAGTCGTAGCCGGTGTAGATCGTGAAGATCGCCGAGGTCCACAGCAGCACGATGCCGATCATCGTCACCACCGGGACCAGCTGGTCGCCGGCCTCGCCGGCCAGCAGGAAGCCGATCGCGATCAGCTGCATCGTGGTCTTCCACTTCGCGAGCTTGGTCACGGGCACGCTGACCCGGAGCGCGGCGAGATATTCGCGCAGGCCCGAGACCAGGATCTCGCGGCACAGGATCACGATCGCCGCCCACAGCGTCCAGCCATGGATGCTGTTGTCGGCGGCCAGCATCAGCAGGCAGGAGGCGACCAGCAGCTTGTCGGCAATCGGGTCGAGCATGCGGCCGAACGCCGATTGCTGGTTCCAGATGCGGGCGTAGTAGCCGTCGAGGTAATCAGTGACGCCGGCGGCAATGAACACGGCCACTGCGACCCAGCGCAGCCACAGCGGATAATCCATGATGGACTGCGCGTAGATGCAGCCGACAACGACCGGTATCGCGGCGATGCGCGTATAGGTCAGGATGTTCGGCAGGGACGTCGACGTCTTGCTGGGCACGCGTGTGGTCGCAATATTCATCCGGTGTACCAATACTGCCGCCGTTCGAACGTCAACCTCCGAGCCGATCAGCCTGGGCAGGATGACGCAGATATGACGCTGTTCGCAACGAAGTCTTTGCGCAGATGGGAACTCTCCTGCCGGGAGCAAGAAGAGCGCTAACGCTTCCTTAAGCAACGATACGTGCTCGCGCCAGTGCCGAGATCGGCGGGCGGCGCTGCATGGCCGGCCGATCATATTGCGACGCAATGACAGATGCGCGATGGACGGTCGTGAATGGGCTCAGATCGCCTCCGCGTTGTGGACCGCGCACCAATGCGCCTGGCGCTCCGCGAACAGGCGGTCGCGGACATAGGCCAGCGCCTCCTGGTCGAAGGTCTCGATGACCTCCAGGCTGAACGCGCTCTCGCCATGGGCGGTCCAGGCCGCCTGCAGTCCGCCGCGGCGGTGGCCGCCCTGGCGCAGGGTGAACCAGAGGCGGTTCTGGATCTTGTCGAGGTCGGGTGCAGAGCCGATCCAGCGCGCACCGGTGGCCGCGCAGGTCACCGCGTAGATGCCGGCCGGCGTCTTGCGCTCCTTGTAGGCGGCGACGGCCGCCTTGCGCTGATCGGGGGTCATGGGAGGCTCCTGAATTTCGCCCGGGTCTATATTGGATATTTGTGTCCGGGTAAAATACTTTCTGCGTGCGGTCTGCGCCGCCCTTTTGGGGAGCCCGATCAGGCCCACCGCTCTCCGTCATTCCGGGGCGCGCGCAGCGCGAGCCCGGAATCCATAACCACGATCATCAATTTTGGAGCGAGATGCCGCTACGGCCTGTCCCATCCCCCACGCCTGCCTGTGGCTATGGATTCCGGGCTCGCGCTGCGCGCGCCCCGGAATGACAGCGTGGAGAGAGCAGGGCCCAAGCTGTACCCGGGAAGCCGGTTGGTCGTCCGGTCCCCTCAACCCGCGTTGCTGTGGAAGTACTCGAAGATCTTGCGCGCGCTCTCGGCGCTCACGCCGGGGACCTTGCCGAGGTCGGCGATCGAGGCGCGCTCGATTTCCTTCAGGGTGCCGAAATGGTGCAGCAGCGCGCGCTTGCGCGACGGGCCGATGCCGGGGATCTCCTGCAGGCCGGCTTCGCGGATGTCCTTCTTGCGCAGCTTGCGGTGCGAGCCGATGACGAAGCGGTGCGCCTCGTCGCGCAGGCGCTGGATGAAATACAGCACGGGGTCGCGCGGCTCGAGCTTGATTGCTTCGCGCTCGGGAATGAACAGCGTCTCGCGGCCGGCGTCGCGGTCCGGGCCCTTGGCGACCGACATCAGCGCCACCTTGGTGACGCCGAGCTCGGTGAAGATCTCGCGGACGGCATTGAGCTGGCCGCGGCCGCCGTCGATGATGACGAGATCGGGCCATTGCGGCACGTCGTCCTCCTTCGCCGCGCGCGCGAGGTCTTTTTCCGAGGGCGCGACCAGCCGCTTGAAGCGGCGCTGCAGCACCTCCTTCATCATCGCGTAGTCGTCGCCGGGCGTGAGCCCTTCCGACTTGATGTTGAACTTGCGGTACTGGTTCTTCATGAAGCCGTCGGGGCCGGCGACGATCATCGCGCCGACCGCGTTGGTGCCCTGGATGTGGCTGTTGTCGTAGACCTCGATGCGCTTCGGCGTCTGCGGCAGGCCGAGCGTCGTCGTCATCGCCTCCAGCAGCCGGCTCTGCGTCGCGGTGTCCGCGAGCTTGCGGCCGAGCGCCTCGCGCGCATTGGTCAGCGCGTGCGTGACGAGGTCCTTCTTCTCGCCGCGCTTCGGGCAGGACACCTCGACCTTGTGGCCGGCCTTCACGCACAGCGCCTCGGCGAGCAGCTCGGCTTCTTCGATCTCGTGCGACAGCAGGATCAGCTTCGGCGGCGGCTTGTCGTCGTAGAACTGCGACAGGAAGGCGGACAGCACCTCCTCCGGCAGGTAGCTCTTCTCCGCGCGCGGAAAATAGGCGCGGTTGCCCCAGTTCTGGCCGGTGCGGAAGAAGAAAACTTCGACGCAGGAGAAGCCGCCTTCCTGATGGATGGCGAACACGTCGGCCTCTTCGACCGTGCGCGGGTTGATGCCCTGCTGCGAGGAGATCGCCGACAGCGCCGCGAGGCGGTCGCGATAGACCGCGGCGGTCTCGAATTCGAGCTCGCCGGACGCCTTCTCCATCTCTGTCGCGAGCAGCGCCTTCACCGCCTGGCTGCGGCCGGACAGGAAGTCGGTCGCCTCGCGCACCAGCTCGGTATAGCCGGGGAAGTCGATCTCCTGGGTGCACGGACCGGCGCAACGGCGGATCTGGTGCAGCAGGCAGGGACGGGTGCGGCTCTCGAAGAACGAATCGGTGCAGGAGCGGATCAGGAAGGCGCGTTGCAGCGCCGTGATGGTGCGGTTGACCGCGCCGGCCGAGGCGAACGGGCCGAAATAGCGGCCGGGCCGCGATTGCGCGCCGCGATGCTTGAGGATCTGCGGCGCCCAATGGTCGCCGGTGATGAGGATGTAGGGGAACGACTTGTCGTCGCGCAGCTGCACGTTGAAGCGCGGCTTGAGCTGCTTGATGAGGTTTGCTTCCAGCAGCAGCGCCTCGGTCTCCGTACCGGTCGAGACGATTTCGACGGTCACGGTGGCGGCAATCATGCGCAGGATGCGCGCCGGCAATGGCGCATTGGCGCGCGCATAGGACGACAGGCGCTTTTTGACGTTCTTGGCCTTGCCGACATAGAGCACGTCATGCGCCGCATTGAGCATGCGGTAGACGCCGGGCGAGGTCGGCGCCAGCCGCACCGCGTTCTCGATCGCGGCATGGCCGATCGCGAGCGGGCCTTCGCCGACCGCCTCCGCGCTCTCCTCGGTCAGCTCCGGCAGGCGGCCGTCATCATCCTCGTCCGTCGCGGCGGCAGGATCCAGATCGGGCGTGTCGATGGCCTCGGGTGGCAGGTCGGCCCCGGCGCCACGCCGGCTTGCGGGCGCTGGCGCCTTGGGTGGATCGGAGCTGTGGGTGGTCATGTCCGACAAATTAAGCGCTGCGGCGCCGTCCCGCCAGCATGCGCTGGCGCCATGCACAGGGCAGGGCAGACAAGGGGGGCGGTAACGCTTCGTTAAGCACATTAATCGATCGCTAACCGGGCTTAACAACGGCTTAACCTAAAACTCTCGATAAATGCTCACGAAAAAAGACGGAGTTCCGTAACCATTCCGGCCCGCGCAGCGCATCGCGCGGCGCAGGTCCGGCTGGCAGCGGCGAGTGCGTGGGAGTGAGCGATGAACAGGTTCTTGGTCGGTGCTGCCGCCGCGGCGGGCTTGGGCGCAGCGGCTCTCGGATCGGTGGCGGCGCAGGCGGCCGATCTCGGCTACGGGCGCCAGGCGCCCTATACGGTGAACCAGCCCCTCAACGCCTACAGCTGGGCCGGCCCCTATCTCGGCGGCACGCTGGGCTATGAATGGGGCACGGTCGGCAACAACCCGACCAAGCCGTCCGGCCTCACCGGCGGCATCACCGCCGGCTACAATTGGCAGAACGGCCCGTGGGTGTTCGGCGCCGAGGGCGACTTCAACCTGACCGGCGCCAACGACACCTTCGCGCCGTGGAAGTTCTCGAACCCCTGGTTCGGCACCTTGCGCGGCCGCGCCGGCTACGCCTTCAACAACATCCTGTTCTACGGCACCGGCGGTCTCGCCTTCGGCTCGCTGCGCGCCGAGACGTTCGGTCTGTCGGAATCGCACACGACTGTCGGCTGGACGCTCGGTGTCGGCACCGAGTTCGGCCTGGCACAGAACTGGAGCGCCAAGATCGAGTATCTCTATGTCGATCTCGACAGCAGCAATTTCGTGATCACGGGGGCGAAGAACGACTATCGGTCTGGATTGATCCGTGCAGGCATCAACTTCCACTTCTGATAGCAACAAAAATTAGGAAGAAGAAACGTCGAACGACGACCTTCCGGCCGCTCACGCGGCCGGAATTTTTTTGTCGTGACGAGTCGCGCGACCTGACGTGACGAGCCGACGCGACAAGCTGACCTCACAAGCTGACCGGGAGGCGTGCGCCATCACGCGCAGGACGCGCGCGCCGATCAGCAAAGGCTGAGCACGCGAGCCGACTGCGCTGCCGGCAGCTTCCAAACCACTCAGTGAATGACGTCGGCACGCCCGCTGGAGCAAGTCACGCTGCTGCGTGCCTTCCGCGGGCTCGCGCTATGACGACAGGACCAGGTTCACCGCCTTCGGGCCTTTGCCCTTCTTGTCCGGCTCGACCTCGAAGCTGATACGCTGTCCCTCGGTCAGATCCTTCAAGCCCGCGCGCTCCACCGCCGTGATGTGCACGAACACGTCGCGTCCACCGTCGTCCGGCTTGATGAAGCCGTAGCCGCGCTCACCATTGAAGAACTTGACTGTCCCAGTCATGGCCATCGGGAAACTCCTCCCCCGCAATGCTTCCTCCACTGCGCGCCCTGCGCAGCGTCCGACCGGTCATCACTTCAATCGGAAAGCGTTGGCCACCTTAACGCCCAGCGCTCGCCACGCCGGATCGTCGGATCTTGTTAGGCCTTGATCACCCCGCCGCAACCATTCGCGGAAGCGGAACGTAAAGCCAGTCTTACAGTCAGACACAATAATACGGTTCCGCGCCGATTGACTACGGCTTTTCGATGCGCGCCCGCTTCAAGCTTTGGGGATGTCCAGCCTGAAGCGTGCAGTGCCGCCCTGACCGAGCGGCCGCTGCAGTTCCTGCAGGATGAGCTTGAGCTCATCATGCAATGTCCACGGCGGGTTGACGATCAGGAGCCCGGTCGAGGTCAGCGCCTCGCCTTCGATCTGGGGGGCGACGCTGAACTCGACCCGCAGCACCTTGCCCGGCGGCTTCGCTGCAGCGGCGAGATGCGCGACGCGATCGGCCAGATCCTCGGTCGCACGGCGGCTCTTGGCCGGATACCAGAGCACGTAGATACCGGTCGGCCACTTCGCATAGGCGGCAGCGAACCGCTCGGCGAGCCGCTCGAACTCGTCCTTCGCCTCGAAGGCCGGATCGATCAGCACCACGCCGCGCCGCTCGTTCGGCGGCACGAAGGCGGGCAGGGCGACCCAGCCGTCGAGATCGACGACGCGGGCCTGCGTATCGCGGCGCAGCGCGTCGATCAGTTGTTTGCGCGGCACCGGGGCGAGCTCGCACAGGGTCATGCGGTCCTGCGGCCGCAGCAGCGCCCGCGCGATCAGGGGCGAGCCGGGATAGGCGACCAGCTCGGCGGTCGGGTTGAACGACCGGACGATGTCGAGATAGGGCGCGATCAGCGCGTAGGCCTGGTCCGACAGCCGCGCCTGCAGCAGCCGGGCGATGCCGGTGAGAAACTCGCCGCTGCGGGTCGCCTCGTCGCCGGTCAGATCGTACAGCCCGGCGCCGGCATGCGTATCGATGACGCGAAACGCCGCCGGCTTGTCCTGCAGGTAGACCAGGATGCGCGTCAGCACGATGTGCTTGATGACGTCGGCGAAGCCGCCGGCGTGAAAGGCGTGTCGGTAGTTCATACCGCAGGGGTTACGCCGTTCCGCGACAAAAGGGTACCCCGTCGTGCGGTCGCGCGGGCGGCCGCCGGGCCCGCGGCGCTAGCCGCCGCGCACCGGCGGCATGTTGATCTCGTCGCGCCGGCAGGCCTGGCGATCGACCTCGTCGCAGCTGCGGAACTCGAGGTCCTTGGACAGGCAGATCCGCACCTCGCTCAGCCGGGTGCGGTTGCAGGTGACGGCGATGGCCGATGTCGTCAGCTTGGGGTTGACCTTAATGAAGGCCTCCTCGATGGCGGCCGGCGACGCGGTCTTGGCCGGCGACAGATCGAGGAACTCCGGAGGAATCTTGACCGCGGCGCGGGCCTTGCGGATGGCCTCGAAATAGGCTTTCGCCGACAGGCCCGAGCAGGTGCCGTGCTTGTCCCACTCGTTGTAGATCAGCCCCGGCGCCGGCATCAGGTCGAGCATCGAGGTCATGATGTTGCGCGGCAGGCGCGGCGAAGGCTGCTCGCAATATTCAGGATAGCCGTTTTCATATTGCGGCCACAGCCCGTGCACGACGAAGGAATAGGGTCGGCCGCTGCATTGCTGCGAGCCCCGGCCGCGACCACCGCGCTCCTCGGCCTCGGCGCAGAAGGACGGCGACCAGGACAGAGACAGGACATAGAAGTCGAACGCGCCCGGCGCGTTCTGGCGGCGGTCCTGCGCCCCGGCGGGCGCGCACAGCAGCAGGGCGAAACCGGCGATCGCGGTGACAATGGCGGCAGGTCGGCGCAGGCAATCGAACATGGCAAACTCCCCGGACAATGCCAGGAACTTAGCAGTCGGCCGGAACATTACAAGAACAAAAACGGCTGCCCGGAGGCAGCCGATAACCGAAGATCAGGAATTCGCCGTGTGACGGCCGAATCAGGGCTTGGCGGCGCGGCAGGCCGGATTGAAGGCCCAGTTGCGGTCGAGCCCGACCACGCAGAACTCGACGCCCTGGTCGTAGCCGGCGAAGCCGCCATCCTCGATGATGGAGTAGTTGACGGTGCGGACCTTGCCGTCGCTGACCATGACGCTGCCGGTGCAGTAGCGGCGCGGGATGTTGTCGGACTGCCAGGGCCGGAAGGCGATCTCGCGGACATTGGCGATGCCGGTGATCGTCAGCGACGAATTCCAGAAGGTGCTCTCCTTCTCCTGGAAGCGCGACACGATGGTCGGCACGGCGGCCTCGCAGGGCGCGACCCGGCCCTCATATTTCGGACCCGACAGCCAGAAGTTCATTTCCAGCGGGTTGGCGGCGTGGGCCGGCGCGGTGGCGACGAGAGCCGCGAGCAGCGCGCCGCAAGCAGCGCCGAGCGTCTTGATAGGGTTGCCGAAGTCGCGCATGGGCCGTCCGCAAGGTCTGATCCGGGAACGTGGACCGTGCCGCGGCGGCCACAGGAGGTCAAGTGCAACGCGGCAACACTCCACGATTAGTCCTGTTAACCCGGGGCCGGTGTTCTTTTCTTGACGGGACAGGACCTTTAGGATGGCGCCAGCGCTAAGGAGACTCCAATGCGGATGCTGAAGGTCGGGATCGCGAACACCCGATTCGTGAAGATGGCTGGTGTGATGGCCGGCTTAACGGCCGCTTTGGCGGTGCTGGCCGCCGCGCCGGCCCGGGCCGACTGGGTGCCGCCGTTCAAGGGCAACGACACCGGCGGCATCATCGCCTATCCGCTGGCCCAGACGGCGGACGCGCGCCAGATGGCGGTCGACCACTGCGCCTCCTACGGCAAGGTCGCGAAATTCCGCGCCGTCGATGCGCGCTATGGCGGCTACGTGTCGTTCTCCTGCCGCTGGGTGCCGTATGGCTCGGCGCAGCGACCGCTGCGGACGCTGTACTGAACCGGACTGAACCGGGACTTGGGCCTGACTACACTAACGCCATGATTCGGCGTCATCGGTCCGCCGATCGACATCAAGCCGGAACACGATCATGACACGTCACCGCCTCGTCCTCGGACTCCTCTGTTGCGGCATGCTGGGCGTCACGGCGAGCGCGGCCGCGCTCGAGCTTCCGGTGCGCAAGGCGGGGCTGTGGGAGTTGAAAATGATCAGATCCGGCGGCCAGCTGCCGGAGATGACCATGCAGCACTGCACCGACGAGACCACCGACAAGGACATGAACAACATGGCCTCGCCGATGGCGCAGCAGGTCTGCTCCAAGCAGGACATCCAGAAGACGGCGACCGGCTATGTCAGCGATTCCGTCTGCAGCTTCGGCGGCATGAGCACGACCTCGCATGCCGACATCACCGGCGATTTCAACTCCGCCTACACGGTCAAGACGACCTCGAAGATCCAGGGCGGCGCCGCGGGGACCAAGGACACCGCGATGACCATCGAGGCCAAGTGGCTCGGCGCCTGCAAGGCGGACCAGAAGCCCGGCGACATCGTCATGCCCGGCGGCATGAAGATGAACGTCAAGGACATGGCCAAGCTGAAGAACCTGATCCCGGGCGTGAAGCAATAGGCCGGCGGTCGTCGCGCGCGGCGGCCGCAGAGCCGCCGGTTGGCGCTCATTCGCGGACGCGAAGCACGATCTTCCCGATGTGTCGGTTCGTCTCCATGCGTTCGTGCGCGCCGGCTGCCTCGGACGGGCGATAGGTGCTGTCGATTGGCGGCCGAATCGCTGTCCCGAGCAGGGGTGCGATGCGCTGCTTCAGGTCGGCTGCGATCCGCCGCTTGAGGTCGAGCGGCGTCGAACGCAACAACGCGCCGGTGATGCTGGCGCGGCGCGCCATCAGGCTGCGCAGCGGCACCGCCAGTTCCTTGCCCTGTCCTGCCGAGAGATGGGCGATCCGTCCGCCCATGGCCAGCGCCGCAAGGTCCTGTACGATGTGAGCGCCTGCGGAGGTGTCGAGGATGCAGTCGACGCCGCGCGTCCCTGTCGCGGCGCGGATCTGCGCGGCGAGATCCGGAGCGGCATAGTCGAACACGGCGTTGCAGCCGAGCCCGAGCGCTGCGGCGCGCTTCTCCGCGGTGCCGGCCGTGGCAAAGACCGGATGACCCAGCGCGCGCAGGAGTTGGATCGCGATCGTGCCGACGCCGCTGCTGCCACCATGAATCAGAGCCGTCTCGCCGGGCGCCATGCGCATCAGCTCGAAGAAGTTGAACCAGGTCGTGAACAGCGCCTCAGGCAGCGCGGCGCCCTCGATCCAGTCGAGGTCGTCCGGCAGATCCAGAGCAAGATGCTGATCGGTGGCGACGTATTGCGCGTAGGAGCCGCCATCGGTCAGCGCGATGACCGCCTTCCCCAGTCGTTCCGGGGCGACGTTGGCGCCGCAGGCAACGATGCGTCCAGCGGCTTCCAATCCCGGGACGGGATTGGGCTCCCGCGACGGACCGGCGGCGCGCTGGTTGCAGTCGTGACGGTTGATGCCAGCGGCCGCGACCTCGATCAGCACGTCATCGGGGCCAAGCCGCGGGACCGGCCAGTCCTGACGCTCCGACAGAACCTCCGGTCCGCCCGGGGCGGTGATGATGACCGCGCGCTGATAGTCCGGAATCATGCTGGCTCGCTCAAGTGCTCACTTGCCGATCAGGCTGCACTTGCTGCGGTCGAGCGGACGAAACGCCTGATCGGGCGCGATCTTCGTCACCAGCTTGACGAAGTCCCACGGCGCCTTCGATTCGGCCGGTGTCTTGACCTGGACCAGATAGAGGTCGTGCACCATGCGCTGGTCGTCGCGGATCTGGCCGTGCTCCGCATAGGCGTCCGAGACCGGCGTGGCCTTCATCTTCGCCATCACCGTTGCGCCGTCATCGCTGTCGGCATCCTTCACCGCCTGCAGATAGTGCCGCACGGCCGAATAGACGCCGGCCTGGATCTGTGACGGCATCGCCTTGCGGCGCGCGTAGAAGGCATCGGAGAAGCGTCGCGCGGCGGGCGAGGCATCCTCGAAGAAGCTGGTGACGATGAGATCGCCCTGCGTCGCCTTGAGGCCGATGGCTTCGATGTCGACGTTCTGGAACGACATCGGCACGATCTTCATGCCCTGCGCCGCCAGCCCGAACTCCTCCGCCTGCTTGATCGCGGTGGCGTTGTCGCCGGCGACGTTGAGCGCCAGGATCTTGGCGCCGGAGGCCTGCGCCTGCAGCAGGAACGAGCCGTAGTCCGGCGTGCCGAGCTGCGCCTTGACGCTGCCGGCGACCGTGCCGCCGAGCTCGGCGATGCGGGCGCGCGCGGTCGCCTCGACCGAATGGCCGAACGCGTAGTCGCCGGTGATGAAGAACCACGGCTCCTTGCTGGTCTGCATGATGCCTGAGACGACAGCGGTCGCGGTCGAATAGGCGTCGTGCGTCCATTGCACCGAGGTCGGCGCGCACGCTTCCTCGGTCAGCTGGTTGGCGCCGGCCCCCGAGATCAGGAAGACCTTCTTGTTGGCGCGCACCAGCTCCTGCACGCCGAGCGCCGCGCCGGAACTGCCGCCGTCGGCGATCGCCTGCACGCCGTCCTGCTCGAACCAGCGCCGGGCGAGCGACACCGCGATATCCGGCTTGTTCTGATGGTCGGCCTGCAGGATCTCGATCGGCCTGCCGTTGATCTTGCCGCCGAATTCGTCCGCGGCCATCCGTGCTGCTTCCACCGAGCCGGGGCCCATCGCGGTTGCGAAGATGCCGGTCATGTCGGTGAGCACACCGATGCGTATGGCTTGCCCTTTGATGTCCGCCTGCGCGGATGAGCCTGCAAGCAGCAACAGCGCGGCGATGCCGGATGTGAGACGGCGCGACATGATGATCCTCCCCGGATTCAATGATCTTGTTTGTTATGTCGTGTTTGGTTGGTACGCCCAGCGGTTGTCCGCGAGGCGAAGACGTCAGGCTGCCGCTTCGGCCATCACGGAA
Organism: Bradyrhizobium sp. HKCCYLS20291; assembly: GCF_051167715.1. Lineage (NCBI taxonomy): Bacteria > Pseudomonadati > Pseudomonadota > Alphaproteobacteria > Hyphomicrobiales > Nitrobacteraceae > Bradyrhizobium > Bradyrhizobium sp. HKCCYLS20291. The sequence goes on along the minus strand of NZ_JBNPTO010000016.1, from coordinate 46,548 downwards.
TTGCGCAGCACGCCGATGCCGGAGATCTCGACCTCGACCGTATCGCCCGGCTTCATGAACAGCGGCGGGGTGCGCTTGAAGCCGACGCCTCCCGGTGTGCCCGTGACGATCACGTCGCCCGGCAGCAAGGTCATGATCGTCGAGCAGTAGACGATGAGATCAGGCACGTCGGTGATGAGCAGATCCGTGGTGGTCTGTTGCACGGTCTCGCCATTGAGGCGGGTCTGCAGCGTCAGCTCGGAGGGATCGGGAATTTCATCGGCGGTGACCAGCCAGGGGCCGAAGGCGCCGGACTTGTCGAAGGTCTTGCCCGACAGGAATTGCGACGTATGGCGCTGCCAATCGCGGATGCTGCCTTCATTGTAGCAGGAATAGCCGGCGATGTGCGTGAGCGCATCCTCGCGCCGGACATGCCGGCCGGCCTTGCCGATCACGAGCGCAAGCTCGCCTTCGTAGTCGAAATGATCGGAGACATCGGGCCGAACGATCGGCTGCAGATGTCCCACGTGGCTCGTCGGAAAGCGCGCGAACAGCGCAGGCTTCTCGGTGACGGTCCGTCCGGTCTCGGCGACGTGGTCGCGATAGTTCAGGCCGACGCAGATGATCTTGCCGGGATCGGCAATGACGGGCGCGAAGGTGATCGCACTGAGTGGATAATCGGCCTGTTCAGCGGCGAGAAGCTTGGCGGCGTCGCCGAGCGCACCCGCTTCCAGCAGCGCGCGCAGGCTCTTCGACGGCAGCCGCCGGCCGAGGTCGACGACACCGTCGCCCTTTACCGCGCCGTATCCGGCGCGGCCATCCATCACAAAGGAAACCAGCTTCATACGTGAACCCTCTCAAGACAAACGGTAACGATCAGGCCGCGCGCGGCGGCGGTGCAAGGCAGGCGAGGCCGGGCAACAGCGTCGCGGGATCTTCGCCGGTGCGGACAGCACCCATGATGTATCGGTCAGGACGCATCAGCACGGCGTCGAAGCCGTGCTGATCGAGCCAGGCATCGAGGCCGCAAGCTTCCTCGCCGCAGATGATCGCGACGTCGGCGGCCGACAGGTCGGCATGATGCTGCTCGATCACTGCGGCGCCGCGTCCCGACCGGCACAACAGCGTAAAGCGATAGCCGACGCGGTCGTCGCTGCGGCCGTGATCACGGCTGCGGAATTGCGGCGCCAGCTTTCCCGTCAGGCTGCGATCGCCGCAGGCCGGGCCGGGGCCGAGCAGCGGCTTCTGCACGTCGAGCTTGAGCTGGCCGTCGCCCTGGGCCGTGCCGGTCGCGAGCGCCGCCGCGACCGCCTTGGTGTTGATGAGACCGCCGAGCCGGATCGCGATTTCGATGAACTCGCGCACATGCGGGGCGCGCTCGCTTTGATAGCTGTCGAGAAGATCGGGCGTTGCCTTGCCGGCCATCACATAGGCGAGTTTCCACGCGAGGTTGGCTGCGTCGCGAATGCCGGCACACATGCCCTGGCCGAGGAACGGCGGAGTCTGATGCGCGGAATCGCCGGCGAGCAGCAGTCGTCCACCGCGCCATTGCTGCGCGACCGCGGAGTGGAACGTGTAGACGGCGGCGCGTTCGATCTCGGCCTCCGCGGGCTGGAGCCAGGGCGACAGCAGCTCCCATACGCGCGCCGGCTGGGTGATCTCGACCGCGTCCTCGTCGGGACGAACGGTGATCTCCCAGCGCCGGCGGTTGCCGGTGCCGCGAATGTAGGTCGCGGGACGCTGCGGATTGCAGTGCTGGACGCTGAAATCGCCGAGATCAGGCCGGTCCGCGCTGAGCAGCACGTCGCAGACCAGCCAGCGCTCGTGAAAGCCGAGATCGTCCAGCCCGGAGCCGATGAAGCGGCGCACCAGCGAGCGTGCACCATCGCAGCCGACGACATAGGCGCAGGAGATGTCGACGAGCCGGCCGGTGGCGAGGTCCTCATAGCGCACGCGGGCGCCGTCCTGGTCCTGCTCCAGCGCGAAGACATCGCAGCGCGTGCGCAGCTCGACATGAGGCCAGCGCTCGAGCCCATTGTTGAGCACGGCTTCGAGATCCGGCTGGTGAAAGCGGTAGCTCAGATTCCAGCCCATCGCCGTCGGCTCGCGCGTACGCGGCCAGTCCAGCAGCAACCGGCCCTCGGCATCGACGAAGCGCATGCCCGGACTCAAAGTGAGGTGGGGCAGGATGGCCTCGGCGAGGCCGATGGTCTGGAACACGCGCATGCACTCGTCGTCGAAATGCACCGCGCGCGGCAGATGATAGGTTTTGGCCTCGCGCTCCAGGATCAGCGTGCTGATGCCGCAGAGGCCGAGCAGATTGGCGAGCGTCGAGCCGACGGGGCCGCGACCGACGATGACGACGTCGAAGTTCTGGGAGTGTGCGGCCGTGTTGCTCATGGCCGCATCTGATCCGCAACCGCCTCGCACCTTCAAGGAGCGGTCGCGAACTGTCCGCCCTGCGGACGCTCAGGCGTGGACGGGAATGGCGGCTGCGGTGTCGCGCAACGGCGCAGCATACTGGGCAACCGCCTCCTCCAGGGTCATGGCGGAGCGGATCCAGATGATCGAGATGCAGCCGAACACGATGTCGTCGCGCACGATCGGCACCGCGATCGACGACGTCTTCGGATTGAATTCGCCCTCGTCGCGGATCGCGTAGCCGCGCTGAGCCGTTTCAATCATCATGCGTTGCAACCGCTCGGGCGCCAGGAAAGGAACGTCCTCGGCATCCTCGATGCGTCGCAGGTGGTTGATGATGAGGTCCCGCTCCGCTGGCGAGCAGGCCGCCAGATAGGCGCGGCCGGCCGAGGTTCGCAGCATCGGCAGGCGCTTGCCGATCATGCTGCGATCGATCGAGAGCGGGCTGCGCGCATGCGTGGTCTCCTGGATGACCATCGCGCCGTTCTCATAGGTCGACAGATCGACCGGCCAGACCAGGGTGCGGCTCAGCTCCGCGAGATAGGAGGCGGCGGCCTGGCAGATGACGATGCCGGGATCATAGCCGTCGCCGAGGCTCAAGGCGTGGCGCGTCACCCGGAAGCGGTCATCGCTGGCGCTGCGCGCGACATAGCCGAGTTCCTCCAGGGTCTCGAGCAGGCGATAGACCGTGGGCCGCGGCAGATCGAGCTGGCGGGCGACGTCGCCGGCGCGAATGCCGCCGGACCGGTTGACCGCGCGCAGCACGTCGAGGCCCCGCTTGAAGGCGCGGACACCCTCCGCAGGACGGGCTTGCGGAGCTCGCGTCCGTTGCTTGGACACCTGGAAAATCCTCCCTGTTCTTCGTTTGCGTCCGCCGATACCGTCTTGAGAACGCGAGCCGGATGCAGGGGCGGCAGTCTACTGCAGGACCGCGCGGAGCTGATACCAAATTCGGCCCGCGCCTTTCGGGAGAACACACCATGGAAATCACGGCGCTCGGCTACATCGGCATCAAGTCGTCGCAGGCGGAGCAGTGGGGACGGATGGCGACCGAGCTGCTGGGAATGCAGCGCATCGATCGCGCCGCCGGGATGCAGGCCTATCGCATGGACGACCGCAAGCAGCGGCTGATCGTCGACGGCAGCGGTGATGACGGGCTCGCCGTCATGGGCTGGGAGGTCGGCGATGCCGCCGCGCTCGCGCGCCTCGCGGGCCGGCTCGAGAACAATGGCGTGAAGGTTATCAGCGGTTCGCAGGCGCTGGCCGACGAGCGTCATGTCACCGAGCTGATCTCGTTTCAGGATCCGGCCGGCCACACCATCGAGGTGTTCTGGGGCGCGGCCGTCGCCTCCGATCCGTTCAGGCCGGGACGGCCGATCTCGGGCTTTCGCACCGGACCGCTCGGCATGGGACATGTCGTGCTCAACGTCGAGGAGGTCGAGCCGCTGCTGGCGTTCTATCGCGACCTGCTCGGCTTCCAGGTGTCCGACTTCGGCCTGACGCCGTACAAGCTGTATTTCTTCCACGTCAACGGCCGCCATCATAGCTTCGCGATGGTCGGCTCCGGCCGCCGCACGCTGCATCATTTCATGGTGGAGCTCGGCAGCCTCGACGACGTCGGCCAGGGCTACGACCTGGCGCAGCTCGACGACGGACGCGTGGCCTACACGCTGGGCCGTCACACCAACGACCACATGACCTCGTTCTACGTCAACACGCCCTCCGGCTTCTTCATCGAATATGGCTGGGGCGGCCGGGTGATCGATCCCGCGACCTGGCAGCCGCACGAAACGTTCGACGGCCCGTCATTGTGGGGACATGAGCGCTTGTATTTGCCGGATGAGCCACGCAAGCGCATGCGCGACATGCGGCTGTCCGCCGCCGCCCGCGGCGTCCGCGTGCCGGACCCGCGCGTTCCGCCGCTGAACTGCGCCTGGCTCGACGCCGTCATCGCGCAGGAATGAGCTGAGCCGGCCGGAGCTAGCGCGCGCTGAGTTGAGAATGCCTGGCCTATGCTGGGCCGATCTCTCGCAGTCTCCATCGCGGTCATGCTCCGCGAAGGCGGAGCATCCAGTATTCGGAGGCAGAAATTATCGACCGAAACGCCACGGCGTACTGGATCGTCCGCCTGCGCGGACGATGACAGCGGGATCTACATGTCCATATCCCCCTGCACCAAGACTATGAAAACGGTCGACTATACCGGAATCCGCACGCTTGCGCGCAGGCCGCCCATCGGGCTGTCGCCGAGCGTGATGTCGCCGCCGTGCGAGCGGGCGATGTCGCGGGCGATGGCAAGGCCGAGGCCGGTGCCGCCTTCGTCCTGGTTGCGCGCGTCGTCGAGGCGCAGGAACGGCTTGAACACCTCCTCGCGCATGTCGGCGGGAATGCCCGGGCCGTCATCGTCGACGGTGATGGTGAGATAGCGATGGTCGCGATGGCCTGTGATGGCGATCGCATCGGCATGGCGCGCGGCGTTGGAGACGAGGTTGCCGAGGCAGCGCTTCAGCGCCTGCGGCTTGACGGTGACCACCGGCAGGCCATGGAACGACACCGTGGCGGAATGGCCGTTGCGCTCGGCGTCGCTGCGCAACTCCTCGAGCGCGTTGGAGATGTCGGTCGGCTGCGCAATCTCGCCATTGTCGCCGCGCGCAAACGCCAGATAGTCCTCCAGCATGTGCGACATCTCGTCGACGTCCTTGCGCATGGCGTCGATCTCGGGGCTGTCGCCGAACAGCGCCAGCTCGAGCTTGAAGCGCGTCAGGATGGTGCGCAGATCGTGGCTGACGCCGGCGAGCATCGCGGTGCGCTGCTCGAGCGTGCGCTCGATGCGCGCCTTCATCTCCAGGAAGGCGTGCGCCGCGCGCCGCACCTCGCTCGCGCCGCGCGGCCGGAAGTTCGGCACCTCGCGCCCCTTGCCGAAACTCTCGGCGGCATCCGCGAGCCGCAGGATCGGCTTGATCTGGTTGCGCAGGAACAGCACCGAGACGATCAAAAGGATCGACGACGTGCCGACCATCCAGAACAGGAAGATGTCGGTGTTCGACGCGTAGGCCGCGCCGCGTTGCGCGAACACGCGCATCACGGCGTCATCGAGCGCGATGCGGATCTCGACCAGGTTGGAGCGGCCGACGGTGTCGATCCAATAGGGGCGGCTGATCTGGCGGCCGATCTGGCTCGACAGCGACTGGTCGAGCAGATTGAAGAACGGCTTCGGCCCCGGCGGGGGCATGTCGCCGGCGGGCAGGAAGTCGACGACGAGGTTGAGCCGCTGCTGCGCGATCCGGCGCAGCATGGTGCGGTCCTTGTCCTGCGGATAACCCTTGTAGATGTCGATCAGCGCCGCGACGTCCTGCACGACAGCGGCGGACAGGCGCCGCGTCACCGTGTTCCAGTGCCGCTCCATGAACACGCCTGCGACCACCGTCTGCAGGATCACCATTGGCACGATCATGATCAGCAGCGCGCGGGCGTAAAGCCCGGTCGGCATCCAGCCCTTGAAGGCATTGCCGACCACGCTGTTGACGCGCGACACGCGGCGCGAGGCGGTGCGGATCAGGGTGAGTCCGGTGTCGAGCGTGGTCATGAGGAGACACGTCCCCGATAACGGTTATCGTGTGAGAGCTCGAGCGGCTTGCTCGGTGCACCCTCTCCCCTTGTGGGAGAGGGTGGATCGCATGAGCGCAGCGAAATGCGAGCCGGGTGAGGGGTCTGTCTCGGCAGATGAGATCGCGGAGGCAGACCCCTCACCCGGTTTCGAACTTCGTTCGAAACCACCCTCTCCCACAAGGGGAGAGGGTGCACCGAATGTGCCGCAGCATATGCGCTAAGCCTGGTGCGACCTAATAGAGTGCTGTCGCGGTGCTCGCGGCTCGTCATCAACCCGCTCATCTCACCCCGTCACCATCAGCCGATAGCCGATGCCGCGCACGGCTTGCAGGAACAGCGGATTGGCCGGATCGATCTCGAGCTTGCGGCGCAGGCGGTTGATCTGGACGTCGACGGCGCGCTCGTTGACGGTGCCGTTGCCGGTCAGCGCGCCGCGCGGCACGGTCTCGCCGCGGGCGTTGGCGAGGATGCGCAGCATCTCGCGCTCGCGGTCGGTCAGGTGGACGATCTCCTCGCCCTGCTTCAACTCGCCGCGCGCCAGATGATAAACGAACGGGCCGAACGCGATCTGCTCGACGACCTCCTGCGCCGGCGGCGGCGCCGCGCGCTTGAGGATGTTGCCGATGCGCAGCGCCAGCTCGCGCGGCTCGAACGGCTTGGCGACGTAGTCGTCGGCGCCGAGCTGCAGGCCTTCGATGCGGCTGTCCGGCTCGGCACGCGCCGTCAGCATCACGATCGGCACCGAGGATTGCGTGCGGATGGAGCGGGCGAGATCGAAGCCGCTCTCGCCGGGCATCATCACGTCGAGGATCAGGAGATCGAAGTGCAGGCCGGTCAGCTTGGCGCGGGCGTCGCTCGCGCTGGCCGCCGTCGTCACGCGGTAGCCTTCGCCGCGCAGGAAGCGCGACAGCAGATCACGGATGCGCCGGTCGTCATCGACGAGCAGGAGATGCGGCGCGTCGTCGGCCGGGGTCTGCGGATGATGCGGCGTGATGGCGGCGATCGTCACGGTCACTCCTTGGCAGCGGCGACGGGCGTCCTGAAGATCGCTTCCAGCACCTTGTCCGGATCGTCGCGATCGATCATGGCGCGCAGGAATTGCCGGACCTTCTCGGCACCGGCCGGTCCGACCTGCTCCAGCGCGCGGTCAATGCGCCGCGTCTGCAGCCCGGCCAGCTTCACCACCAGCGCCTCGCCCTTGGGCGTGGCGAAAAGAAGGCGCTGTCGGCGGTCGTTGTTGCCGGTCTTCTGCACGATGTAGCCTTCGTCGAGCAGCTGCTTCAGCACGCGGCCGAGCGACTGCTTGGTGATGCGCAGCACGTCCAGGAGATCGGCGACCTTCAGGCCGGGATAGCGTGTGACGAAATGCATCACGCGATGATGCGCGCGGCCGAAGCCGAACGCCTCCAGTTCGTGGTCGGCATCACCGACGAAATCGCGATAGGCGAAGAACAAGAGCTCGATGATGTCCCAGCGCAGCGGCTCGCCATTGGCGGCCGCAGGGGGCTCGGCCGCGCGCAAATCGGGGCTCAACGTCGGAGACGAGAAATTTATGTCAGCCATATTGACGTTTCTGCGGTTCAATGTTACAAAACAATCGCCCGCCACGAAATTTTAGATCGTTTCATTGGCGGGTGATGGTCTCGAGGCGTGTCTTAGCGGGCCGTGAGCAACCCGAACGGGCAGCTTGGGCCACGCATCGAACAACCGTGTGATGTCGAGCGGCATTTCGGCAAACCATACTGGACTTCCGCGGGGCGCAAAAGCATGTCCTGTGGTGGCATGCTTGCCCGTCGACCGGCCCTGAGACCGGCCGGGCAGGTCCGAAAATCAAAAAGCCGACTGGCCCCGGATGGACGGGTCGGCGTCAGAACTCGCGCAGGCGACCAGAGCGGGGGAAACAAGGACATGACTTTGACATTCGACATCAGGCCTTCGACGAACCCGACCTCCGACCAGGAGCGCGCGGCCAAGCTCGCCAATCCCGGCTTCGGCCGGGTGTTCACCGATCACATGGCCGTGGTCCAGTACAGCCAGGACAAGGGCTGGCACAGCGCACGGGTCGAATCCCGCGCCAACTTCCCGCTCGATCCGGCCGCGGCCGTGCTGCACTACGCGCAGGAGATCTTCGAGGGACTCAAGGCCTACAAGCGCGACGATGGCGGCGTGAACCTGTTCCGCCCCGATGCCAACGCCAAGCGGTTCTGGAATTCGTCCGAGCGTATGGCGATGGCGCAGTTGCCGCCGGAAGTCTTCATCGAGGCGGTCGAGCAGCTCGTCCGCATCGACCGTGCCTGGATCCCAGGCGGTGAGGGGAGCCTGTATCTGCGGCCCTTCATGATCGCCAGCGAGGTGTTCCTCGGCGTGAAGCCGTCGGCGGAATACATCTTCGCCGTGATCGCCTCGCCGGTCGGCTCCTATTTCAAGGGCGGCCCGGCGCCGGTCTCGATCTGGGTCTCCGAGAACTACACCCGCGCCGCGATCGGCGGCACCGGCGGCGTCAAGTGCGGCGGCAACTATGCCGCGAGCCTCAAGGCGCAGGCCGAGGCGATCGCGAACGGCTGCGACCAGGTCGTGTTCCTGGATGCGGTCGAGCGCCGCTATGTCGAGGAGCTCGGCGGCATGAACGTGTTCTTCGTGTTCGCCGACGGCTCGCTGTCGACGCCGCCGCTCGGCACCATCCTGCCCGGCATCACCCGCGATTCGATCATCGCGCTGGCCCGCGACGCCGGCCGCGAGGTGCGCGAGGAGGCGTATTCGATCGACCAGTGGCGCGCCGACGCTGCGAGCGGCAAGCTGAAGGAGGCATTCGCCTGCGGCACCGCCGCGGTGATCTCGCCGATCGGCAAGGTCCGCTCGACGAGCGGCGATCTCCTCATCAACGGCGGCGAAGCCGGCCCGGTCGCCATGGGCCTGCGCAAGCAGCTCGTCGACATCCAGTACGGCCGCGCGGCCGATCCGCATAACTGGATCAGGGATGTGAAGTAGGGCAGGGCAGGGCTTCCCTTGAGCTGAGATTTTGGGCACGCCCAGCCGCGATGACGGTCTGCTCCCCTCCCCCTTGCGGGCAGGGCAATCGCATGTGGAATTTTTCGATTCTTTTCGTGCTTCCAAAGAGCAGTCTGGATTCGAAAATTTCCTCCCGTCGGCCTTCGCGATTCCAATATTTCGTTTGGGCCGCGTTGGAGAGCCATATGCGATTGCCCTGCCCTTGCGGGGAGGGTCGGGGGTGGGGGTCCCAGCAAAGACTGCCCGTGTGGACCCCCACCCCCAACCCCTCCCCGCCTAGCGAAGCTTCGCTTCGAGGGGGGAGGGGGGGCGCACCGCATGGGCTGAGGGAGCTCGGCTCTCACTGTCACGGGTGAGCTGGTGCACGACACCCCCCGCGGGTTGCCGCACCCCGACGCGGCTGCTACCAAAGCCAGCAACGCATTCCATCCCGTAGGGTGGGCAAAGGACCGCGACAGCGGGCCGTGCCCACCGCTTCGGCGTTTATCAGCAATGGTGGGCCCGCTGCGCTTGGCCCACCCTACGTTCCGGTCCCCATGTCCGACAAACCCAAGAAACCCCAGAAGCTGAAGGCGCGGCTGCCGCGCGGGCTGGAGGATCGCGGTCCCGCAGCGATCGCCGCCACGCGCGAAATGGTCGAGAAGATCCGCGCCGTCTATGAGCGCTACGGCTTCGAGCCGGTGGAGACGCCGGCGTTCGAATACACCGACGCGCTCGGCAAGTTCCTGCCCGACCAGGACCGTCCGAACGAGGGCGTATTCTCGTTCCAGGACGATGACGAGCAGTGGATCTCGCTGCGCTACGACCTCACCGCGCCGCTGGCGCGTTATGTGGCCGAGAATTTCGACGCGCTGCCGAAACCGTATCGTTCTTATCGGGCAGGCTACGTGTTCCGCAACGAGAAGCCCGGCCCCGGCCGCTTCCGCCAGTTCATGCAGTTCGACGCCGACACCGTCGGCTCCGGCTCGCCGGCGGCCGATGCCGAGATGTGCATGATGGCGGCGGATACGATGGAGGCGCTGGGGATTGCGCGCGGCGACTATGCGGTCAAGGTCAACAACCGCAAGGTGCTCGACGGCGTGATGGAGTCGATCGGCCTTGGCGGCGATGACAACTTTGGCCGCCGGCTGACCGTGCTGCGCGCGATCGACAAGCTCGACCGTCTCGGCGAACGTGGCGTGCGCGAGCTGCTCGGCCCGGGCCGCAAGGACGACAGCGGCGACTTCACCAAGGGCGCGGGGCTCGACGAGACGCAGATCAGGAAGATCGAGACCTTCGTCAATGCGCGCGCGCTGGTCGCGCCGCCGCTGCTCGCCTATGCCGGCGACAAGGACGTTGCGCAGCGCCTCGCCGGCGATGCCGATCGCAAGGAGAGCGAATACGATATCGCGCGCCGCATCGCCGATATGCTGCGCGAGACCTTCGCCGACTCCAAGCTCGCCGTGGATGGCCTCGACGAGCTCGTCGAAATCGCCCGCCTGGTCGATGCCTCGGGTTATCACAGCCAGATCATGGTCGATCCGTCGGTGGTGCGTGGCCTCGAGTACTACACGGGCCCGGTGTTCGAGGCGCAGCTGCTGGCGGCGATCCCGAACGAGAAGGGCCAGCCGGTGGTGTTCGGCTCGGTCGGCGGCGGCGGGCGCTATGACGGCTTGGTCTCGCGCTTCCGCGGCGAGCCGGTGCCGGCGACCGGCTTCTCTATCGGTGTGTCGCGGCTGCAGGCGGCGCTGACCCTGCTCGGCAAGCTCGACACGCGGCCGGCCTTCGGGCCCGTCGTCGTCACCGTGTTCGACCGCGACCGCGTCGCGGACTATCAGAAGATGGTTTCGACCTTGCGCGGCCATGGCATCCGCGCCGAGCTCTATCTCGGCAATCCCAAGAACATGGGCAACCAGCTCAAATATGCCGACCGCCGCAACGCGCCCTGCGTCATCATCCAGGGCAGTGACGAGAAGGCGCGCGGCGAGGTGCAGATCAAGGATCTGATCGAGGGCGCGAAAGCCGCCGCTGCGATCGCCTCCAACCAGGAATGGCGCGAGAGCCGCCCGGCGCAAGTCTCCGCCAAGGAGGACGAACTCGTCGCCGCCGTCCGCGAGGTGCTCGCGCGCCATGACGTGAGCTGGGGGTAGGGCAGATCGTCATGCGCGGGCTCGACCCGCGCATCCATCACTTCACAACGGCCGGTCATTTGCGAAGATGGATTGCCGGGTCAAGCCCGGCAATGACAACTAACAAACCAGGTCACAACAGGGAGCAACCAATGCCTGAGATCACCGTGAGCATGGCCGCCGGCCGCACCGACGAGCAGAAGGCCAACATGATGCGCGACATCACCAAGGCGCTGGTGACGCATCTCGGCGTCGATCCGGAAGCGGTGGTGATCCAGATCAACGAGGCGCCGCTGGCGCACAAGATGAAGGGCGGCAAGACCTTCGTCGAGCGCGCGGCCGAGCTGAAGAAGTAGCCCGCCGTCGTCCCGGCGAAAGCCGGGACCCATACCCCCAGGGAGTGGTTTGAGGCAGGCTGGTCATTGGCCTCCTGCCCATCACGACCGCCGCGGCGTATGGATCCCGGATCGGCGCTCCGCCGCGCTGTGCGCGCCGGAGCTTGTCCGGGACGACAGCGGTGGATATGGACGCATCTCCAGCTACAACCACCGCCGTCGTCCCTGCGAACGCAGGGACCCATACCCCCAGGGAGCGGTTTGAGGCACGCTGGTCATTGGCATTTTGCCCGTTACGACCGCCGCGGCGTATGGGTCCCGGATCGGCGCTTCGCCGCGCTGTGCGCGTCGGAGCTTGTCCGGGACGACAGCTGAACTCGGAGCCACCATGGACGCACGTGAGATCATCAAGCCGGGGATGCGGGCCGAGCGGTTGCTGGTGGTGCCGCCGGAGCGCACGGTCGGGCACTTCGTGCCGCACATGCCGATGGTCTATGCGACGCCGATGATGATCCTGGAGATGGAGATGACGTCGGGCGACGCCATCAACCCGGTGCTGCCGCCGGGCTGGGTGACGGTCGGCACCGAGGTCAACGTCCGTCATCTGGCGGCCGCAGCCGTCGGCGCCACCATCCGCACCGTCGCCGAGGTGATCGAGGTCGAGCGCCGCGTCATCCGCTTCTCGGTCGAGGCCTATCATGGCGAGCAAAAGATCGGCGACGGCCGCCACGGCCGCGGGCTGATCAATGTCGAACAGTTCAAGAAGCGGTTCGCGGTACCGTAGCGGCGCCTGGTGCGGATGACCCGCGATCGGAGCGTAAAATACGCTCGTCATGCGCGGGCTTGACCCGCGCATCCATCATCTCATCAAGCCGTTCTTGCCAAGAGGATGGATTGCCGGGTCAAGCCCGGCAATGACGGCGGAGCGCGTTGCGGCTACTTCGCCAATTCCTTCGACCGTGCCGTTGCGGAGGCCACCGCGCGCTCCAGCAGCGGCTGGAAGCCATCGGCGCCCATCAGCACCGACAGCGCCGCCGCGGTGGTGCCGCCGGGGGAGGTGACGTTCTGGCGCAACGTTGCGGATGGCAGCTCCGAACGATGCAGCAGCTCGCCGGCGCCCGACACGGTGTCGCGCGCGAGCTTCGTAGCCAGCGCCTCGGGCAGGCCGGCGGCAACGCCGGCGCGGGCGAGTTCTTCGGCGAGCAGGAACACGTAGGCGGGGCCGGAGCCGGACACGGCGGTCACCGCATCCATCAGCGCTTCGTCATCGACCCATTCGACCGCGCCGGTGGCGCGCAGCAGCGCATCGGTCAGCGCGCGCTGCTCAGCGCTGACATTGGCGGCGGGCACCGCCACGGTGATGCCGCGGCCGATCGCGGCCGGCGTGTTGGGCATGGCGCGCACAACGGCGCCGCCGACCACGTCCCGCAGGCCCGCGATCGTCGTCCCGGCCATGATCGACAGCACCAGCGTCGTGTCGCCGACCCACGGCTTCAGCGCCGGCCCGGCCTCGCGGAACATCTGCGGCTTGACGGCGAGGATGACGACCTCGGCGGCCGCGGCCTGCGCCGGATTGAGCCGGACGCCCTTGGCCACCAGCGCCGTGATCTCGGCCGACGGCATCGGCTCGATCACCACCACCCGAGCCGGATCGAGGCCGCCGGCCAGCCAGCCGGTCAGCATCGCCCCGCCCATCTTGCCGGCGCCGGCAAGGACGATGGTGCCGGTGGTGTGTTGGAGTTCGGAAACGGTCGTCATCAAGCCACCACCCGTCATGGCCGGGCTTGACCCGGCCATCCATCGATCAAGAGAAGCGGCTTTTTGATGTGAGATGGATGCGCGGGTCAAGCCCGCGCATGACGAGAGGAGGCGGTTTACGCCTCGCCTTCCGTATCGAACAGCGCCGCGGCCATCGCGTCCTGGGTCGACTTGCCGGCCCAGACCACGAACTGGAAGGCCGGGAAATAGCGCTCGCAGGCGTGGATGGCGCCGGCCAGCATGCTCTCGCATTGCGGGCCTGAGGCGGTGATGCCGCCAGGAAGCACCAGCGCTTGGCGGTGCATCACCATACCGGTGTGGGTCCAGATGTCGAAGTGGCCGAGCCACAGCTGCTCGTTGATCGCGGCGATCAGCCGCTGCACCTCGGCGCGGCGGGCTTCCGGAATCTTCATGTCGAAGGCGCAGGCCAGATGCAGCGCCTCGATCTCCGCCATCCAGGTGAAGGAGATCTGATAGTCGGTCCACTGCCCCTTGGAGGCGATCGTGATCTCATCGTCGCCGGAGCGCTCGAACATCCAGTTGTTGTCGGACGCGATGTTCTCGACCACGCTCAGCGGATGATCTCCGGAATCGATAGTGCTTTCGAGCAGGGACATGCCGTCTCGACCTCGTCTTCTTGATTTCGTTGGTACTTACGCGGCGACCCGGCCCGCGCCCTCCTGGCGCTTCGAGACCCGGCTTGCAGCCCCGGAGGTACCCCGGGCGTGCGAGGACAAACTGATGTGATTTGCGGAATCTGCGCAACGGGGGGGTGAGTCCGTCCACAACGAAACACCGCTTCGTCCACAACTCCTGTTCGGCCTGTGGAATCATGGCCGAACCAGAACAAAACGGAATCGGATCAGCCCCCCGATCCGGGCCGAATGGGTGCCGGCCGCGCTGGCACGCGGCGCATGGCCGCCCTCCGTGGATCGCAGGTGTGAGCTCTTGTCGGGGCTGTAGCGTCCCTGCATAGTTCGTTCGGGCCGTCCAGCCGGGCGGCTCATGTTCTCAGGGCGGGGTGAAATTCCCCACCGGCGGTAAGCGTTCTCGGTCGAGCGCGCGAGCCCGCGAGCGCCTTCGCTGCAAGGGGTAATCCGGAGAATCCTGTTCTTCGGATCGCATCGAACAGAGAAGGGTCAGCAGATTCGGTGCAACTCCGAAGCCGACGGTCACAGTCCGGATGAAAGAGAACGGGTCCCGGCACCCCGCGCATGTCAGCGTGGGGGCGTCGTCGTTCCGTGTGCCCTGATTCTGGCGTCTTACGAGGACAACCATGAATCAGATGTTGCAAGACTCCATCGAAGCCACTTCCACCGAAGCTCCCACTCCCGAATCTGTGGCGACAGCGGACACGCCGGTTGCGTCTCCGCCCGCCCCGTCGCATCCGCGCTTCACCAAGCCGCAGCGCGTCGCCTTCGTGCAGGCGGCCTGGCATCGCGACGTCGTCGCCGAGTGCCGGATCGCATTTCTCGACGAGATCGAGGCGCGCCACATCCCGCGTGACCGCGTCGACATCTTCGAGGTGCCGGGCTCGTTCGAGATCCCGCTGCATGCGCAGCTCCTGGCGAAGACGCGGCGCTACACCGCGATCGTCGCCGCCGGCCTCGTCGTCGACGGCGGCATCTACCGCCACGAATTCGTCGCCGACACGGTGATCAAGGCGCTGATGGACGTGCAGTTGCGCACCGAGGTGCCGGTGTTTTCCGCCGTCCTGACGCCACAGCAATTCCACGAAACGCAGGCGCATTTCGAGTTCTTCCGGAAGCATTTCGCGACCAAGGGCATCGAGGTGGCGACCGCCTGCGCGGAAACCTTGCTGAGCCTGGAGCGCCTGCGCAGCCAGGTGGCGGCGGGGATCGTCTGACCAACCATGCTCGCTTGATTGAGGCAGAAGCCACGCAATCGGTGCACCCTCTCCCCCTGTGGGAGAGGGTGGCATGATCGAGCGCAGCTCGATCATGCCGGGTGAGGGGTCTGTCTCCGCAAAGACGGTCGAGCTTGTGGAACCAGACCCCTCACCCGAGTGAGGTTGGCGCTGCTAGCTGTGTAGCCCTCTCCCACAAGGGGCGAGGGCGCAGTCATACGCACCGCGGATTCAGTGTCATTCCATGACTTCGTGGGATAGAGCGCTGCTGTCGTCGGATGAACCAAGGTCAAGCGTCCAGCGACAGGCTGATCTGGCTGATTGCCCTGACTTTCCAATCGCTCTCCCAGCGACAACACGCCCGCGTACGCTCGCCGCCTTGTGTTGTCATTCTGCGCACGACGTCTATAAAATAATACCCGGAGGAGGCTGGCCCGTGGCGACGGGCGGCCGGCAAGGATGATCGAAGGATACGATCCTTATCTCGTCGCGCTCTCGGTCGTGATCGCGAGCCTGGGTGGCTATACCGGATTCAGTCTGACGGCGCGCATCCGCAGCGGGCCGGGAGCGAATCCGCGTGTGCTGCTGTCCGGCGCGGCGGCGATCCTGGCGGTAGGCATCTGGACGATGCATTTCGTGGGCATGATGGCCGCGCCATTGCCCGCCGATGCCGTCTATCTGGTGCTGCCGACCATCATCTCGTTCCTGATCTGCGCGCTCGTCGTCGGCATCTCGCTGTTCTTCGTCAGCATCGGAGATCCTTCGCCCCGGCGCGTCATCCCCTCGGCGCTGCTGCTCGGGGCCGGCATCGCCAGCATGCATTATGTCGGCATGCACGGGCTCGCGGGCAGTTTTGGATTGACGCATGATCCGCCGCTCGTGGCGCTGTCGGTCGGCATCGCGATCGTCGCCGCTTATGGCGGCCTGCGCATTTTCCTGGCGCGGCAGGATGGATTGCGGCTCGCCATCAGTGCGGTCGCGTTCGGCATTGCTGTTTCTGGCATGCACTATACGGCGATGCTCGGCATGCATGTCGAGCCGCAGGGCGAGGGGCATCGCCATGCGGCCATCGGCCTGGCCGCGTCGCCGCAAGCGCTGGCGATCGTCGTCGCCGTGCTGTGCTTCGTGATTGCCGCCGGCTTCCTGTTGTCGCTGGTTCCGGACCGCCGTCAGCCCCAACCGGCACCCGTGGTCGCCGACGCGGCGCCGCAGCTCGCACCGGAGCCGCCCGCGGTCCCCGCGACTGCCGAGCCGCCGGTCGAGGCCGTTCTGCCGAACCGGGTCATCGCTGCGCCGCTCGGCGGCATCGGCCAGCCGCCGCGGGTGACCGCGGCGCGGCTGCCGATCGAGGGCGCCAATGGAACCCACTTCATCGACGCCGGCGACGTCCGCAGCCTGCGCGCCGATGCCCATTATACAAGGGTGCATGACGGCACCCGCGAGCGGATGTGCCCGTGGTCGATCTCCGAGGCCGAGGCGCAGCTCGATCCCGGCCGCTTCATCCGCGTGCATCGCAGCCACATCGTGGCGATCGAGCACGTCACCTTCGTCGGCAAGGAGGGCGAGGGCGCCATCATCGAGCTCGACGGTCCCTCCAAGCCGCGCGTGCCGGTCAGCCGCGCCAAGGTCGCCGAGGTCAAGGCGCGCCTCGGGCTGCGGCGGCCGGCCTGATCCGTTCGTAGCCGCGAACCCAAATCCTGCGCGCAATGGTTTTTGCATCGCACAGATGCGTCGCCGACTCTCGCCCATGATCCAGTTCAGCGCGCTCGCATTGCCGCTTTGAACTTCAAATCATCCTGTCTTCACATCGTCATGCCCGGACGTGTCCCAGGCATCCACGTCTATCCAAGGATGCCGAACGATTTTGATGGCCGCGACATGCCCGGGCATGCCGGTGGGGAGGAAACCGACCTCAAGCTTGGACCATCCCGGTACGCCGCGGCCGGGCGCGATGGGTCGCGCTCGCTGACGCAATTCGTGCGCGGTCGACCGCAGTTCGTGCGAATTCGCCGCTCTCCGTGCCCGGTTCGTTGCGCAACTGGCGATCCCGATCGACGCTCACCGCCAACCGCGATGCGACCGCGCGCACTTCGCTCACGCAGCATGAAGTCCGCCGCAGCAGCGCAAACGGCCAAGCCGACAAGGCACGCCAGGCAGAGGAGGGGAAACGACATGATTCCTGGTCCGTTCGACTATCACCGTCCCGCGAGCGTCGGCGATGCGATCAAGCTGCTCGCCGATCTCGGCGATGAGGCGCGTCCGCTCGCCGGCGGCCACAGCCTGCTGCCGATGATGAAGCTGCGGTTGGCGACCCCGGCGCATCTGGTCGACCTGCACGGCATCGCCGGCCTCAAGGGCATCTGCCGTGATGGCGACCGCATCGTGATCGGCGCGATGACGACCCAGGCCGAGCTGCTGGCGTCCGCCGACATCGGAACCAGCCTCCCGATCCTGCACGAGGCTGCGCTGCTGATCGCCGATCCGCAGGTGCGCTACCGCGGCACGCTGGGCGGCAACGTCGCCAATGGCGATCCCGGCAACGACATGCCGGCGCTGATGCTGGCGCTGGACGCGAGCTATCGCTTGGAAGGGCCGAACGGTGCGCGCGAGGTTGCGGCGCGGGAGTTCTATCAGGGCGCCTATTTCACCGCGCTGGAGCCGGGCGAGATCCTGACCGGAATCAGCATTCCCGTCCCGCCCGCAGGGCACGGCTACGCCTATGAGAAGCTGAAGCGCAAGGTGGGCGATTATGCGACGGCGGCTGCCGGCGTCGTGCTGACGATGGCGGGCGGCAAGGTTGCGAGCTGCGTGATCGCGCTCACCAACCTGCACGAGACGCCGCTGCTGGCGACGGATGCAGCAAAAGCCGTGATCGGCATGACGCTGGATGATGCGGCCCTGAAGGCCGCCGCGACGGCGGCGCGCGCGATCATGCAGCCGGCGTCGGACGCGCGCGGCCCGGCCGAATACCGCACCCATGTCGGCGGCATCATGGTGATGCGCGCCCTGCAGCGCGCGGCAGCGAAAGCGAAGTAGTTGTGAACCGATACCGTTGCCGCGCACGCGGTGCACCTCGCCCCGCTTGCGGGGAGAGGTCGGATTGCATCGATAGATGCAATCCGGGTGAGGGGGTACAGGTCTATCCAATTACACCACCCGTGCGTCTGCCCCTCACCCCAACCCTCTCCCCGTGAAGAACGGGGCGAGGGAGCGCACCGAGATCGCGGCTGACTGCCCGGCAAAAAGATCAAAGAACTCTCAGGGAGCACCGAATGCCCAAAACACACATCACGATGAAGGTGAACGGCAGCGAGGTCGAGGGCCTCGCCGAGCCGCGCACGCTTCTGGTCCACTTCCTGCGCGAGCAGGCGCAGCTCACGGGCACGCATATCGGCTGCGAGACCAGCCATTGCGGCGCCTGCACCGTCGATATCGACGGCATGAGCGTGAAGAGCTGCACCATGCTCGCGGTGCAGGCCAATGGCGCCGAGATCACCACGATCGAGGGCATGGCCAATGCCGACGGCACCTTGTCGCCGCTGCAGGAAGGCTTCCGCATGATGCACGGCCTGCAATGCGGCTTCTGCACCCCCGGCATGATTCTTCGCGCGCATCGGCTACTGAAGGAGAATCCGTCACCGACCGAGGCCGAGATCCGCGCCGGCATCTCCGGCAACATCTGCCGCTGCACCGGCTATCAGAACATCGTCAAGGCGATCCAATACGCCGCCGCCAAGATCAATGGCGTTGAATTCCAGGAGGCCGCGGAATGAATGACCTCACTCCCACGCGGGAACAACGCGAAGCCGCCCTCGAAGGCATGGGCTGCCGGCGCAAGCGCGTCGAGGACATCCGATTCACGCAAGGCCGCGGCAACTACGTCGACGACGTCAAGCTGCCGGGCATGCTGCATGGCGATTTCGTGCGCTCGCCGCATGCGCATGCGCGCGTCAAGGCGATCCATACCGAGGAAGCGCTGAAGGTGCCGGGCGTGCTGGCCGTGATCACCGCGGAGACGCTGAAGACCGTCAACCTTGCCTGGATGCCGACGCTCGCCGGCGACGTGCAGATGGTGCTCGCCGACGGCAAGGTGCTGTTCCAGAACCAGGAGGTCGCGTTCGTCGTCGCCACCGACCGCTACGCCGCCGATGACGGCGTCGCCAAGGTTGTGGTCGAGTACGAGGCCCTGCCGGTGCTGGTCGATCCGTTCAAGGCGATGGACCCGGATGCGCCCGTGCTGCGCGAGGATCTCGCCGGCAAGACCTCCGGCGCGCACGGCCCGCGCAAGCACCACAACCACATCTTCGAATGGACCGTCGGCGACAAGGAGCTGACCGACGCGGCCTTCAAGAAGGCGGATGTGACGATCAAGGAGATGATCTCCTATCACCGCACCCACCCGTCGCCGCTCGAGACCTGCCAGTGCGTCTGCTCGTTCGACAAGATCAAGGGTGAGCTGACGATCTGGGGCACCTTCCAGGCGCCGCATGTGATCCGCACCGTGGTGTCGCTGATCGCAAAACTGCCGGAGCAGAAGATCCACGTCATCGCGCCGGACATCGGCGGCGGCTTCGGCAACAAGGTCGGCGCCTATCCCGGCTACATCTGCGCCGCCGTCGCTTCCATCGTCACCGGCAAGCCGGTGAAATGGGTCGAGGACCGCATCGAGAACCTCACGGCCACGTCGTTCGCCCGCGACTATCACATGACGACCGAGATCGCGGCGACCAAGGACGGCAAGGTCACCGGCCTGCGCGTGCACGTGCTGGCCGACCACGGCGGCTTCGATGCCTGCGCCGATCCGTCGAAATGGCCGGCCGGCTTCTTCAACATCGTGACCGGCTCCTACGACTTCCCGGTCGCGCATCTCGCCGTCGACGGCGTCTACACCAACAAGGCGCCGGGCGGCGTCGCCTACCGCTGCTCGTTCCGCGTCACCGAGGCGGCCTATTGCATCGAGCGCGGCATGGACATTCTGGCGCAGAAGCTGGGCATGGATCCGGCGGAGCTTCGCCTGAAGAACTTCGTCAAGCCGGAGCAGTTTCCGTATCACTCGGCACTGGGCTGGGAATACGATTCCGGCGACTACCACACCGCCATGCGCAAGATGATGGAGCGCGTGGACTACGCGGGTCTCCGCAAGGAGCAGGCCGAGAAGCGCGCCGCGTTCAAGCGCGGCGAGACCCGGGAGATCATGGGCATCGGCGTGTCGTTCTTCACCGAGATCGTCGGCGCCGGCCCGTCGAAGAACTGCGACATCCTGGGCATCGCGATGTTCGACTCCTGTGAGATCCGGCTGCACCCGACCGGGGCCGGCATCGCGCGCGTCGGCTCCAAGAGCCAGGGCCAGGGCCACGAGACCACCTGGGCGCAGATCATCGCCAGCGAGATCGGCATTCCCGCCGACAACATCATGGTCGAGGAGGGCAACACCGACACCGCGCCCTATGGCCTCGGCACCTACGGCTCGCGCTCGACGCCGGTCGCTGGCGCTGCCATCGCGATGGCGGCGCGCAAGATCAAGGCCAAGGCGCAGATGATCGCGGCCTACAAGCTCGAGGTCCACGAGGACGATCTCGAATGGGAC
The DNA here is from genome assembly GCF_051167715.1 of Bradyrhizobium sp. HKCCYLS20291. Lineage (NCBI taxonomy): Bacteria > Pseudomonadati > Pseudomonadota > Alphaproteobacteria > Hyphomicrobiales > Nitrobacteraceae > Bradyrhizobium > Bradyrhizobium sp. HKCCYLS20291. The sequence continues at coordinate 25,875 of NZ_JBNPTO010000016.1, read as the reverse complement.
ATCGACGGCTTCCGGGTCAAAGGCCTGCCGGAGAAGGCGATGTCGATGAAGGACATCTGCTGGGCGGCGTACAACTCGGTGCCGCCGGGCATGGAGCCGGGGCTGGAGGCGGTGAGCTACTACGATCCGCCCAACATGACCTATCCGTTCGGCGCCTATCTCTGCGTGATGGACATCGATGTCGATACCGGCGTCTACAAGGTCCGGCGCTTCTACGCGCTCGACGATTGCGGCACCCGCATCAACCCGATGATCATCGAGGGTCAGGTTCATGGCGGCCTGACCGAGGCCTTCGCCATCGCGATGGGGCAGGAGATCCGCTACGATGCCGAGGGCAATGTCGTCACCGGCTCGTTCATGGACTTCTTCATGCCGACCGCGGTCGAGACGCCGCATTGGGAGACCGACTTCACCGTCACCCCGTCGCCGCATCATCCCATCGGCGCCAAGGGCGTCGGCGAAAGCCCCAATGTCGGCGGTGTGCCGGCATTCTCCAACGCCGTCAACGACGCGTTCGCGTTCCTGGGTTCGACGCACATCCAGATGCCCCACGACTTCTGGCGCAACTGGCAGGCGGCGAAGAAACTGGGGGCGGTTGCGTAGACGCGAGCGAAGCCAATATCACCGGTGTCATTGCGAGGAGCGAAGCGACGACGCAATCCAGAGTCCCACCCGAGCCCCTGGATTGCTTCGCTTCGCTCGCAATGACGCAGAAAGAGTCGAGCTATAACGGCATCGGCAGTGCGCTCCCTCTCCCCGTTCTTCACGGGGAGAGGGTCGGGGTGAGGGGCCGCCGCACGGGAAGTGTGTGTGGAGAGACCAGTACTCCTTAAGACGATAAAGCGCTGGCCGTCCCGAGAGGCACAAACGTTACGATGACAACCCGCGACGACATCGCGAAATCCCTCGCCGCCTGCGGCTACATCGCCGATGGCGAGCTGGCGACGGCGATTGCGCTGATGCAGTTGTTGAAGCGGCCGCTGCTGCTGGAGGGCGAGGCCGGCGTCGGCAAGACCGAGGTCGCGAAGGCGCTGGCGGCGGTGCACGGCACCGAGCTGATCCGCCTGCAATGCTATGAAGGCCTCGACCAGAGCGCGGCACTGTACGAGTGGAACTACCAGCGCCAGCTGCTGGCGATCGAGGCGCATCGTGGCCAGCCCGATACGATCGAGGACCAGATCTTCTCCGAAAAATATCTGCTGGAGCGGCCGCTGCTGGCGGCGATCCGCCGCACCACGCCGCCGGTGCTGCTGATCGACGAGATCGATCGCGCCGACGACGAGTTCGAGGCTTTCCTGCTGGAGCTGCTCTCCGACTTCCAGGTCTCGATCCCCGAACTCGGCACCATCAAGGCCACCAGCATCCCGCATGTGGTGCTGACCTCCAACGGCACCCGCGAGCTGTCGGACGCGCTGCGCCGGCGCTGCCTGTATCACTATGTCGACTATCCCGACGTCGACCGCGAGGCCCGCATCATCTTGGCGCGCATCGACGGCGCCTCCGCGTCGCTCGCTTTGCAGATTGCGCGGCTGGTGGAAAGCCTGCGCAAGGAGGAGCTGCGCAAGCTCCCCGGTGTCGCCGAGACGCTCGACTGGGCCGCGGCGCTGGTCGGGCTCGATGTGCGCGATCTCAAGGACCAGCCGGAGGTCGTGCATGACACGCTGATGTGCCTGCTCAAGACCCACGAGGACCGCTCGCGGATCACGCGCGAGGTCGCGGCGCGATTGCTGGGGAAGGTCGCATGAGCTGCTGTGGCGCCACGCCCGACCATGAGGATCTGAATGCGGCGGCGCAGCTCGTGGCCGGCCGGCTCGGCGCCTTCCTGCGCACGCTGCGCGACAACGGCTTTGCGATCGGCCTGCCGGAAGGGCAGGACGCCGCCGCAGTGATGGCCGCCGGCTATGCCGGCACGCCCGGCCTGCTGCGCTCGGCGTTCAAGCATCTGTTCTCCGCGCGCAAGAGCGAGTGGGACCGCTTCGACGGATTGTTCGATGCGTTCTGGCTCGGCAAGCGCGTGCGCTCGCGCTCACTCGTCTCCGGCGCTGCGCCGGCCGCCAACAGCCCGTCGCTGAAGAGCCTGCAGGACGCGGGCGCTGGCCAGCGCGGTCCGCAGGGGGCGACCGATCAAATCATCTCCGACGGGAGGCCAGGCGATGCCGGCGGCGAGGGCGTACGCGAGGGCGCCTCGCGCGTGGAATCGGTCGGCGAGACCGACTTTCGCAAGCTCGCCGATCCCGACCAGGTCGCGCTGGCGCATGAGGCGGCAGCGCGGCTGGCGAAAGCGATGCGGACGCGGTTGACGCGGCGTGATCAGATCAGGCGCAAGGGCGAGCGTCTCGACCTGCGCCGTACCATCCACCGCAACATCAGCCATGGCGGCGTGCCGATCACGCTGGTGCATCGCCGCCGCAAGGTGAAGCCGCTGCGGCTGGTGGTGCTGCTCGACGCGTCGGGCTCGATGAGCGCCTACACCGCGGTGTTCCTGCGCTTCATTCACGGCGTGCTCGACGCATTCTGCGAGGCCGAGGCGTTCCTGTTTCACACCCGGCTCGCCTACGTCTCCGACGCGATGAAGGAGCGCGACGCGGCGCGCGCGCTCGACCGGCTCTCGATGATGGCGCAGGGGGCCGGTGGCGGCACGCGGATCGGCGAGAGCCTGCAGACCTTCAACCGCTGGCACGCCGCGCGCGTCATTCATTCGCGGACCTGCGTGATGATCGTCTCCGACGGCTACGACACCGGCGATCCCACGCTGCTTGGCCGCGAGATGGCGCAGCTGTCGCGCCGCTGCCGCCGTATCGTCTGGCTCAACCCGATGCTCGGCTGGGACGGCTACGCGCCGGAGGCGCGCGGCATCAAGGCGGCACTGCCGCATGTCGATCTCTATGCGCCCGCGCATACTCTGAGCTCGCTCGCGGCGCTCGAGCCGTATCTGGCGAGGCTATGATGGTGATGCCGCAAAGGGGGATCAGCCGATGACCGCGTCCGTCGAATTGCTCGATCTCGCCGCGCAGCTCAAGGCCAGGGACGAGAGCTTCGTGCTCGCCACCGTGGTCCGCACCGTGTCGGTGACGGCGGCCAAGGCCGGCGCCAAGGCGATCATCCGTCCCGACGGCACCATCGTCGCCGGTTGGATCGGCGGCGGCTGCGCGCGTGGTGCGGTGTTGAAAGCCGCACGCGAGGCGCTCGGCGACGGCGTGCCGCGCATGGTCTCGGTGCAGCCGGACAATCTGCTCGCCGAGCTCGGCGTCAGTCCAGGCGAGACCAAGGAGGGCGTGCGCTTCGCCGCCAACATGTGCCCGAGCAAGGGCACGATGGACATCTTCGTCGAGCCGGTGCTGCCGCATCCCTCGCTGGTGATCCTCGGCGCGAGTCCGGTGGCGCTTGCCCTTGCTGCGCAGGCGCGCCCGCTCGGCTATCACGTGACGCTCGCCGCCCCCCTGGCCGATGTCGTCGGCACGCCGGAGGCGGATCGCGTCGTCGACGGCTTCTCGCTGGACGACCTCGCCGGTGGCCGCCGCTTCATCGTGGTGTCCACGCAAGGCAAAGGCGACGAAGCGGCATTGCGCGCGGCGCTGTCATGCGACGCCGCCTATCACGCCTTCGTCGGCAGCCGCCGCAAGATGGACAGCCTGCGCGAGAAGCTCATCAAGGACGGCATCGACGCGGCGCTGCTGGACCAAGTGAAAGCGCCCGCCGGGCTCGATCTCGGCGCCATCACGCCGGAGGAGATCGCGATGTCGATCCTCGCCGAGATCACCTTGACCCGCCGACGCGGCCAGCGCGGCTGAGATCCGTCACGACGCCACCGGCAGGTCGAACCCCACCTTGAGGCCGTCGGTGGCGAAGTCGCGCGTTACCTCGCCCTTCAGCGCTGCGCCGAGGATGCGCTCGAACAGCAGCGAGCCGAAGCCGTTGCGCGTCGGGGGCGTGACCGGCGGGCCGCCGTTCTCGTGCCAGGACAGCCGCAGTCGGTCGTCAGCATGGCTCCAGCTCAGCGCCACCCGGCCGTCATCGGTCGACAGCGCGCCGTATTTCACCGCGTTGGTGACGAGCTCGTGCAGGCCCATCGAGAGATACAGCGCGACGCCCGGCGCGAGCTGCACAGCGGGGCCGTCGACGGCGACACGGTCGGGTTGCAGCGGCGCCAGCTCGGCACGGACCAGCTCGTCGAGCGCGATCGCCTCGCGGCCGCGATCCAGCGCCAGCGCGTGGCTGCGGGTCAGCGCGGCGATGCGGCCGCGCAGCACCTCGCCGAACTCGGCGAGCCCTGCATCGGCACGGATGCTGAGCGCGATGACGCTGTCGACCAGCGCCAGCGTGTTCTTGACGCGGTGATTGAGCTCGTGAACCAGCACGCGCTGGTGCTGCTCGATCGTGCGCCGCCGGGCGTTCTCGGTGCGCAGCGCGATCTCGTCCATCACGATCTCGCTCAGCTCGGTGAGCTGGGCGATGTCGTCGTCGGTCCAGGTCCGAGGCACGTAGTCGATCGCGCAGAGTGCGCCGATGACTTCGCCGTTGGGCAGCCGCAGCGGAACGCCGAGATAGGCAATGACACAGAGGCTGGCGGTCGACAGACTGTCGCGCACCAGCGGCAGCTGGTTGGCGTCGTTGACGACCAGCGGCTCGGCCGTGATCACGACCTGCTGGCAGAACGAATGGCTCAGCGGCGTCTCGCGCAGCGAGGCCCACGGCTCGCACAGCCCGACCGAGCTCTTGAAGAATTGCCGGTCGCGATCGACCAGCGCAATGATCGAGGCCGGCGCCTGCAGCAGCCGCGACGTGAGCCGCGTGACGCGGTCGAAGCCCGGCTCCGGCGGCGAGTCGAGCAGCTCCGTCTGCAACACGGCAGTCATGCGGTCGGGCGCGGAGGGATCGCGATCGGACGTCATGAAGCCTTCGTCGGTCGGGCGTTCAGCCGGTGACAGGGGTGCACGACGAACCCGGCCGGGCACCAATCCGGGCCGGGCGATCGTGCGGTGTAGTGGAATTCGGCTGAGACGAAGCCGGCACGGACACGAGATGGAACCGTTTCAAGCGGTTGCTGGCCCGCTTTTGCGACGGAGGCGAATCCCGGTTCCATGCAGGTAACCAAGGGGCAGACTGTGGCTTGACCAAGGCAAATCTGGCATTCCGCCGCAGGTTATACTGGAATGCATTATACCGAACAAAACGCCGAAATCGCCTCGGCGTCAGCCGCCTTTCACGGCACCCGCGGTCAAGCCGGCCACGATCTGCTGCTGCGCAAACACTGTCAGCAGCAGCACCGGCAGCGTCACGATCAGCGCCGCCGCGGCGAGCGGGCCCCAGCTCAACTGGTCGAACGAGATCATGTTGTAGACCGCAACCGGCAGCGTGCGTGTCTCACGGCCGGCCAGCACGATGCCGAAGACGAAATTGTTCCACGAGAAGATGACCGCGAGGATGAAGGCCACCGCGAGGCCGGGCTTGGCCACCGGCAATGCCACGTGGCGGAAGACCTGCCAGCGCGTCGCGCCGTCGATGCGCGCGGCCTCCTCGAGCTCGATCGGCGTCGTCTCGAAATAGCCGATCATGATCCAGATCACGATCGGCACGGTCACGACGAGGTGGATGATGATCTGCGGCCACAGCGTGCCGAGCAGGCCGAGCCACTGGAACAGCAGGAACAGCGGGATCAGATAGGACAGGCCGGGCGTGATGCGCGCGATCAGGATCACGATCGCCGATTTATGCGCGGCCATCCGCGCGATGCCATAGCCGGCGGGCACGCCGACCAGCATGGCGAGCGCCGTCGCGCCGCCGGTCACCAGCAGGCTGTTCTTGAAATAGGTGAAGAAGCGGTTCGACGACAGCACGTCGGTGTAATTCTTCCAGGCGAAATGCTCCGGCCAGAACACCGGCGGATAGGCGGCGTTGTCGACCTCGAGCTTGACCGACAGCGAGATCATCCAGAGGAAGAACAGGATCGCCGGCGAGACGATGAGGAAGACGCCGAGCGCCAGCCCGAGCCGGCCGAGAATCGTGTTCACGCTCATGTCTCGCTCCCCAGCGCATTCCACTGCGCGCGCCGGCGCAGCACCAGGAGCAGCGCGGTCAGCGCGACGATCAGCGCGAAGAAGATCACCGCGATCGCCGAGGCGTAGCCGAGGTCGTAATACACGAAGGCGACGCTGTAGAGGTAGAGGTTGATGGTCTCCGACGCTGAGCCGGGGCCACCTTGGGTGATCGCGAAGATGATGTCGAAGCTCTTCACCGCGTCGATGCCGCGGATCATCGCGGCGATGAACAGGAACGGCATGATCAGGGGCAGGGTGATGTAGCGGAACATCTGCCAGGTCGAGGCGCCGTCGATCTGCGCGCTCTCATACGGCTCGGTCGGCAGCGAGGCGATGCCGCCGAGCACGATCAGCATGACCAGCGGCGTCCATTGCCAGGTCTCGACCAGCACCAGCGAGGGGATCACGGTGCCCGGGTGGAACACCCAGAGCTGAGGCGGCAGCCCGACCAGCGACAACAGATAGTTCAGAATGCCGAGCTGCGGGTGGAACATCATCGTCCACACCAGCGCGATCGCCACCGGCGTCGCCATCATCGGCATGATGAACAGCGCGCGCAGCAGGCCGCGCCCGGGAAAGCGGGCATGGAAGACGACTGCGGCCAGGGTGCCGAGCACGAGCGGCAGCAGCACCGACAGCGCGGTGTAGGACAGCGTATGCCCGACCGCCTCGACGAAGCGCGGATCGGCCGGCAGCCGCAAATAGTTCGACAGCCCGACGAAGGTCGTGGGCGTGCCGACCTTCCACTCCTGGAAGCTCATCCAGATCGTGAACAGCCAGGGAAAGATGATCACCGCCAGCACGGTGACCAGCGCCGGAATCACGAACGGCCAATAGGATGGCGGCCGCAATGCACGCTCTGGCGCAGCAGCGTCCGCAGCTGCGCCAGCCTGTTCGACAATCGTGCTCACGCTTTTTCGCTGCGCTCCAGGATCGGGCGGAACTGCTCGTGGGCCTTCTTCAGCTCGGTGGCCGGATCGGCGCCCGACAGCGTGGCGGTCAGCGCAGCACCGACGAGATCGCGGAATTCGGCGACCGGGATGATCACGGGCAGGCCGAGCTTCGAGATCTTGCCGGAGTCGATCGCCGACTGCAGCCATTCCTTCGGCATCTTGACGCCGCCCTGGACCTCGGCGTCGTTGAGCACGGAGTTGCGGAACGGCACGCCGCCGCCGGCCTGTACCAGGCGGGCACCCTGCGCCTTGGAGACGATCCACTGGCACAACAGCCACGCCGCCTCCTTGTTCTTGCTCGCCGCGGCGATGCCGATGCCGTCGCCGTAGGTGGCGGAGAACTGCCCCTTCGGCCCGGACGGCACCAGCGTGTATCCGACCTTGCCGGCGATGCGCGAGGCATTGGGGTCCTCCAGCGGCGGCGCCCAGCCGACGCCGTCGATCCACATCGCCGAGCGGCCTTGCGTGAACGAAGCCATCGACTCCATCCAGTTGAAGCCGGCCACGCCGGGCGGCGCGTAGGTCGTCAGCAGCTTCTGGTACATCTTGGTGGCCTCGACGGCCTCGGGACCGTCGGTCAGGATGTTGCCCTTGGCGTCGAGGAACTCGCCGCCATAGTTGAGGAAGAAGTTCGTCCACAACGTCATGTTGGCGTTGCGCAGGCCGCGGCCGACGAAGCCGAAGGTGCCGTCCTTGGGATCGGTGAGCTTCTGCGCCGCCGTGACCATTTCGTCGAGCGTCTTCGGCACCTCGACGCCCTTCTTCGCGAACAGCTCCTTGTTGTAGTAGAGGATGAAGTAGTCGACCGACCACGGCAGCGAGAACATGCGGCCCTTGTCGTTGCTGGCGTAAGTGCGGCCGGCGGCGGAGAAATCGCTCGCCATGAGGTCCGGCGCCGTCAGGTTCGGATCCTTCATGAAGTCGGTGATGTCGGTGAGCCAGCCGGCCTTCTCGAACTGCCGCTTCTGCACGTGATAGCTGAGATGCACCACGTCGAAGCTCGGCTTGCCCGACGACAGCTCGATCACCACCTTCTGCCGCTGCTGCTGCTCGGGGACCTGCTCGGATTCCACCTCGATGCCGGTCAGCGCGGTGAATTCCTTGATGTTCTTCTGCAGATTGTCGCCGCGCGGCCCCTTGGCCAGGATCACCTCGAGCTTGGTGCCGGCATATTTCTTCCACTGCGGCTCCGACCAAGCCGGCTGGCCGGTGAGCGCCAGCGCGCCTGCTGCTGCCGTTCCCGCAAGCATGTTGCGGCGCGTGATCGCAGTCATTCGTATCCTCCCAGGATCAATTCAGAGTGCATTGTTCTTGTTCTGGAAGTGTAGCGCGATCCAGCGGCGCTGCAACAGGGCGTTGTCCGTTCGGCTGGGGATGCGGCGACACGGCGTGGTGCGGTGCGGCAACCTGCTCAGGCGCTGGACGCTGCCGCAAAATCCGCCCGCTCCAGCAGCCACGAGATCGCGAAGCCCGCGACGAGGCCCCAGAATGCGGCGCCAATGTTGAGCAGCGGCACGTCGGCGACGGTCACGAGGAAGGCGACCAGCGCGCCGAGCGAGAACCGCGTCTTGAACGCGGTGACGAACGCCGTCTGCAGCACGCGCAGCATGGCGACGCCGGCAAGCGTCGTGATCAGCGATTTCGGAGCGATGAGCAGCAGCGTCGTGAAGGTCGGCGCCAGCAGGCCGAATCCGAGCGCGAGCAGGCCGACGACCATCGCTGCGGTATAATGGCGCTTCGGCTCGCCGCCGGAGACGACGATGGCGTTGGTCGGCCCGGTGAGGCAGGTCGAGACGCCGCCGACGATCGCTGATAAGGCCGAGCCGAGGCCGCAGGCGACGGTGACCAGGTTGACCGGCGGCTTGTGGCCTGCCGCGGTGAGCACCGCAAAGCCCTGGCCGTTCTGCACCACCAGCACGGTGACCGCGAGCGGCACCACGAGCTCGATCAGCGCCGCGAGCGACCAGGACGGCGTCGGGATCACCGGGGTGATCAGCGCGAGCTGCAGCGATGCGCCGTGATCATATTTGCCGAACATGATGGCGGCGAGCGTGCCGATCGCCAGCGCGCCGATAATCGGCGGGCAGCGCCGCCCGAGCGCGGGCAGCGCGGTCAGCACCAGCCACACGGCGACCATCGGCCCGGCAATGGCGAATTCGCCGAGCACGGCGCGAACCAGATCGAGCCCGAAGCGCAGGAACACGCCGGCGACCATGCCCATGACGATCGGCATCGGCACCAGCTGCATCGCGCGCTTCACCCAGCCGGACAGCCCCAGGATCAGCATCAGCAGTGCCGTGCCGTAGAACGCACCGACCACCTGCGCGAAGCCGAGATGCGTCAGCGACTGCCCGACGAGGACGGTCCCCGGAATGGTCCAGAACAGCACCAGCGGCTCGCGATAGCGCCACGACAGCAGAATCGTGATCAGCCCGTTGATGAAGAACACCCCGAAGATCCACGACGCGATCTCGCCCTGCGACAGCCCGCCATTGGCGCCGACCGACAGGATGATGGCGACCGGCCCGGTGATCGCGAACAGCCAGCCGATGAAGCCGTGCGAGGCATAGAGTGGACCGAAATCATCGGCGATCTGGCTCAAGCCGGGCGGCGGGCCCGCGGGGCGTTCGATGGCGCTGAACATGGCGGGCAGGGCTCGTGGTGTTCTTGTTGTTGTCATTGGGTTGGGGATGTTGTGGCCGAATGAGGCGAGCTGTGCAAGGCGAGGTGATGACGGGATGCCGGCCGGATCCAGTGTCCCGTTGGCCCTTCGATCCATCCGCGCGTCATTCCGGGGCATTCGCGTTCGCGAAATGGCAAAGCCATTGCGTGAACGCGAATGAGCCCGGAATCCATAACCACAGGCAGTCATTTTGGAGATGACACTCGCGGCGTTCAGATATCTCGATTCACCGCGAGCGATCGTGGATATGGATTCCGGGCTCGCGCTCACGCGACTTCGTCGCTCCGCGCGCCCCGGAATGACGATCGAGAGAGCGCCGGATTCGATTCACCTTTCTAGGCCGATCAACGGTATGATCGATCATGAACTGGTTCATGAGAAAACGCCTCCGCGCCGTTTTTGGGGACTTCTTGTCCAAGGAGGCGCTGGATACGATCGCGCAAGGCAATGCGCCCATGCCGCCGCTCGAGCGGTCGATGGTCTGTCATGTGCTTCTCCAGGTCCGCGATGACACGGCCGAAGATGTCTCGCAGAACGTGTCGGATGTAAGTGAGCTCCTCGTGCGCGAGGGCGCCATGATCGAGAACATCCTGTCCTCGCTGGTCTCTGCAGCCTTCCCACTGCAGGCGAGCCGACTGGACGCGATCGAGGCGGCTCTTGGTCGGCTCGGCCCAAATGTCAGGGCTGTGTATCAGGCCGGCGAATATCCGCGCGGCATGTTCGGCTCATCCAGCCGCTTCGCCTACGGCACCGTCGTTCCGCACATGAGCATGGCGATGGAGAGGCTGTTGCGCCTGGAGTTTGGTCGTGCCGAGCGGCTGGAGAGATGAAACGGAATTGATGTAGTCCGGGTTTGCGGTATTGCACGCGGATGTTTTCGCGACGTCACGCCGAAGCTGGCGGCGACGCGCGTGAAACCAGCTCGAGATCCGGGTCTGCCACCTCAAAGTGGATCAATCCGTAAGTCGGAAACGTGACGAGAGCACCTTTCCCGAGATACGCCCATTCCGCTTGCGGATAGTCGGCGCTGTATTCGTTCGCATCGATGTGTGCGACGACGAGGCCGCCGTCATCCATGCCGAGGCGGACCCGATCTCCCAGCGTGATCGTTTGCCCGTCGGGATATCTCATCGTTCATCTCCGCAACGCGTGCGATCCAGATTTTTTAATGATCCATGCCCGCCGGGCAAATCAGCTCAACCGTCGCAGATCCTGTCCATCCCTTCGGATAAAAATAAATTGCTTGCTGCTTTCGCCAAATCAGCATTATGGTCCCGCTCGTTCCGTTGCGTCGGAGGGGACGTATCGCGGTCGTCATGGACGTCGGCAGCGGAATGCGGTGGGCGTGTGGGGTCGCAGCGTGATTCAGTTTGCGCCGACGAACGATCCGGCACGCACGGTCAAGTCGCGCGGTCCTGGCACCCCGAAGCTGGTGTCACGCTTGCGCCGACGCTCACGCGTCGCGCAGGCAACGGTGGCCAAAAGCCGGTGCACCGAGGAGAACGCGAAGCAGCCGTCAAAACCATCGCGCAGGGAGGGCCGGGCGTTCTCGGCCAGACCTGTGGTTCTGCCGCCTGCATTTTTTTCCGCAGGCGGGCCACGGGCGCGGCCAGCGCCCGGCTCTCCCTGCGCCCTTCATGTGGAGGGCGGATGCTTGATCAAAGCTCGGACGCGAGACGCGCCGCGAGAGCGTGGAGGTGCGTTCGCGCCTAGTGCGACAAAGGCTGGCGATGGCTAAGTGACGCGCGGGCTGCCGACCCTCGCCTGGAGAGGGAGGGCTATCGCATATAGAGATACGGGGCTGTCGCGACGAACAATCCTGACAGTTAGTTACTCCGTCATGCCCGGGCTTGTCCCGGGCATCCACGTGGTTCTCAGTGCGCTGAACGACGTGGATGGCCGGGACAAGCCCGGCCATGACGACGTGGAGGAACGCGAGCGCACCACTCCGATCGTCAATGCGGTCACCCTGCCTGGAGGGGGAAGGCAAAGTCAGATCGAGATATCAAAGCGAGAAGAGGGACCGCGGTGATGTCCGCGCGACAACGCAATCAGTCGAACAGGCTCGACACCGACTCTTCCGCGGCCGTCCGTCCGATGGCTTCCGCGATCAGCGGGGCGATCGGCAGCGCACGGATGTTGGGGGCGTTGCGCACGGCTTCCGTCGGCATGATGGAGTCGGTGATGACGAGCTCCTTCAGCCGCGACGAGCTGATGCGGGCTGCGGCGCCGCCGGAGAGCACGCCATGGGTGATGTAGGCGTAGACGTCCTTGGCGCCGTATTTGAGCAGCGCATCGGCGGCGTTGACCAGCGTGCCGCCGGAATCGACGATGTCGTCGATCAGGATGCAGGTGTGGCCCGAGACCTCGCCGATCACGTTCATGACCTCGGACTCGCCGGGACGCTCGCGGCGCTTGTCGACGATGGCGAGAGGCGTGTTGATGCGCTTGGCGAGGCCGCGCGCGCGCGCCACGCCGCCGACGTCGGGCGACACCACCATGACGTTGGAGAGATCGAACCGCTCCTTGATGTCGCGCACCATCAGCGGCGAGGCAAACAGGTTGTCGGTCGGGATGTCGAAGAAGCCCTGGATCTGGCCGGCATGCAGGTCGAGCGTCATGACGCGGTCGACGCCGGCATGGGTGATCAGATTGGCGACCAGCTTGGCCGAGATCGGCGTGCGCGAGCCGGACTTGCGATCCTGCCGGGCGTAGCCGAAATACGGAACCACGGCGGTGATGCGGCGGGCCGAGGAGCGGCGCAGCGCGTCGGTGATGATCAGCAGCTCCATCAGGAGGTCGTTCGCCGGATAGGACGTCGACTGGATGATGAAGACGTCGGAGCCGCGCACGTTCTCCTGGATCTCGACGAAGATCTCCATGTCGGCGAAGCGCCGGACGACGGCCTTGGTCAGCGGCAGGCCGAGCTCGGCGGCGATACCTGCGGCAAGAGCCGGGTTGGAGTTGCCGGCGACGAGTTTGATGGAGCCGTTCTTGGCCGACATCGTGAATTCTCCTCGCGGGTCGCTGGAGACCTTGTTCAGCATATCGGACTATCCGTGGAACCGGCGGTTTTGTACGGGCGAGGTGATATCAAGGACACCAAGCGGCTGGCAACCCGCCGCAGCTGTTTTCCCGGTCAAAAAACGGCGCAAAATGCGCCGCTTTGCCTAATGGTCGGTGTAGCCGAGGGCGGCGACGCTGCTGCCGTCGGACATGTCAGATGCAGATTTGGGCGATGCAGGCTCGGCGGCTGCAATCGCAGGGCCGCGCGTGGCCGGGGCGGCGGGGGGCGTGGTGCCGGCGGGCGTGCCGTTCAGCATGTTGGAGAGGCCGCTGAATCCCGCTTGCGCGATCTTTCGCAGAACCATGTCGTCGACGGCATTCCAGGGATCGCGGCCGCCGCGTCCGATCGGCTCTTCGCCCGACAGGCGCAGCGCGCGCTGCTGATTGCGGTCATAGACGTCGAACACCCAGGCGATCACGCTCTTGCCGCCGACGACCTGCGCCGAGAGGTAGGTGCGGACGCGGTAGGCGGCCGGCGCTTCGCGCGACACGATGGCGAGGCTGCGCAGCTTGGATTCGCTGTCGAGCACGCTCACCATGCGATCGAAGATCTGCGGCGGCGGGCCGTCGATCTGTTCGAAGGCGATGGTCGCGCCGTCGGACGATGGCGCCATGGCATAGGCATTGGCGGGGCCGCCGCTGCCGCTGCCGGCGCATCCGCCGAGCGTGGCTGCAGACAGGATCAGCGCGGCGGCAACGCAGGCGTGCTGCGTGGCGCGGCTGATCAGTCGAAGTGGTGTCGGCGCTCCCCTCATCGTCGGGAGCGATATCGTTAAAATCGATTAACGTCTAGGTCGCGGCTGCCACAGATCGGGACAGAACGTCGTCAGTTGTAGAGAAACGGTTAAGCAATCCCCATGTGGCCACAATGGCGCCCCGCTTCAGCCTTCGAGCATGATCGCATGCACGTGGCGACCGTAGTCCGGCTCTTTCCGGTGCACCGAGCGGCGGTAACTGAAGAAGCGTTGGTCGGCATAAGTGTCGAGCCCGAGATCGTCGACCAGGAGCACGCCGGCCTTGTCCAGCCGCATCCGGATGAAGCCGCCGAGGTCGAACATCGCGTGTCCCTGGCGTTCGGCCGCCACGAAGAAGCGCGCATGCTCGGCATCGGCATCGACGAAGCGGGTGACGAATTCGGGCCCGACCTCGTAGCTCGATTGCCGGATCAGGGGACCGATGGCGGCGATGATCTGCCCGCGCTCGGCGCCGAGCTGCTCCATCGCCTGCAGCGTGGCTTCGAGCACGCCGGTCAGCGCGCCCTTCCAGCCGGCATGGGCGGCGCCGATCACGCGGCGCTGCGCATCGACGAACAGGATTGGTCCGCAATCCGCCGTGGTGACGCCGATCGCCAGATTGGGGGTGGCGGTGACGAGCGCATCCGCCTTCGGCCTGACGGTGCTGTCCCACGGACCGGTCGCAACCACGACATCGGGCGAATGGATCTGATGCACGCTGAGGAACTGGTCCGGCCCGACGCCGAGATGCTCCGCCATGCGGCGGCGATTTTCCCGGACGTTCTCCGGCACGTCGTTCGATCCCAACCCGCCGTTCAGCCCGGCATAGATGCCATCGGAGACGCCGCCCTCCCGGGTGAAGAAGGCATGGCGCAGACCCGGAATCGCGGACATCACATCCGATGACACCAGCATCATGCGCCTCCGCTCGTCGCGCTCGTATGCTCGTCGCTGATTCCGGCGAGCACGGGAATTTCGGAATCGGAGATGCCGAGCACCTTGAACATCGAACCCATGCCGCTGCGGCCGCCTTCGATCAGGCGCTTCAGCCCGCTTGCAATGTCCTCGGAGACCTCGGGCGCCGCCTTCTGCATCAAGGTCAGTGCGCGCGTCTCGATGCCGAGCCGGCGCAGGAATTCGCCCTGTGTGACCGGGCCGTGGACGCGGGCGCCGACGGCGTCGGCCGTCCGCGACAGCGCGTCGAAATCGACATGGGCCGTGATGTCGGCAAGCCCCGGCGTTTTCAGGGGATCGGCGAAGCTGTGCCGCGCGATCGCCTGGAAGGTGTCGCCGACGTCGCTGCGGACATGACCATAGTCGATGATGACCGCTGCGCCGCGCTGCTCGCGGATGCGCTTGGCGATCGCCATCATCTCGGTGTTGGGGCGCCATTCGAAGATCGCGCCGACGGGGGCGGCGCGCACCAGCGGCGGCAGCAGATGCTCGAAGCCGGGGGTCGGATCCGGCGCCGCGGCGTAGACGAAGTTCTCCTCCTCGTCGAGCTCGACCACGCGCTCGTGCCAGCCGGTCTCCCGCCTCAGCATCTGGTGCACCGGCAGCACGTCGAAATACTCGTTGGCGAAGATGACGCTCGGCCCTTCCGGCACCTCGTCGAAGCTGTCGTGCCAGGTCACGTTGCGCAGGCCGGTCAGCGTCTGTTTCTGCTTTTCGCGCAGAACCGGATTGATCTCGACCAGGTGCACCGAAATGGTCTGGTACAGCGGCGGCAGCACGCGCAACGCGCGCAATGCATCCGACATCATGGTGCCGCGGCCGGGCCCGAGCTCGATCAGCCGGAACTGCTGCGGCGAACCGGTCGCCTTCCAGATCGAGGCCGCCCACAGCCCGAGCAGTTCGCCGAACATCTGGCTCACCTCCGGCGCGGTGGTGAAGTCGCCTTCGCGCCCGAGCGGATCGCGCGCGATGTAGTAGCCGTGCTCGGGGTGCGTGAGGCACAGCTCCATGTAGCGCCAGACCGGCATCGGGCCGGACGCCCTGATCAGCCGCTTGATCTCGGTGTGCAGCGCAGACAGTTCGATCACGGATGGGCCTGCAGCGAAGGAGTGGCGTGATGGATGTCAGGCTTGCGCAGCGCCCGGGCGACCAGGATGGCGCCGACGATCAGCATCGGCACCGACAGCAGCATGCCCATGGTCATGCCGCGCCACAGGAAACCGAGTTGCGGATCCGGCTCGCGGAACAGCTCGCTGACGATGCGGGCTGTGCCATACAGGCCGATGAAGCTGCCGAGGATGAAGCCGGGTCGTTTCAATGCTCCGAACCGGACCATGGCAGCCAGGATGCAGAACAGCAGCAGGCCCTCGAGGCCGGCCTCATAGAGCTGGCTCGGGTGACGCGGCAGCTGGGTGGGATCGGTCGGAAAGATCATGGCCCAGGGCAGATTCGGATCAGCCTCACGGCCCCACAATTCGGGTTTGATGAAGTTGGCGATGCGGCCGAGCAGCAGGCCGATCGGCGCAACCGCGGTGGTGATGTCGCCGAGTGAGAGGATCGGCAGGCCGTTGCGGCGGGCGAACAAGATCACGGCGACTACGCAGCCCATGAAGCCGCCATGAAACGACATGCCGCCGTTCCACAGCTGGAAGATATCCAGCGGGTCCTTGATGAAGTGCGGGAGGTTGTAGAACAGCACGTAACCGGTGCGGCCGCCCAGAATGATGCCGAGCGTGACCCACAGGATGAAGTCGTCCAGCTGGACCAGCGACACCGGCGCCGGGCCGCCCCACAGCCGCTCCTTCTTCAGGAGCGAGCGGGCATAGAGCCAGCCGAGCACGATGCCGCAGATATAGGCCAGCGCGTACCAGCGGACGGCGAACGGGCCGATCTGGACCGCGACCGGATCGAAGACGGGGAAGTCGACGAGGAGGGGCGTCATTCAGGGCTTTCGTGGGCACGGCGTTCCGGCTCGGGACTCACGCGGGCGATGCGGGCTTCGAACGGGCCCCGCCACATGAACAGCTGCGGCGCGCCGTCGATCTGGGCCGCTTATGCCGCACAGCGCGGCTGCCTCACAAGTACGATGACAAGGAAACCGCCGCGTGACAAGACGAGCGCATCTTGAAGCCGGCGGGCCGGATCGCCATTGTGTGATCGAGCGCGTCGCGCCAGCGGAGTTTGAGCATGACCCAGACCAACAACCGGTTTTTCGACGAGATCGGCCGCCTGATGAACGACGCTGCCGGCGCCGCCCAGGGCATGAAGCGGGAGGTCGATTCGGTCATCCGCAACCAGGCCGAAAAGATCCTGAACGACCTCGACATCGTGAAGCGCGAGGAGTTCGAGGCGGTCAAGGACATGGCCCGGCTCGCCCGCGAGGAGAACGAGGCGCTGAAGGCACGGATCGCCGCGCTCGAGGCCAAGCTCGGCGGCGCCGCCGGCGGTCAGCCGGGGACCGGCACCGCGGACGGCTGACCCCGCGCGCGAAATACCTTCGGAGAGTTGGTGGGATGAAGGGGCCGTCGGTCCCTTCATTTCCTTGTCATTTCCCGGGTTTGCCGCTAGAACGCCGCCACGTCCGCGGCCCCCGCACCCCTGGAGGCTTGCCGAAGGACGTCCAGCAACGGGCCGCATTGCGGCCTTTAACTTTTTAAAACAAGGACTTAACACGATGGCGACCGTCAGAGAACTGAAGGCGACCGCCCGTCCGTCAGTCGGCAAGGGGGCCGCACGGGCAGAGCGTCGCGCCGGGAGAGTGCCCGGAGTGATTTATGGAGACAACCAGCCCCCGCTGCCGATCTCGGTGGACGACCGCGAACTGCGCCAGCGCATCCTGGCGGGCCGGTTTCTGACCACGATCTTCGACGTCAGCCTCGACGGCAAGAAGCATCGCGTGATCCCGCGCGACTTCCATCTCGATCCGGTCAAGGACTTCCCGATCCATGTCGACTTCATGCGGCTCGGCCAGGGCGCGACCATCCGCGTCAGCGTGCCGCTGCACGTGGTGGGTTCGGAAGGCGCGCCGGGCGTCAAGCGCGGCGGCACGGTCAACATCGTGACCCATACGCTCGACCTCGAGTGCCTCGCGGAGAACATTCCGCAGTTCATCGAGGCCGACGTCAGCGCGCTGGAAATCAACCACTCGCTGCACATCTCCGACGTCAAGCTGCCGACCGGCGTGAAGACGCTGTCGCGCGATGACGCCACCCTCGTCACCATCGTCCCGCCGTCGGGCTATGGCGAGGAGCAGAAGGCCGCCGCTGGCGCCGCCGCGGCTCCCGCTGCTGCTGCCGCTCCGGCTGCCGGTGCCAAGGCGCCTGCCGCCGCCGCGAAGGCTCCTGCTGCCGCGGCCAAGGCCCCCGAGAAGAAGAAGTAAGCCGATCCGCTGTCGGGGCGCGCGGGCTGGTCTCGCGCGTCCCGGAGCGACGGCAGGTCCCGGTGCCGCGCCATGCTGCTGTTCGTCGGTCTCGGCAATCCCGGCGCGAAATACGCGCGCAACCGGCACAATATCGGCTTCATGGCCGTGGACGAGATTTCGCGGCGGCACCGCTTTGCGCCCTGGCGCCGCAGGTTTCAGGGCGAAACCTCGGAAGGCACGCTGGACAATGAGCGCGTCATCCTGCTGAAGCCCACGACCTTCATGAACGAGTCGGGCCGAGCCGTGCAGGAAGCAGCCAGCTTCTTCAAACTCGGTGTCGGCGACGTCACGGTGTTTCAGGACGAACTCGAATTGCCTCCGGGCAAGCTGCGCGTGAAGGTTGGCGGCGGCATCGCCGGGCATAACGGGCTGCGCTCGATCTCCGCGCATCTCGGCAACGACTACCGCCGCGTCCGGCTCGGCATCGGCCATCCCGGCGTCAAGGAGCTGGTGCACGGCCACGTGCTGTCGGACTTCGCCAAATCCGATATGCCCTGGGTCGAGGCGCTGTGCGAGGCGGTGGCCGACAATGCCGGTTTGTTGACCGGCAAGCGCGACGCCACCTTCGCCAACAAGGTGCATCTGGCGCTGCAGGCCAAGGGTTTTCTGGACAAGGGCGACGCCGGCGCCGCGTGAGGCGCGCGCGGTTGTTGCCTTGAGAGGATGCGAGACGGGTCATGGGATTCAAATGCGGGATCGTCGGGCTGCCGAACGTCGGCAAATCGACGCTGTTCAATGCGCTGACGGAGACGGCCGCGGCACAGGCGGCGAACTATCCGTTCTGCACGATCGAGCCGAATGTCGGTGAGGTCGCCGTGCCCGATCCGCGGCTGGATAAGCTGGCGGCGATCGCCAAGTCCGGCCAGATCATCCCGACGCGGCTGACCTTCGTCGACATCGCCGGCCTCGTGCGCGGCGCCTCTAAGGGGGAGGGGCTCGGCAACCAGTTCCTCGCCAATATCCGCGAGGTCGACGCGATCGCGCATGTCGTGCGCTGCTTCGAGGATTCCGACATCACCCATGTCGAGGGCAAGATCGCCCCGCTCGCCGACATCGAGACCATCGAGACCGAGCTGATGCTGGCCGATCTCGACAGCCTCGAGAAGCGTGTCGACAACCTCGCCAAGAAGGCCAAGGGCGGCGACAAGGACGCCAAGGAGCAGCACGATCTCGTCAGCCGCGCGCTGGTGCTGCTGCGCGAGGGCAAGCCGGCGCGGCTCTTGGAGCGTAAGCCGGAGGAGGAGCGCGCCTTCGGCATGCTCGGCCTGCTGAGCTCGAAGCCGGTGCTGTACGTCTGCAACGTCGAGGAAGGCTCGGCGAAGGACGGCAACAGCTTTTCGCAGGCGGTGTTTGCCCGCGCCAAGGAAGAGGGCGCGATCGCCGTCGTGATCTCCGCCAAGATCGAATCGGAGATCGCGACCTTGTCGCGTGAGGAGCGCGTGGATTTCCTTGAGACGCTCGGTCTCGAAGAGGCCGGCCTCGATCGGCTGATCCGCGCCGGCTATCAGCTGCTCGACCTGATCACCTATTTTACCGTCGGTCCGAAGGAAGCCCGTGCCTGGACCATCCATCGCGGCACCAAGGCTCCGGCGGCTGCAGGTGTCATTCACACCGATTTCGAAAAAGGCTTCATCCGCGCCGAGACCATCGCTTATGCCGACTACGTCGCACTCGGCGGCGAGGCCGGGGCGCGGGAGGGCGGCAAGCTGCGGCTCGAGGGCAAGGAGTATGTCGTCGCCGACGGCGACGTGATGCACTTCCGCTTCAACAACTGACGCGATGCGGGGGCGGACTACATCCGCCCCTGCTCGCGGATCGCGCCGAGGTGCTCGTTGATGCGGAAGACGATCAGCACGAACTCGGCGATGATGCGCGAGAACACCATGCCGACGATGATGCCGGCGAGCGAGGACAGCAGCATCAGGAAACCGCCGAACGGGCTGATCGCCATTTCCGACAGGCCCTGGAAGATCCCGCGGATTCCCGAGAGAATGATGAGCGCGACCACGAGCCAATAGAACGTCTTGATGATGGTGGGCGTGATGAAACGGTCCCATTGGAACAAATCGCGAAATTCCAACATCCTGATCCCCCAGCAAATTCCGAATCGCAGGCAAATCGTCTTTAAGTGGTGCTCTGATCTTACGCCAGATGACGAACAGGCCCGCCGACCTCGTTCTCGGCTTCTGCAGCCGTCAGAATGAGATCAGCGACCGCAACGGGCAGCCATGCGAGGGCCCCAGTTGTGATTGCCGCAAAGTGCGGCCACAATCGGGCTTCTACAGCCATTCCCGGTGTTCATGACCCTCAGCTTCGAAGATTTTCCGCAAGGCCATTTCGGCAGCTTCGGCCCGCGCCACGTCACCCGCGACGAGATCATTGCCTTCGCATCCGAGTTCGATCCGCAGCCGATGCATCTGGACGAGCAGGCTGCCTTGCAGTCGATGCTCAAGGGCCTCTCCGGATCTGGCTGGCATCTCTGCTCGCTGATGATGCGCATGATGTTCGACGGCTTCATCGGCCGCACCGCCTCGCTTGGCTCACCGGGGGTCAACGAGGTGCGCTGGCTGTCGCCGCTGCGCCCCGATGATGAGCTCATGCTCGATGTCGAAGTCGTCGAAGCGCGCGAATCACGCACTCGGCCGTCGACCGGAATCGTGACCTTCAAATGCAGCGTGCGCAACAAGGCCGGCGATCGGCTTTGCGAGATGGTGTCCCCGATCATCGTCGAGCGGCGCGCCGGCGGGCAGGTGAGCTGATGCGGTTCTTCGAGGATCTTCAGGTCGGCCAGCGCCGCGAACTCGGCTCCCACACATTCACGGCCGACGAGATCAAACGCTTCGCCCGGCAGTTTGATCCGCAGCGCTTTCATCTCGACGAGAAGGAAGGCCGCAACTCGTTGTTCGGCGGGCTCGCTGCTTCGGGTTGGCACGTCGGTTCGGTCTGCATGAAGCTGATCGTCGCCGACAATCAACGGCTCGCAGAGATCGCGCGCTCGCGCGGAGAGCCGGTCGCGCTCGGTGGGCCGTCGCCGGGCTTCCGGGAGCTGCGCTGGCTGAAGCCGGTGCTCGCCGGCGATACAATTACCTTCTCCAGCGAAATTGATTCGCTGCGCGCATCGGCGTCGCGACCGCAATGGGGCCTGCTGCAGGCGCGCAATACCGGCGTCAATCAGCGCGGCGAACTGGTGTTCTCGGTGCTTGCGTCGGCCTTTGTGCCACGACGGAACAATGGTTGAGGCGAAAAGGTCACGCTGCGTAGGATTGTCTTTGCGGAACGAACTTCCCGCTAACGCATTTTGAACCCGGACTCTATAAGACAGCCCATCAGGGATCAGGATGTGGGGGATGAGTATGGCAGATCGCAGTGGTCTGAAACTCCTCGGCTTTATCTTTGCCAGTGTGACGCTTGCGGTGATGCTCGCGACCGGAATGGTCGTGAAGGGTTACGCCGACGGCTCGTATTCGCTTGAGAGCTCTGCTTCCATCAGCGAGTGACGGTTTAACTGTTCGTTAACGAAGGCGGGCAGCGCGGGCGCTGCTCGAGCGGGTCTAGCGGCTCCAGATGAGCACCATGACCGCGATGGCAATCACCAGCAATCCCAAGAAGCGGACCATGATGGTCCCCACCCGCTGAGGCTCCTGCCTGAGCGGAATCGGATCGGTGTTCTCAGGTCTAATCGTTTCCATCAAAATGACAGCCCCTGACGCAACGGACCCGTAAGTAAAACGGGCACGTGTTGGTCGCGGGGACGCCGCAACGCGTTCAAAAATGTAGCGATGCAAAGGCGAAACCGCCGCGCGATGTCATCGCGCGACGGCTTCGGAATGCATCCGGCAACCAGGTCAGTTGTTGCGCAGCCCGTCGGCGGCGCGCTTCCACTGGGTGACGTTCTCGGCGATCGCCCGGGTCGACTTCATCGCAGCCTGGCTCAGCTGGGCATAGCTCGCGATCTCGCGCTGCACGCGCTGACCCTCGGCATGCAGCAACTCGCGCAGGTTCTCGAGCTCGCCGATCAGGTTCTCGATCTCCGACAACGAGGTGCCGGCGACGCGCTGGATCAGCGTGGTGACGCTGTTCACGGCTGCATCGGCATCGATGACGGCCTCGGCGGTGGCGGCCGCATTGGGGCGGCGCAGATAGGCGATGTCATTGCGGACGAAATCACGAATGCCGGCTTCGACCTCGGAGACTGCGGCGAGATCTGGATCCAGCTCGGTTTCAGTTCCTTCGATCTTGTCCGGACGAATAGCATTCATCGGCTCATTCCTCATTTCGCGTTCATATGAGCGCGGTGTCCCCGCACGACGAAATTCTCAAAGCCTATCAGTGCGGCGAAATTGGGCCGCAACGCGGCGAAGCTGCGGCGACCGTTCGATCATTCGTGGCGGGCCGCCGCAATCGTTAAGCCTCACCAGCTGCGTTTGAAGCCGGCCGAGATGCTCTTGCTGGTGCCGCCTTGCGCGGTTTCGCCGATCGCGCCGGACACGCTGAGACCATCATACAGCTTCTGCTCGGCACCGACCTTGCGCAGCCATTTCTCCTCGCTCGACGACATCGTCTGACCTGCGGTGACGCTCGTGCCCGTATCCTTGACCGAAAGCTTCGCCGATTGCTCGGTGTCGAAGCTGCGGCTGGTGCGCGTCGTCCCGCCGGGGATCGGCACCATTCCCTGCTGCGTGACGTTGTAGCCGTTCTGTAAAGTCAGATTGTAATGATCGAGCGGCACGGCCTTGGTGATGGTGGTGCCGAGGCGGCCCTGGTCCGAGCCGGGATCGACGCGAGCCTCGATCGCGGTCGTGTCCCAGATCGTGCCGGCGCCGGGCGCCGTGACCGCGGCCCAGGCCGAGCCGCCGGATTGCGGCGTGCTGCCGCCGTTCTCGGCCTTCTCCGCCAGCAGTTCGGACATCGTCGTCGGCTGGCGCGTGACGGTCATGTCGGCGCCGACGCGCGCGTCCCAGAACGGCGACACCGACTGCTTGACCGAGACCCCGGACGCGGCGCTGCCCTTGTTCTGGTTGGACCAGTCGAGCGCCGCCTTCTCGGCGGCTGCCCTGCGCTTCGCCGCCGCCGCTTCGGGGCGATCGAGAAAGGTCGTCTCGTCGATCGCAAGCTGGCTCCAGTCGAGCTTGTCGACATCGATGCCCTTCATCGGATCGGCCGCGGATGCCTGCGCCCCCGCCTCATCCTCATCGCCGTCCTGTGGCGCGATCTGTTGCCACGGGGTCGATTGCGTCGGCTGCGGCGCCTGCATCAACGTCTGGGCTTGCGCCGCGGAGACAAGGCAACCAAGGCCGGCCGTGAAAACCGCCAGCACGCAACCATACGATGTCATGAGAGCAACCCCCGCCGCCCGAACTTGCCGGTCGAAATATGGTCGAATCTTGGCGCGAAATTATGACCGCGCCAATCACGATGTGTTGGCTTGTCGCGATCCGACCCACAGCCCCGTGCGCCGGCGGGCATCATCCGGCCATCATGCGAAATTGCCGATCCGCGGCAGGTGGATCGGACGGCCCAGCGTCTGCTCCACCAGATCGAACGTGTCGATCAGGATGCGCAACCGCGCCAGCTTGCCGCCGCGGAACTGCATGAACTGCGCCAGCCGGGCGGTGATCGGCTTGTCGGAATCCTGCGCCGTCATCGCGCAGCGGACCATCGTGGCGGCGCCGCTCTCGTCCAGCATCAGCGTTTCGCGCTCCAGCCTGCGGATATGCACGGCATTCCCGATCTGCCGGATGGCTTCGAGCACCGCGGCTTTGCCGTGGCGCGCGCCGAGAAACGGGAACATGTCGATCGGGCCGTAGATGGCCCAGTCCACGTCGTCGTCGAGCAGCTCGGCGAGCGCGTCGAAATGGTGGTCGTTGATCGCGCGCCGCAAGGCACGCGACAGACGCCAGAGGCTGTGCTCGGTCATGTCCGGTGATCCCTGATCTGGCTCGCAAGATGACGCACCAGCCTTCAGGCCACGCCACCGATGCCGAATCTCGGCCGCTGGCCGCGGGGTTGCAATCTCAGCGCACCTCTCTCAGCACGCGCTGCCGGGCGACGGCGACCTCGTGCTCGCGAAATGCCGCCATGCCGAACAGGGTGGCGCCGGCGAGGCCGCCGACCAGGGCGCCCAGCGGCATGAAGGTGAAGAACACGAGCATGCCCGCATAGCCCTCGAATTCGCTGGTGTTGCACAGCTCGATCCAGGCGAGGCCGATTCCGATCCCGATCGTGGCGCCGCCGACGACCCCCATCACCAGCCCTGCCATCGCCAGGAATGCAATCTTCATCTCGCCAATGCCCCGCATGCCGCCCGCAAATGGGTTCGGGGCGTCGAAGCGAGGTTCAAAGCATTGCGGCGGAATTCGGTGACGTTTCCGTGATCAGCCCCTGGCGGGCAACGCTTGCTGTGTCAGCGGGGAGAGTCGGCGATCAGCAGCCGGCCGAGGTCGCATTCGAGCACCTGCTGCACCAGGTCGAACGTGTCCATGATTTCCCTGATCCGGCAGATGCGGCCGTCGCGCAGGGTATAGAAGGCTGCGAGGTCATATTGCACGATGCGGTCATTGTCGCGCTTGCGCAGGAAGACGCGGAGGTCGGCGGCGACCTGATCCCCCTCGCAGATCATCGCCTTGATCTCGTGCCTGACGTCGGCATAGCGATTTCGCGTGGTTTCCCACATCTGCCGCACCTCCGCCTTGCCGGTGCGGCGGCCGAGATGCGGGAAGATGTCGATCGGCGCCGAGGCGAAGTGCTCGACGTCGTCGCTGCAGCTGGCCAGCACGGCGTCGAAATCGCCGGCGGCATGGGCCTCGAGCAGCTTGCGCACCCGCTGCTTGTTGATGTGCTCGATCATCCTGTCTCCACTGACTGGAGGGCCCGCATCGGCTCTGACCTTGTTGGAGAGGTCGGTGCACGGCCGTCAATCACCTGTGGGAGTCCCGGCCGGTACAATACATCGGCAGGGTGAATGGAATCTTGGCGGCGGATCGCGTCGCGATGATGTCCGAGCCGTGAGTTTTGAGTCGGAGGTCACCGCTTCGGGCCATGAGGTTCGCGTAGGTGGGACGCGGGAACCGCACCGCCGCGCCGACGTTACTCGGCAACATCCATTTCGGAGTCTCATCATGAAGATCATGATCGCCGTTTCCGTCGCAGCGCTCACGCTGCTTTCCACGCAGGCCGCCGAGGCCAAGGGCTGCATCAAGGGCGCCATCGTCGGTGGCGTGGCCGGTCATTATGCCGGTCACCACGGCGTGCTCGGCGCCGCCGCGGGCTGTCTCTATGGACGTCACCGCGCCAAGCAGGAGGATCGTCGGGAGCAGCAGACCCAGGTGAACGGCCAGGGCCGGATGTAGTCGAACCCGGCGTCGCCTGCTCTTGACGCGACCTCATGTCAGCCGGCCGCGACGCGGCCCGGCGTGATGGGGCTCACGGTCACCACGGTAGCCGCCAGCTACACGGATGCGGTCTGGTCCTCGCCGAGGACCGCCGCAACCGGATGCCCGTGTCATGCTCGCCGTATCCTCCCCCAGCATATCGACGCCGAAGCCGGCGTCTCTCAACCTGCTCGAAGGCATGGCGCTGACCGCGCTGTTCCAGGCCATTCCGACCTATGCCGGGGCCGCGCTGATCCTGAAGCTCGCGCACAGCACCGCGCTGCGGCCCGGCATCCTGGGCTTCGTGATATCGGCGACCATCGTCCACGTGCTGATGGTCGCGGCGGCCGGTCCGCGCTTTCAGCGCCTGCTCAAGCAGGCCTATGCCGCCGTGTTCTACGATGCGACGCTCGGCTTCGCCGACAAGGTGCTGCGCTGGTGCACGCAGCCGGAAACATCGCTGCAGCTCTTGAGCACGACCGTCATGCTCGCCCTGCTCTCGGTGGCCGCGCTCGCGATCGGATGAGACACGCATCTCGCGCAACAAACACCGCCGTCGTCCCGATAAACGCAGGCACAGTCCGTAGAGCCCGTGAGCCAATTGAGTTTTTGGGCTCATTGATGGCGAAGATTGTGACAGCCGCAGGATGACCGTG